>VGXS01000172.1 GCA_016873225.1 Planctomycetota bacterium | reverse complement strand
CCGTTCACATCGCCGGCCCCCATGGCCAGCACCAGATCCCCCGCCTGGCTGTGCTCCACCACCGCATCGGTGAGGGTGTCGAGGCTGGTGGCCACCGTGACCGGCAGCTCCGGCCGCAGACCCTGGATCACCGCCGCCAGGGCTGCGCTCGAGACGCCCGGAATCGGCTCTTCACCGGCGGCATAGAGGGGGGCCAGGATCACCGCATCGGCCTGGCAGAGGGCCTGGGCGAAGGGCTCCAGGAATTCGGCGGTGCGGCTGTAGCGGTGCGGCTGAAAGATGGCCAGCAGCCGCTGGGGGGCCTCCGGCAGGGTGGTGCGGCCGCTGCTCACCATCAGCCGTGCGGTGGCCAGGGTGGCCTCCACCTCGCTGGGGTGGTGGGCGTAGTCGTCCACCACCTGGCGGCCATGCCAGGTGCCGCGGTAATCGAAGCGGCGCCCGGGGGCCTGCAGGCCCTCCACGGCCCGGCGCAATTCGGCGAAGGACACCCCATGCAGCCGGCAGGCGGCCATGGCGGCCACCGCATTGCTGAGGTTGTGCAGCCCGGGCAGCGGCAGGTGGAAGCGCCCCACGGCCGCGCCGTTTTCATAGAAGGTGGCGGTGGTGCCGTCGCCGTGCAGCTGCTCGGCCATGGCGGCGAAGGCGACCCCCTCGGGATCCTGGATCGACCACCAGTGGCTGGCCTCAAACTGCTCCCGCAGGATGGGGCAGTCGCGGTTGGCGAGCAGCTGCTGGCAGCCGCGTCCGAAGCGCTGCAGGGTGGCGATCAGGCCCGCCAGGTCGGGGTAGTGGTCGGTGTGGTCGAGCTCCAGGTTGGTGATCACCCCAAGCCAGGCCTGGAACTTCACCAGGGTGCCGTCGGACTCATCGGCTTCGGCCACCAGCAGGGCCCCCTGGCCGTTGCGGCCGTTGCTGCCGAAGGCGGGCACCACCCCCCCGATCACGGCGGTGGGGTCGTGGTTGGTGGCGTGCAGCAGGCTGGCGATCAGCGTGCTGGTGG
>VGXS01000171.1 GCA_016873225.1 Planctomycetota bacterium | reverse complement strand
GCCTGTGCGGCAACGCCCAGCGCACCAACTGCATCAGCAATGGCGAGCACCTGTTTGCGGGCCCCTCCTACTGCTGTTTCTCCCAGGGTCTGCTGGAGCCGCTGGGGGATCAGGCCTGGCGCATCAACGGCCGCTCCGATGTGGGGGAGGAGATCTGTTGGCGCCTGCCGCTGCCTCTGGAGGCGATCCTGTTCCGGCCGCTCCGCACCCGATTCGCGCCGATCTGGCCCCTGGAGGGCACCACCCCGGTGTACGGGGTTGGGTCCACCTTTGGCTGCGACGGGGTACCGGTGAGCTACCACCACTTTTTCGCCCGCAACCTCACCAGCCGCCTCCACTTCTGGTGGATCAGCCTGTTGGCCTATCGGCGGGCGCGGCGGCAGCTGGGGCGGCCGGCGGCTCCGCCTTGCAAGCAGCGGCTGCGGCAGCTGAAGGCGGAGCTGGTGTTTGGCCTGCGCTACCTGCGCGGCAATCCCTTCTGATGAGATGCCGCAGCTGCAGGCCTACCTGATCCATCACCACGACCCGGCCCGCCAGCCCCAGCGGCAGGCGATCGGGCTGCTGTTGCAGCAGCTGGGGATCCCGCTCACGGCGATCAGCGAGCAGCCGCCGCTGTTGCCCTTGCCTGCGGGGTGGCGGGGGCGCTGGCGGGTGCTGCGGGGCAGCCAGGCGCGGTTGGCGGCGGATTTTGCCCAGCGGCGCTTACGCCAGCCCGGGCGCCGTGTGGAGCTGTTGGCCCGGGAGGCCCGGGTGCGCGCCAAACAACTGTTGCAGCTGCTGGGCTGCCCCGAGCCGCAGTTGGCCCCCGCCTGGCGGCAGCTGCAGCTGGAGCGCATCGTGAGCGCCAAACACGCGCAGGCTTGGCAAGGGGCACTCGAGGCGAGGGCTGATGCGGCCCTGGTGTTTGAAGACGATGTGGCCGTCATGGCCGATTCGCTGCAGCGGCTTGGGGCGTTGCTGGAGGCGTTGCCGCCGCTGCTGCAGCGTTATCCCCAGCTCTTCTGTGATCT
>VGXS01000170.1 GCA_016873225.1 Planctomycetota bacterium | reverse complement strand
CGGCCAAGGCCTCGGCTCCAGCCGCACACGCGGCTGTCTGCCTCGGTCAGACCCAACCCTGAACCCTCATATCGCCTGGTACAGAGAATCCAAGCCGGTCACTGATGGAAACTTTACTTACCGCCGCTGGCTGAACGGCAGCGTTAGCCACGTGAAAGCGGGGCCCGAGTGCGTGCCGTCACGGTGTGATGTATAACGATGTTCACGAGGACTAGCCCATGAGCGACGTCGCCGTAGAACTGATCCACACATTTTCCGCCCTGTCACGTTGCGAGCAGCACGCAGTGCTTCTCGAGTTGGTTCGAATCTCTGAGGCGAACGCTGGTCCGCTCTCAGATGAGGAGCTGACGGCGGCCGGTGAGTCAGTCTTCGCCATGTATGACGCCGAGGAGGCCGGCCATGGCGAAGCCGAAAAGGGGTGAGGTCTGGCTCGTAGATATGGGCTACGCCGCGAAGGTGCGTCCGGCTCTGGTTCTCAGCGGGCCTGTGCTCGACGATGAACGTGCATTGACAACGGTCATTCCCCACACGACAAGCGTGCGGGGAACACGGTTTGGTTCCGTTTGTCGGCTGGCCCGCATCGAGTGGGTTCTTCCGGGATTTCAGTGGCAGGGTAGCTGCGGCGTGAGGTCAAGCTTCCCGCAGAAGAACAGGATTCGCGTTCTGTAGTTCACGAAGGACCGGAAGCCGCGGGCTGCGTACTTCATGGCCTGGATGACGCTGTTGAATCCCTCGCTCGTGGCGTTGGTGATGCGGTGACGGAAGTAGCTCAGTAGGTTCGGCAGATGGCGCTTGAGCATCCTGGCCACCTTGATGACGGGCCGGAGGCGACAGCGCACGCCCCAGGCATACCACTGGCTGAAGAAGTCCTCGGCGCTCGTGGTGTAGACATGCCGCCAGAACCAGCGGAACTCCTCCTTGATGGCCCACGCGCGAGCGGTTTTCAGGCCATTCTGCCGGATGGCCGCGAACCTGCGTCGCTGCGCCGGCGAGAGATTGGCCTTGTTGAAGAGCCAGA
>VGXS01000169.1 GCA_016873225.1 Planctomycetota bacterium | reverse complement strand
GCAGAAGGTTCAGCACCGCGATGCTGATACTGATCAGCGCGAGAAACCCAACAAAAGCCTTCAGGCCGTTATCCGCCGATTGGCCCGCCGCGTCCGCAATCGTCACGGGACCACTGATTTGCCGCCAGGAGAGCTCGCCAGCCAGCATTCTTCCCAGCGCCCGGACAGTCAAAAGACTCATCTCCCAGGTTCGGGTTGCACCCTTGGCGAAGGCCTGCAATGGACCATCGGACACATGGACGGTCTCGACCTCGGCGCCCACGACCGCGCCGATGCGAAAGATGCCGTCCTGGCCGGCTCGGGCGGTGATCACGACGCGTTCCGTCTGATTACCGTCGGAGACCATCAGCTCAATGGGTTTGCCCTGGGATTCCTTAATCCTGCTAATCACAACATCGGGCTGGCGGACCTCCTCCTGGCCGACGCGAAGGATACGATCCCCGTCTCGCAGTCCAGCCGACTGGGCAACGCTGCCCTCTTGCACGCGGATAACGCGCACGGATTTACTCATCGGCGCCAGGCCAAGCGCTGCTATCGTTGCCGAAGGGTCATTCGATTCAGCTCCCTCGCCGCCTTGGGAAGCCGCAAGCGGTAAAACCACGGCGATCACTTCCCCGCCCGCGCGCTCAATCTTCATGCTGATTGAGACTGCGCCCTCGCCCACGAGGGCCTGTGCAAGCCGCCAGCGCATGTCGTTAAAGCTGACAATCTCATTGCCACCGATTCCGACGACCCGATCACCTTCACGCAGTCCTGCCGAGGCGGCAACCGACTGGACCTTGGGCTGCGCCAACACTGCAATCGGCTCATCGCGGCCCGAATGAAATAAAACGGCATAGGCCAGCGAAGCAAAAATCAGATTGGCCAAGGGGCCAGCGAATACGATCCACGCGCGGGCGGCAAGCGATTTTGCCTCAAACTGGGGCTCATCCATCTTGACGTAACCGCCCAGCGGAATCGCGGCAACCACCCATTCGGTGTTGGAGCGCTTGGAGTGCCACTTCAGAAGGGTCCGGCCAAATCCAATTGAGAAT
>VGXS01000168.1 GCA_016873225.1 Planctomycetota bacterium | reverse complement strand
GGGGCGGCAACCGGGGGTGTCGCTGCAGGGGTTCACGGCGTTGCCCGCCGGCGGCAGTGAGGCGCAGCTCCACACCCAGCTGCTGCGGGAGGCCCTGGCGGACGGGCGCCGACAGGCGCAGGCCACCGCCAGCGCCCTGGGGCTGAAGACGGTGCGGCTGTTGCGGATCGATCAGCGCAGTGGTGGCGGCCCCCGGCCCATGCCACTGCTGGCGGCCCGCAGCTTCAACCCCGAGGAAGCACCGCCGCCGGAGTGCTCGGTGAGCCTGCGGCTGGATTACTGCCTGTTCTGAGCCCGGCGGCCCTACCCCTGCAGCAGGGCCTGTAGTTGCGGCTTGAGCAGGGCGAAGGCCCGGCCACGGTGGCCCAGTTCGGCCTTGAGCTCACGGGGCATCTCGGCAAAGCTCAGGCCCGCCTCGGGCACGTAGAACACCGGGTCGTAGCCGAAGCCGCCTTCGCCGCGGGGTGCCTCGAGGATCTGGCCAGGGCAGTGGCCCTCCACCTCCAGCACGATCTCCCCGCTGGGGTTGGCCAGGGCCAGGGCGGCGCTGAACCGGGCGCCGCGGGCGCTGGGGCTGAGGGCCCCGGCTGCGGTGAGCTCCTGCAGCAGCCGGGCGATGCGGGCGGCGTCGCTGTTGGCATAGCGGGCTGAATGCACCCCAGGGGCGCCCCCCAGGGCCTCCACGCTCAGCCCCGAATCATCTGCCAGGGCCCACTGGCCGGTGGCCCGTGCCACGGCCTGGGCCTTGAGGCGGGCGTTGGCGGCGAAGCTGGTGCCGGTTTCCTCCACCTCCAGCCCCTCGGGCTGCGGCTGGGTGTGCAGCCCCAGATCCGCCAGCAGGGCGCCGAATTCGCGCACCTTGCCGGCGTTGCCGCTGGCGATCACCAGCACCGCCGGAGTGCCCATCAGATCCCCTCCGCCAGCTGGCGTGCCCAGGCCAGCACCTCACCCACGCGGGCGTCGCTGGGGGCTTCGCAGTAGAGCCGCAGCAGCGGTTCGGTGCCGGAGAAGCGCAGCATCAGCCAGTGGCTGGGCCCCAG
>VGXS01000167.1 GCA_016873225.1 Planctomycetota bacterium | reverse complement strand
GTACTGGCGCATGCCAGCCACGTTGAGATCAGCGGCGGATGCGGCCACAGGAGCCATCAAGCCTAGGGCAGCAGGCGCCAGAAGAAGTTTCTGAAACAGTTTCATGGTCCTCACACCAAAAAGAGGAATTGGACGCAATGCGTCACCTCCCATGATCGGGTGCGGGTTACAGAGCAGAAAGACCCCGTGTGCCACAAACCGCAATGACACGTAGTCCTCGCTACACGGCCTCCGCAGCCGGGCTGCTGGTCGTGGGCCCGCTGCTGCTCAGCGCCGCCCCCCGCAGCCCCCTGGCCCACGACGAGGGCTATTACATGCTGCAGGCCCGCTGGATCGAGCTCAGTGGCCACTGGCTGGCGCCCCAGTGGTGGGGCCAACCCCTCTACGACCGCACCATCGGCGCGCCATGGCTGATCGCCGCCAGCCAACAACTGCTGGGCGCCAGCGGCTGGGCCGCCCACCTGCCCTCGCTGCTGGCGGCCGGGGCCAGCCTCTGGATCACCGCCCAGCTGGGGCGCCAGCTGCTGAGCCCCGGCCGGGGCTGGCTCAGCGCCCTGCTGCTGGCCCTCACCCCCCTGTGGCTCAACTACGCCCACCAGGCCAGCCAGGACATGCCCCTGCTGGCCCTGGAGCTGCTGGGGCTCTGGGCCCTGCTGCGGTCCACCCCCGGCTGCGCCGCCGCCTGGCCCCTCTTCGCGGGACTGTGGATGGGGCCCACCTTTCTGATCAAAGGCTTCATGGTGGCCCTGCCCGCCGCGGCCCTGGCGCCCCTGCTGCTGCTGAAACGGCGCCAGCTGCTGTGGGATGGGCGCTTCTGGTGCGGCCTGGCCCTGGGCTGGCTACCGGTGGCCCTGTGGCTGGGGCTGAGCCTGCAGCACTACGGCCCCTCGGTGGTGGGGGGGCTGGTGGAGAAGTTGCTGTTTCTCTCCGGCAGCGACACCTACAGCGCCGGCCCCCTCTATTACCTGTGGAACCTTCCGGCCAACGCCGCCCCCTGGAGCCTGGCGGCCCTGGCGGGGCTGGCCTGGGGCTGGCGCCGCTG
>VGXS01000166.1 GCA_016873225.1 Planctomycetota bacterium | reverse complement strand
GGTGGCCAGAGCGGGATGCTTTTGGCCCTTGGTTTTGCACTCTTAATGAATGTTGGGGCCTATTGGTTTTCTGACAAGCTGGTGTTGCGGATGTATAACGCCCAGCAGGTGGATGGCTCAACTGCGCCTGAGCTCTACAACATGGTGCAGGAGCTCGCCGATAAGGCGGGCCTCCCGATGCCCCGGGTCTACATCATTGACGACCAGGCACCGAATGCGTTTGCAACAGGCCGAAACCCCGAGAATGCGGCGGTCGCCGCGACCACCGGCATCATGCGGCTGCTTTCGGCCCGCGAGATGCGGGGCGTGATGGCCCATGAACTGGCCCATGTGGCCCACCGCGATATTTTGATTTCGACGATATCGGCCACGATGGCTGGCGCGATTTCTGCGTTGGCTAACTTTGCGATGCTATTTGGCGGCAGAGATTCTGGAGGCCGGCCGAGCAATCCGATCGCGACCATCGCGGTGATGTTGCTTGCGCCGCTTGCCGCCAGCCTGATTCAAATGGCGATCTCTCGTGCTCGAGAGTTCGAAGCCGACCGCGGGGGCGCTGAAATTTCTGGTGATCCTCTGGCCCTGGCCAGCGCACTTGAAAAGATAGATCATTACGCTAGGGGGATACCGTTTGAGGCAGCCGAGCGCCACCCCGAAACCGCGCAGATGATGATCATGAATCCGCTCTCGGCCCGTGGCGTGGCAGGCTTTTTCTCAACCCATCCAGCGACAGAGGATCGTATTGCCCGATTGCGAGAGTTCGCTCGGGCCATGAATGGGTAGGCCTGTCGGCAGCCCTCTTTTATCGGCCAGCTTTACCGCCGCCGCCCAGGCGATCGCCCATCGACTGTCGGAGGGCCAGGGCGCGCTCGCACCCCGCACACCTGTCGTCAAAGATCTTATTTACCGGGGCACCCGCTACTGGGGCCTTGCCCAGGTCCGCTGTGGCCGTCTTGCCCAACAAAAACCAGACCCCGAGATTCTTGCCTTGTTGGCGATTGCCTGGGCCGCAATTGATCAGACGCTGCGCGAATCTTATGTCGTTGT
>VGXS01000165.1 GCA_016873225.1 Planctomycetota bacterium | reverse complement strand
GCCCTGGAGGATTCCGCCTTCAGCGGCACCTATAACGCCGTGGCGCCAGAGCCCTGCTCGATGGCCACGTTTGCGGCGGCGCTGGGCCGCTGTCTGGGGCGCCCCAGCCTGCTGCCGGTGCCCGGGCTCCTGCTGCAGCTATTGCTGGGGGATGGCGCCAAGGTGGTGCTGGAGGGCCAGCGGGTGCTGCCGGAGCGCCTGCAGCAGCAAGGCTTTGCGTTCCGCGATGGCCAGCTCAGCGCGGCCCTCGCCGCCTCCACCAGTTGAGGGCCCAGCCCAGCACGCCGCTGAGGATGGCCGATCCCATCAACAGGCCGATGGCGGGGGTGAACAGCGGCTCCCACAGCCGCTGAAACAGATCCAGCGGCCCCTCCACACCGCGGCTGTGGCAGAGCACCGCCACGCCAAACCACAGGGCCCCGGCGATCACCACGAACACATCGATCACCAGGAGGGTGTCGATCCAGCCCTTGAGCCGTTGGCCCCAGCTGGGATCGGTGGCGTTGCCGCTGTCAGCCATGGTTCTCGCCGTTGAGCAGGTGGCGTAGATCGGCGGCCATCCTGGCGGTGCCGCCACCGCTGCCGATCCGCTCGAGCCCCAAACGCTGCAGCTCTTGAGCCCAATCGGAATCGTGCTGCAGGCGCTCCAGCAGTTGCTCCAGCAGCCTGGCGGTGCCGTTCAGCTGGGCTTCGCTGCCGGGAGGAGCCTCGGGGGCGGCGGCGCACAGCACCCCGGGCCCCAGCAGCCGCCGCTGCGCCTCCGCGAAGCCCGCCGTGAATTGGGGCCCTTCCCCTTCCAGCTGCAGCACCGGCTTGCCCAGCCCCACGCATTGCTCGGCGGCGGTGCCCGTCATCGAGAGCAGCAGATCGCACTGCTGAATCACCGCCGCGAAGCGCCCCCACTCCAGCTGCAGGGTGAGGGGGCCACGCACCAGGCGGCATTGGCTGGGGTTGTCGAGTTCCAGGCGCCAGCCCAGGCGGCTGGCCAGGGGCGCCACCTCCTGGGGGGTGAGCTTGCCCACCAGGGCCGCATGCAGCCCCAGCCGGGCGGCGG
>VGXS01000164.1 GCA_016873225.1 Planctomycetota bacterium | reverse complement strand
GTGGCTGAGCTGGGGCCTGCGGCCGGATGTGCTGCTGGGCCACAGCGTGGGGGAGGTGGTGGCGGCCCATCTGGCGGGGGTGTTCAGCCTGGAGGATGCGCTGCGGCTGGTGGCGGCCCGCGGCCGGCTGATGCAGGCCCTCCCGGCCGGGGGCGGCATGCTGGCGCTGTTGGCGTCCCAGGCCCAGGTGGAGCGGTTGATGGCCGCCTCGCCGCAGGCCAGCGAGCTGGCCCTGGCGGCTCTGAATGGGCCCGCCAACACGGTGGTGTCTGGGCCGGTGGCGGCCCTGGAGGGGTTGGAGCGGGCGGCGGCTGCGGCGGGGCTGCAGGCCCAGCGGCTGGCGGTGTCGCACGCCTTCCACTCGCCGGCGATGGCGCCGATGCTGGCGGAGTTTGAGCAGCTGCTGGGCACGATCGCCTTTGCGCCGCCGGCGCTGCCGCTGCTCAGCAACCTCACGGGCCGGCTGGCGGGGCCGGAGATCGCCCAGCCCGACTACTGGTGCGACCACGTGATCGCGCCGGTGCGCTTCGCCGAGGCCATGGCCTCGGCGGCGGCCCAGGGGGTGGGCACGTTTGTGGAGCTGGGGGCGCGGCCCACGTTGATTGGCATGGGCCGCCCGTGCCTCAGCGATCCGCAGCTGCAGTGGTGGCCCAGCCTGCGGCCGGGGCAGTGCGACTGGGCGGTGCTGCTGGCCAGCCTGGCGGGCCTGCATCGCCAGGGCTTCCCGATCGATTGGCGGGCCTTCCATCGCCCGTTCCCGCACCGCCGCGTGGCCCTACCGGGCTACCCCTTCCAGCGGCAGCGCTACTGGTGGCAGCGGCGCGGCGAGGGGGAGGCCCCCGCCAGCCTGTGGCTCGAGCACATCAAGGAATCCCAGGGGGCTCCGCCCTCTTCGGCTGCAGCGCCGCCGGCCTCCAGGGCCGCCGCCGCTGTGTTGGAGCCGATGGCCTTGCCCGGCGGCCAGGAGCAGCGCTTCTGCACTTGGCTGGCGCAGGCCGCCCCGGCAGACCTGGCGGACCACCGCCTGCGCAGCCAGGTGGTGTTTCCGGCGGCGG
>VGXS01000163.1 GCA_016873225.1 Planctomycetota bacterium | reverse complement strand
AGATGGGCCGCCAGGCTGGCCAGGGTGGGTTCCCCCGCCAGGGCCCCGAGGCCCAGGCTCACCCCCAGGCCCGCCTGCACCGCCGTGGCCAGCTCCACCGCCATCAGCGAATCGAGCCCCAGGGCATCCAGCCGCGTGTCGGCACGCAGCTCCTCCAGCACAAAGCCCCCGAGCTCCGCCAGCAGCTCCGCCAGGGCGGTCTGCACCGCCGCCAGGGCCTGATCGGCCTCCAGGGCCGGCAACTCGGCCGCCAGCTGCTGCAGCCGTGGCGCCAGGGGATGGCCAGCCGCCGCCGGCTCCAGCCGGGCCAGGGCCACCCGCCCCTGGCGGGGCAGCCAGCGCTGCAGCAGGGCCAGGGCCTCCGCGGGCTGCAGCGGCTCCAGCCCCCCCTGATGGCGCGCGGCCATGCCGCCGCCGGCCCAGGGGCCCCAATTGATGGCCAGGCCCGGCAAGCCAGCGGCCTGGCGCTTCAGCATCAGGCCATCCAGCCAGCCGTTGGCGGCGCCGTAGGCCACCTGGCCCGGGGAGCCCAGGGCGGCAGCCAGCGAGGAATACACCACAAAAAAGCCATGGGGCAGCTGGCGGCTGCAGCGATCCAGGTGCAAGGCCCCCTGCACCTTGGCCGCTGCCACCGCCGCACAGCGCTCGGGGCTTTGGTGGCTCAGCAGGCCGTCATCCAGCACGCCGGCGGCATGGATGATCCCCGCCAGGGGCCGGCCCGCCGCCGCCAACCTGGCAAACAGGGCCTCCACCGCAGCGCCATCGGCCACATCCAGCTGCTCGAGGCTGATCCCGATCCCCAACTGCTCCAGGGCCGCCAGGCGCTGCTGGTGCTCGGGGCTGGGGGCGCGGCGCGCCACCAACGTGAGATGGCGCGCCCCCCAACGCTGCAACGCCTCCGCCGTGGCCAGGCCCAGGGCTCCGAGGCCGCCGCTGATCAGCGTGGTGGCCGTGGGGGCAAACACCGGAGCCGCCGCCGGCGCAGGGGGCTCGCAGGGCTCCAGCGCCGCGGCCTCCACACCCCCCGCCGCCCCAAGCCGCCATTCCGCCCCAGCCCGCGGGGCCGGG
>VGXS01000162.1 GCA_016873225.1 Planctomycetota bacterium | reverse complement strand
CCTCGGGGGACTGGCCACCTGCCTCTGCACCGAGGGCCCGCCAGGCATCCTGGAGTTCCTTGGTCTGAAGGGCCTTGGCGACTTCTTGCTGCATGCGAACCACAATATCGCGCGGCGTGCCAGCAGGAGCCCAGAGCGCATACCAGGTCTTGCCATCAAAACCTTTCAATCCCAGTTCTGCCAGAGAAGGAATATTGGGCAGCGCGAATGAGCGCTTCTCGGTGGTAACGGCGATCGGCGTCAGCTTTCCGGAGTTAATCTGAGGCACTGAGGTTCCAAGACCATCAAACATCATATCGATCTGGCCAGCGAGTAGATCGGCCATTGCCGGACCGGCGCCGCGATAGGGAATGTGGGTGATAAAGGTGCCGGTTGCGCCTTTAAACATTTCGCCAATTAAGTGATGGGTGGTGCCGCTGCCCGCGGAACCGAAATTCAGCTTGCCGGGCCGGGCCTTCACGAAGGCAAGAAACTCTTGGTAGTTCTTGACCGGAACGCGCGAGGGATTGACCACGATCACATTCGGCACCGAAGACACCAAGGTGACCGGCACCAGGTCTTTTTGAAGGTCATAGCCCAGCTTGGGGTAAAGCGAGACTGCGATGGTGTGATGGACTGCACCCACTAAAAACGTATAGCCATCGGGAGCAGACTTCGCTGCAGCTTCCGCGCCGATGGTGCCACCGCCTCCGCCGCGGTTATCGATCACGATGGTCTGTCCAAGCTGCGCGGTCAGCAGTTTGCCCAGGGGCCTTGCAAAAGCATCCGTGCCACCACCAGCGGGAAACGGCACGACGAATCGAACCGGCTTATTGGGCCACGCGGACTGCGCAAAGGCAGGGGCAACCCCCGAAGACAGCAGCGCGCCTGCGCCCACTGCTGCCCCGATAAATTTACGACGCGTTACTGTAGACATCCTGGCTCCTTCGGCGGAAAAGACTGGCGGAAACAATGGCAGAAAAGGGCCTACTTGTGCCTCGGGGAAATCCCCCGCCTCGCCCGGTGGTATCGGCCGCCTCGGCCTGGCGGCCTGCGGCTGGGTGGCATAATTCCGAGCATGTCGCGAACCGTA
>VGXS01000161.1 GCA_016873225.1 Planctomycetota bacterium | reverse complement strand
TGGCGGGGGGTGTGCAGGCGCTGATCCACCCGGGTATCCAGAGCAGCTTCTGCAAGGCGGGGCTGCTGGCCCCCGATGGCCGCTGCAAGAGCTTCGATGCGGCCGCCAATGGCTACGTGCGCTCGGAGGGGGCGGGGGCGGTGCTGCTCAAACCGCTTTCGGCGGCCCAGGCGGAGGGTGATCCGATCTACGCCCTGATCCACGGCACGGCGGTGAATTCCGATGGCCGCAGCAACGGCATGGTGGCCCCCAACCTGCGGGCCCAGATCGCCTGTGTGCGCCGTGCCTTTGCCCGGGCGGGGATCGCCCCGGCCGCCACCCAATACGTGGAGGCCCACGGCACCGGCACCCGCCAGGGGGATCCGATTGAGCTGCGGGCCTTGGGCACGGTGCTGGGGGAGGGTCGGCCAGAGGGGCAGCCCTGCCGGGTGGGTTCGGTGAAAACCAACCTGGGCCACAGCGAAACCGCGGCGGGGATCACGGGCCTGATCAAGGCGGCCCTGTGTGTGCATCACCGCCAGCTGCCCCCCAACCTGCATTTCCGTAGCCCTAACCCCTCGATCGATTTCCAGGGCCTGAAGCTGCAGGTGCAAACGCGGCTCGAGCCCTTCCCCCAGCCCGAGGCCCCAGCGGTGGTGGGGGTGAGTTCCTTTGGCTTTGGTGGCACCAATGCCCATGTGGTGCTGGCGGAGCCGCCGGCGCCGGCGCCGGCCCCGCGCTATGGCGCCAAGCAGCCGGTGCAGCTGCTCACCCTGTCGGCCCGCAGCGAGGCGGCCCTGCGCGCCCAGGCGGCCCAGCTGGCCCAGCTGTTGCGGCTCCAGCCGCGGCTGGCGATCGCCGATCTGTGCGCCACCGCGAATCAATGCCGCAGCCAGCTGGGGCGGCGCCTCACGGCCCTCGCCAGCGATCGCGCCCAGCTGCTGGCCCAGCTGGCGGCGGTGGCGGCCGGCACGGCGGAGCCGCAGTGGCCCGAGGGGCTGGCCTGGGGCCAGGCCTCACGCCGCCCGGGCAAGCTCGCCTTCCTGTTCACGGGCCAGGGGTCCCAGGCGCTGGGCATGGCCCAGGCCCTGGTGC
>VGXS01000160.1 GCA_016873225.1 Planctomycetota bacterium | reverse complement strand
ACCGGGCCAACCCCGAGGCCGATGACATCCGCCTCGACGGCCAGCCCCTGCGCCCCCCGGCAGCACCGCTGCTGCTGCTGCTCAACAAACCGGCGGGCGTGGTGAGCAGCTGCCACGACCCCCAGGGGCGCCCCACGGTGCTCGACCTGCTGCCCCCCGACCTGGCGCAGGGCCAGGGGCTGCATCCGGTGGGTCGCCTGGACGCCGCCAGCCGCGGCGCCCTGCTGCTCAGCAACGACGGCGCCCTCACCCTACGGCTCACCCACCCGCGCTTTGCGCACCGCAAGCGCTACCGGGTGTGGGTGCAGGGCGAGCCCAACGCCGAGAGCGTGGCGCGCTGGCGCGCCGGCATGCCCCTCGATGGCCGCCCCAGCCTGCCGGTGGCCCTGCGGGTGCTGGCACATCAGCGGGGCAACACCGAGCTGGAGCTGGAGCTGCGGGAGGGGCGCAACCGTCAGATCCGCCGCACCGCCGAGCTGCTGGGGCACCCGGTGCTGGATCTGCAGCGCACCGCCATCGGCGGCATTGGTCTGGGTGCCCTGCCGGAAGGGCGCTGGCGGCGGCTGGACCCCCAAGAATGGAAGGCACAGGAGCTGCAGCCTTGATGCCCCCCCGGCTCGCCAACCGAATCCGCGGGCTGGGCCGACTGCTGCGCCGCGGCCAGACCGACAGCACTGGACCGCTGGGCGACAGGACGCCTGCGGCGGAAGATCCGCTGCTGGCCATCGGCCGGCGCCTGAGGGAGGAGCGGGAGGCCCGTGGCCTCAACCTGCGCCAGCTGGCCCTCGAAACCCGCATCAGCACCCCGGTGCTTGAAGCCCTGGAGCGGGGCTGGCGCGATCGCTTGCCGGAGGGCGCCTACCTACGCACGATGCTGCCGCTGCTGGAGCAGCACCTGCAGCTGCCGACGGGTTGCCTCGATGCGGCCCTGCCAGCTGAGACCCGCCAGCCCCAGCCCCGCGGCGGCCGCGGCGGCCTGCTGCAGCGCTTCACACCGGGCTCGATCGATGTGTTCAGCACCTGGCAGGGCACCGTGATCTACGGGGGGCTCTGCCTGGGGTTGATCTATGCCCTCAACCTGCAGCAACAAC
>VGXS01000159.1 GCA_016873225.1 Planctomycetota bacterium | reverse complement strand
CCGACGCCAACAGCCAGATCGCCAAGGTGGAGTCCATCCCCGACGGCTGGATGGGCCTGGACATCGGCCCCGACTCCGTGAAGGTGTTCCAGGACGCCCTGGCCGACTGCAAAACCGTGATCTGGAACGGCCCCATGGGCGTGTTCGAGTTCGACGCCTTCGCCGCCGGCACCAACGCCATCGCCACCACCCTGGCGGACCTCAGCGGCCAGGGCTGCTGCACGATCATCGGCGGCGGTGACTCCGTGGCGGCGGTGGAGAAGGCCGGCCTGGCCGAGAAGATGTCGCACATCTCCACCGGCGGTGGCGCCAGCCTGGAGCTGCTGGAGGGCAAGGTGCTGCCCGGCGTGGCCGCCCTCGACGAAGCCTGATCGCGGCCCCCAACCTCCCGCAAGCCAGCCCGGTGGCGGTGGCCTGCCTCGGCCTGGGGGCCCTGGGGGCCCCGATGGCCCTGAATCTGCTGCGGGCCGGCCACCCGCTCACCGTCTACAACCGCAGCCCCGAGCGGCTGGAGCCGCTCCTGGCTGCCGGCGCCCAGGCGGCCAGCACCCCAGCCGAGGCGGTGGCCGGCGCAGATCGGGTGCTGGTGTGCGTGAGTGATGACGCCGCCCTGCGCAGCGTGCTGCTGGAGCAACCGCAGGCCGCCATCCACGGGCTCCGGGCGGGCAGCCTGGTGATCGACTGCTCCACGGTGAGTCCCGCCGCCGGCGTTGCGGTGGCCGCCGCCCTGGCGGCACGGGGCGTGGGCTACCTGGATGCCCCCGTCACCGGCGGCACCGAAGGGGCCCGGGCCGGCACGCTCTCCGTGCTGGTGGGCGGCAATGCGGCGGATCTGGAGCGGGCGCGGCCTTTGCTGGCGGTGATCGGCCAACGGATCACCCATTTCGGCGCCGTGGGGGCCGGCCAACGGGCCAAGGCGGTGAACCAGGTGCTGGTGGCGGGCAGCTATGCCGCGGTGGCGGAGGCGCTGGCCCTGGCGGAGCGGCTGGGGCTCGATCAGCCCCAGGTGGTGGAGGCCCTGCGGGGCGGGGCCGCCGGCTCCTGGGCCCTGGAGCACCGCAGCGCCGCCATGATCGCGGACCACTACCCCCTG
>VGXS01000158.1 GCA_016873225.1 Planctomycetota bacterium | reverse complement strand
CGGCTTCGTCTCCTCACCAACAACCAATCCAAGTCCCAGGCTGGGCCATTCCTCATCCTCCTCCTCAGAAACCTCAACGACCTCCTCCTCTAACACCGTCTCCTTCTCCTCGTCCTTGATGCTGGGCCATTCCTCTTCTTCCGCAAACGTCAACGCCCCAATCCCACTCCCTTCCGACTCTCCACTTGCACTCTCCTCAGCAAGCCCAACCATCACGGCTTCCGGCTTCGTCTCCTCACCAACAACCAATCCAAGTCCCAGGCTGGGCCATTCCTCATCCTCCTCCTCAGAAACCTCAACGACCTCCTCCTCTAACACCGTCTCCTTCTCCTCGTCCTTGATGCTGGGCTGATCCAGCGTCTCTTGAACCAATGGCTGATCAACACAAGAGGGGGACTCTTGCACCGGCAGGGGTGGTGGTGACGCAGGCGGAGCATCAGGAGCTTGATTCGCCAACGGATTGATCAACACCTCAGCTCTATCAACCAACTCATCGGCTGATGTTGCATGCGGAAGCAGATCATCTTGGAGCGCCAAAAATTCATGATGATCGGCCAGTGGGGACAAGGAGCAGGCCACCAATGAATCGTGGGGTAACAAGCGAAGGCCCAAACCCAACAAACGGCCGAGGCTTTGATGGACCAAGAGTGAACTAAACGTGACCGCTCCCACACCTGTTGCCCCAAGAGGGCGCATGACATACACCTCAAGGTCCAGTGCATCCTCGAGGAGTTGGGCCAAACCTGGATGAGCACTGTTGATCCCCGTGATCGCCACACCCTTCCAAGACGCTCCTGGAATCTGAGCACTGAATTGTTGCGTGGCCTGCTGAACCTCCTGCAGCAGAACACGCAGATCCAAATCCGAGATCGGCATGTAGTCGTCATCAGCTAGCACAATCGCTTCTGCTGACAAGGCCTCCTGAATGGCTGCCTCAGTCTTCAAAGGATCAAAAACCGGGGCTGGGAATTCTCGAATGGCTGGCAGACGGAACAGGGCAACAGGACCGGACGATGCGATGACCACCAAGTGGCTGCATTCCCGAACAAACTCAATCATCAAAAAAAACTGACCCGGCTTCAGAGAAGCAACATCAGCCG
>VGXS01000157.1 GCA_016873225.1 Planctomycetota bacterium | reverse complement strand
GGCGACTCGGGCACAGGCGGATCGTGTTTTGTACCGAAAGGCCATCCGGAGTCGGCTTGAGGCGCAGCAAAATCTCTGGCTTTTCCAGCAGGCGGCAGACGATATTTTGGTAGAGGCCGACCGAGTTTCGGGAGTACGAACCCAGTCGGGCATTGAATTTAAGGGCCATAAGGTCGTGCTGACGGCCGGCACCTTTTTAGACGGAAAAATCCATATCGGGCTGGAAAATCATCCGGGTGGCAGGGCGGGTGACCCGCCTTCGGTTCGACTTTCCGCCCGCCTAAAGGAGCTGAAACTGCCCCAAGGCCGGCTCAAGACCGGCACCCCGCCAAGAATTGATGGTCGCACCATCAATTATTCAGTGCTGGCAGAGCAGCCGGGGGATTCATCGCCCGTTCCGGTCTTTTCCTTTATGGGAAATCCGGCCATGCACCCGCAGCAGGTGCCCTGCTGGATCACGCACACCAATTCAGAGACGCATGACATCATTCGGTCGGGCCTGGATCGTTCGCCGATGTTTACCGGCGTGATTGAGGGTGTTGGCCCCCGTTACTGCCCCTCAATTGAGGACAAGGTGCATCGCTTTGCGGATAAGGCCTCCCATCAGATTTATCTCGAACCCGAGGGCCTGACGACCCACGAGGTCTATCCCAACGGTATTTCAACAAGCCTTCCCTTCGATGTTCAGCTGGCCCTTGTCCGCTCGATGCGGGGCCTTGAGGAGGCCCATATCCTTCGGCCCGGCTACGCCATTGAATACGATTATTTTGACCCCCGTGGCCTGAGGCCATGGCTTGAGACTAAGCCCATTTCGGGCCTGTTTTTTGCCGGCCAAATTAATGGGACCACGGGCTATGAGGAGGCAGCGGCTCAGGGGCTTCTGGCGGGGCTTAATGCAGCACTTCAGGTTTTGCAGCGGGACCCCTGGGTGCCGGCTCGGCATGAGGCCTACCTGGGTGTGTTGGCTGACGATCTTGTTACCCAGGGCGTGACCGAGCCTTACCGAATGTTTACGAGTCGGGCGGAGTACCGGCTGAGCCTGAGAGAGGACAATGCAGATCTTCGGCTGACCGAGGCTGGCCGACGGCTGGGCTTAATTTGCGAGGCC
>VGXS01000156.1 GCA_016873225.1 Planctomycetota bacterium | reverse complement strand
ACGAGATATATCCACATCGGCCAAGCCATCACCATAGGTGAAGCAGAATGTTTCATCGTCCAAATGCTCTCGAACCCTTCTTAAACGTCCTCCCGTTAACGTTGACTCCCCGGTGTCGATTAACGTTACTCTCCACGGCTCAGCCTTTCGGGCATGGACCTCCATCTCGTTTGAAGACATATCAAACGTAACGTCGCTAGTATGCAAAAAATAATTAGCAAAGTATTCTTTTATAAGGTAACCCTTATATCCGCAGCAGACTATAAAGTGATTAATGCCATAGTGACTATAGATTTTCATGATGTGCCACAAGATCGGCTTGGAGCCGATCTCAATCATGGGCTTTGGGCGAGAACTCGTTTCCTCGGAAATACGGGTTCCAAATCCGCCAGCTAGGATAACCGCCTTCATGAGGCCTACACTTGAGCAACTGATTGTTGTTCTTCCAACACCTTCTCCAAACCATTCAAATCCTCATCGGTGATCTTGGTTTGCATCGGGCAATGCTTGGGTCCGCACATCGAGCAGAACTCCGCCTGCTTGTAGATATCCGCCGGCAGCGTTTCGTCGTGATACTCCTTGGCCCGCTCGGGATCCAGCGATAGCTCGAACTGCTTGTTCCAGTCGAAGGCGTAGCGGGCGCGGCTGAGTTCGTCATCGCGGTCTCGGGCGCCGGGCCGGTGGCGGGCGATGTCGGCGGCGTGGGCGGCGATCTTGTAGGCGATCAGGCCGTTGCGCACATCCTCAGGGTTGGGAAGGCCGAGGTGCTCCTTGGGGGTCACGTAGCAGAGCATCGCCGTGCCGTACCAGCCGGCCATGGCGGCACCAATGGCACTGGTGATGTGGTCGTAGCCGGGGGCGATGTCGGTGACCAGCGGGCCCAGCACATAGAAGGGGGCCTCGGCGCACTCCTCCATCTGCTTGCGCACGTTGAATTCGATCTGATCCATGGGCACATGGCCCGGGCCCTCCACCATCACCTGAACGTCGTGCTTCCAGGCGCGGCGGGTGAGTTCGCCGAGGGTCTTCAGTTCCGCCAGCTGGGCCTCATCGGAGGCATCGTGCAAACAGCCGGGACGCAGCGAATCCCCGAGGGAGAAGGTGCAGTCGT
>VGXS01000155.1 GCA_016873225.1 Planctomycetota bacterium | reverse complement strand
CGCTGCGCCGATTTTCCCTCGTGACATTCAAGGCAATGGTTTCTTAAAAAGTCCTTATCAGGCGCCGTGAACGCGACCACGGCCGTGGATTCGATCGCCGCCGCGCGACCTGTTTGAGGTGACACATCTCCTGGATCCTCCGCAGAGGCAACCGAGGGGACCTGAACGGCGGCCCTCGGCGCGAGTAGCAGCGCGGCCAGCGGCGCGAGCAACAGCGCGGTGAGGAGGGGGATGGCGTATTTCATGTCTGTTGATTCTCTAATTGGGGCCGAGTTGATGCGGGTTCACGAGTAACTTTTCACCTGCCGTTAGATTAACTCAGTTCCGTAATGGTACCAGCGCCGGAGCCGAACTTGTCCGTTGGCACGCCGAACCTCTGCAGCATGTTGACGTACAACTTCGCCAGCGGGGTGTTATTCCCCGTGTCTCCAGCGATATGTTGACCGTGCCGATAGCCGCCCCCCGCCAACAGGATCGGCAAGTTGGTGGTGCCGTGGCCGCTGGCGTCGCCGTGACGATGCCGCCGCCGTAATCGAAGTGCTCGATGTGATCGATCCAACCAGCGGTCCAGCGTTCGCGCTCATATTGCACATGGCGCTGCCGTTGCCGTTCGGTCGCCCGTGTTCGGCTCTCTTCGTCGAGCCACAGACGTCCAACACGGAACTCGCCCTGACCCCAACCCTGACACCACGCCAGGTTGAATTGCACGTTGTCGCCCGGTCGTATCGCGCCGAGTTCGACGAGTTGTCGTCCCTGCCAAATCTCCGAACGTCCATCGATATCGAACGTGAAGGGTGTGTTGATACCAGCTTTCACGAGCTTGCCGGGTTCATTGCCCCCCGGCAGCAGCGGTCCTTGTTTCATCGGCACCGGAGCTTTTGCTGCGCCGGCCGGCCCTGTGGCGATCGGTTCGAGCTTGATTTTCTCCTTGGCGACATCGATCGAGACGACTTTCCACGCCTGACCTCGACGTTGATAAAAACTGAAGTCGTCTTCGATCAACAGTGCGTGATTCTCGGCGATGGCAAACTGCTTCTTGTCGTCAGGCAGGGGTGGAATCGTCGCTTCTTCGCCGGCCGGCGGCGTGACAAAGTAGCCATGCACATGAGTTCCCAGTGGGAG
>VGXS01000154.1 GCA_016873225.1 Planctomycetota bacterium | reverse complement strand
GTTGGGGCTCGAGGGCCCCTGGGCTGCACAACCACAGCAGCGCACCGAGCCAGGCGGGGGCCAACCACCGCCAGGGGAATTGGATCCGCTGCAGGGGGGTGAGCAGGTCGTAGACCGCCTGGGCCGGCGGCAGCATCAACACCAGGCCCAGCACCGCGATCCACAACCCCCAGGGGGCCAGCACGCTCACCTGTGGGTTCGGCCGCCATCCCCGCCATCCCCAGCCCAGCCCGCGCAGCGCTAGCAGCAGCGCCAGGCAGAGCCCCTGGATCCACAGCAGATCCGCGAAGGTGCGCGGCCCGCCGCCGCCGCCAAAGAAAAATTCGGTGGCGAATAACCCCGCCGGCATGGGGGGGCGCACGCCGCTCAGGGCCAGCAGGGCCGGCAGCCAGAAGGGGCTGGAGAGGCCCAGGGCCAGGCCACTGCTCAGCAGCCAGCCCCGCCAGCGGCCCTGGCGCCAGAGCCCAAAGCCGGCCAGGGCCCAGATCAGCCCGCTGAGCAGGGCCCCATTCCAATTGCTGAGCACGATGCCCGCCAGGGCCGCCGTGCTCAGGGGTATGCCCCAGCAGCGCCTCCGTTCGAGCCCCAGCAGGCCGAGGGCCAGCCACCACAGCAACGCCTGGGCCAGGGCCTCCGGCCAGGCTCCGCGCACGTAGAGGTTGACCCACAGGTAGGGGTTGAGGGCGGCGGTGAGCAGCAACAGCCAGCGCCACCCCCCCGGCCGCAACCAGGCCTGGGCCAGTGCTGCCGCACCGAGGGCATTCACCAGCAGGATCACCAGCAGGCCGCTGGCGATGGCCTGGTCGGGAGGTACCCCGATCAGCATCGGCAGGCCGCTGATCACCCGAAACAGCGGCGGATAGATCAGCAGGGCGAAGCTGCCGGCCCCCGCCCAGGGCAGATCACTCCAGGTGGGCCACAGCCAGCCCGCCTGCAACTGCCGCACCCAGGCCACGCTCCAGCCCAGGTGTAGGAAGCCATCCGGGGTGTCGAGCGGTAGGCCGGCGATCCCCAGGGGCAGCCACACCAGCAGCGCCAGGGCCACAGCCGCCGCCGCCCACCGCCAACGCCCCATGGCCACCCGTGCAAGGCCTGCCATTCTGGGCTGATGCGGCTGGCCTT
>VGXS01000153.1 GCA_016873225.1 Planctomycetota bacterium | reverse complement strand
GGTTCACCACGTCGGGGGCGGTGCGGGCGAACACCGCCGCCAGCAACTTGCGCTCCACCGAGCCCCAGGGCACATCGGTCCACACCACGCGGTAGCCGGGGTTCTGGCGCTCCCAGGCGGCGATCACCCCCTGGATGTAGCCGTTGAATTTCGGAGCCAGATCCAGGGTCCAAAACTGAATCGTGCGGCCGGCCGCGGGCTTGGCTTGCGGCCGGCAGGCGGACACCCCCAGGCCCAAACCCATGGCAACCGCCGCTGCGGCCACACCGGCAGCAAGCCGCTGCAACACCAGGCGTCTGGGGGGCATCCGGCTCATCCGCGCAGCTCCGCCAACCGCCGCCAGCGCAGCAACAGCAGCGAACAGAGCACCGGTGCCAGCAGTGCGGTGATCAGGCTCTGGGCCACGAGTGTGTGCAGCCCCACCAGCGGCAGGGGCAGGGCATCGAGCGCGTGTTGCTGCAGCAGCAGGCTGGCCCCCAGCAGCGCCGTGCCCAACAGGGCCAACAGCCCCAGGCTGAAGCTGCGCTCAATCGGCACCCCGCGGCGGCCCAGGCGGCCCCACCACCAGCCCAGCAAGGCCAGGGCCGGCACTTCAGACGCACTCCCCAAGTGCAGCCCATCGAGCACCAGCCCCAGGGCCAGGCCCGCCACGGCACCGGAGACGGGCCCATCCACCAGGGCCCAGGGCAACAGCCACAACACCGCCCAGCTGGGGGGCACACCGCCCAGCTTCAACAGCGCGGGTGAGGCCAGGGTGAGCAGGGGCACCGCTAGGCCCGTAGCCCCACACCAGCGCTGGCGATGCAGCACCCCCATCGCTAGCGGGTCACCACCTGCACCCAGTCGATCGCATCCACCGGGGCACTGAGCTGAACCACCGCATCCGGGGCCGGCACCAGCTGCTCATTGACGCTCTGCACCACCCCCACCGTGAGGTTGGGGGGCAGCAGGGTGCTGGCGGGGGAGGTGGTGATCAGATCGCCGGGGCGCACACCCGTGTCTTTTTCGATGAACTGAAGCCGCGGCCGTGGCGTGCCCAACCCCACCAGCAGGCCATGGCGTTGGACCCGCGGCACCCACACCCCCAGGCGACTGGCGCTGTCGGTGAGCAGGGCCACCCGGG
>VGXS01000152.1 GCA_016873225.1 Planctomycetota bacterium | reverse complement strand
CTGGGGGCAGAGCGCCACGCCGGGGCCGGCAGCTCAGGCTTCACCGATTGAGCCCCAGCAGCGAACATGCGAGCAGCCCGCCGATGACCATGCTCAGCCTGTCGATGATCGTGCGCAATGAGGCCGAGCGGCTCGAACGCTGCCTGGCCTCGGTGGCAGGCTTTGTCGATGAGATGGTGCTGCTGGACACCGGCTCAAGCGACGCCACGGCGGCCATCGCCGAGCGCTGCGGCGCTGTGGTGCACCACATGGCCTGGCCCGGTGATTTTGCCCCGGCCCGCAACCAGGCCCTGCAGCACGTGCGCGGCGATTGGGTGCTGGTGCTCGATGCCGACGAGCTGCTGCTCGAGCAGGCCAAAGAGCCCCTGCGCCAGCTCATGGCCGAGCCTGATGTGCTGCTGATCAACCTGCTGCGCCGTGAGCTGGGAGCCGCCCAGTCTCCCTACTCCAATGTGAGCCGGCTGTTTCGCCGCCACAGCGCCGTGCGCTGGAGTGGCCGCTACCACAGCATGGTCGACGACAGCGTTGCCGCGCTGCTCGAGCGCGAAGCGCACTGGCGCGTGCTCGACTGCCGAGTGCCGGCTTTGCTGCACGAGGGGTACAGCCCTGAACTGCTGAGCAGCGGCAACAAAGCCGCGCGTCTGCGCCAGGCGATGGAAGCCGAGCTCGCTGAGCACCCCGGCGACCCCTACGCCTGCGCCAAGCTCGGCGCGCTGGAGATCAGCGCCGGCAACACCAACCGGGGTCTGCAGCTGCTGCACCAGGGGCTGGAGAACTGCCCAACGGATGCCCCGAGCGAGCGCTACGAGCTGCTGCTGCACCTGGCCCTGGCCCAAGCCAGCAGCGGCGCTGTGCAGGCGGCCGCCGCCCACTACCGCGAGGCCCTGGCCCTGGCCCTGCCAGGCCGGCTCACCCTGGGAGCCCAGATCAACCTGGCCTTGCTGCTGCTGGAGCAGGGGCAGCTGGATGAGGCCGCTCAATGGGCAGCAGCGGCGAGCCAAGCGGCGCCCGAGCTGGCGCTGGGCTGGCGCGCCCTGGGGCTGATTGAGCGCCGCCGCGGCGACATCGCCGCAGCGATCGCCGCCTATCGCCAGAGCCTGATGCGCGAGCCCGATCACCCAGAAACCGA
>VGXS01000151.1 GCA_016873225.1 Planctomycetota bacterium | reverse complement strand
TCGGCGATGACCCCATCCTTCATCGGACGGATTGCCTCAATGTTGCCGGGAACCTTGCCCAGCATTTGTTTGGCCTTATGGCCGACGGCCTCAATGACTTTTTTGCCGCCGTTGCCGCCCTCGTATCGGATTGCGACCACTGAGGGCTCGTCCAGCACGATGCCCTTGCCCTTCACATAGATGAGAGTGTTGGCGGTGCCCAGGTCAATGGCGATGTCCTGGGAGAAATAATTACGAAGAAATCCAAGCATGAGAACCCTGCTGCAAAAGAAAAGGATAATAAAGCAAACGTCCCTGTTGATTTCTGCGCCGTGAACCTAAACGCCCAAGACCTCGAAAAACTCGCCCGGCTTGCCCGGCTCGCCCTCTCCGATCGGGAGCGCGACGAAACGCTGCCCGCGCTTCAGTCGGTCCTGAACTGGGTTGGTGAACTGTCCCAGGCCCCGACCGCCGGCGTTGCGCCAATGGCCCATCCCCATGATGTGGGCCTGAGGCTCCGTGCCGATGTGGCCGAACCACTTCCGGCCCGAGATGACCTTATGGCCAGCGCCCCCCAGACCGCCGACGGCCTATTTATCGTTCCTCGGGTCGTGGAATGAGCGCTGCGATTCCACCGTTTTCAGACCTCTCGGGCCTGGCCACAGGCCTTGCCCGGCGGGACTTTAGCGCTGTGGAGCTTGCCCAGTGGACGCTGGACCGGCTGGCCGCCGATCAGACCAATTCGGTGCTCTCGCTACTGCCGGAGGCGACACTCGGCCAGGCCAAAGCCGCCCAACAGCGGCTCGATGCCATGCGGCCTGAAGCCGCGCAACGCGAAAGGCCCGGGTTTTCATTGCTGGGATTGCCCATTGCCCATAAAGATATTTTTGTCACCCGCGGCTGGCCGACAACGGCCGCCTCAAAGATTCTTCGTGGCTACTTAAGCCCCTTCGATGCGACCGTTGTCCAGCGCCTGGCGACAGCCGGCATGGTCTGCGCCGCAAAACTGAACTGTGATGAATTTGCGATGGGCTCAGGCAACACCCACTCCGCCTTTGGGCCAGTGAAAAACCCCTGGGATCCACTTGCTGTACCGGGCGGATCATCGGGCGGCTCTGCGGCGGCCGTCGCGGCGGGCCATATTCCTGCTGCCACCGGAACCGACACGGGAGG
>VGXS01000150.1 GCA_016873225.1 Planctomycetota bacterium | reverse complement strand
GCCAACCTGCAGGCCAAATTCACCAACCGGGAAGACAGCATTCGCCAGCTCAAGCAACGGCGCGCTGTGCTGATCGCCACCCTCAGGCGACAAACCTATGGCTACTTGCTGGCCAAGCGCACGGCAGCCCAGGCCCGCCTGGCCGCCGCTGAGCGGCCCAAGGGGGTGTTGATCCGCTACCGCGAATTGCTGCGCGATGCCGCCCGCGATGAAGCCACCCTCACCCGCCTGGAGACAGAACGCCAGGCCCTGGCCCTCGAACAGGCCCGCAAGCAGGAACCCTGGGAACTGATCTCCAAACCCACCCTGCTGGATCGCCCCGTGGCCCCCAAAAAGGGCAGGATCATGGCTTTGGGACTCTTGGCCGGCCTGGTGGCCGGCTGCGGTGCCGCCCTGGTGGCAGACCGCCGCAGTGGCCGCGTGTTCTCCGAAGACGAGCTGCAACAGCTCCTCCCCGGCCCGCTGCTGGCCCAGCTCGATCCCCAAGCCCCCAGCGGCGAACTCAGCCTGCTGGCCCGCGGCGCCCTGGCCGGCAGCCACCGCGTGGCCCTGGTGCCCGTGGGCCTCGCCCCCAAGGCCCCGGCCGTGCAGCGCCTGCTCAGCCAGTTGCAGCATCAGCTGCCCCACACCGAGCTGCACTGCAGCGCCGATCTGGTGGGGGCCGCAGGCTGCGACCACCAGCTCCTGATCACCAGCCTCGGCAGCGCCACCCGCAGCCAACTCGCCAGCCTGCGCCAACAACTCAACCTTCAGGGGCGCCCGATCACCGGCTGGCTGCTGCTCGCCCACCAGCCCCCCGCCGATGCCGCGGCCTAAACGGGCGGCGCTCGCCTGGGCCCTGGCCCTTGGGGGGGGAGCCGCTCCGTTAGTCGCTCAGGCGCAGGCCGAGATCCCGGCCCCTGCCCAACCCCCCGTGCAGTGGCGCGGCCTGCCGCCCCAGCCCAACAGCCCCGCAAACCAGCAGCCTCGCTGGGCACCCCTGCCGGCCCCAGGGCTGAAGGCCCCCGCCTCAGGCGCCCAACCGCTGTGGCAGCCCGTGCCCCCCGCCCCATCCGGCGCTGCGGCCGGCAGCAGCCCATCCACCCTCGTGTGGGTGCCCGTGCCCGCAGCCGACCCCTCCCTGGCCTTGCCCCCAGCCGCCCACACCGCCGCCACGCCCCAGCCCCCGGGCAGCGCCGC
>VGXS01000149.1 GCA_016873225.1 Planctomycetota bacterium | reverse complement strand
CGCGCTACTGGAGGGGGGAGTGGGAATTCACCCTGGCGGGACGGCGCCCCCGGCATCCGGAGGCACCGGTGCGGCACCTGAGCTGGTTTGAGGCGGATGCCTATGCCCGCTGGGCGGGGGCCCGGCTCCCCAGCGAAGCGGAATGGGAGCTGGCGGCGGCGGGCGGCCTGCTGCAGGCCCACGGCGGCCTGTGGCAGTGGACCGCCAGCCCCTATCGCCCTTACCCGGGCTTCCAGCCGGCTGCCGGCGCCGTGGGGGAATACAACGGCAAGTTCATGTGCTCACAATTCGTGCTGCGCGGCAGCTGCTTCCTCACCCCCGCCGGCCACGGGCGAAACACTTATCGCAACTTCTACCCACCGGCGAGCCGCTGGATGGCCAGTGGCCTGCGCCTGGCCCGTGATGCCTGAGCTGCTGGATCTGCACCCCAAACCGGCGGACATGCGGACCCTGGTGGTGGAGGGGCTCAGCGGCAGCCCCAAGCAACTGCCCGCCTGGTTTCTGTACGACGCGGAGGGCTCACGGCTGTTTGAGCTGATCTGCCAGCAGCCCGAATACAGCCTCACCGCCACGGAAACCGCCCTGCTGGACGCTCAGGCCCCCGCCATCGCCGCGGCCCTTGGGCCCGGCACCCTGGTGGAGTTCGGCGCCGGCAGCGCCCGCAAGGTGGCGCCGCTGCTACGGGCCCTGCGGGATCCCGCCTACGTGGCCCTCGACATCAGCGCCGAGCACCTGGGGGAGGCCTGCGGCCGCTTGCAACAGGACTTCCCCGCGGTGCCGATCCTGGGCATCTGCTGCGACTACAGCCAGCTGCAGGAGCTGCCCCCCCACCCGCTGCTGAGCGGCAGTGCGCACCTGGGCTTCTTCCCCGGCAGCTCCCTGGGCAATTTCGAACCGGCCGCCGCCACGGCCCTGCTGGCCCAGTTCCGGCGGCTGCTGGGGCCGGGGGGCCGGCTGCTGATCGGCATCGACCAGCCCAAGGCGGTGGAGCGGCTGGAGGCGGCCTACAACGACCGGGCCGGCATCTCCGCCGCCTTTGCGTTCAACCTGTTGGCGCGGCTCAACCGCGACCTGCAGGGCAACTTCGATCCCGCTGGCTTCCGCTACCGGGCCCGCTGGGTGCCGGAGGCCAGCCACATCGAGATGGCCCTGGTGAGCCAGCGGGCCCAGGCGGTGTGCGTGGCCG
>VGXS01000148.1 GCA_016873225.1 Planctomycetota bacterium | reverse complement strand
CGCTGTCCCGCCACGCCAGCCAGCGGGAGCAGTTCGCCAGCTGGCCGCGAGTCGCTCAGCTCAGCGCCGCCAGCAGCTCGGCGCGCGCCTGCTCCAGTGCCCCATCCAGGGCCGCCCCGTCGCGCCCGCCGGCCTGGGCCAGGTTGGGCCGGCCGCCGCCGCCGCCGCCGCAGGCCTTGGCCAGCCCACCGATGAAGGCCCCGGCCTTGGGACCGGCAGCGATCACCGCCTGGCCAAAGGCCGCCGCCAGGATCACCTTGCCGAGATCAGCGGGATCGGGCAGGCCGCCCAGCACCACGGCGGCGCCATCGCCCAGCTGGTCGGCCAGGCTTTGTGCCGCCCCCTGCAGCCCGGCGCCCTCCACGCCATCGAGGCGGGCCACCAGCAGCTGAAAGGGGGATCCATCCAGCCCGGCCCCCACGGCTTCGACCTGGGCCGCCAGAGCTGAGGCTTTGGCCGCCGCCAGCTCGCCGCGGGCCGCCGCCAAGGCTTTTTGCGTGGCCTTGAGCTCCTCGGCCAGCTGGCCCACCCGCTCCACGATCTCGGCGGGCTGGGCCTTGAAGCGCTCGCCCAGTTGCTTCACCACCGCATCGCGCTCGTTGAGATAAGCCAGCACCGCGGGGCCGGCCACCGCTTCGATGCGGCGGATGCCGGCGGCCACGCCGTTCTCGCTGACGATCTTGAACAGGCCGATCTCGGCGGTGTTGGCCACGTGGGTGCCGCCGCAGAGCTCCATCGACACGCCGGGCACGTCCACAACCCGCACCACATCGGCGTACTTTTCACCAAACATCGCTACTGCGCCAGCGGCCTTGGCCTGCTCGATCGCCATCTCCGCCACCTGCAGGGTATGGGCGCCTGCGATCCAGCCGTTGATCAGGGCCTCGATCTGCTCGAGCTCGGCCGGCGTCACAGCCCGGGGGCAGTGGAAGTCGAAGCGCAGGCGATCGAAATCCACCAGCGAGCCGGCCTGGCCGATGCCCGGATCCACCACCTGCTTGAGGGCCGCCTGGAGCAGGTGGGTGGCCGTGTGGTTGGCCTGGGCGCGGCGGCGGCAGGCCCGATCCACCTGGGCATTCACCAGATCGCCCACGGCCAGGCTGCCGCGCTCGATCCGGCCGCTGTGCACAAACACCGAGCGGTTGCGGCTGACGGCCTCGATCGCCACGATCACGCCTTCGCCCGCACTGC
>VGXS01000147.1 GCA_016873225.1 Planctomycetota bacterium | reverse complement strand
GGGTGACAAACTCATGCGGGAACAACGGACACACCTGTTGGGCACATCGTTCCCGGTCTAGTGTTTCACGCGCCCACGCGGTGCACTGGCCGGCCCGTTCCCACTGAAACGCCACTTTCCGGGCCAGCAGTGCACCACCGGGCACCATATCAAAAGTGTCGAGGAAGTCCGGCCGGGTCATGCGCCACCCGCACTTTCCAGTGCATCCAATGCCGCGCGATCGCGTGCCAAACGGGCGCGTAGGCGTGCGGCCTTGGTGTGTTTCACTTCCTGCCGTGTCGATTCCCGGGAACGCACTATTTGTTCCGCGGTGTCGGCGTGCCAAACATGGTGCCGCGTGCTGAACCGGATGGGTGGGGTAATAACTCCGCGGCGCACCAACCCCCACACGGCTTGTTTCGTGATGTTCAGCCGGGCGGCCAGTTCGGCAACTGTCGTGTACGGAACCAATTGATCCATGCGCAAGGTTCTCCGGTGACAAGGCAAGGTTAGGCAAGGTGGTGCCCCTTAGTCAACACACGCACCCGTGTTAACTAGAAAACACGAGAAAACGAACGCGGCACTTAAACAACACTTGCAGCTGCAACCGATTTCAAGGTAAATAGAATTGAACTTCTAGTGCGCTTCAATGCACACACACGGGGGGGTGCGACATGTCGGAACTCATGGAACTGGTGCCGGTGGGTGGTGGGGCCGTGTCCGCGGTGGGTGTCCTCCGGCCGCACGAACTGGTGCAGCTCTACTTGGCCACACTGCGCACCGATTCCGGCCGGCGTGCGATGGAATCCGCACTCCGGGAACTGGCCCGGTGGTTGGGTGCAGGGAATCCGTACCTAGTGAACTGGCCCGGCTTGGGGGCCGGTGGCGTGGCTGCACTACTAGCTCGCATCCAACACCACCCCAACTGGCAACCGGCAAATAAGGCACGACATGAAGCGGCACTGCTAGGAATCATGCGCGCGGCGTACCGGGCCGGCGTGTTGGATGCGGACACCCTGCAACGGTGCCAGTCCCACCCACGCACCAAAGTGAAGCGGCGCGCCGGACACCATGCCACCGGCCGGCAATTGTCTCACGACGAACTCAACAAACTGGCCCGGGCCGCGGCCACACTGTCCCCGCATGAGACGGTGCGCCGGCGGGATTCCGCATTTATTGCACTACTGGCCGGGTGTGGCTTGCGCCGGGAAGAGTG
>VGXS01000146.1 GCA_016873225.1 Planctomycetota bacterium | reverse complement strand
TCACCACCCCCATCGGCGGCGGCATCCGCTCCCTGAACGTGGCCCTGCGGCAGATCTTCGATCTCTACTGCTGCGTGCGCCCCTGCCGCTACTACGAAGGCACCCCCAGCCCCCACAAGCGGCCCCAGGACCTCGACGTGATCGTCTACCGCGAAAACACCGAGGACATCTACATGGGGATCGAGTGGGAGGCCAACGATCCCGTGTGCCAAGAGCTGATCCAACACCTCAACACGGTGGTGATCCCGGCCAACGGCAAGCTCGGCAACCGCCAGATCCCGGCGGGCTCCGGCATCGGCATCAAGCCGGTGAGCAAGCACGGCAGCCAGCGCCACATCCGCAAGGCCATCCAGCACGCCCTGCGTCTCGAGGGCGACAAGCGCCACGTGACCCTGGTGCACAAGGGCAACATCATGAAATTCACGGAGGGCGCTTTCCGCGACTGGGGCTACGAGCTGGCCACCACGGAATTCCGTGCCGACTGCGTCACCGAGCGGGAGAGCTGGATCCTCGACAACCTCGACCAAAACCCTGGCCTCTCGGTGGAGGCCAACGCCCGCATGGTGGATCCGGGCTACGACGCCATGACCCCGGAGAAGCAACAGGCGATCTGCAGCGAAGTGCAGGGGGTGCTGGATGCCATCGGCGCCACCCACGGCAATGGCCAATGGAAGCGGATGGTGATGGTGGACGACCGCATCGCCGACAGCATCTTCCAGCAGATCCAGACCCGCCCCGCCGACTACTCGATCCTCGCCACCCTCAACCTCAACGGCGATTACATCTCCGATGCCGCCGCCGCCGTGGTGGGCGGCCTGGGCATGGCCCCCGGCGCCAACATCGGCGACACCGCGGCCATCTTCGAAGCCACCCATGGCACAGCCCCCAAGCACGCCGGCCTCGACCGCATCAACCCCGGATCCGTGATCCTCAGTGGCGTGATGATGCTCGAATTCATGGGCTGGCAGGAGGCGGCAGACCTGATCACCGCTGGGCTGAGCGCCGCCATCGCCCACAAGGAAGTCACCTACGATTTGGCGCGTTTGATGGAGCCGCGGGTGGAGCCGATGAGCTGCAGCGGCTTCGCTGATGCGATCATCAGATATTTCTAGATGTTGAAAAATCTCACTTGACAGCTTTCACAAGAGTCAACAAGAATGAGTTGTGCAGCCAAGCCTGATCTATTAGCCTGAAT
>VGXS01000145.1 GCA_016873225.1 Planctomycetota bacterium | reverse complement strand
CAGGGGTGTCCATGGGGCAGTGGCGATGGGCAGCGGCTGTGGCCCTGGCGCTGCTGGTGTGGCTGCCCCTGGGGGTGGCTGGCCTGCCGCTCGACACACCGGATGGCTTCCTGCACCTGGGCTGGAGCGTGGCCTGGGTGCGGCAGCTGCAGGCGGGCTGGCTGTGGCCCACCTGGAGTGATCTGCCCTGGGCTGGGGCCGGCAGCTTCGCACTGCTGATCTATCCGCCGCTGTTTCGCGTGATCAGTGGCTTGCCGATGCTGATCGGGGTGCCGCCCGACCAGGCCATGGCCGGCGGCCTGCTGATGATCCTGCTGGTGAATGCCCTCGGTGCGGCGACCCTGGCCCAGGCCTGGTTGCGGCCGGGGGGGTGGCGCTGGCTGTTGCTGCTCACCGCCGCCCTCAACCCCTACCTGTGGGTGAATCTCTATGTGCGCGGAGCCTGGCCGGAGGCCCTGGCCCAGGCGTTGCTGTGGTGGCTGGCCCTCGGGCTGCTGGGGCTCGAACGGAGACGCCGCTGGGGCATTCCCCTGAGCACAGCGGCCCTGGCGGGCATCGTGCTCAGCAATTGGAATGGGGCCCTGCTCACCGGGCTGATCTGGGCCCTGGCGGGCTTTGGGCTCTGGCGCCCAGGCCGCTGGCGGGGCTGGCTGCTGAGCAGTGGCCTGGCCCTGGGCCTCTCCAGCCCCTTCTGGCTGCCGGCCCTGCTGGCCCTTGGCGGCGTGCGCCCCCCCATGCCGACGGGGTTATTCGCCACCGAATTTTTCTTTGGCGGCGGCGGCGGGCCGCGCACCTTCGCGGATCTGCTTTGGATCCAGGGCCTCTGCCTGGCCCTGCTGCTGGCGCTGCGCGGGTTGGGCTGGGGCTGGCGCGGATGGAGGCCGAGCCCACAGGTGAGCTTGCTGGCCCCCTGGGGTCTGTTGATCGCGGTCCTGGGCCTTGCGCTGATGCTGCCGCCTGCCCAGGCGGTCTACGACCTGCTCACGCCCCTGCAACGCATCCAATTCCCCTGGCGGTGGTTGGCGCCCGCCTGGCTGGGGGCCCTGCTGTGGTTGTGCAGCCCAGGGGCCCTCGAGCCCCAACCGGCCAAGCGGCGCTGGGGCAGCGCCGTGATGGTTCTGGCGGCCCTGGGCCTCTGGGGCGACAGCCTTGGACGCTTTGCCGCCAATTGGGTGGGGCACGCCCCCAGCCGGCAGGAGCAACGGGCCCTGCG
>VGXS01000144.1 GCA_016873225.1 Planctomycetota bacterium | reverse complement strand
CTGCACCGCCTGGTGCGGGGCTGCCTGGCCCTGGGGCAGGCGCCGCAGCTGGCTATGGAGCTGGATCTGGTGCCGGTGGATTACGTGGCCGCCGCCGTGGGGGCCCTGGCCTGGACGCCCATCCCCGCAGGCGGGCCCGGCCCGGATGTGCTGCATCTGCAGCATCCTCAGCCGGTGCTGTGGGCCGACTTCCTGGCGGGCCTGATCGAGCGGGGGGCGCCGCTGCGGGCGGTGCCGCTGGCCCCCTGGCTAGAGGCCTTGGCCCAGCAGCCCAGTAACCCCCTCTATCCGCTGCAGCCCTTCTTCACGCACCGCTGGGGCCCGGAGCAGCTCACCTATCCGGAGCTCAACCAGCCGCCCCACAAGGCCCGCCCCAGCTGCAGCCAAACCCTGCAGCGGCTCGAGCCCCTGGGGGTGCACTGCCCCGGCTTTGCCGAGCTGGTGGACCCCTACGCCCGCACCTTCCTGGCGGAGCTGCTGGTGCATGGCTGAGCCCCCCTGCCGCTACCGCGCCGGGCTGCGCCATTGGCATCCGCTGCTGCCGAGCCGCCAGCTGGGGCGCCGGCCCTTGCGGCGCCAACTCTGCGGCGAGCCGTTGGTGCTGTTTCGCACCGCCGGCGGCCAGGCGGCGGCCCTGGCGGAGGTGTGTCCGCACCGGCGCATGTCGTTGGCGGCGGGGCGGGTGCAGGGGGAGCAACTGGTGTGCGCCTACCACAGCTGGCGGTTTGGCCCCGATGGGGCGGTGCAGTGCCCACTGATGCCGGCGGCGGGGCTGCGGCAGCCGGCTTTTCAGGTGCGGGAGGCCCAGGGGCTGATCTGGCTGCGGCAGCCGCCGCCGGGGGAGGCCGCGCCTCCGCCGTTGCCGGCCTGGCCCCAGGGGGATCTGCTGCCGGCGGGTATCACGCTGCACCAGGTGCCTGCGCCCCTGGAGCTCACCCTCGACAACTTCACCGAAACGGAGCACACCAGCACCATCCACCAGGTGTTTGGCTTCACGGATCCGGCGGCGGTGGAGTTGCGGCTGGAGCTGGAGCCGGCCGCCACACGGGTGTGGAACAGCGGCCCGCAAAAGCCGTTTCCGCGGTTGTTTGATGCCTTCATCGATGTCCGGCCCCGCGATCAGTTTGCGAATGATTGGGTCACCAGCTTTGAACCGCCGCTCACGGTGTACGAGCAAACCTGGCGGCGCGGTGAGCGGCTGCGGCGGTTTCGCATGCGGGTGGTGATGTTTTT
>VGXS01000143.1 GCA_016873225.1 Planctomycetota bacterium | reverse complement strand
GAGCCCAGCTGGGGCCAACGGCTCAAGGGCTGGATCGACACCCTCCTGGTGATCGATGTGTTCGTGGTGATCGCCGGGGCCCTCTGGTTTGGCGTGGCGGTGGTCTGCCATAGCCGCGGTGTGGAGGGGCCGCTGGATTTGTTTCAGCGGCTGTGGGAGCCCCTGTTCACCCCCGCCATCGGCCTGTTGATGGGATCGGCCATCCTCAGCGGCGTGCTGGGCTGGGCCCTCAACTGGTGGCGGCGGCGAGGGCCGCGCTGAGCTGGCCATCGCGGAAGGCAAAGCCCTGCTGCTGCAGGCGCTCCGGCAGCACCCGCTGGCCCTCCAGCACCACCTTGGCGCCATCTCCGAGCAGGAGCTGCAGCAGGGGGCCGGGCACCGGCAGCAGGCTGGGGCGCCCCAGGCAGCGGCCCAGCGCCGCCGCAAACGTGGCCATTGAGCAGGGCTCTGGCGCCACGGCGTTGTAGGTGCCGCTGAAGGCGGAATCCTCCAGGGCCCGGGCGATCAGCTGGCAGAGGTCGTGGCGGGAAATCCAGCTCATCCATTGCTGGCCATCACCGATGGGGCCACCGAACCCCAGGCGGAACACCGGCAGCATCTTGCCCAGGGCGCCGCCATCCCCCCCCAGCACGATGCCGATGCGCAGGATCACCAAGCGGCAGCGCGCCGCGGCCGCCTGGGCCTCCGCCTCCCAGGCCTGGCAGAGACGCCCCAACACATCGCTGCCGGCGGCACTGGTTTCGGTGAAGCTGGCGGTGGTGCTGGTGCCGTAGTAGCCGATGGCGGAGCCATTGAGCAGCACCGTGGGCCCGTGGCCGGCGGGCAACGCCGCCAGGGCCGCCACCAGGGCGCGGGTGGTGTGGATGCGGCTGTCGTGCAGCAGCTGCAGGTGGGCGGGGCTCCAGCGCTTTTCGGCGATGGGCTCACCCGCCAGATTCACCACCGCTTCGGCATGGGCCAGGGCCTGCTGCAGGGCCGGTTGCCCCCAGGCGGCGGGATCGGCGGGGTTGGCCTGCAGGCGGGTGAGCTGCTCGTGCTGCAGGGCTGGCAGCGGCTGGGGTGAACGGCTCACCAGCGTGAGCTGGTGGCCGTGTTGCAGCAGCAGCGGCACCAGGGTCCGGCCCACAAAGCCACTGCAGCCCACCAGCAGAATCCGCATGCCGCATTCCTGATCGCACTGGTTCAACGCTAAGCAGCTGGCCCCACCAAGCCGCGGCACGCGGGGCCTAGCCTGCAGCGCAGAT
>VGXS01000142.1 GCA_016873225.1 Planctomycetota bacterium | reverse complement strand
TGCCCAGGGGGCCCTCAGGCCCCCAGACCTGTTGCAGCTGCATGGGGGGTAAGGGGCTGCCGAGGGGCAACATCTGCGAGGCGGTGAGCACCATGGCGGCGGCAGCCGGTGGGCTGGGGCAGGATGCAGCGCATTCTGTGGCGATGGGCGCTTGCCGGTGCGTTGGAGATGGGGGGCGCCGCTGGCGCTGGTGCTGCTGACGGCCTGTGTGCCGGCCCACCGGCGGGCCAGTTGGGCGATCTACCCCTTGCAGCGCGCCCAGCCCCACGACGGCCTGGCGATCGTGAGCCAGCCCGATGGCTATGGCCTGCACCTGTGGCTGGAAACCGACACCACCCAGCCCGGGCTGTGCCGGCCCCGCTGGCTGGCGGATCCGGCCCGGCTGTTCAACGGCAACGGCAGTGCGCCTTTCAGCTCGGGCCTGGCCACCCGTGCGGAGTTGTTTGAGGCCGTAGCCCGGCAGGACGTGCGCCGTGCCCTGCGCCGCGAACTGCAGGCCCTCTGCACGGCCCGGGCGCCCAAGGCGCGCTGGCAGTGGAGCGAACCGCCCCGCAACGCCGCTGAAATCCGCGTGCAAACCTTCCCCCTGGTGGAGGAGCAAGACCTGCTGCCCCCAGCCTCGGAGGTGCGTCAGCGGGAGGAGGCGCTGCTCAGGGGCAGCCAGGCGCCCTAGCCCCCAGGCCAGAGCCGCCACACCAGAGCCGCCACACCGCTGGTTCGGCCCGGCGCCAGTAGCGGCTGAAGCGGCCCAGCTCCACGGGGCCCTCCAGCTCCACGAAGGGCTGCGGCTCGAGCACCTGCAGCGGCAGGTGCTGCTCCAGCTGGCGGCAGATGGCGCTGAAGCGCGGGTCGGTGGCGGCACTGGTGACGATGCCGTCAGCACCATGGGCCTGGGCAAAGGCCAGCAGCTCCTCGGCCACATCCCCCTGGCGCAGGGTCACCGGCAGCTCCAGCAGGCACTCATAGAGAAAGCCGATGCGCTTGAGGCTGAGGGCTGCTGCGGGCGTGGCGCCCTCCAGCAGGGCCGTATCAAACACAAACACTGCCGGGCGCCCGGGGTGCGCCAGCAGGGCGGGGTTGCGGGGGCTGAGGGCCTCGCCGTGGATCCAGAGGATCGGGTGCTGCATGGCTCAGCGGCCCCCGCTGGGCTCGACGCCTGGGAACAGCCGGCTGGCCAGCTCCTCGTAGCTGGCGTCAAACGGGCAGCCCCGCTGCGTCAGCGGGCAGGTGGTGCAGTAGCGGCCGCCGCTGTAGCGCTCCAGGTTGCTGCGGTTAAAAACGTAGG
>VGXS01000141.1 GCA_016873225.1 Planctomycetota bacterium | reverse complement strand
CCCAGGCCCTGCTGGGGGAGGCTGTTGCCACCGCCGGCGTGAAGAAAGGGGTGTTAATGAAAACGCTGCGGGCCGCCCTACTCGGCAGTCTCCAGGGGCCCGACCTGCTCACCACCTGGCTGCTGCTCCAACCCAGCGGCGAGGCCCGCGAACGCATCGCCCGCTGCCTCTAAGGCCCCTGGCCCCTCCGGCTCCGGGCTCACCAACCCCAGGCGAGCAGCCAAGGCCGGCGCCGTGAGCCCCTGCAGGGTCACGCTCAACAGGATGGTGAGAAACACCAGCCCCTTGAGGGCCCCACCGCCGGCGACACCCGCCTGGTTGAGTTGCAGGGCAAACAGGCTGGCCACCGCGGCGGTCACGATTCCCCGCGGGGCCATCCAGGCCACCAGCAGCTTTTCCCGCCACCCAAACGAAGCCAACCCCAAACCGCTGAGCTGCACCACCAGCCAGCGCAGCGGCGACAACGCCAACACGCAGAGCACGCCGCCCCATCCCAAGGGGCTTAATTCCGCCCAGGACAGATCGGCCGCCAGCAGCGGAAACAGCACCGTGATCGCCAGCTGGGCCAACTGGGCGATCCACTCATCGAGCTGGGTGGCCCGCTGATCCAACCGCAGGCCCACCACCACACCGGCCGTCACCGCCGCCGGCAGCCCCCCCTCCGGCAGCAGCACCTCCGTGGCGGCCACCAGCAGAAACAGCAGCCCCAGGGTGAGCTGCAGCTGCAGGGCATCGGCGGCGGCCGGCAGCCGGCCCAACAGCCACACCAGCAGCCCGCCGGCACAGGCGCCCACCAGGGCGCCACCCCCCAGCCGCAACAGCAGCAGGGTCGCCACGTCCTGCCAGCGGTGCAGATCGCCAAGGGCCAATTGCAGCAGCAACAACGCCAGCACCGCTGCAGCGGGCTCGAGGATCAACCCCTCGGCCTCCAGCAGCCGCGCCAACCCGGACTGCAGCCGCATCTGCAGCAGCAACGGGGTGATCACCGTGGGGCCGGTGGCCAGGGCGATGGCCCCGAACACCCAGGCCAGCGGCCAATCCAGACCCGCCAGGCCGTGGGCCAGCACGGCGCCCCCCAGCAGCCCCAGCAGGGCGCGCACCAACACCAGCTGCACCACGGCCCGCTGCAGCTCACGGCCCGCCAGCCGCAGCTGCAGGCCACCATCGAACAGCACCAGGCTCACCAGCAGGGCCACCACGGGCTCCAGCCCCCGCCCCAGACTCTCCGGTTGCACCAGGTCGAGCCCGGCGCGCCCGATCAGCAGCCCCACAGCCAGCAACAGCACCA
>VGXS01000140.1 GCA_016873225.1 Planctomycetota bacterium | reverse complement strand
GCCCTGCGGTGCCCCCAGCAGCGCCTGTTGCTCCTGCAGCACCCAAGGTGACCAAATTGCCGCCGATGCGCTCACCACAGCAGCAGGCGGGTCACCAGTCACGTCTCAACCATCAGGTCAAGCAACGCCAGCAGCAGAGGCGCTTGAGGGAAAGGTGGTGACCCCTCAGTTCATCTGGTGCTCCAGCAGGGCATCCACCAGATCCGCCAAATGCTGATGCTTGCCTTTGACCTCCAGCAACCGCTTTCGGTAGTTGAAGCGTTGTGCCCTTGACTCGGTGCGGTTGAACTCCAGTGCCACCTTGCGGCAGTAGTGCGGTCCATAGGACTCCCACATTCCCTCGCTGCCTCCTACCAGACGCACCAGCACACCTGTGAGGGTTCGTATCTCCCCTGCTGCCAACTCCTCTGCTGAGGTCACCTCAAACTCCTCCAGCAAGGACTGGGGTGCTTCCTCCACTACGGGGGTGAGGTCAGAAGTCAGTTGATGGAGCAACTGCTGGGCGATGGTCTCTCTGGATGCCTTGGTTGCTTTACGAGTGCCCACCTCCTTGGCGCTGCCCTCTACGACGGTTACGCCAAAGGGCAGTGCTGCCTGTTGCAGGGCCGCCAGTAGTGCTGCTCTGCGCTCCTTGGTTAGGGGGTCTGCTGAGGTGCCCACGAAGGCAAGGGTCTCGGGCAGGTCCATGCCTTCCAGTCGCTTGACCTTGATCCAGTCCAGGACTTCCCTGCTGCTGGCATCAGGGCGGCAGCTCCCCTCTGAGACCGCCAGGTTCAATTCCGCGTCCGTGAGCGTGGTGAGCGGGTAGATGGCGGAATAAGTCCCAGGCAGTTGCGGCAGCAATGGAACCAGGCGTTTGTCCCGTCCAATTGCCAGCAATTTGGTGATGACCTTGGGGTGCCACCCCGTGACCTTGCAGAGGGTCTGGAAGTCCTCGGGGGCAAGGCGTTGCTCCATCAACGCCAGGGTCTGCCCGCTTTCGAGGACTTCATAGGCGGACTTCCCGTGCCCCTGAGCAGCAAGGTCAGCAGCAAGAGCAGCAGGGTCCACGGCGGTCACAGGCGAACCCCAGTATAGATGGCGGTTATGCGCCTTCTGTCTTGATCTGCTAACAAAGTTGACGAAGGCGCGTTCCGTCGTTATAATAGGTGCATCAACCAGTTCCGCCATCTCGGACCTCGCTGAGCGGGATAAACCTCGCTGCTTCGGCAAAACATATTGAGCGTCCACCCACCGCTTGGTAGTGGGATTATTGCCTTCAATAGACATGAAACTCTTCACCTTTGTTCTGAATCCTCTT
>VGXS01000139.1 GCA_016873225.1 Planctomycetota bacterium | reverse complement strand
CCTCACCCAGTACATCAGCGTGGATCAGGAACTCGGCAGTGGTCGTCGTGGTCAGACCCTGAAACTGATTGACTTTGACAACCCAGGTAACAACGAGTTCCTCTGCGTTGATCAGTTCAAGATCCAGGGTCCATCCCAGAACATCATTCCCGACATCCTGCTCTTCGTGAACGGGTTGCCGTTGGGGGTCATTGAGTGCAAGTCCCCCTTCGTCACCGATCCGATGGCGGAGGGCATCAACCAACTACGCCGCTACGCCAACCTCAGAAACCCCAGCGACACGGAGGGGTGCGAGAAACTCTTCCACTACAACCAGGTCATGGTCTCCACCTATCGGGATGGAGCACGGGTCGGGACCATCTCCTCACCAGTGGAGTACTACCTGGAATGGAAGGACCCGTACCCCACCGATGCCAAGGCACTGGGGTCTTCCGCCAACGCCCAGCAACTGCTGATCCAGGGACTGCTGGCACCCCAGAACTTCCTGGACATCATCCAGAACTTCACCATTTTTGAGACCGAGAGCGGACGCACGATCAAGAAGATCGCCCGTTACCAGCAGTTCAGGGCAGTCCAGAAGACCATTGAGCGTCTCAAGGCACCAGGCGAACGCAAGGACAAGGGCGGCGTCATCTGGCACACCCAGGGTTCAGGCAAGTCCCTCACCATGGTCTTCCTCACCCAGAAGATCCGTCGGGATCCCTTGCTGCGGGACTTCAAACTCGTCTTCCTGACGGACCGCACCCAACTGGATGAGCAACTGACCGCCACCTTCCGTAGGGCACAAGGGGAGACAGTGCTTCATGCCTCATCAGTCGGGCACCTCAAGGAACTGCTCGCCAAGGACGCCTCTGATCTGGTCACCGCCACGATCCAGAAACTGCAGGAAGGGGACTTCGGGTACTCCTGCCTGAACGACTCAGATCGGATCATCGTTCTGGCGGACGAGGCACACCGCACTCAGTACGGGTCCTTGGGTGCTGCCATCAACACCGCTCTGCCCAATGCCCCCAAGATCGCTTTCACGGGTACTCCCCTGATCACCACTGAGAAGACCACTGGGGAGTTCGGGTCCTACATAGACACCTACACGATTGAGCAGGCAGTCGCTGATGGTGCCACCTGTCAGATCCTCTACGAAGGACGGGAGGCAACCACCAAGGTCACGGGCGATTCGTTGGATGCCCTGTTTGACCGCTACTTCCAGGACAAGACCCCCGACGAGAAGGAGGCGATCAAGAAGAAGTACGGCACCGAGCGGGCAGTGCTGGAAGCACCCCAGCGGATTGAGTGGGTGGCACTGG
>VGXS01000138.1 GCA_016873225.1 Planctomycetota bacterium | reverse complement strand
GGACATACCAGCCGACATAGTTTCCGATGCCGATATCATCGCGCCGTTCGGCAAGCGTGGACTGGTCTTCCTCAGACACCACCAGAACTTTGCAAGCTTTTGTGGCCATCCCTAGGAACGGTTCACCAGTCCCAACAGCCTTTAGAAGATGTGCCAGGAATGTGGTTTTCCCCGCCTTCGGATGGGCTGACAGCATGGTACCGGCACCGCGACGGATCAGGCCATGGACCAGCCACTGGACTTCGGGATCAAGTCGCTGTAGTTCGGAACTCAACAGATATCTCCTGGCACGAACGGAACCATCAGGTTGGACTGTGTCCGGCGGTGGCACTGTTAGGTTGAGCTTAAACTCAGCTGATTCCGTGCCACCGATACCGCGGTCCTTCAGCGCCTTCGCCGCTTCCTTAAAATCCCCCGCGTGATGCAGCAATGCCAAAGCTGCAAACTTCGAGTAGGCCGTGTCAGGTTCAAACGGTGTAGCATTTGATGAAAACACGAACAGCAGATCACCTGATCCCGGCGTCCTGCAGTGGCCAGTGGTGGCGCTGATGCCGCTGGTCTTACCGGGCCGGCACCATAGGACTGTGTCACCGCGGGAACCTACCGCGCGCCAGCCGAACGGTTCAAGGATCTCGGACCAGTCACCGATTCTGTTCCATGTCGAACCAGGACTGTCACTGTCCGCTGTTGCCGCAGATGTGCTAGTGGTCGAACCGGTCCGGATCTGTTCTGGTGGAACATACCGGTTGAAACTCCGCGCGATTGACAGGATTAGTTCCAGTTCTTCGATAGACCAGAGCTTGCCAACATCCTCAAAAGTATTTCCGATTTCCGTTCCGCGGCGAATCAGCTGATAGGGCTGGTTCGTCTCATGAACGCTGGCTGGTGATCCCGGCGCCACGACATAGTGGCCGGCGCCGCGTGTCTCTACCAACACTTCACGGTTCACATCGCGTGCCAGCACAGTTCCTGGCGGAGTAGTTCCATCCAGATGGATAAACAGGTGCCGGCCACCTGATGGTGTCACTGTTAGCGTGGCACCGTCCACCAGCTGCTGTAGCCGGCCACCAGCGGCCCGCGCTTCCCGTTCGATGTCCAGCCAGACTTCTTCAGATTCACAGTCAAGGACGATCAGCGAACCGGATATGTCACCGCAGATGATGCCGATACCGTATGGTGAACTGCTACCGTACCACCGGGACAGTTCATCAAGATCAGCCACCCGCGTCTGATACGGCAGCCATGATGGACGGCCATCAAGATCTCGCGGCAGAACCTGTCCGGCTGGTCTTTTCCTGCCATCAGTG
>VGXS01000137.1 GCA_016873225.1 Planctomycetota bacterium | reverse complement strand
GGCAAAACTTCTCGTAGGCAGCCAGCGAGCCCAAAGCCTCGGCGAAAATCATGTCCGCGCCCGCCTGGACATATCGCTGGGCCCGGTGAATGGCCGCATCCAGTCCTTCCACCCCGGCCGCATCGGTCCGCGCCATCACCACAAGATCAGGACTCGGCCGCGTTTTCACCGCCGCCCGGATCCGTTTCACCATCTCCGCCACCGGCACAAGTCGCTTGCCCGGACGGTGGCCGCACCGCTTCTGCTCCACCTGGTCCTCCAGATGCACCGCGGCCGCTCCGGCCTGATGGAGCAACTTCATGGTCCGCCCGGAAAAAAGATTCCGGCCCCAGCCGGTATCGATATCCACCAATACCGGCAGGTCGGTGGCACGGCTGATCCGGCTCACCTCCTCTGCCACCTGCTCCAAGGTGGTCAGACCCAGATCCGGTTTCCCAAAAGACGCATTGGCCACCCCGGCCCCGGAAACGTACAAGGCTCGGAAACCCGCTTCCTCGGCCAGCTTGGCCGCGAGAGCGTGGATCACCCCGGCCACCTGCAACGGACGTTCCCGCCGGACCGCCTCGCGAAACTTCTGCCCCGGCGTCATCCTCCGTGGGTCGCTTCCCGTGCGAGAAACTTCCCCCTCCCGAGCTTGCCGGTGAACTTGCCGTCTTGGAACGCCACTTCCCCACGGACCGTCACCACCTCTGGCTTCCCCACCGTTTTCCAACCCTCAAACGCGCTGTAGTCGATGTTCATGTGATGGGTCTTGGCCGAGATCGTTCCCGGCGCGTCTGGATGCCATACCACCAGATCTGCATCTGCCCCGACCGACACGGCCCCTTTCCGCGGGGCCAACCCAAACAACCGCGCCGCCGCCGTGCTGGCCACGTCCACAAACCGGCACAGGTCCAGTTTCCCCGTCTTCACCCCGTGGGTGTAGAGCAGTGTCACCCGGTCCTCCAGCGAGGGAATCCCGTTGGGGATCTTGGTGAAATCCGACCGGCCCATCTCCTTCTGGCCCTTGAAATCAAACGGGGCGTGGTCGGTCGCCAGGGTGTCGATGAACCCCTGCTGCAACCCGTTCCACAGAACCGGCTGGTTCTTTTTGTCCCGCAGAGGTGGCGACATCACAAATTTGGCCCCTTCGAAGTTGGGCCGCTCGGCAAAGGTCTTGTCGGTGACCAGGTACTGGATGAGCGTCTCTACCCACGCCTTCACCCCCCGCTGGCGCGCGCGGGTTGCCTCATGCAGCGCCTCCTCACAGCTCAAATGCACCACATAAACATGGGCCCCGGTCATTTTGGCAAAGGTCATCAGATGGTGCACGCCCTCTGCCTCAACGATCGGAGGCCGG
>VGXS01000136.1 GCA_016873225.1 Planctomycetota bacterium | reverse complement strand
CGGAGGCCTACTGGCGCTTTCTGCTGGAGGGGGGGGAGGCGGTGTCGGAGGTGCCGCCCAGCCGCTGGCCGCTGGAGCGCTTCTACAACCCCAGCCCCGGCACTCCCGGCAAGATGCATTGCCGCCATGGGGCGTTTCTGGCGGCGCCGGAGCAGTTTGATCCGGGCCGCTTTGGCATCTCACCGCGGGAGGCTCAAGCGATCGATCCCCAGCACCGCCTACTGCTCGAGGTGGCCCAGGAGGCGCTGGAGCGGGCGGCCCTCAGCGGCGAGCAGTTGCGGGGCCAGGCGGCGGGGGTGTACTTCGGCATCTGCACGGGTGATTACGCCTGGCGGCAGCTGCGGGGCCAGAGCCCCGATAGCAACCTCGACATGTATTTCGCCACCGGCACCAGCTTTGCCATGGCTCCAGGCCGGTTGGCCTACGCCCTGGGGCTGCAGGGGCCGGCCCTGGCCATTGACACCGCCTGCTCCAGCTCTCTGGTGGCGGTGGATCTGGCCTGCCGCAGCCTGCGCGATCGCAGCACCGATCTGGCCTTGGCGGGGGGCGTGAGTCTGCTGCTCACGCCGGTGAACAGCCTCTGCTTCGCCCGCAGCGGAATGATGGCGGCCGACGGCCACTGCAAAACCTTCGATGCCGCCGCCGATGGCTATGTGCGCGGCGAGGGCTGCGGGGTGGTGGTGCTCAAGCGCCTCTCTGATGCCCTGGCGGCAGGCGATCCGGTGCTGGCGGTGCTGCGGGGCAGCGCCGTGAATCAAGACGGCGCCAGTGCCGGCCTCACGGTGCCCAACGGCCAGGCCCAGGCGGCCCTGATCAGCCGCTGCCTGGAGCAGGCCCAGCTCCAGCCCGAAGACATCGGCGTGCTCGAGGCCCACGGCACCGGCACGCCCCTGGGGGATCCGATTGAGCTCAAGGCTCTGGCGCCGATCTATGGGCGGCCGGGGCGGGCGGAGCCGCTGCGCTTGGGTTCGGTGAAGACCAACCTGGGCCACCTGGAGGGGGCCGCCGGCATCGCCGGGCTGATCAAGGCGGTGCTGATGGTGCAGCACGGCCAGATTCCGCCGCACCTGCACCTGCGCCAGCCCACCCCCTACCTCAACTGGAACGACTGGGCCCTGCGCATCCCCACCGCCGCCGAGCCTTGGCACGCCGGCGCGGGGCCGCGGCGGGCGGCGGTGAGCTCCTTTGGCTTCAGCGGCACCAACGCCCACGTGCTGCTGGAGCAGGCCCCAGAGCTGTCGCCACCCTTGCCCCCCCTGCGGGAGCGGGATTGGCTGTTGCTCAGCGCCGGTTCGGAGGCGGGGTTGCGGCAGTTGGCGGATGCGGTGGCGGCCTGGTTGCCCCAGCAGCCGGCGGCGGCC
>VGXS01000135.1 GCA_016873225.1 Planctomycetota bacterium | reverse complement strand
TTTCGGTTCATTTATTCGGTTATCGATGAGGTCATCCACTTGAAGAATTTCCCCGCCTTCGCGCGCACTTTCTTGACGTCTGGGCTCATGGGGTTCGCAGCGCTCACAACGCTCTCCATGCTCACCGCGCTCACAACATTTGTGGCGAGCCCCGCCATGGCCCAGAAGGCGGCTCAACCTGAACCCGCACCTGCAGCCATTGCCAAGCCGATTAAAGACAACGTCGAGGCCTGGCTCAAAGGCCGCTTCAAGGTGGATTCGGTCTCGAAGACGCCCATGCCTGGCCTCTATGAGGTTCGTATTGGCAGTGACCTTCTGTATGCCGATGAGAAGGGCCAGTTCGCCATTGTGGAGGGCCAGCTCATTCGTCTGAAGAGCGGACAAAACATTACCGCCGATCGCTTAGAGGTGCTCCAGGCCGTGGACTTCTCGAAGCTGCCTATTGAACTCGCCATGAAGACCGTGATTGGCGATGGGGGCCAAGGCCGCCGCAGCATCGTGGTCTTTGAAGACCCCTATTGCAGCTTCTGCAGAAAGTTTCGCGCCACCCTCATGGGCCTGGAGAACGTGACCATCTACACCTACTTCTATCCCATCCTGCGGGCTGAATCCACGACCGTCTCGCGCAACGCCTGGTGCGCCAAAGACCGCCAAGCCGCATGGGATGACTGGATGCTCCAGGGCAAGGAGCCCCCGGCGGCTGCGGCCGGCTGCGATTTCCCCAAAGACAAAATCCTTGCGCTGGGCAACAGCCTGGGTGTGCAGGCCACGCCCACATCGTTTGTGCCCAGTGGCAAGCGCCTGCAGGGCGCGGTGGCCAAAGACGCCATTGAGCAGGCATTTAAGTCACGCTGATGCGCATGCAGGACCCGCTCATCATCAAAACAGGCCATGCACATGAGCACCGAATTTGAGTCCTTCTGCGCCTTGGCCCAGCAAGGCTTCAACCGAATTCCCGTTGGGCGAAGCCTTCAGGCCGATCTCGATACGCCGCTGTCGGCCTACCTAAAACTCGCGGCCGCACCCAATAGTTTTTTGCTGGAGTCGGTGGTGGGCGGCGAGCGCTTTGGCCGTTATTCATTCATTGGCCTGCCCGCGCGCACCCGCATCGAGGCCCACGATCGCTCGATTCGGCTCATGGTCGATGGCCACTCGGCCATGCAGATCGAGGGCGATCCACTTCAATTCGTTGAGGCCTATCTCTCGCAGTTTCGTGCTGCACGAGTCGATGGCCTGCCGCGTTTTGCCGGAGGGTTGGCCGGCTATTTCGGCTACGACACCATTCGTTACATCGAGCCAAGACTCAACACTCCCGCGGCTGCCAAGCGCCCAGACCCCATGGGCCTGCCCGATGTCTTGCTGCTCCTCACCGAAGAACTCGCAGTTTTTGACAACCTCTCGGCCAGG
>VGXS01000134.1 GCA_016873225.1 Planctomycetota bacterium | reverse complement strand
TGCGTCTGGAAGAGATCATCCAGAAATGCCAGCAGAAGTGGGAGGAACTGGTCCAGCAACTCCTGCTGTTCCGTGATGGGATGGAGCAGGAGCGCACCCAGCAGAACGAAGACCTGGGACTGAGCGAGATAGAAGGTCCCTTCTACAGGTCCCTGATGGCAGAGATCACCAAGGCATCAGGCGACGAGACCATGGATGAGGAGACCCATCAGCGGGTACTGGATCTGACCAAGCAACTGGTCACTGAGTTCCAGGAGGCAACCAAGATCGTTGGGTTCTTCCAGAAGGATGACGAGATCAAGTCCGTCGCCAAGAACATCAAGCGGTCGCTCTTGGATCAGGGGTTTGACGACCCTGACCTGCGGAAAGAGGTGACTGAGGCATTCATGGCACTGGGCAGGAGGCATTTCCGATGACTGCCATCCCAGAAGAGGTCCTGGGTCTGAGGGTGGAGGTGGTTCGCTCCGTCAGACGGACTGCAGCACTCCACATCATTGGCAGTGACCTGCAGGTGCGGGTCCCAGAGCATGTGGGTGATGAACGGGTGGCAGCGTTCCTCCAACGGAAACGCCCCTGGATCAGAAGCAAGGTCGCAGAGATCCGACTGCTCCCCCCGCACCGCAACAAGGAAATGCTCAGTGGTGAGTCGTTCCCCTATCTGGGACGCCACTACCGCCTCAAGATCCAGGAGGGTCATCAGGTGGGGGTGTGTCTCTCAGGTGGATACCTCAAGGCAACCATCCGCCCAACCGATCAGGGCAAGCAAAGGGAGGCAAGGATCCAGCAGTACCTGCAGAACTGGTATCGCTCCCGTGCCCTGGAGCATTTGCAGGAGAAGGCGAACCGCTATGCCCAGCAGATCGTGGTCACGCCAACGGGGGTGAGTGTCCGCAACTTCAAGTCCCGTTGGGGGTCCTGCGACAAACAGGGTCAGGTGATCTTCAACTGGAACATCATCAAGGCACCCCATGCCATCGCTGACTATGTGGTGGTTCATGAGTTGTGCCACCTGATCCACCCGAACCACTCCAAGGAGTTCTGGCAGTTGGTCGGCAGGCATGACTCTGCCTACGCTGAGCACAGGCAGTGGTTGAAGGAACGAGGGGAGGCACTGCTCTGATGGATAAGAGCACTCGTGGCAATGCAAGTCAATTCTTCATTGCAGGGCAACTCTGCAGGATGGGTTACTCAGCAGTAGTGACTCTTGGCAACACCCCAAATACAGACATCCTCTGCAGCAATGTGGAGGGCACTAAATTCGTCCATATCCAGGTCAAAACATTTGTTCCAGGGGGAAGGACTTGCAGCGTAGGGAGGAAAGCAGAAAAGTTTTATGGTGACAATTTCTTTTGGATACTTGGAGGTATACCTCAGCACAAGTCAGAGGATCCGTTCATCTACTACATAATACCCTCTCGTATAATGTCAGAGAAGATTAGCGAACAGCATAGGAAATGGTTGGAAACGCCAGGCAAGGATGGAAGGAAACATG
>VGXS01000133.1 GCA_016873225.1 Planctomycetota bacterium | reverse complement strand
CGGGCGGATCCTGCAGGTCGGCATCGAGCGGCACCACCACATCCCCTTGGGCCGCCTCCAGGCCCGCCGTGAGCGCCGCTTCCTTGCCGAAATTGCGCGACAGGCTGAGCACGGTGGCCTGGATCTGTGGGTGCCCCTGGAGTTCCCGTTTGGCCACCGCCAGGGAGTCATCGCGGCTGCCGTCGTCCACCAGCACCAACTCCCAGGGGAGACCGAGCTCCCCCAGCACCCGCTTCAGGGTGCTGATCAGCCGCGGCAGGGTGGCGGCCTCATTCAGAAACGGCACCACCGCACTCAGCAGGGGCTGGGCAGGACGGGCAGAACTGCTGGCCATGGCGGGATCGTACGGGTGCTCAGCGTGCTCGGCCGTACGTCAGGGCCACCTGCCACAGGCCGGGGGCCAGCGGCACGCTGATCCAGCCCTCGGCATCGCGTCCCCCCTGGCCCAGCGGTGCGCTCCAGGGTCCTGGAGGCTGGTTGCCCTTTGCTATGGCGCGCCACTGCACCCGCCAACGGGGATGGGCCCACTGCATCAGCCTCAGGCGCCCCGGCTGGTTGGCTTGCACCAGCAGTGTGCGTTGCTGCGGCCCCTGGTGCAGCAACGCCACCCGGCCGGCCCCTTGGAACTGTGCCCAGGTGGTTTGGGGCCACCGCGGCAGCCAGAAGATCGCCAGCCGCGGGTTCCAGCTTGCCTCCGGAATCCCTGCAGGGCTGTAATCCGGCACGCCACTGAGGGCGATGCGGCCATCGGCCAGGGCCACAAAGCGTTTGCTGAGCTCGCCCTGCGTTGGCAGGGCTTGAACGCCATCGGGGCAGGGCTGCAGTGGATCGCAGGCCAGCAGGCGGCGCAGGGCCCGTTGCTCCGAGCCGCTGGGGGCGTGCCCCACCCAGTTGGCGGCGAAGCGCCCGAGGCTGTCGCCCCAGAGCCCGAGGGCCGCCAGGCCCAGCAGGGCAATGCCCCAGCGCCGCCGGGCGGGTTGGGGCTCGAGGGCCCCTGGGCTGCACAACCACAGCAGCGCACCGAGCCAGGCGGGGGCCAACCACCGCCAGGGGAATTGGATCCGCTGCAGGGGGGTGAGCAGGTCGTAGACCGCCTGGGCCGGCGGCAGCATCAACACCAGGCCCAGCACCGCGATCCACAACCCCCAGGGGGCCAGCACGCTCACCTGTGGGTTCGGCCGCCACCCCCGCCAGCCCCAGCCCAGCCCGCGCAGCGCCAGCAGCAGGGCCAGGCAGAGCCCCTGGACCCAGAGCAGATCCGCGAAGGTGCGCGGCCCGCCGCCGCCGCCAAAGAAAAATTCGGTGGGGAATAACCCCGCCGGCATGGGGGGGCGCACGCTGCCCAGGGCCAGCAGGGCCGGCAGCCAGAAGGGGCTGGAGAGGCCCAGGGCCAGGCCACTGCTCAGCAGCCAGCCCCGCCAGCGGCCCTGGCGCCAGAGCCCGAAGCCCGCCAGGGCCCAGATCAGCCCGCTGAGCAGGGCCCCATTCCAATTGCTGAGCACGATGCCCG
>VGXS01000132.1 GCA_016873225.1 Planctomycetota bacterium | reverse complement strand
GGGCCCCCAGGGGCTGGCCGCCCTCCACCAGGGCCTCGATCAACAGCAGGGCGGCATACAGCGCATCGCGTTCCGGCAGGTGGCCGCCGAAGCCCACACCCCCCGATTCCTCACCCCCCACCAGCACCTCGGAGGCCAGCATCTCGCTGGCGATGTATTTGAAGCCCACGGGCTTGTCCAGCACCGTGCGGCCCAGGCCTTCGGCCACCAGCTGCATCAGATCGGAGCCGCTCACGGTTTTCACCACGGAGCCCGGTAGCCCCTTGGCCCGGGCCAGGTGATCGATGAACAGCGGCATCAGCAGCTGGGTGCTGCAGAAGCGGCCCTGCTCATCCACGGCGGCGATGCGGTCGCCGTCGCCGTCGAACACGATGCCCACCGCCGGGCGGCCCGCCAGGGTGGAGGCGCGCACCTCGACGATCAGCTGCTGCAAGTAGGGCGCCAGGGGCTCCGGCGGGTTGCCGCCGAACAGGGGGTCACGGTTGGAGCGGATCTCGCGCAGGTGGTCGCTGGCGGCGGCCCCCTCCAGCAGACGGCTGAGGCCACCTGCCGCCGAGCCATGCATCGGATCCACGATCACCTGCCAGCCCAGCCGCTCCAGGCCGGCGCTCAGGGCCGCGGTGTCGACTTTCGCCTTCAACCCCGCCAGGTAGGTGCCCATGGCATCGAAGCGCAGGGTGTCGCCGGCGATCGGCACGGTGATGCCCCCGGCCGCCAGGCGCCGCTCCACCCGCTGGGTGAAGTCACCCTCCACGGAGCCGCCGAAGGGCCCCTTGATCTTCAGCCCCAGCCATTCCGGCGGGTTGTGGCTGGCGGTGATCACCAGGGCGCCGAGGGCGCCCCGCTCCACCACCGCCCAGCTGGCGGCGGGGGTGGGGATGGGGGTGTCGGCGAGCACGGGCACCAGGTCGGCGCCGCGCACGGCGCTGCAGATGGCCTCCGCCAATTCCGGCGCCAGGAAGCGGCGGTCGGAGCCGATCACGATCTCGCGGCTGCGCAGCCCAGCCGGTGCGGAGAACTCCAGCTCCCGGGCCGCGGCCGCCGCCACCGGCAGCAGCCGCTCCACGGTGATGTCCACCCCGAGGATGCCCCGCCAGCCATCGGTGCCAAAGGCGATCGGACTGGCCTCCAGGGGCAGCGGGGCGGAAGCCATCGGCGCGCGGTGCAGGTGCTGCTGCTGGTGCTAGCAGCGGGCCCACCCCCTTGTGTAAGCCCGGGGTCAGCCGATGGGCCGCCTACGGTGACAGGGGCGAGCCCAGGCCGTTCGCCGCCCCGGTGCCCCTTGCCCACACCAGCCGCGTCCCCTGCGCTCACCGACCGTCTGCTGCGGAGTTGGTTGCGCTGCAAGCGGCGGGCCTGGCTGGATCGCCACGGCGATCTTCGCCAGCGGCAGTGGACGGCCCATCGCGAGCTGCTGCTGGATGAGCAGCGCCGCAGTTTTTCGAGTCTGTTTCCGCAGCGGCCCCAGCGGGGTGAGGCGGCGGCGTTGGCGGGGGCCCCGGCGGTGGTGGGGCTGCGTCTGCGCGGTCTGACTAAGG
>VGXS01000131.1 GCA_016873225.1 Planctomycetota bacterium | reverse complement strand
GCGGCAATGAGATTGCTTGCGCTCGCAAGCTTGGCCTTTGGCATCGAGCCCTCGGTCGCGACGCCCGCGCCGTTCGACCGCTTGCTGGCCGAGCTTGACCGCCTGGGCGTTCCGAGCGCCGACGGATGCCGGCCGGACGACGGCGCGGCCAATCCGCTCGCGGCCGAGTAACACGCCAACCAAAAAAGCCCGCCGCGGGACGAACGATAATCCCGCGGCGGGCATACCTCTAGGCGGGCGCAGGAGACGCCCGATGACATTATACGCGGGAGCCTGACATGACACAGGAGAAGGGCGCGAAAGCACGCGCGACAACCCGGAGTGCTTTGGTAGCCATTTCAACCGTAGAAATGAAACCGATCAAGTGGCTCTGGCCCGGTCGGATTCCCCTAGGAATGCTGACCATCATCGAGGGCCCGCCGAAGCGCGGGAAAAGCCTTGTGATGCTCGACATCGCCGCGCGCCTCACCATGGGCAGGATGATGCCTGGATTCGAGGCGAGCCCGATCAAGCAGACATCGGCCATCATTATCAATCCCGAAGACCCGGTCGGTTGCGTCGTCGGGCCTCGACTCGAGGCCGCGGGCGCGGATCGCGATCGGGTTTTCCTCCACCGGGGGTTCGTGGACACGGACGCCCAGGGGCGCGAGGCTCGCCGCGGCCTCGTGCTGAATGAGGAGTGCATCGCGCGCTTGAAGTTTGACATACTCGCGGTGGGGGCCCGGCTTGTCATTGTCGACGCCATCATGGGTTTACTTCCGGCCGACAAAAGCTCTAAATCGGAACAAGAGACTAGCAGTATCTTTGATTTACTCGCGCGCCTCGCGGAGAGCCTCGGCATCTCCCTGGTGATCGGCAGGCATTGGTCAAAGGGCGCGCCGGGCCGGCCTTCTTTCGAGCGAGGCTTGGGCTCGATAGCGTTCACGGGCGTCGCGCGTTCCGTCCTGCAGGTCGGACATTACCCCGGCGACAAGGCGCGCCGGGTGATCGGCGTCGGGGCCAGCAACGGGCTCGATGTCGATCCTTGGGAGTTCCGCATTGTCGGCCGGCAGGTCGAGCTTCTGGCCTAGGCGGGCCACGCGCCCGTCGTCGAGTGGATCGGGCCGGACAAAGACTTTGACCTCGAGGATCTCGAGCGGCGCCCGTCGGATGACGCCGCGGGCGGGCCGACGCGCGAAGCGGCTTGGGCGGCATGGCTCCAGGGGCGATTCGCGGAACTTGGAGGCGAGGCGGCCAGCGCTACGCTCGAGCGCGAGGCCCTCACGGCGGGATTTCATGAGTCGACCTTTAAGCGGGCCCGCCTTGGGCTTCGCGATCAGGGCGCGCTCTTCTCGAGGCGCGAGGGCGCCGGCTGGCGAATCATCAGCGCGGACGCCCATCATGTCGAGCAGGCGCGGGAAGTTTTTGATTGATCCGGTTGGGGAATGCGGGATGATTTTTATTGTTCAGACGGCAATATAGCCCTAGTGAAACATTCTCGATTCACTACTTTTCAAGGAACATTGACATGAAGCCTTGGCACTGGTTCCTGCTGCCTTTGGTC
>VGXS01000130.1 GCA_016873225.1 Planctomycetota bacterium | reverse complement strand
CCACGTAGTCCACCGGCACCAGATCCAGCTCCATCGCCAGCTGCGGCGCCTGCCCCAGGGCCAGGCAACCCCGCACCAGGCGGTGCAGGAAATCCTGCTCATGCCAGGCGCCCGTGTGGGAATGGCCGGCGATCAGGGGGGGCCTGTAGATCCGCACCGGCAAGCCCGCCTGGGCCGCCTGCCACACCAGCCGCTCGCTCACCCACTTGGTTTGCGAGTAGCCCAGGTGAATGCCCTTCCAGGCCCCCAGATCACTGCCCTCATCCAGCCGCTGGCCGCGGTAGGCCTCCGCCTCATACACCGAGGTGCTGGAGATGAACTCCAGGGGCAGACCGGCGCGGGCCGCCAGCCGCAGCGCCTCCAGGGTGCCGCCCACATTGGCGGCCTTCAGCTGGCCATAGGGAGCCACATAGCTGAGCTGGGCGCCGTTGTGCAGGACCCCCCCCAGCCGCGGCAGCAGGCCCCCCCAGGTGTCGTCCGCCACCCCCAGCCCCGGCAGGGCCAGATCCCCGGGCAGCCCCACGATCCGCGAGGCCCAGGCGTGCTGCCAGAGGCCGTAATGCTCCAGGTTCTGCCGCAGCCGCGCCCGGGCCGCGCCCGCCCCCTCGGCCCGCACCAGGCCATAAATCTGCAGCTCCGGATGGCGCTGCAGCTGATCCGCCAGCAGAAACGCCCCCAGGAAGCCGGTGCCGCCGGTGAACAGGATCGCCTCGCCGGGGCACGGCGCGCCCCCGGCGGCGGCCGCCAGCTGCGGCAGTACGTCGGCCGGCAGCTGCGCCTCCGCCCCCAGATCCACCGCCTGCGTGGGCTCCCCCGCCGCGGGGTTCTCCAGCAACGCCAAGAGATGGGCCGCCAGGCTGGCCAGGGTGGGCTCCCCCGCCAGGGCCCCGAGGCCCAGGCTCACCCCCAGGCCCGCCTGCACCGCCGTGGCCAGCTCCACCGCCATCAGCGAATCGAGCCCCAGGGCATCCAGCCGCGTGTCGGCCCGGAGCTCCTCCAACGCAAAGCCTCCGAGCTCCGCCAGCAGCTCCGCCAGTGCGGTCTGCACCGCCGCCAGGGCTTGATCGGCCTCCAGGGCCGGCAACTCCGCCGCCAGCCGCTGCAGCCGTGGCGCCAGGGGATGGCCGCCAGCCGCGGGCTCCAGCCGGGCCAGGGCCACCAGCCCCTGGCGCGGCAACCAGCGCTGCAGCAGGGCCAGGGCCTCCGCGGGCTGCAGCGGCTCCAGCCCCCCCTGATGGCGGGAGGCCATGCCGCCGCCGTCCCAGGGGCCCCAATTGATGGCCAGGCCCGGCAAGCCAGCGGCCTGGCGCTGCAGCATCAGGCCATCCAGCCAGCCGTTGGCGGCGCCGTAGGCCACCTGGCCCGGGGAGCCCAGGGCCGCCGCCAGCGAGGAGTACACCACAAAAAAGCCGTGGGGCAGCCCGCGGCTGCAGCGATCCAGGTGCAGGGCCCCCTGCACCTTGGCCGCCGCCACCGCCGCACAGCGCTCGGGGCTTTGGTGGCTCAGCAGGCCGTCATCCAGCACACCGGCGGCATGGATGATCCCCGC
>VGXS01000129.1 GCA_016873225.1 Planctomycetota bacterium | reverse complement strand
GATGGCTGTTTCCAGGCGGTGGCGGCCACCCTGGATCCGCAGGCGGCGGCGGGCCAGCTGTTGCTGCCGGTGGGCTTGGAGGCCCTGTGGCTGCGGCAGTTGCCGTTGCCGGATGCGTTGGAGTGCCGCGTGGCGCTGCAGCCCAGCGCAGAGCCGGCCTTTGTGCGGGCGGATCTGGAGCTGCGCAGCGGCGGGGCGGTGATTGGCTGGGTGCGGGGCTTCCGGCTGCGGCGGCTGCCGCGGCAGGCGTTGGATTGGCTGTTCCCCCAGGCCCCTGGCGAAGCGGATTCGGCTGCCGAGCTGCCCCCCCAGAGCGGCTGGCTGGTGCGCGCTGCCTGGGAGCTGCTGGAGGAGATCGCCGCCACGTCTGCCGAGAGCCGCGAGGCACAGCCCAGCGGCCCAGAAGCACCGCAGCTGCATTGGTCTGATCCGGATCAGCCCCTGGAGCAGGCCCTGGCGGACCTGCTGGCTTTGGCGCAGCAGGGCCCGCCCCAGCTGTGGCTGGTGCTGGAGGGCCAGGGGCCTCTGCAGGAGGCCCTGGCGGCGTTTGTGCGCACGGCGGCCTTGGAGAAGCCCGCCAGCCGTTGGTTCACCCTTTGGCTGCCGCAGGGGGCGCGCCGCCAGCGGTTGCCGATCCCCTGGGGCCGGATTGCGGCGCTGGCGGAGCAGGAGCCCGCCCTGGCGTTTGATGGCCAGCGGCTGCTGCGGCAGCGGTTGTTGCGGTTGCCACCGGAGCGGTTCCGCTTTGCCACGGGCAGCTTTGGGATGCTGGAAAGCCTGGTGCCGGCGCCGCTGCCGCCCCAGGGGCCAGCGGCGGGGGAGTTGGAGCTGGCGGTGGAGGCCACGGGCCTCAACTTCCGCGATGTGCTCAATGCCCTGGGCCTGCTGCGCAGCTACAGCCGCCAGCTGGGGCTGGATGCGGCGGCCCAGGTGCCGTTTGGGGGTGAATGCGTCGGCCGCGTTGTGGCGGTGGGCGAGGGGGTGGATCCAGCCCTGCTGGGGCAGCGGCTGCTGGCGGCCCTGGCGGTGGGCAGCCTGGCCAGCCATGTGGTGTGCCGGGCGGAGCTGTGTGTGCCGTTGCCGGAATCGCTCACGCCGGAGCAGGGGGCCAGCCTCAGCACCGCGTTTCTTACGGCGCTCTACGGCCTGCAGACCCTGGCGCAGCTGCAGCCCGGCGAGAGCGTGCTGATCCATGCGGCGGCGGGCGGCGTGGGCCAGGCGGCGCTGCAGGTGGCGCTGCGGGCGGGGGCGCGGGTGTACGCCACCGCCAGCGGGCCCAAGCAGGCGCGGCTGCTGGAGCAGGGCTGCGCGGCGGTGTTTGATTCCCGCAGCCTGGAGTTTGAGGAGCCGCTGCTGGCGGCCACCGGTGGCCGCGGCGTGGATGTGGTGCTCAACAGCCTCAAGGGGGAGTGGGTGGATGCCAGCTTTGAGGCGCTGGCCCCTGGTGGCCGCTTTGTGGAGCTGGGCAAGATCGAGATCTGGAGCCGCGCCGAAGCGGAGGAGCGCCGTCCGGACGCCCGCTACCTGCCCTTCGATCTGCTGGAGGTGGCGGCGGCGGAGCCGCTGTTGGTGCG
>VGXS01000128.1 GCA_016873225.1 Planctomycetota bacterium | reverse complement strand
CCTCTTTGAGCTGATCGTCGGTCTGCGACCCCAACCACTCCGCCCCGCCCTTGGCCACGGCCGACTTCAGTGCCCGCAGGTCCGCCCCTGCCGACCACCCCGCCGGCCCCACCACCTTGAGCCGGAGATCCGGCAACCGGTCCGCTCTCAGCCGGTCCCAAACCCGGATCAGCCGGCCCAAATTCTTTCGGGGATGAATCGCACTCACGAACAGGATCGTCGGTGGTCCGCTCCTTTTCTTTTTGCCCGGCTTGAAAAGGCCCCGCGCCGCCTCGTACGTGGTTTCAATCCGGTCGGCCGGGATATCCCACTTCTCCGCGATCTCCGTCCGGCAGAATTCCGAAACCGTGATCACCTTACGTGCCTTTCTCGCCGCCGACCGGATCAGGGTCGTGTAAAAAAGCGCCTCCCCCGGACGGAACCACTCCGGATGCACCGCAAACGAAATATCGTGCACCGTCAGCACATACGGCTCCTTCTCCCACGGCCGCATCCAATACACCCCGTGATACAGATCCGCCTTCAGCTCTTTGCGTGCTTTTGGCAGCTCCACCAAATGCCGCTGAAAGAACCCAGCCTCCTGAATCTGTAGGGACGCAGGCCTCTGCGTCCAAATCGTTGAGGGCGCACTGAAAATCGGACACATCTCCACCCCTTCCGGCTTCGCCTCCTTCCACCCCTCCAACAAACCCGTCAGATACGTTTCATTCCCTGTTTTCCCACGCCCGATCGCCGTCGCATCCAGCGCCACTCGGATCACTTTATCTCCCACGCAGCAAACCTGCCTTTATCGGTTTCATTTCTCAAGCTAGGTAGGGGCCGTTGTCCCCAACGGCCCGCAATCAACGGTCAACCTCGGGCGGTTGAGGACACCCGCCCCTACCAAGCTCCCGGCTTACTTCAACTTCAACTTAAACCTAAACTTATCGACTAACCCGCCACTCGCCACACGCCACCTGATACGCCATTTTTAAACTATGCCTGGTGCATCCAAAGTCGTGGCTTTGATCGCCACCCGCTTCCGCTCCGACCTTCTCACCCGCCTGCTCGAATCCCTCCACCGCCAAACCGTCCGCCCCCTCGCCGCCGTCATCTGTGACAACGGCCCCGACTCCGCCACCGTCGAGGCCGCCCAAAAATCCCCCCTCCCGTGCGAGCTCGTCTCCCCCGGCAAAAATCTCGGCTTTGGCGGGGGACTTGCCGCCGCCGGCCAATATGCCTTGGAAAAATTTCCCGAACTCTCCCATCTCCTGGTCGTCGACGATGATGCCATCCTCGCGCCAAAAGATCTGGAATCCCTGCTGACCTCGGCCACCAAACACTCCGCCGGCACGGTCGCCCCTTTTTTGGTCGATGAGACCGGAAAACTTCAGGAAGTTCCCGAGCCCGTTTCTTGGTCGCTGGCCCGCGCTTTTCGCGCCGTCGGCCAAAATCTTAATAAAGCCTGCGCCTTGGCGCCCGGCGGCTACCCGATGGCCTGGTGCATCGGCCCTTGTTTGCTGATCACCAAAGAAACTTGGCTCCGCGCCGGCCCACCCCGCTCCGACATGCTGGCCTTTGGCGACGACGTCGAAT
>VGXS01000127.1 GCA_016873225.1 Planctomycetota bacterium | reverse complement strand
GAGGCCAATGTGTTCTGTTCTGGTAAACCTATTCTGTAATAGTTTTGCCACATTTGCAATCAGAAAAAATTCGACCAACGAATTTGAGTTGCTGGCAAGTTGATCTGTATTTGCGCATGCGGGTGTGTAACAGTAGCGATCGTTAGTCTGCGAAAGTAAAAAATAGCTTTGTGTATTCGCAGGGGCCAGGAGGCGCTGCGGTGACTGTATTTCCGGACCTTACCCCCTCCGCAAATGTCGCACGTTTCGGCTGACAATGTACTAAACTAGAGGGTGCCGGGGCTGAAATACCGGCAACCCATTGACTCACAATCGAATGACTATCTCCATCGCAAAGCGGTGTGAGCTGGTGGCGGTCGACCCACTGTGGTGGGACTGTCCTCAGCTTGATACTGCCGAACACCTCAGCGCCTCGCTGGGGGATCCACTTGAGTTGCCAGAGCACCTGGAGGAGGTGTTGATCAACGGTTGGGCGACTGACCACGAGTCGGCCCTGCTGAGGTGGTTTGCAAGGCTCACACACATAACCTATGAGCATGTCCACCGCGACAACACCTACAACAGCGACAACGACCTGAGCTCCAATTTCGTTTTCAGTGTGTTCGCTCCAGTCGATTGTGCGGACTGGCTGTGGGCTCCGGACGTTTTTGTGGTGGTGGAGAGCCACCTGGGTGGTGATGTGCGCGGTAACTACGGGGCCGCGCGTGTGTACCGGGTGGATTCCATCGCCGAGTCGGGCTTCCTGGACTGGGTGTGCGGGTGGTTTGCCACGCCAATCAACAGCGATTCACCCAACTTCCTGGCCGATTGCGACCACCCGGAACTCACGGCGGCGAATGACCGGATGGCCCACGGGTGGAGCGCTTACCCCACATCCGAGCTGCGGAATTTGCTGTGGGGTGGATGTGAACCGGTGTGGTCGATGCGCCTGAACTGCTACGTGGCGCGGCTGGCGGATGTTCCGTTTGCCGTCCGGGTGGAGCCGGTCGCTCCCTACTACGGCTGAGTTGTCGTTTTTGAGGTGGGGTCGCTGGGGGATCAGCGGCCCTGTTGTCGCAGGGCAGTTGTCGTTCGAACCGAAACGTCAAATTAACTGGAGAGCTCCAATGCCGAAAACCTGTGGATCGGGGCAAGCCACCACGCTCTCGCCCCAGCAAATGGATCAACTGTTGGATGCCGCGCCGGCACCAGATCATCGGGCGTTGTGGGCGGTGATGCGGTGGACCGGAAGTCGGGTGAGTGAGACCTTGGCCCTGCGGTGGGGTGCCATCCACGAGGACCGGATTGTGTTCGTCGCCAAGACCACCAAGACCCGCACCACCCGGGAGCCGTTGATCTCGCCGAGGTTGCGCCAGGAGTTGGAGATGTATCGCGGTGAATGGGCCCTGCGGTATGGGAGACGGCCGGGCTCACATGATTGGCTTTTCTGCGGCCGGTGGGCTACTGAGTCGCTCACGCGTCAGGCGGCCGACAAGGCTCTGCGCACCACCCTGAATGGCGCCGGGTTGCCGAGTGGGTGTTCCTTGCACAGCTTCCGGCGATCGTTGGCGACCACGATGGCCAACAGCGGCACCAACCTGAAAACGGTGGCCCGGTTTACCGGCC
>VGXS01000126.1 GCA_016873225.1 Planctomycetota bacterium | reverse complement strand
ACGAGCGCCGGATCGTCCACCAGGCTTTCAAGGATGATCCCAAGGTGGAGACGGTCAGTCCCGAGGGACCCGCCCGGCTGAAACGGATGAGGGTTCGTCCGCGGCGTCCGGCCAAGTCCTGAGCGATCCCCGTCCCGCCCCCCGGGCCCCGGATCAGCCGGCCGGGCTTTTTGGCCGGGTGGTAGCCACCACCTCTTGGATTCTGGTGTTTGGCCTGGTTTTCCTGACCACGCTTTATTTTGGTGGAGCCCGGAATGTGGTCGCGGGCCCGGCCTACCTCATGGGGGCGGCCCTTTGGCTGCTGCTAGGGCTCCAGGCGGTCGCCGGAATCATCCAGAAGAAAAGATCGGTGGACCTGGTGGATCTGCCGATGTTTCTCTTCCTGGCTTATGCGGCGTGGGCCACGTGGGGCTATGCGCCGGAGGAGTACCAAGCGCGGTTGGAGTGGCTGTGGGCTTCGGTCTACGGGGCGGTGTTCCTGACGGCGCGGCACCAGCTTCCGGGTCGAATGATGGTGCCTTGGCTGCTGGGGGCTTTTCTCGTGGCGGTGTTGCTGAGCGTGGCTTACGGCTTTTCCCATTTCCGGGTGTTTGAGTACACGATCGGGCCGGTTTCGATCTTTGGATTTCCGGCGGATGAGCGGGTGGCCGGGTATGCGGAGCGGATGTCGGGCACGTTTGGCTGCCCCAACAATTTTGGAAACTACACCGTGCAAGCAGGGCTGGTGGCGCTGACGCTGCTGACCTGGCCGGGGATGTTGTGGCCGGTGCGGATGGCGGCGGCTTGGTCGGCGCTGGCGTTTGCGGCGGCGACCTTCTTCTCGATTTCACGCGGGAGCTGGATCTCTTTTGTGTCGTCCCATTTGGTCTGGCTGTCGCGTTGGCTGATCCGCGGGCCGTTGAACTGGCTGGGGCGGATCGCGGTATTGGCGGTGGCGGCGGGCGTGCTGTATGCGGGCTTTCATTTTGCCGCAAAGGACAAGGTAGTTGCGGAACGGTGGATCAAAGTGATCGGAAAGGGTGAAGGAATCGAAAGAATTTTCAGCGGGCAGGGCAATTTTAGGATCAAGCTTTCCCAGGACGGGCTGAGGATCTGGCAGACTTCGCCCATCTTCGGTACCGGGCCGGCGAGTTTTGATTTGGAGCACCAGCGGGCGGCGCCGAAGGACTATCGCACCCGGGCGAAGTGGACCCACAACGACTACATCAACACGTTGAGCGATTACGGAATCGTGGGATTTTCGCTCGTGGCGCTGTTTTGGCTCAGTGTGATGATCCTATTCCTTGTCCGGGCACGGAGTCGGCATGCCGGACCGAAAACAGACGCGTTGATCGGGCTCGGCTGGGCGGTCTGTGCGGCGATGCTCACCCACGCGTTTGTGGATTTTAATTTTCACATCCCGTCTACGGCGATCTCCTGTTTTCTGATTCTGGGGTTGGCCACGGCGACGACGTGGGGGGAACGGTCGTGGCGTTGGGCCGTGCCGATGAACGTGGCTTTTCTAGTGGGGGCGTTGGGCTTGGCTGGTTTTGTAGGCTGGACGGGGGGAAGAACCATGGCGGCGTGGAAGGCCTTGCCGGCCAAGCCGGAGGCGGCGGCGAAGTTACCCGAACCCGAGCTGGCGGAGAGGGGAGAACGGGCGAACCGATGGG
>VGXS01000125.1 GCA_016873225.1 Planctomycetota bacterium | reverse complement strand
AGCTCGGCGTTTTTAGCCTTGAGGGCTTCGAGTTGGTTGGCCAGATCGGAGCTTTCAGCCACAGGCTGAGGCGCACCAGTCTCCACAGGAGTTGCTGGGGCTTGCTGTTCTTCGGGCACGGTTGTGTATTACTTGGACGGTTTTAGTTTACAAGAAGAGAACTAATACGTGCCATCGTCAAACTGGGCGGTTGACGACACTGAGACTTGACCGTCTACCACAGTGATGTTGGTGCCGGCGGTTACGGTGGCGTTGGTGCCTGGATCACCGCGGGGGATTGTGAAATTCAATATGGCGGTTGTGGATGTGCCGCTATTGGTGACGCTGACACTGGTGCCTGGACTGCCAGTATTGACAGCTCCAATGGCGATGGTGCCAGCGTTGCCTTGGGGACCTTGAGCACCTGTAGCGCCAGTTGCACCGGCGGCACCGGTAGGTCCAGTGGCGCCGGCTGGGCCGGTATCGCCTTGGATGCCTTGTTCGCCTTGCGGACCTTGAGCGCCGGTCGCGCCAGTTGGGCCGGTGGCGCCTGTTTCGCCTTGTGCACCGGCTGGACCTTGGGGGCCTGTTGCACCAGCAGCGCCGGTAGCGCCAGTGGCGCCAGTTGCGCCTGTGGCACCAGTGGCGCCGGTGGTGCCGGTAGCGCCTACGTCACCGCGGGGGATGGTGAAGTTAAAAATGGCGGCGCTGGATGTGCCGCTATTGGTGACGCTGGCGTCCGTGCCGGGTGCGCCGGTTGTTGTGACGCCAACCGCAATGGTTGCGCTGCTACCGCCTCCGCCGCTGCCGGGTAAAGCGCCGCCGATGGTCAGACCGGTAATTTGGGTGCGGGTGGCTAATTCAACGCCGGGACCCCAGCCGTTGATGGTTTTGGGGCCGTACAGCGTGAGCGGGTCGGTCTGGATATACCAGTCGCCGACTTTGCCGGTGGATTCGGTTGGTGGTTTTGCGCCGGATTTGATGCTGTTGAGACGGCTAACTTTTTTGGTGAGGCGCACCAGAGCGGTGACTTGAGCAAGGGTAAGTTGCTCGGTTTTGGTGGCCATTAGCGGGACAGCAGTTCAATCAAGCGGTCAACACGGTCGGGAGTTATTTCCTCGGAAGTGTCGGTTTCTTCTGAAGTTTCTGCTTTTTCAGTGGTGTTTTGGGCGGCTTCCATTTCGTCTTCAATGTTGACGTTATCAGGCAGGATTTCGCCGCGTCGCAGGATCTCCAGCAGCATGGAGTCGCTGATCTTGCCGGCTTGGTTGAGCTGGGTTAGAACGGAAATGTCTTGGCCGATCAGGCGGTAGTAGTCGAAGTCGCGGTCGATTGTGATTTCGGGTGGTTCGATGCCGACGTATTGGGCGGCGAAGGCAAAGGCTTGGTTGAGGCCGCTCTCCAGTTCTTGGCTGATGATGGAGAGGACGCTGTTGGATTGGGCTTGGTCGATGCGCTTGGCTTCGGCGGACTCGGCGACAAATTTTTGACCGAAAAGTTTGGTGACGCCTAGTGTGGACATCTGCTGCTCCAGGGATTGGAGTTCGGCCATTTGGGCGTCGAAGCTGGTGGCGTCGGCTTGGACGTAATACGCCTTGTTGCCCGGTTGCATGGCGATGGCGTAGTTGACGCCCATCGTTGCGTTGCCGGTTGTGTCGTCCCAGCCCTCTAGGA
>VGXS01000124.1 GCA_016873225.1 Planctomycetota bacterium | reverse complement strand
GCCTTGCGGGATCCACGGCGTAATCCGGGCAGACATCAAAATAGTCGCGGATGGCGTAGGGGCTGCCGGCGATGCCCTTGAGCAGATCGGGATCATCCGGAGGCAGGCCGAGGGAGGAGTAGTCGCGGGTGGTGGCTTGGCGGAGGACCCCGGTGACCCAGATAGCGTCGAAGCCGAGTTTTTTCAGGGAGGCGAGGGCGGCGTCGTTGAGGTCGGCAAATTTACCGCAACCGTTTTGATCGTAGGTGCCGTTGGGGATGCGATTGGTGTTGGTGTTGCCGAAGAGGCGGGGAAACATCTGGTAGATGCGGAGCTTGCCAGCGCCGCGGGCCACAAGGGAGGAGGGTGCGGGATTCGTGGAGTCGGCTGGCGGCACCTGGAAAGAAAGGAAGTGCGAGAGGTAACGGTCGTTTTCGCCGGGGAAGAGGTAGGGGTCGGTGGAATCCACGACCCGGCCCCAGCCGGAGTTGGCCGCCATGTCTTTCAGGGCGGCGGCGACGCCGATTTTTCCGTTGGTGCCGGCCCAGGTACGGGGGATCTGCAGATTCACCCCGCCGTCCTGACCGGCGGTCATTTTCACTCCAGCCGGATCCTTGGCCTCGGGGGCCAGGCCAAAGCCGTTGAATTTCCGAAGGGCAAGCTGGGGTTCCCCGGAGGGGCGGACGAGAAGAACGTGATCGGCTTGGAAGGGAAGGAAAAGGGTGGAGCCGGTTTTGTTTTGGCCAAAGGGCACCAGGCCGGCTCCGCTGGGCCCGGAGGAGGTGGTGACGATGAGCAGGGGTTTGGAGGCCTCTGGCAGTTTTTCAAAACGGAGGGTGAGGGAATCGGGGCCGGGTCCGGCGATCAGTTCCAAGGGGAGGGTGGCACCGACCCAGGAAGTGGTGCACACCCAGAAAAAGAGGAACCAACGCATCGTGAAAAAATAAAAAAAACCACGAGGCGGGGAAGCCGAATCGGACGATTAACGGAGTTCTTTTTGGCTGAATCGGACCCGCAACGAGACGTGACGGGTTTGGGGCAGGATGAATTTCTTCAATTCCAACTCAATCCAGGGAAGACGGAAGCCTCGGCAAGCGGCCCGAGCGAGGTCGGTGGCGAGCCGTTCGAGAAGTTTGCGGGGGACGCGCCGGGCCTCGGCCTGGAGAACCTTGCTGAGAGCGTGGTAATCGACGGTATTTTGCAAATCATCAGAGTGGGCGGCCGAGGCCATGGAGGGCACGGGAAACCAGGCGGAGCAGAGGACGGTTTGGGGTTGGCGGCGTTCGGCGGCTGGCACGCCAAGGCGGCAGGGGAGCTTAAGATCGACAATGGAGAGCGTGGCGGGCATGGATTTAGCTCAAGGTCAGGATTAAAACCTAAATAGTTTGGGTTTTGAAGCCCGGAGTATCTCGCAAGGTTGCCAGTGTGGCGAAGATCCGGGGTGGGTGGCTCGGCTGATGATATTTCCATCCGCAAGTGGGCCCTTACCTATTCGTGTTACAATTGTAACACGAATACGGAGGCCGTGGGTGTTGCGCCTTTTTGAAATGGGGAGAGAGGGAAGCTAGGCGGAGGATCTGGCAAGCGCAGGGCGGGGGCGGCGGAGCAGGGCGAAGAAGATGAAGCCGATCTCGATGAGGGCGAAGGTCCCCACCAAGGACTGGCCGCCGGCGCCAAAGCCATAGCTGTGGAGGCCCTTGCCGAGGACGAAGTTCACGC
>VGXS01000123.1 GCA_016873225.1 Planctomycetota bacterium | reverse complement strand
AAAGGATGTGATCCGCCCGATACGACCAGCCTGGTGGAAAAGGTCAAAGGTGTGCAGGCTAGCAACCCCAACTACCGCCCCCGCAGCTTCCGCCACAAGAACGGCGTCGGTGGTACTTTCCGCCACCGCTACCAAGCGCTGCTCCACGTGCGACAGATCGGCGGCGTATCCGAGCTGTCCGGGCAACTCACGGATTCGCGAGGCATCGCTGAGCCGAGCTGTTCGCACGGTGTACTGCATGTCGATCTAACGTTAAATGGACGGCACCGCCGACAGCCTAACGCGGCCTGAATCAACCAGCGCGTGCTCAGCGCTATCCATCGATCTTCCGTAACTTTGTCATGCTTCGCCCCCCTGCTTTGGACTCACCGCGATCTCTCGAAGATTAACAGCATTGCCGTTGCCATTTCAAGAATGAGCGCCGCGCCCAAGTCACCGAGCCACCCCCCTCACCTTCTCGGCCGTCCGGTACGCCCCCCAGCTCCAGCATCCCGAAAAGCAGCGGCATCATCGTCCCCAAGTCCATCTGCGGGAACTTGATCGGGTGGCCCGCCAACGCGCAGACCCACTCGCCCACCGGCCCGACGACGAACTGCACGGCAAACCCCGCCCCGCAGGTCCAGCCGATGAAGGGACGCCATCCCGAGGTGAAGGGGTTCGGGCTCGCTGCCTCAGAATGCCAATGATCTGTTCTTCGGTAAATCTGCTCTTCTTCATGTCCGTCATTCTCCTGGTTGACGGACTTCACTAACTTTGTGCTGGTACGGCTTGTGGGGGCAGGTCACCACGCTGGTGGCGCCTTTGGAACAGGTCGTCGAACTCGTCCACCTGGACGGCTGGGGGGCGGCCTGTACGGCGGGCCCAGCATCTTCAGTCCCTGGACGCGCGGCAACGGCCATGAGCGCTTCGTGACGCTGGTGGTGGAAGGGCGCGGCACGTTGCAACTGGAAGTGGCCAGCTGCCGCGTGGGGCGCTGGACGCTGCAGTTGGCGGTGGGTTGAAACCCGTCGGATGAGCTTCAACAACCGCAGAGTTTCGTGGCGGCTGTCGGGGCTTATCGGGGCGGTGCTCGAAGCGGGGGCCTACAGCCACGAGGCAATCTGGTCGAGGCGCTTCTTCAGGCCACCATGTACCGGTACCTTGCAACCAGGTTTGGGGTAGCCTGCCACCAGCAGGATGACCGGCTTTTCAGACACGGGCCTCTCGCAGATCTCGTTCAGGAAGCCCATGGGGCTGGGGGTATGCGTCAGCGTGGCCAATCCTGCGTGGTGCAATGCGGCAATCAGGAAGCCCGCTGCGATGCCGACAGACTCCGGCACGTAGTAATGGCTGAAGCGTGAACCGTCAGGACGCACACCGTACTTCTGGGCAAAGATCGCGATGAGCACCGGCGCTTCCTCGAGAAACGGCTTGTAGGGGTCGGTGCCCAGTGGCGCCAGGGCATCGAGCCACTCCTGAGGCGCCTTGCCACCGTAGAACTCGCGTTCCTCCTGCTCCGCCGCTTCGCGGATGCGACGCTTGCGTTCGGGGTCGGTGATGACGCTGAAGAACCAAGGCTGCTGGTTGGCACCCGACGGCGCCGTGCCGGCCGCCAGCAGGCATGACGCGATGACCTCGTGGGGCACGGGCCGAACTTCGAATTCACGCACCGTGCGGCGGCGCCTCAGCTCCGCCAGGAACCCTTCCGCGCGATCGATCATTTCAGACTGCGGGTATT
>VGXS01000122.1 GCA_016873225.1 Planctomycetota bacterium | reverse complement strand
CATACCCATCGTGCTCAGCAAGGTCACGACCCCAGTTCTTCAGAGAGAAGGGTGGGTTGGCGATCACCCGATCAAACCGCATGATCTCCCCGTGCTCCACATGCTGTGGTTCGCCCAGGGTGTCCCCTTTGCGAATGTCCGCACTGATGACCCCATGCAGGAACATGTTGAGTTTGCAGATCGCCCAGGTGCTCAGGTTCATCTCCTGACCGAACAACTGGAGGTTCGCTGGGTTCTCCCCGTGATCTGACAGGTAGTTCCTGGTCTGAATCAACATGCCACCAGAACCGCAGGTGGGGTCATAGACCTTCAACCCTGCATGTGGTTTCAGCAGTGACACCAGCAGTTTCACCACTTCACTGGGCGTGTAGAACTCACCACCCTTTTTGCCCGCTGAGTCAGCGAACATCTTGATCAGGTACTCGTAAGCGGCACCCAGGAGGTCAGGACGCTCAAAGTCCTCGGTCCGCAACCTGAAAGTGGAGTAGTGGGAGAGCAGGTCCCTGAGTTTGCGGTCGTTGAGTTTGTTCTTGATGTTGAAGTCAATGGAGACCAGCACCCCCTCCAAAGTCGGGTTGTGCTCCTCAATCGCCTCGGTCGCCTTGTTCAGTTCGGCACCGATGTCGTGCTTGAGGTCCTTGAGGTTCTGCCACCTCCCCCGCTCAGGGACATAGAAGGTCTTGTCGTACTCGTCCTGGTCCTCTGCCAGTGCCTCTGCTTGCTCCTGGGTCTTGCCCTTGTCCAGGTAGTACTGGATCACGCCCTCCCTTGCCTCATCAAAGGCATCGGACAGGCGCTTCAAGAACAGCATCCCGAAGATGTAGTCCTTGAATTCCGAGGCATCCATGCTTCCCCGCAGGATGTCGGCACTCTTCCAAAGGAACGACTCCAGTTGGGTGAGGGTCAGTTTCTGCCCGATCTGGAAGGTCGGTTCTGGGGCAACGCCATTGCCACCACTGGATCGGCGGGTGGTTGGTGCTGCGGGTGCTGAGTACCGAGTACCTCCAGGGACACCCTCTGCCAGGGCGATGGACCCACCACGACCACGACCCTTCACCACCAAACCAAGGGTGAGTGCCTTGTCCTTGACCGACTCGTATTCCTCTTCGCTGATCTGACGCTCTGCTGCCCTGCTCAGCGCCTCCCGTGCGGACAGGTTCCCGATGGTGCTGCCGTCAGGGGGGAGGACCTCCAGCAGCAGATCACCCAGGTCCTCATCGCCTGCTTCAGGGGTGGTGAAGGTCGCTGAGTCGGTCACTGGGACTGGTCGCTTCCTCTCATTTTCGCCTCTGGGACAGGGTTTTGTCCGTTATGCAGGGGGTCCATACCGTTGGGGTGCTTGCCCCTCTCTGAACCGATGCCACTCCTACCCCGCTGGCGCTTCATGACCGATGAGGCAAAGGCACTAACCAAGCGCACTGCCGTCTCTGCGTTGGTGGTGCTTCTGGTGCTGATGGTCTTTCGGGCACTGGTGCCGTGGGTGCTGGTGGCGCTGATTGGGTGGTGGGTCTGGAAGGCGGTCAGCAAGTAGTCCAGACGAAGCAGCGCAACCGTTGCGCCGCTACTGGGTGCTCCTCTCCTTCGCCCAGATCCGTTCCAGGGACTTGCGGAACTCACCCTCGCTCAAGGGTCTTGCCAGGTCCCGTTTCCTGATGGCGATTGCCTTGGATTTGCCGCCGCAACCTTGAGAGTCCTTAGTGGGCATGGGTCTTGGCGTCCCCGTGCTTGGCGCATGGCA
>VGXS01000121.1 GCA_016873225.1 Planctomycetota bacterium | reverse complement strand
AAAATGTTCGGCCAGTTGGCGCCGAAACTGAGCCTGACCGCGTTTGTGCGGCAGGTGGGCACGATCACGGCGCGTACGCCGGCGGGAGCGGTTACCTTTCGTGAGGTGGAGTCCAATCCGGTGCGCTGGCCGGATGCCAAGGAGTCGGCGGAGATCGTTCGTTTGATCGAACGGGTCCGCTCGGAGGGCGACTCGCTGGGCGGGATCGTGGAGTGCGTGGTGCGGGGCTGTCCGGTGGGCTTGGGGGAGCCGGTGTTTGACCGGCTGGAGGCGGACTTGGCCAAGGCGGTGATGAGCCTGCCGGCCAGCAAGGGGTTTGAAATCGGCTCGGGTTTCGGCGGGGTGCGGCTGCGCGGCTCCGAGCACAACGACGAGTTTTACCTGGAAGGAAAGAGGGTGAGGACCCGGACCAACCGGAGCGGCGGGGTGCAGGGCGGGATCAGCAACGGGGAGGACATTGTCTTCCGCGTGGCGTTCAAGCCGGTGGCGACGATCGCCAAGGCCCAGCAGACCGTGAATGTGAAAGGGAAGTCGGCCGAACTGAAGGCGCGGGGACGGCACGATCCGTGCGTGTTGCCGCGGGCGGTACCGATGGTGGAGGCGATGACCTGGCTGGTGCTAGCGGATCATTACCTGCGCGACCGGGCGCAGATGGGAAGCCGCTAGCCCGAGCTAAAACGCGAAGTTCACACCAACTTCGGCGGAGTTGGTGACAGGGGAGCCGAGGCCCAACTGCACGCCGTTGTTCAAATTCACGGTGCCTTGGCTGTTGCCATAGAATTTATAGCCGAGGGTGAAGCTGAGATCCTCGTAGAGACGGTAGCGGACACCGGCGGAGATCTGATAGGCATTGGTCACACAGTTGCCGGTACCGGAGAGAGTGGGAAAATTCACTCCGCCGCTACTGTAAGTCACCTGGCCTAATTTCAGGACGGTGACGGCGCCGCCGAAGCCAAAGTTCAGGTAAGGAATCCAGCCGCTGTCATTGGGATATTGGAAACAGAGCTGGGCCATAAAGGGAAAGGTCCAATAGGTGCCGTCGGAAACGGTCATGCCCTCGGTGTTGCCGCGGACGGAGTTAAGGGCGAAGCCGCTGGTGAAGGATAAGCCGAACCAGTCGATCAATTGGACGCCGACGTCAAAGTCCTGTCGGTAGCCGGTGCCGAAGGCGAATTGTTTTTGGACGTAGTTGCCGATCCCCGTCGAGGGACCGCTGACGCTGACCAGAGAAAGGGAGCTCATGAAACGGACGCCGAGTTCTGTGCGGGCGTAAAACATTTCCTCCTCCATTTGACTGGCGGGGATGGGGGTTTCGAGCAACTTGCCCGGCCACCCGTCTTCCAGCGGAGCGGAGGTCAGGCTGGGTGAAGGGGTCGAAAGGGAAGAGGGGACGGGTGATGGTGCGACTGGAGTCTCGGCGACGGGAGCCGGAACTGGGGATGTTTGGGTGGGAACGGCTGATGGCGGGAAGTTTTCAGGGGTGGGTAAGGCGGAGGGAATGGTTTCAAACCGAACGGTTTCCGCCGGGTTCCCGTCCATTTTTTCCACCCGGTTGTCTGTGCCCAAGGTGATGCGAAGGGCGGATTTGGGAGGGACGGTGACGCGGTTGTCCCCCATGTCGAAAACAACCGGGCTGGTGGCGGCGGCCGGGACGCTGACGAGGATGGTTTTTTTACCGGCCGAATTGAACCCGTAACTGACATTGCAGTTTTGTTTTCCAATTTCCACCGACTGGCGAGG
>VGXS01000120.1 GCA_016873225.1 Planctomycetota bacterium | reverse complement strand
CATTCAGGCGGGGCCCCAGCGTGGGGCTGCCCAGGGCCACCAGGATCAGCTGGCTGTGGGCCTCGCCGCTGAGGGGCTCCGGGGCCACCACCGCCACCGGGCCTTCCCCCAGGGCGGCCTGGAGGCTGGGGGCCTGCAGGGCCAGGCGCTGCAGGGGGCTGCGGTCGGTGAACAGGCCCGCCTGCACCAGCAGCACCAGCGCCAGCCAGGGCCCCAGCAGCAGCGCCGCCAACAGGCCTCTCGGGCTGCGCTGCAGCGGCAGTAGCCCCCAGCTCAAGCCCACCGCCAGGGCCGCGGCGGCTGGAACCCAGCTGGGCAGCGGCGGCAACGCCAGCTGCAGGGGGGTGCCCGGCCATAGCAGGGCGAGCCCCGCGGCCAGCAGCAGCCCCCCCAGGGCCCCCAGCCCCCAGGCCAGCCAGCGGGTTCGGGCCGCCCCGCCTTCAGCCCACCACTGCAGGGCCGCGGCGGCCCAGAGGGCCAGGAAGGGGGTGAGCTGCAGGCCGTAGTAGGGGGTTTTGGTGCGGAAGGCGCTGAGTAGGGCCAGTAGCACCAGTGGGGTCACCACCAGCACGAGCCGCTGCTCACCGCGCCAGCGGCGCCAGCCCCAGGCGAGCCCCGCCAGGGCCGCCAGGCTCCAGGGGGCGGCGTTGGCCGGAAGGTTCCACAGGTAATAGATGGGGCCGGCGCTGTAGGTGTCGCTGCCGGAGAGAAACAGCAGCTTCTCCACCAGCCCTCCCACCACCGAGGGGCCGTAGTGCTGCAGGCTCAGCCCCAGCCACAGGGCCACCGGTAGCCAGCCCAGGGCCAGGCCGACCCAGAAGCGCCCATCCCGCAGCAGCTGGCCCCGTTTGAGCAGCAGCAGGGGCGCCAGGGCCGCGGCGGGCAGGGCCACCATGAAGCCCTTGATCAGAAAGGCGGGCCCCATCCACAGGCCCGCCAGCAGGGGCCAGGCGGCGGCGCAGCCAGGGGTGGCCCGCAGCAGGGCCCAGAGCCCCAGCAGTTCCAGCGCCAGCAGGGGCATGTCCTGGCTGGCCTGGTGGGCGTAGTTGAGCCACAGGGGGGTGAGGGCCAGCAGCAGGGCACTGAGCCAGCCCCGGCCGGGCCCCAGCAGCTGGCGCCCCAGCTGGGCAGTGATCCAGAGGCTGGCGCCGGCCACCAGCAGGGAGGGCAAGTGGGCGGCCCAGCCGCTGGCGCCCAGTAGCTGCTGGCTGGCGGCGATCAGCCATGGCGCGCCGATGGTGCGGTCGTAGAGGGGTTGGCCCCACCACTGGGGCGCCAGCCAGTGGCCGCTGAGCGCGATCCAGCGGGCCTGGAGCATGTAGTAGCCCTCGTCGTGGGCCAGGGGGCTGCGGGGGGCCGCGCTGAGCAGCAGCGGGCCCAGGGCCAGCAGCCCGGCAGCGGAGGCCCTGTAGCGGGGGCTACGTGTCATTGCGGTTTGTGGCACACGAAGCCTTTCTGATCCCTAACCCTGCCTCGATCATGAGAGGTGACGCAATGCGTCCAATTCCTCTTTTTGGTGTGAGGACCATGAAACTGTTCCAGAAGCTTCTTCTGGCGCCTGCTGCCCTGGGCCTGATGGCTCCTGTGGCTGCATCCGCCGCTGATCTCAACGTGGCTGGCGTTCGCCAGTACACCACCAGCGAAGAGCAGGTGACTTCGATCACCCAGTTCTCCGACGTCAAGCCGACCGACTGGGCCTACCAGGCCCTGAGCAACCTGATCGAGCGCTACGGCTGCGTCGCTGGTTACCCCAACGGCACCTA
>VGXS01000119.1 GCA_016873225.1 Planctomycetota bacterium | reverse complement strand
TGCCTTGTTCTTGTTGATCACCAGCAGTGCCGCAGGGATGCCAGTCCCATAGAACAACCCAGAAGGCAGACCAATCACCGCCTCCACCAAGTCATCCTCAAGGATGCCCTTACGGATCTCACCTTCCTGACCACCACGGAAGAGGACCCCATGAGGGACCACCACACCCATGACGCCCTCTTGATTCAGTGAGGCAATCATGTGTTGAACGAATGCCAGATCACCAGCGTCCTTGGGTGGGATGCCAAAGCGATAACGCCCATACCCATCGTGCTCAGCAAGGTCACGACCCCAGTTCTTCAAGGAGAACGGAGGGTTGGCGATCACCCGATCAAACCGCATGATCTCCCCGTGCTCCACATGCTGTGGTTCGCCCAGGGTGTCCCCCTTGCGAATATCTGCACTGAAGACCCCGTGCAGAAACATGTTGAGTTTGCAGATCGCCCAGGTGCTCAGGTTCATCTCCTGACCGAACAACTGGAGGTTCGCTGGGTTCTCCCCGTGATCCGCCAGGTAGTTCCTGGTCTGAATCAACATGCCACCAGAACCACAGGTGGGGTCATAGACCTTCATCCCTGCATGTGGTTTCAGCAGTGACACCAGCAGTTTGACCACCTCGCTGGGCGTGTAGAACTCACCACCCTTCTTGCCCGCAGAGTCAGCGAACATCTTGATCAGGTACTCGTAAGCAGCACCCAGGAGGTCAGGACGCTCAAAGTCCTCGGTCCGCAACCTGAAAGTGGAGTAGTGGGAGAGCAGGTCTCTGAGTTTGCGGTCGTTGAGTTTGTTCTTGATGTTGAAGTCAATGGAGACCAGCACCCCTTCCAAGGTCGGGTTGTGCTCCTCAATCGCTTCGGTTGCCTTGTTCAGTTCAGCACCGATGTCGTGCTTGAGGTCCTTGAGGTTCTGCCATCTCCCCCGTTCAGGCACATAGAAGGTCTTGTCGTACTCGTCCTGGTCCTCTGCCAGTGCCTCTGCCTGCTCCTGGGTCTTGCCCTTGTCCAGGTAGTACTGGATCACGCCCTCCCGTGCCTCATCAAAGGCATCGGACAGACGCTTCAGGAACAGCATCCCGAAGATGTAGTCCTTGAATTCCGAGGCATCCATGCTTCCCCGCAGGATGTCGGCACTCTTCCAAAGGAACGACTCCAGTTGGGAGAGGGTCAGTTTCTGACCGATCTGGAAGGCGGGTTCTGGGGCAATGCCGTTACCTCCAGTGGATCGGCGGGTGGTTGGCGCTGAGGGTGCTTCGTAACGACTGCCGCCCTCGATGCCCTCTGCCAGAGCGATGGACCCACCTCGACCACGACCCTTCACCACCAGACCAAGGGTGAGTGCCTTGTCCTTGACCGCCTCGTATACCTCTTCGCTGATCTGCCGCTCTGCTGCCCGACCTAATGCTTCCCGTGCGGACAGGTTCCCAATGGTGCTGCCGTCAGGGGGAAGGACCTCCAGCAGCAGATCCCCCAGGTCCTCATCGCCTGCTTCAGGGGTGGTGAAGGTCGCTGAGTCGGTCACTGGGACTGGTCGCTTCCACCCATTTTCGCCTCTGGGACAGGGTTTTGCCCGTGATGCGCTCGGTGCAAAAACCCCCTGCGTCTACAGTGGACGACTGCTCAACTGGCACATATGGCACCTGCTACTCCTCGCTGCATCAACTGCCAGAACTTCAGTGGTTGCAATGGCAGTTCAGGCGTCTGCAGGGTCTGGCAGGTCGTTTTGCCTGCTCAGATGGCATCCACCAATCGCTGTGAGCACTGGACCAATCCC
>VGXS01000118.1 GCA_016873225.1 Planctomycetota bacterium | reverse complement strand
CAAGATCGAGATCTGGAGCCGTCAGCAGGCGGCCGAGCGGCGCCCCGATGCCCGTTACCTGCCCTTTGATCTGTTGGAGGTGGCGGCGGCCCAGCCGGCGTTGATCCGCCATCTGCTGGAGCAGGTGTTGGTGGATCTGCAGCAGGGGTGCCTGGCGCCGCTGCCGCTGCAGGTGTTTGCGGAGCAGCATTGCGTGGAAGCCTTCCGCCTGATGGCCCAGGCCCGCCACGTGGGCAAGTTGGTGATCAGCCGCGGCGAGCAGCCTGCAGCGCTGCGGGTTCGGCCTGATGGCACCTATCTGGTGAGTGGTGCTCTCGGCGCCCTGGGCCAGCAGCTGTTGGCCTGGCTGGCCCAGCGGGGGGCCCGCTCGCTGCTGCTGGTGTGCCGTTCGGCGGCCCAGCCCCCTGCCGAGGCGCAGGCGCTGTTGGATCGGCTGGCGGAGCAGGGGGTGGCCTGCCGGCTGTTGCCGGTGGCCTTGGGGGCCGCCGGCGATGGCGTGGATGCGGTGGCGCCGTTGGTGGCGGCCCTTGGAGCCCTGCCGGCCGGCTACCCCCTGCGGGGGGTGTTGCATGCGGCCGGCGTGCTCGATGACGGCCTGATCGGCGGCCAGACCCCCGATCGGCTGCAGGCGGTGCTGGCCCCCAAGGCCAGCGGCTGGTGGCAGCTGGAGCGGGCCGTGGCTGCCGTTGGGGCCCCGCTCGACTTCGCGATCGCCTTCTCTTCCATGGCGGCGTTGCTGGGGTCGCCGGGCCAGAGCAGCTATGGCGCCGCCAATGGGGCGTTGGATGGGGCCTGCGGCGCTGGTGGTGGGTTTGGCGGCACCGGGGCCATCACCCTGGCCCTGCAATGGGGCCCTTGGGCCGGTGCGGGGATGGCCGCCGGCCAGGGCCGCCGGCTCGCCGCCCGCGGGGTGCGCCCGCTGCCGCCGCCGGCCGCCCTGGAAGCCCTGGGGGTGGCCTTGCGCCGGGGCCGCGGCGGTGTGCTGGCGGTGGTGGACAACGACTGGCCGCTGCTGGCCCGCCAGGCCCCGCCTCGCCAGGCGGCGGCGATGCGCAGCCTGGTGGAAGCGCTCCCGAGCGGCCCCGGCTCCGGCCCTGGCGCCGGCCAGCCGGAGCGGCAGCGGATCTGCGGCTTGCCGGCGCCGGAGCGGCAGGCGGCCCTGGTGGCGTTGTTGCAGCACCGGTTGGCGGCGGTGATGGGGCTGGCGGATGCCAGCGCCATCGATCCGGGGGATTCGCTCTTCCAGATCGGGTTGGATTCGCTGATGGCGGTGGAGTTGGCCGCCTCTATCCACAGCGATCTGGGGGTGAAGCTGGAGCTCGATTCCCTGGCCGGCGACCCCAGCCTCGACACCCTGGCGGCCCTGGTGCTGCGCGGCTTGGAGCGTGCCGATGGCCTCAGCGGCGAGGCTCCCCTGGATCTGGCCCAGGAGGCACAGTTGCCGCCGGGGTGGAGCCTGCCGTCGGGGCCGGCGGCGTCGCCGCCCGGGGAGGCGATCCTGCTCACGGGGGGCTCCGGCTTCCTGGGGGCCTATCTGCTGGCGGGGCAACTTCACCGCTGGCCGGCGTTGCGGCCTGTGGTGCTGGTGCGGGCGGCGGATGGCGAGCAGGGGGCCGCGCGTTTGCGCCACAACCTGGAGCGCTATGGCCTGTGGCAGCCGGCCTGGGGGGAGCGCATCGAAGCGCTTCCGGGTGATCTGGCTCTGCCGCGCTTTGGCCTTGAACCCAAGGCCTTTGCGGATCTGGCCGGCCGCATCGGCGGCATCCTCCAC
>VGXS01000117.1 GCA_016873225.1 Planctomycetota bacterium | reverse complement strand
CCTCGGGGCGCTGCAGCTGGGCCCAGGCCCGTTGCCCCTGGCCGATCAGCCGCTGCAGCGGCCGGAAGGCGGGGCCGTAGCAGAGCCCAAACCCGGCCAGGGCCCCGTAGAAGCCCTCCAGATCCAGCGCGTCCGCGTTCTCAGGCGCGGAATCGGCCAGAGCTGGGCCATCACCAGGCTCCAGCGGCGCCAAGGGCCGTTCGGCGCTGCCGTGGCTGCGCCAGCCCTCAGGCGCCTCGCTGTGGAATTCGATCCGCTGGCCCAGCACCAGCTGCAGGGCCGTGGGCTGCTCCGCCAGCCGCAGCGGTTGATCCAGCTCCAGCGCCTCCAAGGCCAACGGCTCCCCCCGCAGCTCCAGGGCCTGCAGGGCCAACTGCACAAAGCCCGCCGCCGGAAACACCACCTGGCTGCGCAGGCGGTGGTCCGCCAGGTCTGCCGGGGCGGCCTCCGCCAGCCAGGTGCAGAAGCGCTGCTCCTGGCCCCCAGGCAACGCCAGCGGCTCCAACTCAGCGGCGGCGGCCCGGGAGGCCGGCGGCGCTGCAGCCGAAGAGAGCGGAGCCCCCTGGGGCCCCTTGATGTGCTCCAGCCACAGGCTGGCGGGGGCCTCCCCGTCACTGCGCCGCTGCCACCAGTAGCGCTGCCGCTGGAAGGGGTAACCCGGCAGGGCCATGCGGCGGTGCGGAAACGGGCGATGGAAGGCCCGCCAATCGATCGGGAAGCCCTGGCGATGCAGGCCCGCAAGGCTGGCCAGCAGCACCGCCCAGTCGCCCTGGCCCGGCCGCAGACTGGGCCACCACTGCAGCTGCGAATCGCTGAGGCACTGGCGGCCCATACCGATCAGCGTGGGCCGCGCCCCCAGCTCCACAAACGTGCTCACCCCCTGGGCCGCCGCCGCCGCCATGGCCTCGGCGAAGCGCACCGGCGCGATCACGTGATCGCACCAGTAGTCGGGCTGGGCGATCTCCGGCCCAGCCAGCCGGCCGGTGAGGTTGCTGAGCAGCGGCAGCGCCGGCGGCGCAAAGGCGATCGTGCCCAGCAGCTGCTCAAACTGCGCCAGCATCGGCGCCATCGCCGGCGAGTGGAAGGCGTGCGACACCGCCAGCCGCTGGGCCTGCAGCCCCGCCGCCACCGCATCCCGCTCCAACCCCTCCAGGGCCGCCACCGGGCCAGACACCACCGTGTTGGCGGGCCCATTCAGGGCGGCCAGGGCCAGCTGACTGGCCTGCGGTGAGGCGGCCATCAACCGCTCCACCTGGGCCTGGGACGCCAACACCGCCACCATGCCGCCCCCGGCCGGGAGGGCCTGCATCAGCCGGCCGCGGGCCGCCACCAGCCGCAGCGCATCCTCCAGGCTGAACACCCCCGCCAGATGGGCCGCCACCACCTCCCCCACGCTGTGGCCCAGCAGCACATCCGGCCGCAGGCCCCAGCTCAGCCACAGCTGGCTGAGGCCATAGCCCACCACAAACAGGGCCGGCTGGGTGAAGGCGGTTTGGTTGAGCCGCTCGGCGGCGGCCTCCTCCTGGCCCGGCTCCGGAAACAGCACCTGCGCCAAGGGCCGCTCCAACAGCGGATCGAGCACGGCGCAACAGCGCTCGAACGCCTCGCGAAACAGCGGGTGCTGCTGCACCAGGGCCTGGGCCATGCTCAGCGCCTGGGACCCCTGGCCCGTGAACAGGAAGGCGAGCTTGCCCGGGCGGCGTGAGGCCTGGCCCCAGGCCAGCCCCTCGGGCCACTGCGGCTCCGCCGTGCCGGCCGCCACCGCCTCCAGCTGGGCCAG
>VGXS01000116.1 GCA_016873225.1 Planctomycetota bacterium | reverse complement strand
TTGATCAAGGCGGTGCTGATGGTGCAACACGGCCAGATTCCGCCGCACCTGCACCTGCGCCAGCCCACCCCCTACCTCAACTGGAACGACTGGGCCCTGCGCATCCCCACCGCCGCCGAGCCTTGGCACGCCGGCGCGGGGCCGCGGCGGGCGGCGGTGAGCTCCTTTGGCTTCAGCGGCACCAACGCCCACGTGCTGCTGGAGCAGGCCCCAGAGCTGTCGCCACCCTTGCCCCCCCTGCGGGAGCGGGATTGGCTGTTGCTCAGTGCCGGTTCGGAGGCGGGGTTGCGGCAGTTGGCGGATGCGGTGGCGGCCTGGTTGCCCCATCAGCCCGCGGCGGCCTGGGCGGCCATCTGTGCCAGCAGCCGGCAGGCCCGCTCCAGCCTGCGCTGGCGCCTGGCCCTGCCGGCGACTTCGGCAGCTGAGGCGGCGCAGCGCTTGAGGGAGCCGCTGGAGCTGCTGGAGGCCCCGGCCCAGGCACCGCGGCTTGCTTTTGCCCTTGGCCCCAGCTCCGAGGCCGCCCACTGGCCGCTGTGGCACGCCCATGGGGTGGAGGCCACGGCCCTGGTGGTGCCCCCGGCCCAGCGGGCCCTGGCGGCGCAGCTGGCGGGGGCGCCGCCCCGGTTGCGGTTGATCGAAGCGTGCGATTCCGCCGCGGCGGAGTTGGCTCAGCACGGCTATTGCGAGCCCTTGCCCTTGGGGCCTCCCCAGCCGGCTCAGTTGGTGCAGCTGTGGTTAGCGGGTGTGCCGGTGCAGTGGCAGCCGCTGGCACCGAAGGCGCTGTGGCCGCGCCAGGTGCTGCCCACCACCCCGTTGGATCGGATTCGCTGTTGGGTGGAGGAGGCCGACACCCCTGAGCCGGATGCTTTCGAGGGGTTGCAGTGGCAGCGCCGCTGGACCCCGGTCGCGGCAGGGGAGTCGCCCGCGCTGGCCGCCCTGTGGCTGCTGGGGGGAGACGCTGCCCTGCAGGCGCAGCTCGCGCAGGCCTTGCCGTTGGCGGATCTGGCGGCGTTGGATCAGGCCCTGGAAGCCCACAGCGGCCCGCCCCCGGTGTTGTTGGTCGCCCCCCCCAGCGATCAGGCGGCGTTGGATCTGCCGTTTTGGCAGCGCTGGTTGCCGCTGCTGCAGGGGCTGATCAGCCGCAGCCCTCAGTTAGCGGCGCTGCATTGGCTGTTGCGGGCCCCAGGCACCCCTGCCGGTGAAGCCTGGGCGGCCCTGGCTCGAGGTTGGGCCCGGGAGCTGGGGGCGCAGGCGGGGGGTCTGCTGTGGTGCGGCCCCCAGGGGGAGGGGTTGGAGCAGCTGCAGCAGCAGGAGCCGGCAGCGCGGGGCGGCGTGGAGTGGCGGGTGGGGGCTGCGGGTGTGGTGGAGGCCGGGGTGCTGGCGCCCTGCGAGCCCACCACGGCCATGGCGGCCCCGGTGTTTGCCCCCACCGCCACCACATTGATCAGCGGCGGCCTCGGGGCCCTGGGCCTGGCCACGGCGGAGGCGTTGCAGCGCTGGGGGGCGCGTCATCTCACGTTAGTGGCGCGCCGCGCCCCCAGCCCCGAGCAACAGCAGCGCCTGGCGGCCCTGGAGCAGTTGGGGATGGGGATCACCGTTGAGCAGCTGGATGTGGCCGATGGCGCTGCGGTGGAGGCCCTGTTTGCCCGGTTGGCGGCGGCGGGCCGGCCCCTGGCGGGGATCATCCATGCCGCCGGTGTGCTGGATGACGGCCTGCTGAGCCACCAAAGCCCCGAGCGCTGTGCGGCGGTGGCGGCGGCCAAGGTGCAGGGGGCCCTGCACCTGGATCGCTGCAGCCGCG
>VGXS01000115.1 GCA_016873225.1 Planctomycetota bacterium | reverse complement strand
CCAGGATGTAACCCAGTACCACCGGCTGCTTCAGCCGCTGGCAAAGGATCGTGGCGACGGCCGCTGCCGCCATCACCACCGCCAAGTCCTGGATCAGTTCCAAACCATGCATGCCTAGATTCTCTGCAAACAGCGCCGAATCATCAACCCACGACATAGGGATTCAGGGATTAAGTTGATGAGGGATTCAGGTAGTGAAAATTTAAAGCCTTAGAAAGCTCGACCCCCTTAACCCCTTAACCCCTTAACCCCTTAACCCCTTGACCCCTCTTTTGACACCCAAGCCTCCTAAATTTAGGGTCTTTAAGTGATTCAGCTAACCGCGACCGCCGCCCGTCGGATCCGGGAACTCACCTCCGGCCGGGACGCCACGCAGGGCCTTCGCCTTTTCATCGAAAAAGGCGGCTGCGCCGGGCTGTCCTACGGCATGGCCGTGGCCCCCGCGGAACCCACCGACCAGCGCTTCGAACAGGAAGGCGCCCGCCTTTTCGTCGCCGCCGACAGCGCCCCCCTTCTCGAGGCCTGCACGCTCGACTACGAGGAGGAGCTGACCCACACCGGTTTCAAAATCGTCAATCCCAAGGCCAAACAGACCTGCGGCTGCGGCACTTCTTTCGAGGCCTGACGGCTTGGCCTCCCCCTGGAGCCTTCGGGCCGCCCTTCGGCCGGGCTTCCTCGCGGTAAAAAAATATTACCGCGTCTTTCTCGTTTTTCAGGCGATCGGTATTGCCCTCTATTTTGCCTACTTCCAGTTCCCGGCGGTCAAGGTCGTGGTCGACGCCTTTTCCTCTTGGAAGGAAGCCGGTGGCTTGCTGCTTTCCGCCTTTCTCACCGCCCTGGCCGGAACGATTCTTCCCGAATCGGTCCGTACCCTGGTGGGGCCAGACCGTTCCTGGGATCTCGTCCGCCTGAAAAAAATGGGATGGAACTTTGTTTTCTTCGCGGTGGTGGGCTTGCAGGTGGACCTTTTCTATCAAGTTCTCGGCTGGTTGTTTGGCTCCGGCCCTGCTTGGAGCATTATCTTACCCAAATTGGCCGTGGATTTTTTGGCCTACGTGCCTCTCGTCGCCATTCCTACCAGCGTCTCCTACTTCCTGTGGCTCGAGTTGCACTGGTCGCCCCGCCAGATCTGGAAAGCCTGGAGCTGGTCGCTTTACCGCGACCGTGGCCTGCCCCTGCTGATCCCTGACTACTTCTACTGGGGCCCCCTTCTTCTCTTCCTCTACAGCCTCCCCCTCAATCTCCAGTTCCCCTACTTCCTCCTCATCTTCTCCGGCTGGAGCCTCGCCTTCGTCTTCATCGGCTCCCACGGCCTCGATTCGAAATCCAATCCGGCGGACAAATAGGGTTGGGTTCGGATTCGGTTCGCTTAAACTTTTCCAAATGTCCCGACCGGTTTCGCTGCTTTTTCTTTCGCTGCTGCTGACTGCCTGCACCAAGGTCCCGCCCGTCGCCCGCGAGGATCATCCTCTCCCCGACGGCATCGATACGGCCCGCGCTGAACCCGGCCGCCGCGGCGGCGTCTTCATCCAGTCCGTCCCCGGCGAACCCTCCACCTTCAACCCCCTCGTCTCGGAGGACGCCACCTCCGGCGGCTTCATCGGCCTCTTTCTCGACTCCCTCACCCGCTACAACGCCGTCACCCAGGAAGTCGAACCCGGCCTTGCCGCCCGCTGGGAAATCGGCCAGGACAACAAAACCTTCACCTTCTTCCTCCGCCCCGGCATCCGCTGGTCGGACGGCGCCCCCTTCTCCGCCGACGACGTCCTCTTCACCTTCCAGGCCATCTACGACCCCCGCTATCCCAACCG
>VGXS01000114.1 GCA_016873225.1 Planctomycetota bacterium | reverse complement strand
AAACGAGACGCCCTATTTATTATTTTACTCTTAATCTTAATCTTAATCTAACCCTATGTCCTCTTCCTCCCTCACCGCCCGCGTCATCATGCTGAACTCCCGCCTTCGGGGCGGCGGCACGGATGCCCAGTCCCTGGCCCTGGCCCAAGGATTGATCGAACAAGGCTGGGAAGTGGAAACTGCCGGTCCGGAAACCGCCCCGCTTTCGGCCTCGGCCCCCTCCCTGCGGCCGATTCCCAGGTTTCGCCCCCTGCAAATTGTTTCCCTGGCGGGATTGCTCCATCGCTCCCGCGCCCGCATCGTCCATGCCCACCATGGGGACGACTACTGGACCGCCCTGCTCGCCTCCCGTTTGGTTCAACCCCGCCCCAAGGTGATTTTCTCCCGGCATCTCGCCAAAAGCCCGCGTGCCCCGCTCAGTCGCCAACATCTGTTTGCCCAAGCGGACGCGGTGATCGCCGTCTCCTCTTTTGTTGCCCAGGTCCTCCGGGAAGGACACCGCGATCCGGCCTCCCCCGTGGCTGAACGTCACCATCGCCCACCCTGCCGGATCGATCCCCGCCGGCTTCACGTGATCCACACCGGGATCGACACAAAAATATTTCGCCCGAGGGATCGGGCTTTCACGGATTCCGTCCGACGCGCTCTGGGAGTTTCTCCGGGGGACACGGCCTTCAGCGTGGTCGGTGGCTTCGATCTGCCGGTGGGCAAAGGGCAGCGGGTTTTTGTGCGGGCCGCCCGGGACGTGGTTCGAAGAATTCCCAAATCGAAATTCCTCCTAGCCGGCACTGGTTCCTTGGCCGCGACCTTGGAGGAGGATATCCGGCACCACGGCCTGCAGGATCGGGTCCGGTTGGTCGGGCAGCAACCAGATCCGGTCGCCCTCCATCACGCCCTCGACATCCTGGTCCATCCCCAGATCGCCACGGAAGCGTTTCCCTCCGTGGTCCTGGAGGCCCACGCCTGCGGGCGGCCGGTCATTGCTTCCCGCCTCGACGGCATCCCGGAAGCCTGGGCCATCGGAAGGCTGGGCCATTTGGTGCCGGCTGGTGACGCCGCGGAGCTCGCTGCCACCATGATCGGCCAGGCGGAGCATCCCGCACCGTCGGAACCGGAACGCGCCGCCGCCCACGCCCGGGTCGAGGCCGAAGCCTCCCTGCCTGTGCAGGCGCGGAAAGTGGCCGACCTTTACCGCCGCCTGATGGCGCAACGTCCATAGATTGGGCGTTCGAAAAAAATTCTACCTTCCACCTCCCGCCTGCCCCCATCCTCGGCTTGAGCCTTCCTGTTTTTTGGCCCAGCCTTTCTACTCATGCCCATCCACGATTCCATTCTCGCCACCGTCGGTAAAACGCCGTTAGTCAAACTGCAGCGGGTGAGTGCCGGTCTACCGGCGACGATCGCCCTCAAATGCGAATTTTTTAATCCACTAGGCAGCGTCAAGGATCGGATCGGGGCGGCCATGATCGCCGCCGGGGAGAAGGAAGGGAAAATCACCCCCAAGACCACCATCATCGAACCCACCTCGGGCAACACCGGCATTGCCCTCGCCTTTGTCGCCGCCGCCAAAGGCTATCGGCTCATCCTCACCATGCCGGAGAGCATGAGCCTCGAGCGCCGCACGCTGCTGGCTTTGTTGGGCGCCAAACTGGAACTCACCCCGGCCACGGAAGGAATGAAAGGAGCCATTGCCCGGGCGGAGGCCCTCGCCAATGAAATTCCCGATTCTTATATCCCCCAACAGTTCAAAAATCCCGCCAATCCGGCGATCCATCGCCAAACCACCGCCGAGGAGATCTGGAACGACACCGACGGCAAGGTGGACATTCTCATCTCGGC
>VGXS01000113.1 GCA_016873225.1 Planctomycetota bacterium | reverse complement strand
CCCACTGGCCGCTGTGGCACGCCCATGGGGTGGAGGCCACGGCCCTGGTGGTGCCTCCGGCCCAGCGGGCCCTGGCGACGCAGCTGGCGGGGGAGCCGCCCCGGTTGCGGCTGATCGAAGCGGGCGATTCCGCCGCGGCGGAGCTGGCAAAGCACGGCTATGGCGAGCCCCTGCCCTTGGAGGTTCCCCAGCCGGAGCCGTTGGTGCAGCTGTGGTTGGCGGGGGTGCCGGTGCAGTGGCAGCCGCTGGCGCCGAAGGGGCTGTGGCCGCGCCAGGTGCTGCCCACCACCCCATTGGATCGGATTCGCTGTTGGGTGGAGGAGGCCGACAGCCCTGAGCCGGACGGCTTGGAGGGCTTGCAATGGCAGCGCCGCTGGACTCCGCTGCCGCCAGGGGAGTCGCCCGCGGCGGGCGCCCTGTGGCTGCTCGGGGGAGACGCTGCCCTGCAGGCGCAGCTCGCGCAGGCCTTGCCGTTGGCGGATCTGGCGTCTTTGGATCAGGCCTTGGCGTCCCACGGCGGGCCGCCCCCGGTGTTGCTGGTCGCCCCCCCCAGCGATCAAACCGAGTTGGATCTCCCCTTCTGGCAGCGCTGGTTGCCGCTGCTGCAGGGGCTGATCAGCCGCAGCCCTCAGTTGGCGGCGGTGCATTGGCTGTTGCGGGCCCCCAACACCCCCGCCGGTGAAGCCTGGGCTGCCCTGGCCCGCGGCTGGGTCCGGGAGCTGGGGGCACAGGCGGGGGGGCTGCTGTGGTGCGGTCTCCAGGGGGAGGGGTTGGAGGAGCTACTGCGGCAGGAGCCGGCAGCGCGGCGCGGCGTGGAGTGGCGGGTGGGGGCTGCGGGTGTGGTGGAGGCCGGGGTGCTGGCGCCCTACGGGCCCACTGCGCCGGCGGCGACCCCTGTGTTTGCCCCCACGGCCACCACGTTGATCAGCGGCGGCCTGGGGGCCCTGGGCCTGGCCACGGCGGAGGCGTTGCAGCGCTGGGGGGCGCGCCATCTCACGTTGGTGGCGCGCCGCGCCCCCAGCCCCGAGCAACAGCAGCGCCTGGCGGCCCTGGAGCAGTTGGGGATCGGGATCAGCCTCGAGCAGCTGGATGTGGCCGATGGCGCTGGGGTGGAGGCCCTGTTTGCTCGGCTGGCGGCGGCGGGCCGGCCCCTGGCGGGGATCATCCATGCCGCCGGTGTGCTGGATGACGGCCTGCTGAGCCACCAAAGCCCCGAGCGCTGTGCGGCGGTGGCGGCGGCCAAGGTGCAGGGGGCCCTGCACCTGGATCGCTGCAGCCGCCAGCTGCCCCATGGCTTTTTTGTGGTGTATTCCTCGCTGGCTGCCGCCCTGGGTTCCCCGGGTCAGGTGGCCTACGGCGCCGCCAATGGCTGGCTGGATGGCCTGATGCTGCAGCGCCAGGCCACTGGCTTGCCCGGCCTGGCCATCAATTGGGGCCCCTGGGCCGGCGGCGGCATGGCCGCGCGCCACCAGGGGGGGCTGGAGCCGTTGCAGCCCGCGGAGGCCCTGGCCCTGCTGCAGCGCTGGCTGCCCCGCCAGGGGCGGGTGGCGCTGGCCCGGCTGGAGCCCGCGGCCGGTGGCCATCCTCTGGCGCCGCGGCTGCAGCAGCTGGCGGCGGAGTTGCCGGCCCTGGAGGCCGATCAAGCCCTGGCGGCGGTGCAGACCGCCCTGGCGGAGCTTCTGGCGGAGCTCGGGGGCTTTGCGGCGGGGGAGTTGCGGGGCGACACGCGCCTGGATGCCCTGGGGCTCGATTCGCTGATGGCGGTGGAGCTGGCCACGGCGGTGCAGGCGGGCCTGGGGGTGAGCCTGGGCCTCGGGGCCCTGGCGGGGGAGCCCACCCTGGCCAGCCTGGCGGCCC
>VGXS01000112.1 GCA_016873225.1 Planctomycetota bacterium | reverse complement strand
CCACCGCCACCACGCGGCCCACGCACTCACCCCCAAACGGCACCTGGGCCGCCGCATCCAGCCCCAGCTGGCGGCTGTAGCTGCGCAGCAGCCCCAGGGCATTGAGCACATCGCGGAAATTGAGGCCGGTGGCCTCCACCGCCAGCTCCAGCTCCCCCGCCGCCGGCCCCTGGGGCGGCAACGGCGCCGGCGCCAGGCTCTCCAACATCCCGAAGCTGCCCGTGGCGAAGCGGAACCGCTCCGGTGGCAACCGCAACAACCGCTGCCGCAGCAGCCGCTGGCCATCAAACGCCAGGGCGGGCTCCTGCTCCGCTAACGCCGCAATCCGGCCCCAGGGGATCGGCAGGCGCTGGCGGCGGGCCCCCTCCGGCAGCCACAGGGTGAACCAACGGCTGGCGGGCTTCTCCAAGGCCGCCGTGCGCACAAACGCCGCCAGGGCCTCCTGCAGAGGCCCCTGGCCCTCCAGCACCAGCCACAGCTGGGAGGACCCCTGCTGCGCCAGAGCCAGCAGGTCCGCCAGGGCCTGCTCCAGCGGCTGATCCGGATCAGGCCAATGCAGTTGCGGTGCCTCCGGGCCGCTGGGCGGTGCCTCGCGGCTCTCGGCAGCGATCTCCTCCAGCGGCTCCCAGGCGGCGCGCACCAGCCAGCCGCTCTGGGGGGGCAGCTCGGCAGCTGAATCCGCTTCGCCAGGCGCCTGGGGGAACAGCCAATCCAGCGCCTGCCGCGGCAGCCGACGCAGCCGGAAGCCCCGCACCCAGCCGATCACCTCCTCACCGCTGCGCAGCTCCAGATCCGCCCGCACAAAGGCCGGCTCGGCGCTGGGCTGCAGCGCCACGCGGCACTCCAACGCATCCGGCAACGGCAACTGCTGCAGCCACAGGGCCTCGAGCCCCACCGGCAACAACAATTGGCCCGCCGCCGCCTGGGGATCCAGGGTGGCCGCCACCGCCTGGAAACAGCCATCCAGCAGGGCCCAATCGTTAGCGCCCTCGGGGCGCTGCAACTGGGCCCAGGCCCGTTGCCCCTGGCCGATCAGCCGCTGCAATGGCCGGAAGGCGGGGCCGTAGCAGAGCCCAAACCCGGCCAGGGCCCCATAGAAGCCCTCCAGAGCCAGCGCGTCCGCGTTCTCAGGCGCGGAATCGGCCAGAGCTGGGCCATCACCAGGCTCCAGCGGCGCCAAGGGCCGTTCGGCGCTGCCGTGGCTGCGCCAGCCCTCAGGCGCCTCGCTGTGGAATTCGATCCGTTGGCCCAGCACCAGCTGCAGGGCCGTGGGCTGCTCCGCCAGCCGCAGCGGTTGATCCAGCTCCAGCCCCGCCAGCGCCAACGGCTCACCCCGCAGCGCCAGCGCCTGCAGGGCCAACTGCACAAAGCCCGCCGCCGGAAACACCACCTGGCTGCGCAGGCGGTGGTCCGCCAGGTCTGCCGGGGCGGCCTCCGCCAGCCAGGTGCAGAAGCGCTGCTCCTGGCCGCCGGGCAAGGCCATCGGCTCCAACACAGCGGCGGCGGCCCGGGAGGCTGGCGCCGCTGCAGCCGAAGAGGGCGGAGCCCCCTGGGGCCCCTTGATGTGCTCCAGCCACAGGCTGGCGGGGGCCTCCCCCTCGCCGCGCCGCTGCCACCAGTAGCGCTGCCGCTGGAAGGGGTAGCCCGGCAGGGCCACGCGGCGGTGCGGGAACGGCCGGTGGAACGCCCGCCAATCGATCGGAAAGCCCTGGCGATGCAGGCCCGCCAGGCTGGCCAGCAGCACCGCCCAGTCGCCCTGGCCCGGCCGCAGGCTGGGCCACCACTGCAGCTGCGGATCGCTGAGGCACTGGCGGCCCATGCCAATCAACGTGGGCCGCGCCCCCAGCTCCACAAACGTGCCCACCCCCTGGGCCGCCG
>VGXS01000111.1 GCA_016873225.1 Planctomycetota bacterium | reverse complement strand
AGCGTCAGGGCTCTTTCTACCTGAATTATGCACACTGCGCGATCCGGCTGGCCTGATTCGCGCAAGGGCCGTGGTGAGGGAGGCCATGGCGAGCCCGCCAACATTGGAGTAAAACGAAGGGAGACCGTGCGGACTCCCTTCCCGTGCGGCCTGCAAAGGAGCCACCCAATTGGTGAACACAGATCGGGACGACGCCAGCGCCGAGGGCGCAGAACGGGCTCGCGGAGAACACTCGCGGGAACCCAATAAAATCAGCGCCACGACAAAGTACAGTTTCACGGGCCGGAATCTGACCGCCTACGGCGGACTGCTGCCCGTCGCGGCCATGCTCGAGAAACTGGAGTTCCGCGAACTGGTGGGCACCTCCGTCAATCTGGAATTGAAACGGATGCCAAGAGCCATGCCGCCCTGCGACTTTCTGCTCGGCATGATCCTGGCTGTGTACGTTGGCTTCTCGCGCTTGAACCATCTGCAGTATCTGGAACGGGAACCGATGTTACTGGGAATCCTGCGCGTGCCGCGTCTGCCGGTGCAGAGCACGTTCTGGCGCTTTCTGTCGTCGTTGCATTTGAGCGTCGAGCGGCAGTTGGGGAGTCTGAACGCCCGCTTGCGGGAACGGGTCTGGGCCGCGGCCAATATCCGCCTCAAAGAGGTAACGATCGACACCGACACGACGGTGCACACGCTGTATGGCGGGCAGATGGGCGGCCGGGTAAGTTACAACCGCAAGAACCGAGGCAAGCCGAGTTATCAGCCGATGTTAACCTTCATCGCCGAGACGCGGGAGTACGCAGGAGGCGTCTTGCACAATGGCGACAAGCCGACCGGGGAATCCATCGCCCGCCATCTGGCGAGGGTGATGGATACGCTGCCCAAGACGGTTGAGACTTTCCGGGCGAGAGCCGACGCGGGCTTCTACTGCTGGGAGGCGGTGAAAGCCTACACGGATCTGAGTTGCGAATTTGTCATCGTGGCCCGCAAGACGGACCGGTTGTTGGGCGAGTTACAAGCCGCGGACTGGCAGCCCTCGCCCGATACCGATGCGGACTTTGAGTGCCAGTTCAGCTACCAGCCGGAGGGTTGGGAGCGGGAATACCGCTTTGTGGGCCTGCGTTATGATCAGCCGGAGCCAGACGCGGACCATCCGGACCAGATTGGACTGTTCGATGGGTTGGCTTGCCGTTACCGCGTGTTCGTGACGAATATCAGCAGTGAGAAATGGAGCCCCGCGGCGGTGGTGGCGTTCTATAACAAGCGCGCGGCGGTGGAGAATCTGATCAAAGAGTCCAATAACGATATTGGCCTGACGGCCCATCCCTCGGGGCAATGGGCGATGAACGCCAATCACTTCCAGCTCAGCATGATTGCTTACAACTTGAATTGCTGGTTGGAGTTGTTCGAGCGCGAGGAGTCTGTGACGGTGCCGGAGTTGCGGCATCGGACGGTGGCGACGACTCGATTGCGGCTGCTGTATTTGGCGGCCAAGATCACGCGCCATGGTGGGCAGACGGAGATTCACTTTGGATCTCAATACCAGGAGCGGGATCGATTCGACCGGTTGATGGTGCGTTTGCGGTTGATTGAAAGGAAGATGGATGGCTTTATGCCGGTGGTCAACACGCCGCTTCGCGCATAGAGATTTATGCACGGCGCCTCCGTCCGGCGCAAACCAGGGCGGAAAGGAGGACTATCCAAGGTCAAAACACGTCACAGAACACCGCCTTCCGTCCACCCCTGCGAGACTTCCGGCAGGCGGGAGGCGGCGGCTATGCCTGCTGTGCATAATTCAGGTAGAACCGCTGCACGGCCTCGGCGTGGTCGGCCGCGATATGCGTGTAGCCCATGTGTTTACGCACTACCCAGCCGTTCTTGGCTTCCACCAATCCGTTGTCGTTGGACCGCCGTGGCC
>VGXS01000110.1 GCA_016873225.1 Planctomycetota bacterium | reverse complement strand
CGTCAAGTTCATGGCCATCCTGATTAACCAAGGTTCTGATTACGCCTCCAACCAAACCCTTGGATCGTTGCCGGCGGGATCCGGTGATCTGGCAGGAAATTTTAGGACGACTAATTTCAACACGGTTACCGGCACCCAGACGATCAGCATGACGGTGGATAACAGTGATTCGGACGGCGACGGAACTCCGGACGCGACAGATACCGATGACGACAACGACGGGTTGACCGATGTGGAGGAGGGGACTTTGGGCACGAACCCGCTCCTCCCGGATACGGACGGGGACGGGTACAACGACGGGGCGGAGGTGAACGGGACGTCCGCGCTGGGTCGCGTGACCAACCCGCTAAAGAGAAATTATGCCACGATGACGGTGGCCGGAAGTTTCCAATCCCCCGATGCTTTCCAAGCTAACCCTTATCCCACCAACGCCCCGGTGAACGTGATGACACGGGTTTCGGGTGAGGAGTTTGCCTACACCTTGAATTACAATTTCCGCACCGTGGGAAATATTGAGGCCAAATTTGCGGCAGGCTCCTGGTCGCGAAATTGGGGCGGCACCACCAATTCCACCACCGTGGCTGTCAGTTCTGGAAACAACATTCCGTTCACTGTTGCCGGGACCGGGTTTCACACCTTTTCCTTTAATCACGACACACTCGTCTACGGCTTCGCGCGTACGGCCTTCGCCGACTATGCGGCCTATGCCACGGCCTACGGCTTGACCGGGACACAGACGGACGACTTTGACACCGATGGAATCAACAACGGGGACGAATTCACGGCAAATACCGATCCGACCCGCGCGAATGATGCCACGCCTCCGGTTATCACGATCACGGGCAACGCTCTGGCGGCGGTGGAGCTGAATGGCAGTTACACCGATGCCGGGGCGACGGCCACGGATAACCTGGACAGCAGCGTGACGGTCACGCCGTCCGGTACGGTAAACACGGCGGTGGCCGGAACCTACACGATCACCTACAATGCCAGCGATGCCGCCGGGAACGCGGCCGTGAGCCGCACGCGCACGGTGTTTGTCTACGATCCGGCCGTTGGATTCGCTTCGCAGTACAACAGCATCGCGGTGCCGGGCGATGTGAACGGGTGGACGACGGATGGTTCAGCCGGCAACGCCCTCAAGAAAATGGCGAACTTCACCTGGCATGGCATCAGGTATTTCACCACGAACAATGCCACCGGCGGGTTCAAGTTCCTGGCGGATGGTTCCTGGGGAGGCAAAGAGTGGGCTCCTCTGCCGCGTGACGGAGGAGGCAACTCTGATCTGGCGGCGAACGTGACGACCAATGGCTGGTACCTCTTTGCGGTTACGGAGCTGAACGACACCGCCTCGGTGACGCGGTTGTCCGAGGCCTCGACGGACGCGGACAGCGACGGAATTCCGGACGTGCTGGAGGCGTATTTTGGGAGTTTTCTGGAAACGCCCATTGCGGATCTCGATCCGACGGCCGATTACAACAACAACCAAAAGACGGCTTTGGAGGATTACCAGCAAGGCATCAATCCGACGCAGGACACCATCGCGCCGAGCTTGGCTTGGGCAACGGCCGTGGCGAAACTCACGCAAGTGGCGGTGGGCAGTGGCGGCGGACAGTATTTGGGCTCTGCCTCCGAAGTGGTGGCGAGCAGCGAGGTGCCCGGGGAAGTTCCGTTGGTCACGGTAATTCATCGATTGATGTCCGGATCCAATCCGGGGGTATTCGACGGGGTGGATACCAGCGTAGCTGGTTTGTGGCAGATCGAGTACACGGCCTCGGATGATTTCGGCAACTCCTCGACGCTGATCCGGGTCGTGGTGGTGGGAGATCAACCGCCCACGTATTACAGCCTGCATTATCCGGCGGCTGGAACGATCAGCACGATGGGAAGCCTCGGTGTGTATGCCCAGATCT
>VGXS01000109.1 GCA_016873225.1 Planctomycetota bacterium | reverse complement strand
TCGCCAGCAATAAGCCGGTGGATCGGGCCACTGCCGACTGCGTCTGGGTCGGCGTATTTGCCACCAGCTCTGGCGCGGTGGAGCTTTCCAACGCCGCCAAGGTCCTGGATAAGGTCGCCAATGGCGCGGTCGCCCGGGCGATCAAAGCCGGCGATATCGATGGCAAGGTCGGCAACAACCTGCTGCTGCGCGATCTCACGGGCATGCCCTCACCGAGAGCGCTGCTGGTCGGCCTTGGCAGGCGCGAGGACCTCAACGAAAAAGTCTTCGGCGATGCAATCCGTGCCGCAGTCAAATCCGTAAGCGGCTCAAAAGGCATCAAGCGCATCGCCTCCTTTTTGACCGATGTGCCCGTTAAGGCCAAATCCGGTGAGCGCTCGGGCGCCTGGCGGGTGACGGCCCATGTCACCTATGTGCGTGAGTGCGGCTATCGCTTTGAGCGCTTTAAAACCAAAAAAGACGACAGCACTGCCGAGGGCTCCGCAAAAGCCAAATCTGCAAAGCCCACTGCCGAAGGCATCAGCCATGTCGAGATGCTGCTGCCCGGCGATATGCGCCCCACTGAGGCGCCCAAAGTGATCGAAGATGCCCAGGCCTTGGCCAACGGGCTTCAGCTCACCAAGGATCTTGCCAATCTGCCGCCGAATATCTGCACGCCCACGTTTTTGGCCAATCAGGCCCGCACGCTGGCCCGTGAATTCAGGCTGAAAATTGAAGTTCTGGATCGGGCCGCGATGGAAAAGCTCGGCATGGGTGCCTTGCTTGCCGTGGCTCAGGGCTCGGCCCAGCCGCCGCAATTCATTGTGCTTCAGCATCACGGCGCCACCACCAAAGATGCACCCCATATATTGGTGGGCAAAGGCATTACCTTTGATACAGGCGGTATCTCATTAAAGCCTGCCCCCGACATGGATGAAATGAAGTACGACATGTCAGGGGCCGCGACCGTGCTCGGTGTCATGCGCGCAATTGCCGAGATGGGCCTAAAGCGAAATGTGATTGGCGTGATCCCCACCTGTGAAAATATGCCAAGCGGCACAGCGACGCGTCCGGGTGACATCGTGACCTCGATGTCAGGTCAGACGGTCGAGATTTTGAATACCGATGCCGAAGGCCGGCTGATCCTGTGCGATGCGCTGACTTATGTCGAAAAATTCAAACCCGCCTCGGTGGTGGATATCGCCACCCTGACTGGCGCCTGCGTGATTGCGCTTGGCGCGGTCAACACCGGACTTTTCACCGCCGATGATCAACTTGCCGATGCATTAATCAAAGCCGGCCAGGATGCTCAAGATCCCGCCTGGCGCATGCCCCTGCAAGAGGAATATCAAGAGCTCTTGAAGTCCCCCTTTGCCGATATGGCCAATGTGGGCGGCCGGGCTGCAGGCAGCGTTACCGCCGCCTGCTTTTTATGGCGCTTTACCAAGGCCTATCGCTGGGCCCACCTGGATATTGCGGGCACCGCATGGAAATCCGGTGCAGCCAAGGGCGCCACGGGCCGGCCGGTTTCTCTGCTGGTGGAATATCTAAAGAACGGCCTGGAGTAAGGCGCAATGCGGCCGGGCCATGACCTCGATTGATTTTCACTTCAATACACCGAATCGGCTTGAATACGCCTGCCGGCTAACGCGAAAGATTCTGAACGCCGGCCAGGCGAAAGTGGAATCGCCCCTGGTGGTCTTTTGTAGCGAACGGCCCCGGCTGGATCAGTTTGATGATCTGCTCTGGAGCCTATGGCCCGAGGAATTCATTCCGCATGCCCATGTCGCCCTGCCCGAGGCCCAAGATTCACCGATTCTGCTCACCGATGAGGACATCAAACTCGATGTCCATAGCCTGTTGCTGAATCTCGACGATGCGCCGCCGCCTTTTTTTGCGCGCTATACCCGGCTATTTGAGGTTGTATCAACTGAAGATGCCGACCGCACCAAGGCCCGTGAGCGCTTTAGCTTTTATCGTGATCGCGGCTATGCCATCAATAACTACGACCTTGCAAAAAAATCATCATGAC
>VGXS01000108.1 GCA_016873225.1 Planctomycetota bacterium | reverse complement strand
GTTGCAGGCGGATCCCCCTGCGATCCTGGAGGCGCTGGCCCATGGCTGAGGCGCTCTCCAGCCTGCAGTTGGCGCTGTTGGCCCAGAAGGCCGACGAGCAGCGGCGTTTGCTGGCGGCGGAGCCGATCGCCGTGGTGGGGATGGGGTGCCGCTTCCCGGGGGGCGCCGGCCAACCCGATCTCGATTCTCCGGAGGCCTACTGGCGCTTTCTACTGGAGGGGGGGGAGGCGGTGTCGGAAGTGCCGGCGAGCCGCTGGCCGCTGGAGCGCTTCTACAACCCCAGCCCCGGCACCCCCGGCAAGATGCACTGCCGCCATGGGGCGTTCCTGGCGGCGCCCGAGCAGTTTGATCCGGGCCGCTTTGGCATCTCGCCGCGGGAGGCCCAGGCGATCGATCCCCAGCACCGTCTGTTGCTGGAGGTGGCCCAGGAGGCGCTGGAGCGGGCGGCCCTGAGCGGCGAGCAGCTGCGGGGCCAGGCGGCGGGGGTGTACTTCGGCATCTGCACGGGTGATTACGCCTGGCGGCAGCTGCGGGGCCAAAGCCCCGACAGCAATCTCGACATGTATTTCGCCACCGGCACCAGCTTTGCCATGGCGCCAGGCCGGTTGGCCTATGCCTTGGGGCTGCAGGGGCCGGCCCTGGCCATTGACACCGCTTGCTCGAGCTCCCTGGTGGCGGTGGATCTGGCCTGCCGCAGCCTGCGGGATCGCAGCACCGATCTGGCCCTGGCCGGCGGGGTGAGCCTGCTGCTGACGCCGGTGAACAGCCTCTGCTTTGCCCGCAGCGGCATGATGGCCGCCGACGGCCACTGCAAAACCTTCGACGCCGCCGCCGACGGCTACGTGCGCGGCGAGGGCTGCGGGGTGGTGGTGCTCAAGCGCCTCTCCGATGCCCTGGGGGCGGGCGATCCGGTGGTGGCGGTGCTGCGGGGCAGCGCCGTGAACCAAGACGGGGCCAGTGCTGGCCTCACGGTGCCCAACGGCGAGGCCCAGGCGGCCCTGATCCGCCGCTGCCTGGAGCAGGCCCAGCTGCAGCCCGACGACATCGGTGTGCTGGAGGCCCATGGCACCGGCACGCCGCTGGGGGATCCGATTGAGCTCAAGGCCCTGGCGCCGATCTATGGGCGGCCGGGGCGGGCGGAGCCGCTGCGGTTGGGTTCGGTGAAGACCAACCTGGGCCACCTGGAGGGGGCCGCCGGCATCGCCGGGCTGATCAAGGCGGTGCTGATGGTGCAGCACGGCCAGATTCCGCCGCACCTGCACCTGCGCCAGCCCACCCCCTACCTCAACTGGAACGACTGGGCCCTGCGCATCCCCACCGCCGCCGAGCCTTGGCCCGCCGGCGCGGGGCCGCGGCGGGCGGCGGTGAGCTCCTTTGGCTTCAGTGGCACCAATGCCCATGTGCTGCTGGAGCAGGCCCCGGCGCTGTCGCCACCCTTGCCCCCCCTGCGGGAGCGGGATTGGCTGCTGCTCAGCGCCGGTTCGGAGGCGGGGTTGCGGCAGTTGGCGGATGCGGTGGCGGCTTGGTTGCCCCAGCAGCCGGCGGCGGCCTGGGCGGCCATCTGTGCCAGCAGCCGGCAAGCCCGCTCCAGCCTGCGTTGGCGCCTGGCGGTGCCGGCGGCCTCGGCGGCGGAAGCGGTGCAGCGCTTAAGCGAGCCGTTGGCGCTGGTGGAGGCTCCGGCCCAGGGGCCGCGGCTGGCCTTTGCCCTTGGCCCCAGCTCCGAGGCTTCCCACTGGCCGCTGTGGCAGGCCCATGGGGTGGAGGCCACGGCCCTAGTGGTGCCCCCGGCTCAGCGGGTGCTGGCGACGCAGTTGGCGGGGGAGCCGCCCCGCTTGCGAATGATCTTAGCGGGCGATTCCGCTGCGGCGGAGTTGGCTGAGCACGGCTACGACGAGCCCTTGCCCTTGGAGGTTCCCCAGCCGGCTCAGCTGGTGCAGCTCTGGTTGGCGGGGGTGCCGGTGCAGTGGCAGCCGCTGGCACCGAAGGGGCTGTGGCCGCGGCAGGTGCTGCCCACCACGCCGTTGGATCGGATTCGCTGTTGGGTGGAGGAGG
>VGXS01000107.1 GCA_016873225.1 Planctomycetota bacterium | reverse complement strand
CCTGATGGGACAGTCGACATGCCTTCGCCAGCGCTGGTCGTCGCGCTTGGGGTAGTCGCGCCTGTAATGGGTTCCCCGTGACTCGGTGCGGGTGAGCGCCCCTTGGATTATCAGCCGTGCCACCGCGAGGAGGTTGGAAAGTTCCCAGCCGTCGCGTCCGGCGAATTCACGCCTCCAGACATAGCCGCACCAGAAATCGACTTGGGCAAGCGCTTGTTCGAGCTTTTCGCCTTCCCTTTCAATTCCGACGGACCTGCCCATGAGTGACCGCAGCGAGTTCAGGATGTCCTCCACATCGAGGTTTTGGCCCGAGTCCCTGGCCTCCTTCTCGCTGATGGAGGGCACGAGGTAGCTGTCGGGCAGGCGGTTGGCTTCCTTGGAAGCGCCCTCGCCGCAGCGAGTTCCGTACACCAAGCCCTCGATCAGGCTGTTGGATGCCAGGCGGTTCGCCCCGTGGAGGCCGCTGCTGGTGACCTCGCCGGCGGCCCACAGCCCGGGCAGGTTTGTTCTTCCGTTGCGATCAACCACTACCCCGCCAATCGTGTAGTGGGCTCCCGGACGCACGGGAATGAGGTCCCGGGCGATGTCGAGGTCGAATTCCCGGCAAGCCCGGGCGATTCCGGGGAACCTGCGGTGGACATGGTCCGGATCGAGATGGCGCAGGTCGAGATAGACATTGGGATGCTGGGTGCGGTTCATGGCCCGGAAAATCGCCCGGGCCACGATGTCGCGAGTGGCCCTTTCGGCGCGGGGGTCTTCCGCAATCATGAACCGATCGCCATCCTTGTCGCGAAGGTAGGCGCCCTCGCCGCGCACCGCCTCGGATATCAGCGAACGGCTTGAACCCGCCACATACAGCACCGTCGGATGGAACTGGATGAATTCCATGTCCCGAAGCCTTGCGCCCGCCCGGAATGCCGCGGCCATTCCATCTCCCGTGGCAATGGGAGAGTTTGTGCTTTCTCGATAAATCCTCCCGCAACCGCCTGATGCCAGAATGGTTTGCTTGGCCCAGATGAGTTGCCTTTCGCCATGTTGGTCGGCGACTAGGGCCCCGACGCAGCAACCATCATGGGTGATCAGGTCGACCAGGATTCGCCTGTCCCAAATCTCCAGGTGAGATTGGCGCCTGGCATGCGCGATCATTCCCCGCATCACCTCGGCGCCGGTGGCGTCTCCGAGCGCATGGACGATTCGCGCGTGGCTATGGCCACCTTCCATCGTCAGGGCCAACTGACCGTCGACACGGTCGAATTCGACTCCGAATCTCACCAGGTCGTCGATCTGCCCGGGAGAGGCATCCGCCACCTCGCGCACAACCTCCTCGTCGCACAAGCCGTCGCCCGCGACCAAGGTGTCCCTGACATGGTTGGCAATGGAGTCTTCAGGGGAAAGCGCGCCGGCGATTCCACCTTGAGCCCAAGAACTGTTGCTAGTTTCCGGCAATTCCTTGGCTATGACCAGCACCCGCAGGTTTGGCGGGGTGGCCAGCGCCGCTCGAAGGCCGGCTATTCCCGAACCCAGCACGAGGACATCCGCGAAAACATGCCGTAGGTGCTTCGGATGGAACCGCACCAGATGGCGGGGGCTTTCGTGGCGGGTCATGAAACCGTCACCGGAGCTTCGGGTCGGCGGGTAGTTTTCGCTTCCGGCTGAATTCCCGCCAGGCGTCTTGGTATTCCACGGGAGGAGGTGGCCTATTGTCCGTGCCGGCTTCGGAGCCCTCGCGTGTTCCAGAGCGGGCTTTCCTCACCCCAACAGACTGCAGGCCGCCAGCCTGCTGCGGTGAAGCCGTGTCGGGCCGGTTGGCATCCTGTTCCAGCTTTTCACGCCGGTTCTTGAGGTATTCCTCATATTTGCGAATCTCTTCGTCAGATATACCCTGTTGCTTGAGCTTCTCCTTGTTGCGACGAACCTGATCCTGCAGGCTTTCCAGTTGGGCCAATGATGCCTTGCCGTTGGCGGGGTCGATGGCATCGGGCTTGTCCCGGCTTCCGCTGACAGCGCCACGATTGTCCTCAGCCGTGGGATTCATGCCCGGAGCATTCGCCTGA
>VGXS01000106.1 GCA_016873225.1 Planctomycetota bacterium | reverse complement strand
AGCTATCCCCCAAATTAATCCAGCACGTCCCGTCATCCCGCAGCACCCGCCGCACCTCGCGGAACACCTCGACCATCTTGAACACATAGGCTTCCGGCGTGTCCTCTAGCCCGATCTGCCCGGCGTGTCCGTAGTCACGAAGCCCCCAATACGGAGGACTGGTGACGCAGCAATGCACGGATTGGTCGGACATCGCTTTCATCGACTCAAGGCAATCGCCGACCAGTATTTTTACAGACATCTGGTTAGTCCTCAGGTTCGCACCGACATGCACCGCGGAGCAGCTCGATGATCACCAGCAGCTCGGACAGGTGCGGGTGCGAATCGACATGCAATCCGTATCGTCGAGCCAGGCGCTGCACGATCAGGCGCGCCCTGGCTGACAGCTCATTGATCTCGACCTGGTTCATCGTTTTGCGTCCTCGCGAATGTATTGTTCCATATCGAACAGCTCACGCTGATACTCATCATCGTTTGCTGCAATGACACTTCCGGGATGTTCCGCATGGTATAGCCTGGACTTTGCGATCTCGATGTATTCTGCGTTTTTCTCAATGCCGACAAATTGAAAACCCTCAATCAGCGCCGCCTTGCCCGTGCTACCAGAACCCATAAACGGATCAAGGACTACCCCGCCGGGCGGCGTGACGAGTCGACACAGGTATCGCATGAGTTCGGTGGGCTTGACGGTGGGGTGGTGGTTGCGGCTGGGCGCGCGGGTTACGCCCTCGCCTCGCCGCTTATCCTGCTCAGTCCATTTGTTGGCGCCGCCGACAGGTAGTCGCTCCTCCAACCCCTTGCACCCCTCGTCCCGATCCGCCTTGCTTGCCTTGGCGCAGTAGAAGAAACGTGCTGCGGAACCGCACTCACGATAGTCGTGCGTTTCGGTGTCATCGCCTTGGCCGTAACTCGTGGCCGTGTGATTCTTCCCCCTCTTTGGATTGTTGGGGTTGCCGTTGGCCCTTGCACTATTGCTTTCGGGAAACAGACTCACCACCTCGTCGCTGCCGTCGTGGATCAGGTTGGCGGGCCAGCGGCCTGTGTTCACAGAAGCACTCGACTCTGCGGGTGGCACCCATCCGTCATCACGGAAGTTGGCACCGAAGCCCTTATCGCCAGAAATGCGAGTGACGGTCTGCTCAGTCCCCACCCTGCACCCGTCCACATTGATCGCCCCGGTGCCGTGCTTGATGACATTCTCCGCAACCGTGCCGTCGAGCGGCTTGCGGGCCACAATAATCGGCTCCCATGCGGGCTTCAGCGCAGTACCCCATCCCGCCCATTGCTTCGCTGCGTCGGTGGCGGCCGCGGTGGCATCATACTCTGGCTTGAACGAGTTTTCCTTGCGTCCTTGTGCAGTCCCGTTCCATTCTGGATTTTGTTTCCCCATGCCAGCGACCCGTCCTATCACCTCCCGCTCTATTCCTGCCGCCTTATCTATCGCCTTGCTCACATCATGGCTTTTAGGGAATCCCGACCCGTAGACCCACATCACGCAGTCCCGAATCTCCCAACCCGAATCCTCAATCGCACACGCAAGCCGGTGATAGGTACGAGTGCCGCCGAAAGCCAGCAAATGGGCACCGGGCTTGGCTACCCGCAACGCTTCAGCCCAAAACGCTTTGCCCGGTACGCCGTGATCCCAGTCCTTGCCCATGAACGACAGCCCATACGGCGGATCGGTCACTATCGAATCCATTGATGACTCATCGAGTTTTGCCATCCGGTCCAAGCAGTCATCATGGAACAATATGTAAGACATGGTCTCTTCGCTTTTATCGCTTCCCTATTCTAATTGCCATAAAACACTCGACACAGTAAGGTCGAATGTGTCCATGAATGTCGAAGAAATGCCCGCCCAACCGTGACACCGGCAGCGGCGAATGTTCCGCCAGATCTGGCCGCCGGGACACCGCGCGAAGGCATCCGGCACAGTCGAACAGCTTCATGAAATCCGGCAGGATATATCGGTTCCCGGCGCCATCCGTGGTTTCCGTCAGAGTTTGCCGGATCATCTGAGATAATGTCATCATGCCGGCCATCGCCTCCGCCTGACCAACTGAGACTCAATCTCCACTTCTATCAGCGCGGCAAT
>VGXS01000105.1 GCA_016873225.1 Planctomycetota bacterium | reverse complement strand
GGTAGTTGTGTCTTTTTTTGAAAGTGAACCCCAATCTCCTCAGGGCACGCCAAACCGTCACTTCAGATATCGAAAGCCCAAGCTGGTCTCGGAGTTCCCGCGCGCAAAGATCGGGCTGTTGGGTCACCAGTTGCCTCAATCGCTCAAGATCTTCCTCGCCCAGTGACAGCTTCCTGCCACGCTTTTCGCCGGTTCCGGGGATTTTCAGGAAACCTTTCTAAGGGTGGTGCCGCATCAACTTCCGGACGAACGCCTCGCTCACCGAAAAACGCTCCGCAACCTCCGCCGTCGTTTCACCGGATTGCCTCGCTTCAAAAACACGCCGATGAATATCAATCGACAATGCTGTCGGCATGACTCCCCTCCTTGGGACCTATTGCCATTACAGCTGCAACTCAGTTATTCTTCAATATATTTATCTGAAGTCTACTCTAGAATACGGTAGAGATCATATTGCAGCCAAACCGTTGCCCCGTACCCGGAATCACCGAGGGCTTGCCCCGCCTGCCATATGAGGTTCCGGCCTGGTGGTCCGATCTCAAGCCCATCTCGTCGCCCTATTGGATCTCGCCGTTTGCCGCCTCCGCTATCCCGCCAGATGAAGGGACAGGTCGATTCCATCATCGGACGCGCGAGGGCCGGGTTTTTCTCATAGTCGCGGCGAATCGGCATTTGAAGCGTCCACTCCCGCCAAGGGGAGCACACGGTTGCGCGGGAAAGGCCCAAGCCGCGTCCCGTGGTGAATTAACTCGCGCACCGCTTCCCGTATTCACAACGCGAACGATAGCTTTCAGTTGGTCCGGACATCGGACCATGATCTGGCGGACGATTGCGGTCGCCTGATGCGGCTTGAACTTCGTATGCCCCTTGGACCTTCCACAACGTCCTAAAATCAGACTACCAATGCCTCCGGACCGGTGGGAGTTCAGCCACCGGAATAAGGCTGCCTTGTCTGCCGCGAAAATCAGCATGGCGTCCACTGCCTTGACACCCTGCTCCTCGACTGCGGATACCACCCGCTGCCTCAGGTCATGAAGGGCCGACGATAACAATTTCCTGCCATCTTGGGTGCTCATGAATCCTTTGGCGACAACTCCCAAAGAGTCTTTTATTTACTGACCTGGTCAGCAAAAGGTATATCAAGTAATTTTGTTATACCTTGAAACCTAAATATTCCATTGAATTCATACTGGCCAAGAAAAGCCGCCTAACCAAGAAAAAAGCCACCAAGGTGACCCTTGGTGGCTCGGTTTTCATTGGAGGCGCGGGGAGTCGAACCCCGGTCCCGAAGCGCTTCCATGTGGTGTTCTACATGCGTAGCAGGTTCTAGTTGACGGGCCTGCCTTGCGGCAGCCAGTCGTGTTCATTCCTCTCCCACCGAACAGCAGGTTTGAGAGCAACTAGCCGGTTGTGAGTTTTAGCCCGGGCTTCCACCAGCATAACCCCTTGCGGGATTTCCAGCCCAAGCGAGCCTGACTTACGTCCGCGCCGCAACCCCTCAGGCGGGGATCACGACATGGGGAGGCCTACTTAGGCCGCCAGGGTCAACTGCGGTTCAGCAGTTGTAGTGCGATCGGATATTTACGTGGCCATCCGATCAACCACGGCACGCTCACCACACTTCCGTTCGCCCGGTCGAAACCAGATCGCCCCCTTTCCCTTTCGGGCTTATCGGGGGGTTTTAATTCCCCCGAACATATTATACGCTGCCCAGCCTGTGATATTCGTTCAATCCCTGAACATTCCTTTCCAAGATGACTCCTAGCAGGACATTATTGTCATGTTTAGCGCTTTCTCGGCTTTCCTGATTTGCACTGTCTTCGGGGCGGATGCAACGACCATTCCCCTTTGGACCGGCAAGGCACCCATGCTGCTGCCCGAAAAACCCAATGACGCTCCGACCCTGACGATCTACAAACCCGCCAAGGAAAAATCCGTTCCCACGGCGATCGTCGTATGTCCGGGTGGCGGCTACGGAGGCTTGGCCATTGGGCATGAAGGGAAGGAACCCGCTGAATTCCTCAATTCCATCGGGATCACGGCATGCGTGCTCAAATATCGTCACGCACCAGGGTACAGGCATCCCGTGCCGATGA
>VGXS01000104.1 GCA_016873225.1 Planctomycetota bacterium | reverse complement strand
ACCAGGCAGGGTGGTTGTTTATCTTCTGGGGTTTCTGCTGTGATGCTGTGAGACGATCAATTGGAGTCTTCCAACGATTCTTCAATTCTTCAAAGATTTCTTGGTCTGTGTACTTGTGCATATTCTGTCTCTTTTGATTGTATTGATTTGCTGACGCTTATGTGAAACTTCTGCTCACTTTGTATAAATAAAAGGGAGAGGAAACATTTGAGTTCTAGAGATCTCTAAAGTTCTTCTGGGTCAGTTTTCTGATTGAATTATAGCATAAATAGATAAAGAATGTTCAAATAAAGTATATAGAAAGTGTTGCCTAAGACTGCTTGCTACCAGGAGAAGAAAAGATCAAGATGAAAAAACTACCATACAAAGTCCCACAGAGAACTGGTTTTCTACCAGCATCCTCTTTGCCACTAAAAACCCATATCTCTTACAAGGAGAAAGAAAGGAACCTTCTCATAATGGAAGAGGAGTTGATGAGTCACTACAACATGAACAGAAGTGATCTCCATAAGCACTTCATCCGTAGTCATTACCAAATGATCAAGATGCCCCAGGTGGAGTGGAGATAAGGTGATGGAGAAATCAATACGAGAACGAAATGCCTTGATGGTGAATCACCTCATTCAAGAACGACAGAAGATTGAAGATCTGTCTATGACTCGTATTGATCGTGACTACAAAAAACTGTATGACTACATCACAGAAGAAATCGCCAGGTTGAATCTGGAGTTATTCCAGACGGAGTATCAGCAATACCAAAGCACCCTCAACCAAGTGCTTGGCATAGAGAGTAAGAGCAATGCTGTTTCGTGACTTCGTTGAACTGCTCTACAAGGCATACCTGGAGGACAGAGGGATCCTCAAGACGCTGAGAGACAAACTGAAGGATGGGTCTTACCTCCAGGACCTTGAGGACGATCCAGACCTACAGGACTGGAAGGAGATCAATCCAAGAGCAATTGATCCAAGACGCTCAGGGCGATCCAAGTATTACCCCAACATCTACAACCCCCAGGAAGGAGTGAGGGTATTTGAAGGTCTCCAGTCAAAGAACCCAAAGGCACTGAAGAAGATTCGGGAAATCGTCAAAAAGAGGAATTCTAAAAATGCTGAAGATAGATGATAGGCAATTAGAAAAGCAAATAACAGAAATTCTCAAAAGAACTGGTTTCCAGGAACCCAAGGACTACATCAGAGCAAGGGTCACGGCAGACCTGAAGTTACTTAAGCAAAACAAGAAGTTATCCATATGATCACCTTCTCCGAGTTACGAGAAATCTTTGAGACCTATAACCCATCAGCACAGTTTGTGATCTACAGCACCAAGAACAGAGCAGTGCTTGGCAGTGCGGTGGGATTTGAAGCAGCGAAGGACAAGGCAAGACAGATCAGGCAGCAGAAGAACCTGAAGTTTGATGAGGTGTCCTTTATGACCTCTAAGCGCTTCTACGGCGGTTCTACGGGGCAGCAAGGGGCATCTGCTGCCTCAACCACTCAAAGGGTTGGTCTCGGGGTCAGCAGGGATGGAGGGACCTTCACCAATGCCTATGGGAAGCGATACCCCGTGGAGTATTCCAGGACCTACAACCCGTCAAAGCGAGGCAGGTTCAGAGGTTATACCGATGCCCAGGGGAATTACCACGATATTGACTAACCCTCAGGGTTCAAGCAGATCTAATAAGCGCCCATCGCCATCGACAAGGCGATGGCGCTTGCCAGTGGATTCAGCACGACGCTGAGCAACCCGATAGGCATCCGCCTGGTTCTGCTTGGTCTGGTAGTGATGCCAACGACCGAACTGGTCTTGCCATTCAATGTTGATGGTCATTTCAGCGACTCACACGCCTCCCCATCGCCATCACGGTCAAGGTAGGTGTGCCCTTGCCTGAGTAGGTCCTGTGCCCTGCTCCAGGATCCGATCTCACTGCAGCGATACCTGTTGCTGCTTGATCCACCACTGCCTGAAGACGCACTGCTGCCCCCTCGTCTGCTTCTTCTGTAATCCCACGGGCGCTGGATGCCACCAGGCACACCCCACACTCCAACACCCTTCAAGCGGGCATCGTTCTCCAGGCGTGAGTAGGTCTGACGGTCACACCCACCGATGTACTGCCAGTAGACG
>VGXS01000103.1 GCA_016873225.1 Planctomycetota bacterium | reverse complement strand
CGCTGCATCCAACAATCGATCCATTTGCTGGGGCGAAAGCGTGGTGGCTTGCCCCGATCCACAGGTTTTCGGCATTGGTGATCTCCAGTTGATTTGACGTTTCAGTTCGAACGACAACTGCCCTGCGACAACAGGGCCGCTGATCCCCCATCGACCCCACCGCAAAAACGACAACTCAGCGAGGCGCTGAGTTGTGCGGCAGTATCAAGCTGAGGGCAATACCACCACAGTGGGTCGACTGCCACCAGCTCACACCGCTTTGCGATGGAGAGTGTCATTCGGTTGTGAGTCAATGGGTTGCCGGTATTTCACCCCGGCACCCTCTAGTTTAGTACATTGTCGGCCAAAATGCGCGACATTCGCGCAGGGGGTAAGGTCCAGAAATGCAGTCACTGCAGTGCCTCCTGGCCCCTGCGAATACACGAACGTATTTTTTACTTTGGCAGGCTGACGATCACTAATGTTACACACCCGCATGCGCAAATACAGGTCAAATTGCCAGCGACTCAAATTTGCTGGGTGATTTTTTCTTCGTTGCAAATCCGGCAAAACTATTACAGAATAGGTTTTCCAGAAAAGAACACATTGACCTCCAATACTGAAGCCCCAAAGTTCTCCATCGGGTTGCTGTTGCGTGCGGCGGCGATGGTGAATCTCGACCCCATGCAAGTCCCGGGTGACGTCAACCCCTGGACCTGGGACGATCCCCGCGCGCAGGGTTGGAGGAGTGCCATCCGTTCGCTCGACCCCAAGGTTGCCGATGCCGCCGAGGCTGCGTGGGGCCCATCGCTATCGCTGGGTCTCCGTGCTGCGCTTTCGGGCGAGGCCAACTGGAACACCGACCTGGAGAACGAGTTGGCGATCCGCCGCCCGGCACTCCACGCCGAACGTCGTGAGGCGGCGGTGAACGCAGCACTGGAGCAGATGGCCGAAGCACGCAGGGCCGAGGTGGAAGCACGCCAAGCCCGGGCGCTCACCCCCGAGCAGCAACATGCCCAACTGATCGCCAGTAAGAACGATGCCGCCGTGGCAGCGGCACGTGAACACTTCGGGGTGGTCATCTAATGCCAAACCCCATCCACACCGTGAGCACCCAGCAAGCAGCCATAGGCGCCACCACCTGCGCCAACGCCTTGGCTGGGTCGTTGACGGCACAAATCCGGGAGATCGAGCGCTTCCGCTCCTGGCACAACAACCGGGACCTGCGCCATTGGCACCACCAATTCACCGAGGCCCGGCAGATCCTCACCACCAAGCCCCCCGCCAAGGTCTGCCGGTACGAGCCAACGGAACTCCCGGATGATGACAACGCCACCTGGCTGGAGCTAATCGGCACCCAATGACTACTGCATCACCGCAGGGCGGATCCAGACTGGTACGGAAGCGCAATCCACCACGGCCGGAGGATCGCCGCTTCTCCCACAACAAACCAGCATCACCGCCGGCGGTAGGTCCCCAACGACTGGAGCCATTGCCGTGGCAACGCGCCCTGCTGTCAGTCCCGGACCAGTACGACCTCCTGCTGAGTGGTGGCCGAGGCGGCGGCAAGTCCACCGGGCTGGTGCTCTTGCTGCTGCGTGACGTCCTCCGTTTCGGCAAGGGGTTCTGTGGTGCACTAGTGCGCCGTGACCTGGCCGGGCTCCGGAAGCTCGAACGTGAAATCACCGACCAGATCGCGGTAACGCCGGAATTGGCCGGAAGCCACTACCTCACTGGCGCCAAGGAGTTCCGCTTCTCCAACGGCGCGATCTTGCACTTGCACTATTTGAAGGACCAGGCCAGCTTTAACCGGTTCCAGGGCACCGACCTGTCCCACGTCTACGTCGACGAGAGCGGCCAGATCGCCGACCCAGGCCCCCTGTTGCGCCTACGAAGCTCCATGCGCACCACCGCCGCAGGGCTTGAACCTCGGATGGTGTTGACCTGCAACCCCAACAACTGTGGGTCCTACTGGCACTACGAGAATTTCATCCGACGGATGGTGCCTTGGCAGCCGACCCACATCGAGCTGTTCCAGAAGGAGTGCGTGCTGGTGCACTCCACCCTGTTCGACAACATCCACCTGGCGAACCGTGACGCCTACATCGCCAACCTCAAGGCCAGCTGCAACTACGACGAAGCCAAGATCCAGAGCGAGATCTACGGGAGCTGGGGCCGGGTCTCCGGCAGCT
>VGXS01000102.1 GCA_016873225.1 Planctomycetota bacterium | reverse complement strand
GCGCGACGCCTCCGGCAACTACAGCTACGACAACGATAAGCGCTTCCTCTACAGCACGTCCGCTGGCCTGATCCTCTCCACCAACTCCCTCTCAGAAGGCTCCGATCTCAGATACGCCTACTCGATGGGCTCGAGTTCGTACGACGGACCCAGCAGGCTTCTCCTCAAAGACTCCACTGGCTCCTCCTTCTCTCTCCCTTCCGGTGAGTCAATCCTCAGCCTCAAGGTCACACGCAACGCCTCAAACAACACCGACGGCTACACCCTCTACACCAAGACCTCAACAGGCACCGTCACCGAGTTCTCCTTTGATCTCACCGGTGATCTCACCTCTCAATCTCCACTCTCTGCTACAGAAATCTCAGCTCTCGAGCTCACCCTCAAGAGCGACCTCAACAATGACTCCATCGTTGGCGTCACCGTCAACACCAAGCTCTTTGACAAGAAATACGACGCCTCGGGCAATTACCTCAGCAATACCTCCGATCGCCGTTTCCTCTACAGCACCTCAGGCGGCCTTCTCCTCTCACGCGATGAACTCACTGTCGGCTCCGACCTCAGGTCCCTCTATTCCCAATCCGGCTCCTCGATGAGCACCTGGGAAGGGCCAAGCCTCCTCGTCCTCAAAGACGCCAACGGGTACAACTACTCCATCCCCTCAGGCCAATCCGTTGTCTCCGTCAACATCCTCAGAGACACCAACGCCTCCGGTTACACCGCTGCCTCTGGCTTCCGACTAACCACCAAAGAAGGCAACACCATCCGCACCATCGACTTTGATCTCGATGGGCAACTGCCAAACGCATCAAACTTCACGGCAAAATCCCTCACTCAAACCCTCAACATCACGGTCACACCGGTCAACGATGCTCCGGTTGCGACCTACAGCAGCACCCAAAACATCACGCAGGGCTTTGACATCGTCAGCGGCCAACTCACGCGGCGTGACGTTGATAACGCAGAAGCCGGCACTTACGCCCTAGTAGGCACTCCAATCCCTGGTCTCACCATCAACGCCAATGGCTCCTGGACCTTTGATCCAGCCGATGACGCCTATGCGGCGATGACCAGTACCGACAGCCAGCAAATCGTTGTCAACTACTCCGTCACTGACCCCGCAGGGGCAACAGGCAATGGCTCCTTCACCATTGCGCTCAATGGTGATCCCTCCAAGAACTTCAGCCCCGAACGCCTGACTGGAACCGTCAGCGACCTCACCGTTGATGAAGATTCAGGTCTCACCACTCTCGGCCTCGCTGGTCTCACCTACTCCCCAGGCCCTGGTGAAACCTCTCAAACTCTCTCCTACACCGTTACAGCCACTCCTTCATCCTCTCTCGGACAGATTGGCTATCTCGATAGCAGCAATAACTTCGTCGCTGTTTCAGTCGGCACCGCACTCACTCTTCAGCAACTCCAAGGGCTGAACTTCAAAACTAAACTCGACGCCTTTGGGGATTCTTCCTTCTCCTTCGCCGTCACCGACAGCGATCCAACGGCTGGATCGACCTCCGATCCCATCCAAACCCTCACCCCTCAGCAAGCCGCTGCACTGGAGTTCGACCTCAAAGTTGATCTCACCGGTGACTCCATCGTTGGACTGACCGTCAACAGTGAAGTCCTCAGCAAAGATCGCGACGCCTCAGGCAATTACCTCTACAACACCTCCGATCGCCGTTACCTCTACAACACCTCCGAGGGCTACCTGCTCTCGGTGAATTCCCTATCGACAGGTTCTGACCTGCGTAACGCTTCCACCAGCACAAGCGCCTACGACGGCCCCTACCTGCTCCTCCTCAAAGACGCCAACGGCAACTCCTTCTCGGATCCCTCTGGGCAATCCGTCGTCTCGCTGACCGTTCTGCGTGATCAAACCACTAACAACGTCGACGGATACGACCTCCTCACCAAAAACTCCTCAGGCAACTTCACTGAATATTTCTTCAGCATCAACGGTGATCTCACCGGTCAAAACACTCCCACAGCTCTAGAACTCGCCTCACTCGAGCTGCAAACCAAAACTGATCTCAACAGTGATGGTCTTGTTGCCTCCAATGTCAGCAGCAAACTCTTTGATAAGGACTACGACGCCTCTGGCAGCTGGCGCAACAACAACAGCGATCTGCGCTTCCTCTACAGCACCTCCTTTGGCCTGCTCCTCTCGCGCAACTCACTGAGCGTTGGCTCGGACCTGCGCTATGC
>VGXS01000101.1 GCA_016873225.1 Planctomycetota bacterium | reverse complement strand
GAACGGGTCAGGGAACGGTTGAAGCGGGCCGAGGAGCACTACCGGCAATGGGTCGAAACACAAAGAAAGGAAACGCCATGAAAACCAAGGCAACCGTCCGTCAGGGCGGGAAGAACATCTTCGATGACCTGAGGCTGCCGGACGCTGAGGAGCTCAACGTCAAGGCGCAGATTGCCTATCGCATCTGCGAACTCATCCAGAAGCGCAAGCTCACCCAGCAAGAGGCGGCAGGAATCCTGGGCACGGACCAGCCCAGGGTTTCAGTCCCTCTCCGGGGGCGACTGGAGGGGTTCTCGTCGGACCGATTGTTCCGCTTCCTCAATGCGCTGGACCAGGAAATCGAGATTGTCATCCGCACGACGACCAAGCGGAGCCAACCTGCCGGGATCCGGGTCTTGATTCCCGCCTGAAGACCGCTCGGGCTCGACCCCGCCGAGCCACTCAAACCGGCGTTCGCCGGAGCGTTCCCAAACCCCGTGTAAAAAACGATGGTGTTCTCTTCCGCCCCGCTGGGCTGAGACCTCAAGCCCTGTGCCAACTCTTGGATGTAGCGCACGGCGCTTCGTAGGAGGTTCGGACGCCAACCCGCTCTCGTCCGGCTCGGAGTGCCCGACCGAGGTCCCCAAAAAAGTGTTTACGCGTGGTTCATGGTTCCGCGGGTGGGCTTGCGTCGTGGTCGCCTTTGCGGTATCGAAACGACGCAGCGGCGATGAATTTTGCCCAAGTCAAGAAGGAGGAGGAACGCAGCCGGATGAGGGCGTTGCGGATGGCTCGGCGTGGGCGGAAGCAGGCGGAGGATTTGCAACGCCGTGCCTCCTTGGTAGGAGACGCCCCTTGGCGGATCACAAACTTCAAACAGGTGGCCCGGGCCATGGGCGGGTGGGCTCGCACGTGAGGTTTTCTCTCCGCGAGTTTTCCGAGGTTTTCAAACTACGGAACGCTGCGGGGCGGCCCTACCTCTTGATCGGCGGCCAGGCCGTCAACTACAGGGCGGAGCGCTACCTGAAACGTGACCCTGCGCTTGAGCTCCTCGTGCCATTTGTCAGCGAAGACATCGACTTCAAGGGAGGCTCTGACGATGTCCGGTGGATTGCACGGCAGTTGGGGACGCCACCCGTTTTCCCACCCAAGGTGGCGATGACCGCCTTGGCGGGTGCCATCCCGTTCCGGATTGGAGACATCCGATCCAACATCGAGATTGTCCGGCGCGTGCCTGGAGTTGTGGGAAACCCGGAAGAGACGGCCGTCGAAGCCGAGTGGAACGGACTCACCATCCGAGTCATGGATCCGATCTCACTGTTGGCATCGAAGCTGGAACTGGTCGCCAAGGTCTCGCAGGAGAATCGGCGAGACGCGTTGCACGTGGTGATCCTGCGGCCCTGTGTTCGAGAATTCCTGAAGGAGTTCCTCGCGGAGGTGGAAGCGGGAAATGTGCCGGCTGCGCACTGGTTGGGGGCAGTCAATCATGTTCTCAAACTGACCACGACCCGGCGTGCCCGAGGATTCGCTGAGGGGCATCAGGTGGATTGGGCGGGCATCCTGCCTTCGGCGGCTATCAACAGGTGCACGCACCCGAAGGTTCGGCGATTCCGCGATTTGCATCTGGGGAAAGGGTTTCGCAATCAGGATGCCCAAGCCCCACCCCGGAATCGCGACGAGGGCTGAGCCAAATTCACTCGAGCACTCCCTCCAGATAGGGGCGCATGACGTTGCGCAACCATCTTATGAAACGTCGGTAGTTGTCCGAGGAGTCCGACGCTTTGAAACGGCCTGCCGCGGCCCAGCAGGTCGACGAGGGGAACGCAGCTTCGGTCGTGGTCCCCAGCGGTAAGCGTGCGCCCCACCCCATGGTTCCCAATCCGATCTGAACCAGGCGATGGTCGGGGATGCATGACATCCAACGCCGTCGCCGACGCAACCAATCCGAGATCGATCAACTCGTCTTGGAGTTCCAGAACTCCGACCTCAGCCCGCAGGAGTTTGCCCAAAATGCCGGTGTTCAGGTCCAGACCGTGGTCCGTTGGCTCAAGACGGCCTCGGTCGACCTGACCCACCGACCCAACCGCCATGCGGAGCGCCTCAAGCATTCCGATTCTCCAGGCCAGTTTGTCGCCGTCGAGGTTCGGCAGAGTCCGTCCGCTCACCCCATCCCGGCTTCCATGTCCTGCGACTGGCCCGAGATCGTGGCTCCCAGTGGGTGGAAGCTGCGGGTTCCACTCGGGCCCGAGTTC
>VGXS01000100.1 GCA_016873225.1 Planctomycetota bacterium | reverse complement strand
AGGTCAAGGTCACGCTGCCCCTTGTTCCGCAAGGTGTGGTGGGTCAATACCACCTTGCTCAGGTCGACAGTCGGCACCTCACGCTCGAACTCCAGTAGCGGCAGCAGTCGCTTGAAGAACATGGCCCTTTTCTCCAGGCCCGTGTTGCCGTAGTCGAAGATTTGGCACAGGAAGGTGTAGAAGCGGACGTAGGTGCCCATGTCGCTTCTGAACAGCGTTAGGGCGTCCAGCTCGTCCTTGGCTGTTTTGGCGCCTTCCGCGTCGTTCACCTCGTCGGCGTGTCGCTTGGCTAAGCGAGCCTCCTTGTAGGCGTGCATCAGCCTCTGGGCTACCGGTTCAAGTGCACCAATCAGCTCGCTCTGCTTGGCGTTGGGGTCCAGCAGCACCCTCACCACGCGGTCCACCTCGAACTCGTCGTAGTGCCCTTGGGCATCGAGCTTGGCCTTGAGGTCAAGAATCAGATTCGGGTCAGTGGCCTCAGCGAGCTCAGCGATCTCGTAGTAAGCCTTGAATGACGCCAGGATTTCGTCGGGCTCATTCGCAAAGTCGACGACGTAGGTCGTTGTCTTGCCGGGGTGGCAGCGATTGAGGCGTGACAGGGTCTGCACTGCCTGTATGCCCGAGAGGCGTCGGTCGACGTACATGCCGCACAGAAGCGGCTGGTCAAAACCGGTCTGGAATTTGTTGGCCACCAACAGAATTTGGTATTCGTCCCCTTTGAAGGCCTCGCGGATGTCGCTCTTCAACCCTGGGTTCAGGGTGCTGCTTCGTTCGGTGAAGGGCTCTGGTCCTGACTCCGAATCGTTCACCTCGCCACTGAAGGCCACAAGAGCCCCGAGCGGGTAGCCCTTGTCTTTGATGTACTTGTCGATGGCCAGCTTCCAGCGCACTGCCTCCTTCCTGGAGCCCACAACGACCATGGCTTTGGCTTTGCCGTCGAGAAGCGGCCAGACGAACTGGCGGTAGTGCTCAACAATGATTTGAACCCTCTGGGCGATGTTGTGCGGGTGCAGCTTCACCCAGCCCATCAGCTTCTTGTTGGCAGCGCTGCGCTCTACTTCCTCATCGCTCAGGGCTTGGCCGTCTTGAGCCAGGCGGAAGGCCAGCGAGTAGGAGGTGTAGTTCTGCAGGACGTCAAGGATGAATCCCTCCTCAATGGCCTGCCGCATTGAGTACACATGGAAAGGCTCAGGCAGGTTCCCGTCAACGGTTGGCTCGTTGGGGTTGGGTCGCCGTCCGAACAGCTCCAGCGTCTTGGCTTTGGGTGTGGCGGTGAAGGCCACGTAGCTGATGCCGTTCTCCTTGACCCGGTCGGCCATTTGAGCGGCCAACACCTCGTCCATTCCCACCTCGCCACCGTCGGTCAGGTCGGCTACTTCTGAGGCACTGAGCACCTTCTTGAGCTTCTCGGCGGCTTGACCGGTCTGGGAGCTGTGGGCTTCGTCGGCAATCACGGCGAACCGCTTGCCTTCTGTTGCCGTGAGCTTGCGAACCTCCTCCAAGGCAAACGGGAAGGTCTGAATCGTGCAGACCACAACCTTCTTGTCGCCACTCAGGGCTTCAGCCAGCTTTCCGCTCTTGCTGCCGTCTTCGCTTGTGATGGAGGCCACTACTCCCTTCTTCCTCTCAAACGCCTCCAGCGCCTCCTGTAGCTGGGTGTCAATGACGTTGCGGTCGCTGACTACCAGTACTGAGTCGAAGACCTTGTTGTCCTCGGTGTCGTGCAGCTCGGAAAAGAAGTGTGCTGTCCAGGCGATCGAGTTCGTCTTGCCGGAGCCAGCCGAGTGCTGAATCAGGTACTTCTGGCCCGGTCCTTCCGTTCGCACCGCCTCCTGCAACAGGCGCGTGACAACAAGCTGGTGGTAACGGGGGAAGAGCACTCGCCTGATTTGCTTTTTCTTGTTTCGCTCGGCAATGCAGTAGCGGCCAAGGATTTCAAGCCAGCTCTCCCGCTCCCACACCTCCTGCCAGAGGTAATCAGTGGGGTAGCCAGGACCATCCGGCACTGGATTCCCCGCACCACAGTTCTTACCGCCGGGGTCGCTGCCTTTGTTGAAGGGCAGGAAGACCGTGGCAGGACCCGCCAGCTTCGTTGTCATGCGCACCTCGCGATTACTTACGGCGAAGTGCACCAAGGCACCGCTGGGAAATTTCAGAAGAGGCTCATGGCTTTTCCCGGCGAGCTGAGGCAGCCGGTCAGTCTTGTACTGCCACACTGCGTCCTCAATCGACTGGGTGTTGT
>VGXS01000099.1 GCA_016873225.1 Planctomycetota bacterium | reverse complement strand
CACATACGGCGTCTGCACGTAGACCTCGTCGCTGCCCACCTTGCCCAAAAGCCCGTGTCCCCCCCAGTTGAGCGGCGCCCGCACCTGACCCTCCCCCTCAAACCCGCGCTTGGCCACCGTCAGCCCACTGACCGCCAGTCCCTTGGGATCGATTGTCAGGGAAACGCTCGTGGTGCCGGCATGGTTTCCGGTAAGCGTGCCCACCACTGCGTAAGTCCCGGCAGCAACCGGCAGATTTGTGCTGCCGTTAAACGTCAGCGTGTAGGTTGCGATCGTCGGACTCACCAAGGCCAAGGGGGTCTTGCCTGTTCCGTCATAGGTATGGAGCAGGTTGGTGAGGGAAATCGTTCCGGCCACCGGTGAGATGATGAACTTTGCCCCCGTGAAAGTGATCTGGTAATTGGCCCCTGCCGTCAGATTGCCTTGGAGAATATTGTATTCTCCGGCGGCTTCCCCCGGCTCCCTCTCGAGCGAACCATTGAGGCTGTCGCCCGCCAGCAAGGCCGGCGCCACCGTGAAATTCAGGACCGGATCGGCCTCCCCAAACACCTTCCCCGCCGCCACGGCTGTCACCCCCACCGGCCGCGTTAGGATGTCCCCGGCCAGCAGGATGGGGCCCAGCGTGTAGTTGGCCGCATCCGTCCCCGCGAGCGACAGACCCGTCACCGTGACGATCTTGTTGTTGCCGGCATTGCCGTCGGCAAAGGAACCCGCAGCGCTTCCGGCCAGGCTCACCGTGTCGCCCGCCACCACGTTGGTCAGCGCCGCCGTGCCGCTCACCGTGGCCACGGTCCCCAGATCGTACTCGCGTGGAGAAACCGACAGGCCCGTCACCCCCAGCACCCGGTTGGAGATGACCAGCGTGTTGGTCGCGCTGCCGCTGTAGTTGCCGGTCAAGGTCCCCACCACCGTGTAGCTGCCGGCGTTGACCGGCAGGTTGGTGGATCCGTTATACGTCACCGTGTAGGTCGCATTCGTCGGATTCACCACCGCCGTCGCCACCTTCCCCATCCGGTCATACGTGTGCTGCAGGTTGGTGAAGCTGATCGATCCGCTCGCCGGGGCGATGTTCCACGTTAAAGTGTTGGTGGTAACCCCATAAGCGTTGCTGGCCGTCAGCATGGCCGTCCCGGTTCCCGCCGTATTCGGCACGCCGGTGATGGTGCCGTTATTGGACCCTATAGCCGTGTTCGCCGGTAGGTTGGATGCCGAGTAAATCAGTTGAGCCGTTCCAGTCGCTTCAACCTGGTAATTCAACGATTGTCCGACCGTTCCGAGAATCGGGTTGGTCGAAAGAATCGCCGGCGGAATCCCCTGCACCACGCCAATGCCGAACTTGGCGTCGTCGAGGAAATTGCCGAATCCGGAAGATTCCGTAGAAAGAGAGACGTACGAAAAACGGTACACTTTGCCGGCCGTCACCGTGGTCACCTGGCCGCCCTCGTATCGGGCCCATGTCTGACCGGTGGTGAAATCCCGGCTGTAACGGACGGTGGCCACGGTCGAACCCGGCCCACCCACCAGCTCCTCGATCTTAAAACGCATGGAATCAAAGGGATTCCGGGCCCGGTGGAGGAAGGAATAGTCCACCTGGCCGGAGCGCGTCATGATCACGTCCTGGTAAAGCGTGCCGCGCATGTTGGCGTCCAACTCCGCAAAGATCCTCCCCTGCTCGGCCGGCACCCCGTTGTGGCCCGAACCCCACAATTCGATGATCCGGTCCGAGGCAGAAGTCTTCCAACCGCGCACCTCCGCCTGCGGGATGAAATAAAACGTGCCGTTGGGCGGCAGGGTCGGCCCCTCCTCGAAGGTTCCGTTGGTCAGTCCGTTGATGCTGAAAGTTTCGGCCTTCGGATCCGTACCCAGGCTGATTTCCAGCGGATCACTGGCCCCGTCCCCGTCGGTGTCCGCCAGCAGATCGCTCGTGCCGTGGGTATCTTCTTCCTGCTGCTCGGTCAGGCCGTCACCGTCTTTGTCCTCCGTGCGGTCATCGGTTAGGGCGGCGGAGGCGTTGACCGTGGCGGTCAGGCCCTGCACGTCCGTCACTGTCAACGTGAGGGTGAAGGAGGTCTTGGCCGATTCGAAATCCGTCGGTTGGGAGATGACCAGGTTGCGAGTGGCGCCCGTCCCGGTGACCGAGAAAAAGGAAGCGTCCACTCCGCCCAAGGTCACGATTAGATCGTTGGCCGCGCCATCGGGATCCGTAAGTGTGATCGTCCCCACCGTCCGCCCGGCTGCCCCCTCGGAGAAGGAGATTGGGTTCGGGCTCAAGCCGATCGTCGGCGG
>VGXS01000098.1 GCA_016873225.1 Planctomycetota bacterium | reverse complement strand
CATGCTGCTGGGCGGGTCGATACGCTGAGAACCGAGGCGCTTGGTTCGCGTTCCCAAGCGCCACCGGCTGCTCCCACATCGCCTCCACCTTGCACGTCCTCATGTGTCCCAGGACGCCCATGCGGTGTGCGAAGTCCGCACGTCCGCAGCGTGGACATACCCATGCGCCCTGCGCGTCCTGCCACGGAGTGTTCAGCGTTGAACGGTTCGTTGAAGGTGCCACGGGTGCCTCTTCCGCTGCGCTGCGTTGCGCTCCCAGCGGCGCGCAGCGCCCGCTAGGAGCAAGCGCTCGCCAGCGCTCAATTGCGCTGCCGTCGCTCGCTCAACCAGCGGGAGGTAGTCCGTTCGGCCCCTTGCCCACGAAGCCCCGACGTAGGTCTAGGGGCTCACGGTTGGACTGCTATGTGGAACTAGGCTTAGGGCGGGTTTCTGGTCACGGTCAAGTGAGGGACGCGGAGGCCAGGGGATGCGGAACGTGAATTCAAGTCTGAACAACTGGTCCTTGAGCCACTCCGGTTGCTTGGGCTCAAGCATCTTCTTTGCGACCATGAAGCCAAACAACACGCTGAAAAGGCCGTCGACTCCTAGGATATCCGTCCCCAACTGCGGGGCCGGAACGTCACTCGGTGAGTGACTTATCCTAGTAGTGACAAGGCGCGGTCCCACCCCCCTGCCCTCTCCACGCCCGCCGCTGTCTCCGGTCGGCGGCTGGGCCGGGGCTTCGCCCCCCTTCGGGCCTCCCTGCGGCTCCTGGGCGTCCTGCCTTAGGGCGTTGGGCCGCTTCGTTTCAAAGCCGAAGCGCTCGTTCCATAGCCGGTGGTCTGCGGGCTTCTCTTCTTCCTTCTTGATGTCGGGCGGCAACGGCTTCCTGACCAGTTCGCCTGTCCATCCCTCCTGCTTCTTCCGCTTCGGAAGGAAGCCCTTGGAAGAGCGCAGCCTCCGCGTCCTGAGCGGAGCGTCTACCGGCAACTGATTTAGTTTCGTTACCTCGCCGGTCAGCGTGCCGTGGTGTGCCAGTTTCACGATGTAGCCGGTCAGGGAGCCCTTGCTGTGCGGACGCTCCACCCATGCGACCGGCCCCAACCCAACCCGGACCAGCGCTTTCTTCAGCCAGCTAGGCGCTCTCTTCTCCGTAGCCTTCACCCACTCCTCGTCCTGGGCGAGCTCGGCGGCGAAGCCGGGGCAGTGGAAGATGATGTTGACGTGCGGCCACCCGTCCCGGTGTTGCTCAAGGGTGAGGACGTAACGGATGGGACCGCTCTTCTTGTACCGTCGCCTAAGCCACTGAATGAGCGACTGAACCTTGCGCCACATCAACTTGTAGGCGGTCGCTTTGCTCATCCCGTCCCGCTGCAAGTCACCCTTGGGCAGCGTGCCTACGAAGTAGAGCAACTCTTCAACGGGTATGGGCTGTAGCGCCTCTTGGATGCGGGCGAAGTCGACGGAAGCGACTCCGCGACGGCAATTAGGGCACCGCCAGGTCGTGCAGCGGAACGGAAAGCACGACTCACCTTCGGCTGCGCTTCCGCCGGTCTTCTTCGCTCTGATGTGCCACAACTTGTCAACGCAGGCTTCAACGCCCTTCGGGACATAGGGAATGGCCCGAGCGCTTCGACGCTCTGCCTTCGCTCGGCGGTAGGCACTTGGTAGCCCGCTCCCCTTGGGGGTTGGGACGGGTGCTACAGGTTCTGGCCCGCGACTCCGGTTGCGGACTTGCCCCCGTTGCTGGGAGCGGCTTACAAGGTTCATTGCCTCAATCCTTGAAGAGCCTCGTCGGGTCGCAGGGCCGCTAACCCTCACCGCCGGGGCTCTTCTTTTGGTGGGTGCTTCTTACGTCAGGAAGCCGCGCAAAGTCTTCACGCCGCTGACAACTTTCGTTGCGCTTCCCGCCACATCACCGAGCCGCTTCACCTGACGGACGCTCTCGTCACTCCGGCTGAAAAAGCCAAAGACCGCCGCAGCGGCGACAAGGCCACCTAGGGCGGTGACGACGTTGGGGATGCCTGGAATCCACTCGCGAGCCGCCACGGGACCAACACCGGCTGCACCAGCGAGCTGGAGGCGCAAGTGATGGTTGTGGTTCCCGGTGTACTTCTCCAGCGCTTGGACACGTCCTTCTGCCGCGTCGAAGCGGGAGTGGAGTCGCATCATCTCTGCGGCGAACCATGCCGGTGGCGCCTCATGCTGCTGGGCGGGTCGATACGCTGAGAACCGAGGCGCTTGGTTCGCGTTCCCAAGCGCCACCGGCTGCTCCCACATCGCCTCCACCTTGCACGTCCTCATGTGTCCCAGGACGCCCATGCGGTG
>VGXS01000097.1 GCA_016873225.1 Planctomycetota bacterium | reverse complement strand
AGCCCGCCGACGCCGCTTAAGCACCCACCACCCACAGGCACACAACGCCCCGCCTGAAGCCATCCCCAGTGTCGCGGGCTCTGGAACCGGACTTGCGAGACGAAAACCGCTGTCGTTGTCCTCGAACGACGGGGCGCTCGCGTACCTGCTGGAGGACGACAAGGAGAACGCGTTGCCGAACCAGCCGCCGCCCCGAAGCCCACGAGACGAGCCGGCAGCACCCGACAGGTCGTTCCACTCATACAAGTTGCCGCTCATGTCGAAGGCACCGTACGCACTCGGCCCGCCATTGGTGCCCACCGACGTCACGTTGCCGTCTTGGCCGTTCCAGTCGGCTGCGCGGTTGTAGTTCGCGAAGTTGCCCGCGCTCCCGGCCGAGCCGTTTCCAGTCGAATTCGCCGTCACCGCCGTGGGGGCCGTGTCGCTCTGCGTGGCGTAGTCCCAGTAGCCTGCGTTCGTGCTGCCGCCCTTGTAGTACGCCGCCTTGTACCACTGGTCTTCCGTCGGGATGTAGAACGTGGCACCGGGGTTCACCGCCGGGGCCGTGCCGCTCGTCTGGCCGCCCACGAGCGTGTACGCCCCCGTCTCCGTGCTCGATGTGCCCGTGGCGCCGTTCACCAGCCAGTTGGAAACCCGCGCCGCGTCGAACCAGCTCACGTAGTTCACCGGCTTGTCGCCCATGTTTGCTTTGACGGCGTACGTGAACGACCCTGACGCGCCGCTTCGCGTGATGCCGCCACGGGCGTTGCTGCCCATATCCGTGTTGTAGAGCGCGTAGGTGTCGGTCTTCGCCACGGAGTTCAAAAACGCCGCGTATTGCGAGTTGGTGAACTCAAACTTCATGATCTGGAATGAGTCGGCAACGGCACCAGCAGGATTCGGTTGCCCGGTGGTGTCGGCCGTGTTCCCGGGATTCCCCACCGTCACCATGTCAATCGTGACGGCGCGGGCATTCGGCACGGCAAGGCTTGTGAAAAGCAAGGCGACCAGAGCAGCGGTCGCAAAATGGCGGAGCGGGGTCATGAGCGGTCCTTTCGAGGGAGGTCGGGCAAAGATGCCCAGAAAAAAACATCTACACAACAGGCAACCTAACGATCGCCGCCAAGCTTTCAACGGCCAAAACCCAAAAAGTGACGAATCGGGCACGGGCAGGGACGAATCGGGCGCGCTTGGGACGAATCGGGCAGAAGTTGGGACGAATCCGCCGCGAGAGCCTGCCGACGGGGATCCACAAGACGGGGTTGGCAGCGCGGAATCTGGCGCTGAGCTGACCGGCCCCGAGGTCTCTCAAGCGGCGTGAGCAACTGTCGCCAACCTCCACGCCCATGCCGACCAAGTTCAGCACTCACGTCGACCTGCATCAGCGCCAGTGCTGAACCGGTACATTCTCTTCTATAGTTCTTTCTCTTCTTGCTTCTTCTATCTACCTATGGGGTACCCCTTGCGGCCCCATTCCTCTGCCCGACAGAAGGCAGCCGTTCGTCCGGGATTTTCGCCCCCTGATTCCGGCCCTTGCTGGCAGGCGGCTCCCTAGTCGCCTCGGTGGCTGATCGGGCTTCCCAGCGGCCCAAAAGCGTCGCCAGCCAGAGGGATTTTCCAAGCCCGAGCCGCCACCGGTCTGTCAGCAGTCTGGGCAGCCGGGCCTTCCATCCAACTCTCAAGGAGATCGCACGTACCTATGCCCACCGTAACCACCACATCCCACGACACCGGCCAGCACACCACGAGCCGGACCATAACCCAACCCACCAACACCCCGACAAACCAACTCGAACGCTCCGCTGCCAACCGCCTCCGCACCACGATGGCCGCCGTGAAACTCTCCTTCACGTGGCTGGGCGTTCGTAAGACCCTCGCCCCCGAACAGCGAACGACGGCCGCCCGAGCGTTCCATGCCGACCGCGACCTGCTCTCGGCCAGATGACGCCAACTGGACCGGTGCCGAGATCAAGTCGTGCTGCAGGTTGGCCAGTTTGTTGGACGTACCGCTGATCCAAGCCGCCCAGAACGTCGTACCCGTAGCTGTGACCGCGGGCGACAAGATCGAAGGGTTACGGCAGTGGGCCTCGGGTCGGTGCCTGTCGGCGGATCGGGCGGGCGTGTATTCGCGGACGGAAGTCGGTGGTGGGAGAGTCAGGCGGGTGGTGCGGGAGCCGGGGGTGCATGAAGGTGCGTAAGACATTTCGTTATGTGATCGATTCAAATGAGACCACAACTGTCACGGATGCGCATCCAGCAGCGACTTATTGAGCTTTGAAAAAGTTTCTGAAAGTTTTCCGGCTGGGCGTCCGATATCCCATGCATGTCACTCAGCAAACAACAAGAGTTCCGGGAAACACGCAGGCTGAAGGCCATGCAGTTGTTGAAATC
>VGXS01000096.1 GCA_016873225.1 Planctomycetota bacterium | reverse complement strand
TGGCCATGCCTTATGCGGCCGAGGAAGCCCGCGAGCGGCGAGACATCCTGATCGCGGCTGCTCTCACCCTTCTTTACTTCCTTCTCGTCTCCTTTTTCTGGTTTTCTTCCGAAGCCATCACCCGCCTCCGCAAAACCGAGGATGCACCCCAAGTCCGCCAAATCACCTCACTCAAACGCCTTCCCCCGCCACCACCCCAGGTCGCGGTACCTCCGGACAGCCGTTTCGTGGATGCCTCCGGCCTGCAGGAGTCAAAAAATGTCGATCCCCGCACCGCTTTGGAAAGCGACCGCAATACCGCCGCCGCCAGCAAGGTGATCACCGGCACGGATCCCACCTTGGGCGGCCAAGAGGGAAAAAAGGACGATTCGCTCACCATGCGCAACAGTCAATTTTCACCAAACCAAGCCTCCCCCCCTCCCGCCGCCGCGGCTCCGGCGCGCCTGAGTCCCACCGCCCCACCCCCAAAACCAAAACCCGCCCCGTCTCCCGCCCTCCCCAAACCCCAGGACCAAACCAAAGTCATCCCCGGCCCTGGCACGCCGATCGAGAAGGCATCCACCGATACCCCACCCGACGCCAAACCCGATCAAAACCAAGACGCCACTCCCCCAACCCCCTCCGCCGCCCAAGCCGCCGCGGATGCTTCCGACTCCTCCTCCGCCATGGCTCCGCCCCCCGACATTTTCCGCGATCGTTCCGCGGTCTCTGGCGGTGCCCAGCTCGGCCAGGACGCCTCCTTCGCCTCCATGGCCACCGCCCTCGGCCGCTACCAACACAAGCTCTACCTGGCCATCGGCTCCCGTTGGAACCTGCGCATCCAACAGACCATGGCCCAGATCGGCGTCGACCGGGTCGTGATCCGTTTCCACGTGAATCCGGACGGCTCTATCTCCGATCTGGATGTGGTCCAAGGCAACCCGAATTCCATGCTCTCCGTCGTCAGTGCCGACTCCATCCAGCAGTCCAGCAACCTCATCGGCCCTTTTCCTGACGACCTCAAAAAAGACAAACCCAACGGGTTTCCCTGGCAGTTGGCTTTCCGGATCTATTGATACGCCTCCAGACTCGCCAACCGATCAAACTTCCCTAGTTTGCCAAGTATGGACATTCCCCTTCTCGACCATTTCTTCGGCCTAAAGATCAATCCCCTGATCATTTTCCTGATCCTGCTGCCTCTCTTTTCGGCCCTGATCTCAGGCTGTTTCCTCGCCACCGTCATCTTTCTGCGGCTCCGAAGTGAGCGGGTCACTCCCAAAGAAATCGTCGACGCCATCCGCGCACTCCGCCCCGGCGGCAACACCGAAACCCTCACCCGTCTCTGTGTCCGCAATGACTCCGCCCTCGCCCGCCTCGTCAACAGTTGCCTGGAACACTCTTCTCTTCCCCGCTCCGAAAACGTCGAGGTGCTGGAAACCGCCGCCCGGACCGAGGTATCCCGCTTGGAACGTGGCCTCGTGTATCTGGAAATCTTTGTCGGCGCTTCTCCGCTCCTCGGTCTCGTTGGAACGGTCTCCGGCCTCATCACCATTTTTGCCGCAGTCGGTTCGGCCAATTCCGATCCGGAGAAGATCTCCGCCGGTATCGCCGAGGCTCTCCACACCACCGTGCTCGGAATTGGCACCGCCATCGTCATGCTTTTCCCCTTCACCTTCTTCAGCAAAAAGATCGATACCATCGCCGTGGAGTTGGAGGACCTCTCCATGCTCCTCCTGAAGAAGCTCTACACGGAGGAAGTGCCCGCCTGACGCCCGTCCGGGTTCGCCCGCGATGAAGTTCCATCCCGCCCGCCGCCGCCGCGTGGAGATCAACGTCATTCCGTTGATTGATATCCTCTGCATGTTGCTGATCTTTTTTATCGTCACCACCTCCTTCAAAAAGAAGGTCGCCAACGTCGATGTCACCCCCCCGAAGTCTGAAAAGGGCAACGAAACCGTCGAGGACGCCAAGGCTCCACCGGAACTCACCATGAAATCTTCCAAGGCTGAGGAGTACGCCAGGATTTTTGACACAGACAAATTCCCCATCTACCTCGGCGACCAGCCCCTCAACCTCGATCCCAAATCCGACACCTTCCGGGCCGACCTGGCCAAGGCCCTCAAGGACCGCGGGATCAAGAACGTCATTCTCAACTTTGACGAAACCACCCCCATCTCCGTCTTTTTTAAATTCTTCGATGCGTGTGAGGACGCCGGCGTGCCCATTTCCGTCCGCACCTCCAAGATCGGCAGCACGCCTCCCGGCCCCTGAAAAAAGCCCCCGTTCTCCCCATCCGCCTCTACGGCGACCCCGTCCTCCGCCAATCGGCCGTCGCCGTCCGCCCGCCCGATCCCAAACTCCACGACCTGGCGGCAGCTCTCGAAGCCACCATGAACGAGGCGGAGGGCGTCGGCTTGGCCGCCCC
>VGXS01000095.1 GCA_016873225.1 Planctomycetota bacterium | reverse complement strand
CTACCCCTTCCAGCGGCAGCGCTACTGGTGGCAGCGGCGCGGCGAGGGGGAAGCCCCCGCCAGCCTGTGGCTGGAGCACATCAAGGGGCCCCAGGGGGCTTCGCCCTCCCCGGCTGCAGCGCCGCCGATCTCCAAGGCCGCCGCTGCTGTGTTGGAGCCCATGGCCTTACCCGGCGGCCAGGAGCAGCGCTTCTGCACCTGGCTGGCGGAGGCCGCCCCGGCAGACCTGGCGGACCACCGCCTGCGCAGCCAGGTGGTGTTTCCGGCGGCGGGCTTTGTGCAGTTGGCCCTGCAGGCCCTGGCGCTGCGGGGCGAGCCCTTGGCGCTGGCGGGGCTGGAGTTGGATCAGCCGCTGCGGCTGGCGGAGCAACCCACGGCCCTGCAGCTGGTGTTGGGCCAGCGGATCGAATTCCACAGCGAAGCGCCTGAGGGCTGGCGCAGCCACGGCAGCGTCGAACGGCCCTTGGCGCCGCTGGAGCCTGGTGATGGCCCAGCTCTGGCCGATTCCGCGCCTGAGAACGCGGACGCGCTGGATCTGGAGGGCTTCTATGGGGCCCTGGCCGGGTTTGGGCTCTGCTACGGCCCCGCCTTCCGGCCGTTGCAGCGGCTGGTATGCGAAGAGCAACGGGCCTGGGCCCAGCTGCAGCGCTCCGAGGGCGCCAACGATTGGGCCCTGCTGGATGGCTGTTTCCAGGCGGTGGCGGCCACCCTGGATCCCCAGGCGGCGGCGGGTCAGCTGTTGCTGCCGGTGGGGCTCGAGGCGCTGTGGTTGCAGCAGCTGCCGTTGCCGGATGCCTTGGAGTGCCGCGTGGCGCTGCAGCCCAGCACCGAGCCGGCCTTTGTGCGGGCGGATCTGGAGCTGCGCAGCGGTGAGGAGGTGATCGGCTGGGTGCGGGGCTTCCGGCTGCGGCGGCTGCCGCGGCAGGCGCTGGATTGGCTGTTCCCCCAGGCCCTTGGCGAAGCGGATGCGGCTGCCGAGCTGCCCCCCCAGAGCGGCTGGCTGGTGCGCGCTGCCTGGGAGCCGCTGGAGGAGATCACCACCGTGAGCTCCGAGGCACCGCCCAGCGGCCCTGAGGCACCGCAACTGCATTGGCCTGATCCGGATCAGCCCCTGGAGCAGGCCCTAGCGGATCTGCTGGCCCTGGCGCAGCAGGGGCCCTCCCGGCTGTGGCTGGTGTTGGAGGGCCAGGGGCCTCTGCAGGAGGCCCTGGCGGCGTTTGTGCGCACCGCGGCCTTGGAGAAGCCCGCCAGCCGTTGGTTCACGCTGTGGCTGCAGGAGGGAGCGCGCCGCCAGCGGCTGCCGATCCCGTGGGGGCGGATTGCGGCGTTGGCGGAGCAGGAGCCCGCCCTGGCGTTCGATGGCCAGCGGCTGCTGCAGCAGCGGCTGGTGCCTTTGCCGCCGGAGCGGTTCCGCTTCGCCACGGGCAGCTTCGGGATGCTGGAGAGCCTGGCGCCGGCGCCGCTGCCGCCCCAGGGGCCAGCGGCGGGGGAGTTGGAGCTGGCGGTGGAGGCCACGGGCCTCAATTTCCGCGATGTGCTCAATGCCCTGGGGCTGCTGCGCAGCTACAGCCGCCAGCTGGGGCTGGATGCGGCGGCCCAGGTGCCGTTTGGGGGTGAATGCGTGGGCCGCGTGGTGGCGGTGGGTGAGGGGGTGGATCCGGCCCTGGTGGGGCAGCGGCTGCTGGCGGCCCTGGCGGTGGGCAGCCTGGCCAGCCATGTGGTGTGCCGGGCGGAGCTGTGTGTGCCGTTGCCGGAATCGCTCACCCCGGAGCAGGGGGCCAGCCTCAGCACCGCCTTCCTCACGGCGCTCTACGGCCTGCACACTTTGGCGCAGCTGCAGCCCGGCGAGAGCGTGTTGATCCATGCTGCGGCGGGTGGCGTGGGCCAGGCGGCGCTGCAGGTGGCACTGCGGGCGGGGGCGCGGGTGTATGCCACCGCCAGTGGGCCCAAGCAGGCGCGGCTGCTGGAGCAGGGCTGCACGGCGGTGTTCGATTCCCGCAGCCTGGAGTTTGTGGAGCCGCTGCTGGCGGCCACCGGCGGCCGCGGCGTGGATGTGGTGCTCAACAGCCTCAAGGGGGAGTGGGTGGATGCCAGCTTTGACGCGCTGGCCCCCGGCGGCCGCTTTGTGGAGCTGGGCAAGATCGAGATCTGGAGCCGCTCCGAAGCGGAAGAACGGCGCCCCGACGCCCGCTATCTGCCCTTCGATCTGCTGGAGGTGGCGGCGGCGGAGCCGCTGTTGGTGCGCGGGCTGCTGGAGCAGCTGCTGGCCGATCTCCAGGCGGGTGTGTACAGCCTTCTGCCGCTGCAGAGCTTCGCGATCGAGCACACGGTGGAGGCCTTCCGGCTGATGGCCCAGGCGCGCCACGTGGGCAAGGTGGTGATCCGCCAACCGGAGCGCCCCGCGGCGG
>VGXS01000094.1 GCA_016873225.1 Planctomycetota bacterium | reverse complement strand
TTCACGGGCTGGGAAGCCAGCAAGGAATGCGGCAGACCCAACGCCAAGCTGTTGGATAGCGCCACACGCACCCTCGGCGACCTCGCCAAGATGCTCGGACTGGCACTGGATCTCTCTGTCGTCCAGAACAACATCCAAATAGGCCCCACCGACACGGCAACAGCACTGGCGCCACTTACTGCTGACGACTACCTCTCACTCTTGGAGAGCGGCAACCTGGCCCAACTGAACACAGTGCCGCCCATCGCCGCCGGCGCGCATTCATAGCCCCGCTGGAGCTACCCCAACGCGGCTAACGCGGCCCTTTCATGGCTTGTCTCCACGTCGATGTAGGCGGCCAACTGCTGAAGGCTCCGGTGGCCGGTGAACCGCTGAATAATCCTCAAATTTGTGCCGCTGTTGGCCATCGTGGTCGCCAACGACCGTCGGAAGCTGTGCAAGGAGCACCCACTCGGCAACCCGGCCCCATTCAGGGTGGTGCGCAGAGCCTTATCGGCCGCCTGACGCGTGAGCGACTCAGTAGCCCACCGGCCGCAGAAAAGCCAATCGTGTGATCCCGGCCGTCTCCCATACCGCAGGGCCCATTCACCGCGATACATCTCCAGCTCCTGGCGCAACCTTGGCGAGATAAACGGCTCCCGGGTGGTGCGGGTCTTAGTGGTCTTGGCGGCAAACACAATCCGGTCCTCGTGAATGGCACCCCACCGCAGCGCCAAGGTCTCACTCACCCGACTTCCGGTCCAACGCATCACCGCCCACAACGCCCGATGATCTGGCGCCGGCGCGGCATCCAACAGTTGATCCATTTGCTGGGGCGAAAGCGTGGTGGCTTGCCCCGATCCACAGGTTTTCGGCATTGGTGATCTCCAATTGATTTGACGTTTCACCTCGAACGACAACTGCCCTGCAACGAAAGGGCCGCTGATCCCCCAGCGACCCCACCGCAAAAACGACAACTCAGCCGTAGTAGGGAGCGACCGGCTCCACCCGGACGGCAAACGGAACATCCGCCAGCCGCGCCACGTAGCAGTTCAGGCGCTCCGACCACACCGGTTCACACCCACCCCACAGCAAATTCCGCAGCTCAGATGTGGGGTGAGCGCTCCACCCGAGGGCCATCCGGTCATTCGCCGCCGTCAGTTCCGGGTGGTCGCAATCGGCCAGGAAGTTGTGCGAATCGCTGTTGATCGGGGAGGCAAACCACCCGCACACCCAGTCCAGGAAGCCCGACTCGGCGATGGAATCCACCCTGTAAACGCGCGCGGCCCCGTAGTTACCGCGCACATCACCACCCAGGTGGCACTCCACCACCACAAAAACGTCCGGAGCCCACACCCAGTCCGCACAATCGACTGGAGCGAACACACTGAACACGAAATTGGCGCTCAGGTCGTTGTCGCTGTTGTGGGTGTTGTCGCGGTGGACATGCTCATAGGTGTTGTGGGTGAGCCGTGCAAACCACCTCAGCAGGGCCGACTCGTGATCAGTGGCCCAACCGTTGATCAACACCTCCTCCAGGTAATCGGGCAGCTCAAGTGGATCCCCCAGCGAGGCGCTGAGGTGTGCGGCAGTATCAAGCTGAGGGCAGTCCCACCACAGTGGGTCGACCGCCACCAGCTCACACCGCTTTGCGATGGAGAGAGTCATTCGATTGTGAGTCAAATGGTTGCCGGTATTTCAGCCCCGGCACCCTCTAGTTTAGTACATTGTCAGCCAAAATGCACGACATTTGCGGAGGGGGTAAGGTCCAAAAAGCAGTCACCGCAGTGCCTCCTGGCCCCTGCAAACACACGAACGTATTTTTTACTTTGGCAGGCTAACAATCGCTACTGTTACACACCCGCATGCGCAAATATAGGCCAAACTTCCAGCGACTTAAATTTGCAGGGTGATTTTTTCTTCGTTGCAAATCCGGCAAGACTATTACAGAATAGGTTTACCAGAAAAGAACACATTGGCCTCCAATACTGAAGCCCCAACGTTCGCTATCGGGTTGCTGTTGCGTGCAGCGGCGATGGTGAATCTTGATCCCATGCAAGTCCCGGGTGACGTCAACCCCTGGACCTGGGACGATCCCCGTGCGCAGGGTTGGAGGAGTGCCATTCGCTCACTCGACCCCAAGGTTGCCGATGCCGCCGAGGCCGAGTGGGGCCCATCGCTATCGCTGGGTCTGCGTGCTGCGCTTTCGGGCGAGGCCAACTGGAACACCGACCTGGAGAACGAGTTGGCGATCCGGCGCCCGGCACTCCACGCCGAACGTCGTGAGGCGGCGGTGAACGCAGCACTGGAACAGATGGCCGAAGCACGCAGGGCCGAGGTGGAAGCACGCCAAGCCCGGGCGCTCACCCCCGAGCAGCAACATGCCCAACTGATCGCCAGTAAGAACGATGCCGCCGTGGCAGCGGCACGTGATTACT
>VGXS01000093.1 GCA_016873225.1 Planctomycetota bacterium | reverse complement strand
GCGGGAATCGCCGGGCTGACACCCGGCGCTCACCAATACGGGGAGTTTGAAGAAAGTAAGGCGAGCCCCGGGCGTCCGAGTTGAGGTGAGAGCCCCGGGCGTCAGCCCGGGGGTTCCTTAGCCCGGGGCTCACCTCGATGCGGGAATACGGGGAAATGGAAGAAGTGTTTGGGGGCGGGAATCGCCGGGCTGACACCCGGCGCTCACCAATACGGGGAGTTTGAAGAAAGTAAGGCGAGCCCCGGGCGTCCGAGTTGAGGTGAGCCCCGGGCGTCAGCCCGGGGGTTCCTTAGCCCGGGGAATCCCCAGCCCATCACGGTGTTTGCCCGCCGTAAGCCGGCGTTCACCAACCGAGATGAGCGTGACCTGTTTTCAAGGAGCGGAGAGGGGGGGATTCGTTTTTGGTCCCTCCCTTTCTCCTTGGGATTCCCTCTGAAAAATCAACGCAAATGCCTTTGAGACAAGGGTTTTTGGCAAAAATCGGCTTCTTGCCATGATTTGGCCCGACCGGCTGTTTTCCGGTCGCCGTGGCACAGTGTGACAAGCATTGGCACCCTTCGAGCTCTCCGGTTTTTGGTTTGCACCGGAGGTTCATCATGTCTCGCGAACGACGATCAACTTATAACAGTTTCGACCGTGGCCGTCCCGACAACGAGGCCGTGCGGGCCATGGCCACGGCATGGCTCGAGGAACAGCTCAAGGCATGGAGCGCCCTGGTTGCGCCGTTTCAGGGCAACCTGACCCGCGATGAATGCGTGGCCCGGATGGTGGCCCAGTTCCAGGAGCGTTTTGGCAAGCCGATGGCCAACAGGCCGGAACAGGTTGCCCGTAAATGCGGTGCGGCGTATTTGAGGTTTTCGAGCGACAACTCCAACCCCAGGAGCCTCGCCCAGCAACTCAGGAATATCCTTGCCCGCGCCCAACAAGACGGCATCTTCATTCCTTGGCACCTTGTTTTCAGTGACGCGGGTATCACCGGCACCATCGCCGCCCGGGTCGCCTACCAGCAGGCCAAGGCCACGATCCTGGATCCCGATGCCGGTGTGTCGTGCCTCTATGTGGATGACATCGGCCGGGCCAGCCGCGACCTCGCTGAACTGCTCTCCCTGTTCCGCAGCATCGTGCAGCTACAGAAGCGTGCCGTGGCTGTCAGTGATTGCATCGACACCGACGACCAGAACTCGCGGATGCTGCTCACCTTCAAGGGGATGTTCGTCGAGCAGTTTATCGAACAGCTCCGCTCCAAGGTGAGCCGGGGCATGAAGGACGGCCACCGGGAAGGACGGGTGATCACCTGCCCGGCGTTCGGCTATTGGCTGGTGGAGGTGCGCCAGCCCGACGGCACGATCAATATGTCTCAAAAAGGCAAGGTGGTGAGGAGGCTGGAAAAGGACCCCAACCAGGCGCCAGAGGTTTTCGAGATTTTCGACAAGTTCGTGAACAAGCTGTGGAGCGCCCATGCGATCGCCAAGGACCTGAACGAACGGGGCGTGCTGGCGCCCCGGTTCTGGACGGCCAGGAACATCGTGCAGATCCTCGAGCGGCACCTGTATGCCGGCTACGAGTACTGGGGCAAGACAGCCATCACCCGCGACGCCGTCACGGGCAAGGTCACGGTGATCAACAAGGATCCCAGCGAATGGATGCCCAGGCGCGAGAAGCCTGAACTGCAAATCATCACCGAGGAGATGTTCAACAAGGCGCAGGAACGGCTTGCCCGGCTCAGGGACCACTGGCGCAAGCAACGGGTCGGCAAGGCGGACACAAGCCGGACGGGGCTTCACCCGACCATGCTGATCCGGCCGGTGTGCTGCGGCTGCCGCTGGCCGCTGAGCCTGGCGCAATCGATGAGTTCGGGGTACGCGTCGCTCAAGTGCAACCGGAGTTTCGACAAGAAATCGGTGTGCGGGGAGTTGGGCTGCAAGTCGGTGTCGATGATCAACAAATGCGTGCTGGCGGTCTTGAAGGAGCATGTGTTCACGCCTGAGTTCCTGAACCGGCTGTTGGAGGCGGCCAACGCCAGCCTTGTGGAGATGGCCAGCCGGCCCAAGGCCGACACGGGGCCGATCAAGGAGCAGATCGCCGAGTTGACCCGGCAGAAGAACCGGCTGGCCAACAGGCTGATGGGCCAATCGGAGGAAGGGCTCGATTGCCTGTTCGAGAAGCTGCGTGAGATGGACCGGACGATCGTGAAGCTGAGGGAACAGGTTGCGGCGCAGGAAAGCGAGGACAACCAGGTGCCCAAGCCGATGGAGCCGGGCGACATGGTGAAGCTGCTTCAGGGGCTTGAGAGCCTGTTTGAAATGGAGGTGGGCGCATCGGCGGCGGTGCTGTCACGGATCCTCGGGGAGGTGGTGGCGGAGCCTGCGGAGGGGAAATCGAAGAAGGGCCGGGCCTGGAGGCTCAGGTTCACGATCAATGGCGCCGCGATGATGGCGGAAACAGGGCGGTTGGCCGGTTGTCCAACGGCGACCACTTGGGAGTACCTCAATGGTTGCGGTTGGATAATGCCCGGGTTGGAGGTGACCGTGGTTGAGGTGTCGGA
>VGXS01000092.1 GCA_016873225.1 Planctomycetota bacterium | reverse complement strand
AGAGCCTGTCTGTTCAATGACAATTATTCTTCCGCCATGGCGACAATTGAAATTCCCCACTTGAGGTGAGGGGTGGATGGGGTGGGGATGTCGCCCTGGGTGGTGGAGCGTAGGGAGGTGAGCCGGAGGCGAACCTTCCGCAGCGGAAGCACCCAGGGCGCGGGCCGCGGGGTCGTTAGTCCTTGGTGCGTTTTTTGGCCTGGGTAGCGCGGATGCTCTGGTTGTCGAACTCCAGGATGTGGGCGTGGTGCACGAGGCGGTCGACGGCGGCCATGGTGGTCAGCGGGTCCTTGAAGATCTGGTCCCATTGAGAGAAGACCAGATTGCTGCTGATCATGACGCTGCGCCGCTCGTAGCGTTCGGCCAGGAAGGTAAAAAGCACTTCCATCTCCTCGCGGCTCTGCTGGACGTATCCGATGTCGTCCAGGATGACGACGTGGTAGCGATCCAGCCGCTGGAGCAGGCTCGTGAGCTTGAGCGCCGCCTTGGCCGCCAGGAGTTGCTGGACCAGTTTAAAGGTCGGAGTGAAGTACACGGGGTACTCGTGGCGCAGGATTAGCTCACGGCCCAGGACGGCCAGGAAGTGCGTTTTGCCGCGGCCAGGGAGACCGAAAGCCAGCACGTTCTCGGCCCGCTCCACGAAGCTACCGTCCAGAAGGGTGGGCCACTGTCGGCGGATTTTGGCGGGCAGTTGCTCCTCGTCGAGGGTGCCCAGGGTTTTTCCGCTCGGCAGTCCGGACTCTTTGAGCAGCCGTTCCCGGCGGCGCTCCTTGCGATCCGCGGCCTCGGCCTCGCACAGATCCAGGAGGAAGCGCCGACAGTCCCACCCTTGGGCTTGGGCGCTCGCCAGGGTCTCCGGATAGCGCTTGGCCATGGTGGGCAGTTTGAAGGAGCGCAGCAGCAGCGCCAGAGGATCAGCCGACACGGGGAACCTCCGATCCGAGCAGGGCGTCATAGCTTTGGAGATCGGGCACCAGTTCAGGCGTCTGGAGCCACTCGCCCTGCGTCGGGGAGAGCTCGCGGGCCAACAGCAGGGCGGTCCACTTTTGGTTCTGCCCCAGCCACTGGGTCAAGCGTTCCGCCACAACGTCCACGCCATGCTCGGCGGCCACACGCAGCACCTGCAGGTACTCAACGACTCCCGGGCGTTCGCCGTGGTCGGCCACCAGTCGGTCGTAGGCTGCCCGATATCCGGGGGCCGGATACAACTGCTCCCGGTGCTGGTAGTTGGCAAAGGCGCCGGGCTTGCGCAAGAGCGGCCCCACCACGTGGCGGAAATCGATCAAGGCTCCGCGGTCGCCCCGCTGCCGGGGCAGCTGAAGCACCAGGTCCCGGCCCAGAAACACCTTCAGTTCGGCCTCGTAGCGCTCGACCCGCACCCGTTGTCCAATGAGCCGGGAAGGAACCGAGTAGCTGACGTTCTTGACCCGGATCGTGCTCTGCGAGCTGACCGTGACGAACAACTCGCGGTACTCCGCCAACCGGTTCGGTGGCAGGGGACGCATCACCGCCAGTTCCTCCACCAGACGGGCTTGGCGCCCGGCATTGGCTGACTCCAACACTGTGGCCAGGAACTGGTCGTAGTCTTCCACCGACGCGAAGTCCCGACTTCCCCGTAGCAATAGATGTTGGTCCAGGCGGCGCTTCAAATGTCGGTTGGCCGACTCCACGTCCCCCTGCTCGTTGGGGCAGCCCACGTGGATCGTCAGGGGGCTCAGATCGTAGTGGGTGCACAGATCCAGATAGTCCGGGTTGTAGGCCCGTTTGCCGGCGTCAATCTCGTGGGTCGCCGCACTGCTGTTGTCCGTCCCCAGACACTGGGGAGCCTTACCCAAGCGGCTCAGGCAAGCTTGGACGCCGGCCACCAGGCTCAGAAACGACTCCGACTGGCACCGCACCGCCCACTGCCAGTTGGAGTAAGCCAAGACCCCATGACAGAGCAGATGGTCCAACGGCTGCCCCTGCACGGTCACCTGAAGTTGCCCGGGGTGCGTCCAATCCACTTCCAAGAGTCCACCGGGCACCCGCGACTGACCGAACATCACCTCTTGTTCCGGACCGGCAGTGCCCCGCCATTGCCGCACCCTCCGCTGAAACGTTCGGAGGTGTCCGGGTCTCAATCCGCTTCCAGGTTGGGCGGCCAGGTACTCAAACAACGCCTTGGCCTCCAACTCCGGAGCCTCGGCCAGCATGGCGCTCGCCTTGGTCCAGACCTCGGCCAACGGATCCGCCCGGGTTCGCCAGTCGTGGGGCTTTTGGAGTTGTTCCGGGGACGCTTGGCTTTGCAGATACTTCCGGGCCGTCTTGCGATCGACTCCAGCCTTCAGGGCACTCAGTTTCATGTTGTGGGTACGGGCAAACTCCCTTCGGAGCCGCCCGCATTGCTTTTCGGTGATCATCTTGCGGCAAGCCACAAGACCAACGGGCACTCGCCCGTCGTCCGGCCTAGCCGGACGAACCGAAAAACCCCTCACCCCAAGTGGGGAATTTTAATCGTCGTCGCAGGGAAAAATAATCGTCGTCGTACATCGGGATGAAGGGGTTGCCG
>VGXS01000091.1 GCA_016873225.1 Planctomycetota bacterium | reverse complement strand
ATGGTGTTGCCATCGCTGTGGCGTTTCACGCTGCTGGAGCTGCCGCCGTTGTTAAGGGTGTTCCAGTCGCTGAGGGATCCGCCGTCGCTGTTGCCAGCATTGGAGAGATCGATCTTGATCACATTGGGGGATGTGATCGTGGGGTCGTCGCTGACGGCCTGCACCAGAATGGTGGAGGTGGCGCTGGCGGTGAGTGCACCACCGCTGCCAGTGTTGCCCTGGTCGCTAACGCTGAGGGTGAGGGTGCGCTGGGTGTCGTTGTTGAGGGCCGGTGTGTATTTGATGTTGCCGGCGGTGGAGAAGAAATTGTTGAGAGAGGCCACCGTGCCGGTGAAGATGCGGTTGGTGGGTGTGCTGCTGCTGTCGAGGCTGACGCCACCGAGGTTGGCGCTGGCGATCTGCAGGTAGCCGTCGGCAATGGAGAGGGTGGCCCTGATGAAGCCACTGCCGGCATCCACATCGGCAAAGGTGTTGGCGTTGAACACCAAATTGCCGGTGGTGTCCTCCACCAGGTTGAAAGTGGCGGGTGGGTTGAGGGTTGGCGCGTCGTTGACAGCACTGATGCTGTGGCTGATCACCACGGTGCCCGTGCTGAAGGCGCTGGTGCCGCCGCGGCTGCTGGCATCGATCACCGCGGCGGTGGTGACGGTGGTGCTGCTGTCGATCAGCACCACATCGAGGCTGGGGGCGCTGCCGTTGAAGTGTTGTGCGGGCAGGAAGCGAATCCAGTCGCTGGCCCTGAGGCTGATGGCCGTTGCTGAACCGGCTACGGCACTGATCTCGAGCCAGGTGCTGCCTGAGTCGCTGGAGTATTGCCAGATGCCGGCAGCGGGATCGGCGCTGTAGGCGGTGATGGCGATGCCGGCAAAGGTGTTGGCGCTGGATCCACCGCTGATGGCATCGGTGGCATCACTGAAGCTGGCCGCCACGAAGCTGGCCACGCTGGCGCCAGCTGGATTGGTGTTGTCTTCTGTGATGGCCGCGAGGGTGGCGGTGGCCAGGCTCACCATGGGCGCATCGTTGACGGCGCTCACCGTGGCGGTGAGGGTCACGGCATTGCTGCTGTCGCTGTAGCGGGTGGTGCCGCCGGAGCCGGCAGTGGAGAGATTGAAGCGTGAGCCGCCACTGCTGTGGACGGAGAGTAGGCCGTCGGCAAGCCGTGCAGTGAGGGAGCCGGCATTGCCGTTCCAGTTGGCAGCAGGCTGGAAGCGAAGGCTGTAGTCGTAGGGAAGGAAGAGGGCGCTGGTCAGACTGAGGGGGCTACCAGACGAAGAGACGTTGGTCCAGCTGCCACTGGGTGCCTTGTATTGCCAGTTGCCCTGGGTGCTGGTGGCGGCATTGGCCACCAGCACCACGCCAGCGAAGGGATCGCCGAGGCCGCTGTTGTCGAGGTCGGCGTAGGCGGCATTGCTGCCGGTGCCGTTGAACAGCTGGGCCACCGTGGCCTCGGCGGTGGTGTCTTCCGCCAGGGCCGGCAGCGGCACGCTGGCCACCAGTCGTGTGGGGGCGTCGTTGGTGCCGGTCAGGGTGACGGTGACGTCCTTGGTGCTGGTGGCACCGGCGTTGTCCGTCACGGTGACGGTGAACACGGCAGTAACGGTTTCCGACGCCGCCAGGAAGTTCAGATCCGATTCGACAACGGTGTAGGCCCAATTGACCGTGCCGTTGTTGGTGGCACCGCTGGCGAGGCTGATGCTGAAGGCATCTTCCAGTTTTTGCTGCTGAGCGGTGGTGAGGGCAAAGGCGGTCACGCCGTCGGCCCGCAGGGCGGTGATGGATGTGGTGGCTTCTGCGGCGGTGGGTCGGTTGGTGGCGTCTAGATCGGCAAAGGTGAGGCTGCCGCTGTCGGTGAGCTTGGTGGTTTCGGTGATGGTGCCGCTGACATCAACGGCGGTGGTGGTGGGTCCGTCGTTGGTGCCAGCAATGGTGAGCGTGATGCTGCGGTCGCCGGTGGCCCCAGAGCTATCGGTGGAGCGGAGCGTGTAGGTGAGGGTGAGGGTTTCGCCAACGGCCAGGTAGTTGAAGGCCTCTGCACCGGAGTTGAAGGACCAGCTGAGTTGATCCACTACCTCGGTGTTGGTGAGGATGTTGGTGGTGGATGCTGGGCTGAGGCTGAGCATGGCCAGCAGCTGGGCGTTGGTTGGCACCAACCCCGTAGTGGTGCCGGATGCTGCGACCGACTGCACAGCAACGGCAACGGTGTTGGCGAGATCAAGATCGCGAACGGTGAGGGTGCCGGAGGTGCTTAGGCCGGCATTGGTTTCCGTGAGCGCAGCGCTGTTGCTGTTGCCGGTCTGCACCGTGATGGTGGGTGCATCGTTGGTGCCGGTGAGGGTGATGGTGACGTCCTGGCTGCTGGTGGAGCTTTCATTCCCAGTGACGGAGATCGAGTTGTCGACCACGGTGATCCGGTATGTCGCCGTGACGGTCTGACCAGCACCGAGGTATTGGGCCAGGGCGTTATCGATGGCGAAGTTCCAGGTGACGGTGTTCACCACTGGTGCGGTGGTGCTGCTGGCCGGGGATGGGCTGTCCACCCCGCCACCGCTGATGGTGAAGGCTGAG
>VGXS01000090.1 GCA_016873225.1 Planctomycetota bacterium | reverse complement strand
TGCACATGCACCTTGTCCTCAACGGCCTTGAAGCCGAAATCGTCGGTGGCCCCATAAGCCATGCCGCCACGGACTCCACCTCCGGCCATCCAGACGGTGAAGCCCCATGGATTGTGGTCGCGGCCATCGGCGTTTTCCGTCGTCGGCGTTCGGCCGAATTCACCGCCCCACAACACGAGCGTTTCGTCGAGCATGCCGCGTTCCTTGAGGTCTGACAGCAGGGCGGCGACGGGCTGGTCGATGTCGCGGCACAGGTTCCGCGTCGAGGCGGTGTGGTTGGTGTGGGTGTCCCAGGGCTGGCTGTTGCCGTAGTAGATTTGCGTGAAACGCACCCCCCGCTCGGCCAGTCGGCGGGCCAGCAGGCATCCGTTGGCGAAATGGCCCTTGCCATAGGCCTCTCGCACATTCACGGGCTCCCTCGACACATCGAAGGCGTCGGCCGCCTCGATTTGCATGCGGAAGGCGGTCTCCATCGAGCGGATGCGCGCGTCGAGGTTGGGATCTCCCGGCCTTTGGTCGCGGTGCCGGCCGTCGAGCTGCCTCATCAGCTCCAACTGCCTGAGCTGGTCGGCGCCGGAAATGGTGGAGTTTTCGAGAAATGGAATCATTTTTTTGGGATCGAGGTTGGAATGGTTCACATACATTCCCTGGAATTCTCCGGGCAGGAATCCGTTGGACCACAGTTCCGAGAACCTCACGGGCCTTCCCGGGCAGCAGACGACAAACCCGGGGAGGTTGCGGTTTTCAGTGCCGAGGCCGTAGGTGAGCCAGGCGCCCATGGTGGGGCGGTTCGGCGTGAGGGTGCCGTTGTTCATCATGAACAGCGCGGGGCCATGGTTGGGGTTGTCGGTGTGCATCGAGCGTATGACGCAGATGTCGTCGGCCAGTCGCGCCGTGTTGGGCAGCAGGTCGCTCATCTCCAGTCCGCTTTTGCCATGGCGGGAGAATTTGAAGGGAACGGCCATCAGCGCGCCGGTGGGTCGTTCGGTGCGCAGGTCGGCGCCGGGCGGCTTTTTGCCGGCGAACTTGTTGAGAGCCGGCTTGGGGTCGAACAGGTCGCACTGGAACGGCCCGCCGTTCATGAACAAGTGGATCACCCGCTTGGCCCGTGGCGCGAAGTGCGGCGCCTTGTCTGTGACGGTGGCGGCCCGCAGGGCGTCGGCGAGGCCGAGGACGCCCAGCCCCCCCCCGAGGGCCTGAACCGCGCCGCGCCTTGAAATACTGCCATGAATCGACATGGGGCACCCGCTTAGTCGATGAATAGGAACTCGTTGCCCGCCAGCAACGCGTGGGCGTAGTCGCGCCAGGCGTTTGGCTTGCCGCTACCGGTGAAGTCCAGGCCGATCTTTCGTTCCCCGTCCGTGGGCAGCCTGCCGAAAAGCAGCCTGTAGGCGAAATCAATCCTTCCGGCGGGTGACGGCGGACCCTCTTTCTGGATCCTCGAGGCGAGGGTGGCCGCCTGCCTGGCCACCAGCGGGCTGTTGAGCAGGAACAACTGCTGCAGCGGAGTGATGGTGGGAATGCGCGCGGCGCTGTGGATCACCGGGTCGGGGAAGTCGTGCAGGCGCAGGAGGTCGTTCAACTCGCGGCGGCGGACGGTGCCGTATACCGTGCGCCGGGTGTTGGAATCCGCCGACAATTCCGCGGAAGGGCCACCCATCGAAAAGTCGAGGTTGCCCGAAACCGCCAGCAGGGCATCCCGCCATGACTCGATGTCGAGCCTGCGGCGCGGGAACCGGGAAAGGAACCTGAACGATTCGTCCCCGGCTTGCGGGGCTCCGCTGGCCTGCGTGTAGGTCGCCGACAGCATGATCTCCCTGTGAAGCCATTTGAGCGACCAGCCGTGAGTGGCAAATCGGGCCGCGAGATCTTCCAGAAGCCCGGGATGGCTCGGGCGCTCACCCATGGCGCCGAAGTCGCTCGGGGTCTCGACAAGCCCTGCGCCAAAGTGCCACTTCCAGACGCGGTTGACAATGACCCGAGCCATGAGAGGGCCCGAATCCTCAACCAGGGCATCGGCCAGGTCGAGCCTTCCGCTGCCTCGGTTGAGCGGTCGAGGTTCCCCGGGGGAAAGCACGGAAACAAACCGGCGCGGAACCACCTTGCCAGGCTTGTTGGGATTGCCGCGGATTTCAACGGGCATGTCCGTGGCGGCGTTTTCATAAACGATTCGGCTGCCGTGGGTTCCCTTGGCCTCCACCACGCGCAAGGAGGCGTCAACAGCACCGGGCACAAGGGATGAGTCGTAACCCGGGGTCGCCTTGAGCGCCCTGATGCGGAACTCGAGGTTGGTGATTTTTTCCGCCGCGGGCGCGGTTTTCTGGCCGGTCAGCTTTTTCATCTCCGCCTCGAGGGCGGCGACCTGCTGGCGGGCCTCCGCGACCGACAGGCCGTCGATCCCCGCGGCAAGCGCCTGGTCGGCCTGGCGGGTGCTGGCGAACACCCCCGCCACGGCGTAGTAATCCTCGGCCGTGATCGGGTCGTACTTGTGGTCGTGGCAACGGGCGCACGCCATGTTCAGCCCGAGGAAGGTGCTCGACAGGGTGTTGATTCGCTCCTCGGTCTCGTCCGATACGATCGTCCTGATGATCTCGACGGGTAGCTGGAGTTCCTTCCAGTAAGTCGGCGACAACCCGATGAATCCCAGCGCCGCGCGATCGGCCACCCGGGCATCGGACATTTGGTCGGCCGC
>VGXS01000089.1 GCA_016873225.1 Planctomycetota bacterium | reverse complement strand
GGTTTTCGATACATGGTGCGGGCGTCCAGCCGACCCGAATTGGGGTGTGAACGCTGATTTCGCATCAACCAATATGGCCGGTGTGCCAAAATGGCGGGATGCCGCTGATGCCAACAGGGTTCCGATGGCATTGAACGGACCAAACGGATTGCCCAAGCGTCTTTTGGCGGTGCGGATCACCATTCGGCTCTACGATTTGAACACCAAGTCCACCTGGCAGGCCACGGTCATCGAATACTTGTGATGACGGCACATCGAGGCGACTGGCGGGAGGGTTTCCCATGCGTGTGACAAGGCCTCAAGGCACCAATCGGCGCCGCGGTGTGATCCTGCTTGTCGTGCTGGCCATGCTGACGCTGCTCACCGTCATCGGTGTCACCTTTGTCCTGTATTCCGACAATGCCGAGTCCACGGCCCGCATCGCGATGGAGGGAGAGAAAACCATCGCCCTTACGCAACCTGCCAATTGGGACACCGACGAACTTTTGGCGTACGGTTTCGGCCAACTCATCTACGATGCCGCCGGTGATGTGAACTCGCCTGATGACGATCCCAGTCAACGCTCCGGTCTCCGGGGGCATAGCCTGGCCAGAGACATGTACGGGTTTTATTACCCTCGAACGGGCGTTCCAACGGATCCTGCGATCGACAACGACCGTCCATTTCGAGGCACAGGTCGTTTTGAAGCCGAAAAAGACATTGTCAATTTCACGACATTCAAGGCTAACGGCATCGGAACGATCCGTGATCCGGAACGGCCGGGCACCCGCGCCGTTCCCACCATGCCCAATTCCTATTCAGGTGGTTTCAATCCTCCTTACACCAGTCCGGATTTCAACCATGTGTTCCTTGCCAAGACGGATGTCGATCCCGCAACCGGCAATCTCGTGGTTGTCGAGCCAAGCTTTGTCCGGTTGGCCAGTATTCCCAATTCGAACGGGATGAATTCGCCCTTGGATTCCGGAAACTCCTATTGGAATGACGCGGCTGGAGATCCTTCGCGTTCGATCAGGCCCCGTCCGGCCAATCACAATCGTCAGCCTCCTGATCGTCAGTTTCCACCACCGGCTTCCCCAAGCGGCGATGTCCGCAACCTGCCGTGGGGCACGCAAAACGACAGCGTTTGGATCGACCTGGGAGTTCCGCCCAAGACGGCCCCCAACGGCAAGCGGTACAAGCCGCTGTTCGCCTTCCTCGCCATCGACCTCGACGGGCGCGCCAATGTGAATGCCCATGGAAATGTCCAAGGCAGGGATGGAAACGGCGCCTATGCCCAGCGGCATGCGAGCGGGCAGGGATGGGGGCCATGGGAGGTCAGCCTCGAGCGCGTCATGGGTGGCCCCCAAGGCAAGGCTTTTGTCCTCAACCGCCAACCCGGTCTAGCCACCTCCACAACGATTTTCGACATTCCCACCGGCGGAAACCTGCCGCACACATTTTCACCCGTCAACTACAACGGTTCCGTCGAACAGGCCTTGGGTGGCGGCGTGCTCGACCAGCCGATCCTGATGCCGGGAGTGGCCAGCGCCTATTCACCGTTTCGGACGGGAGATTCCAAGGCCTACGGGCAGGGGCTCAATTACGAGCGTTCGCAAAACGGCACGAATAGCGCCTACATGGGAATCGACCGGGTTCATGGCGCCACCTGGCACTCCACCTTGAGCGTGACAGGGAATTCCCACATGAAGGCTGATAGCCTCGGCTGGACCATGGGCCGGTACCTGCGCAGTCCCACCAAGTACACCGACAGCCTTGTGTACCAATGGGGCGGATTCGCCTCCTCGCCATTCGTTTCCACCGGCAGGGATACCCGACTCGACAAGCTGACCACCATGAGTTGGGACTTGGACAGGCCCGGCATTGTCCCCTACTTCACCGATGCCGCCAGCCAAGGTGTTCTGTTGGCTCCCTTGAACACCATGATTCCCATCAACACGAGTTATCCGAGGGCGGTTGCCGACCCGGCATTCCCCAATACTCTGCCCGTGCCGCCCGCCGTTTCGGATTTCGATAGTCTCGGGAGGTCGAGTCCGGCGGTGGCCTTGGCCAAGCGCCTCAACCTCAACCGGGGCCTTTCCAACTATCCGGCCATCCAAAACAACGGCACCTACCTTCCGGCCGACATGCCGTTGGTGTTGAAGGCGATCACCGACAGGCAGTTGTTCGCCAAGGACATCCTGTCCCACCTGGTCAAGGCGACAGGCGCCGCGGATCCCTCCGATTCCACGCTGGCCGCGACCGTGTTTGTTCCCGGGGGCGGCGGTGGTGGAACCGACCAGCGGTATTTGGCGACGCGTTGGCTGGCCCAGCTTGCGGTCAACATGGTCGACAATCTGGATGCCGACGATGTGATGACCCCCTTCATCTGGAATCCCAATGACCCTTCGAATGTGCTTTTCGGGCATGAGATGTCCAGGGTGGCCATCAATGAGGTTTATGCGCAGGTGGAAAACGAACCCAGCGAAATCGCCACCGGGGTGATGACCTCGCCAACAAAATTCCATGTGAAGGTGTACGCGGAACTGATGAATCCGTTGCCTTCCGACCCCAATTACGACCATAGCGCGGTCCTCCAAAAGGGTGCCCAGGTTGTGCACAAGCTGGAACTTTTGCGTTCATCGGTTTTCGACCGGTCCAACGCCGGGTCCACGGACCTGGCCAACTTCATGAAGACAAACGGGATAATTGGCCCTTTAGCCCCCGCATCCGACAGCTTGGCGGATCCATTTTCCACCACCAATTGGGGGGGGGACT
>VGXS01000088.1 GCA_016873225.1 Planctomycetota bacterium | reverse complement strand
CAAACGGGCGCGCCACCACCCCACCCATCGGGCAAGGTGGTGGCCCGGTTCGTGTCACCGGTGGTGTGGGTGGCAGTCATGTGCCGGTGGCGATTTCTTCACCGGCCATGTGGGCCAGTGCGGCGTGCTCCGAAGTGGTGACGAGGTTCTCACCAAACGCGCGGCGTAGCACATCGCTCATGCTCCACGCCGGGAACGCGGGCGGTTCCGTTTTGCTGGCCCGATAGCACCGGAACTTCCCCGCGGCCACATCGGACGTGACGCGCACCCACTGGCCCCGGGCCGCGGCCACGCATGCCAGCGCGGAACGCACCCACCCGTTTTCATTCCCGGAGTTGCCACCCGCGGCCACCGGCCACAAGCCCAACTGGCCGCAATCGTCCAACCAATACGCCATGCGCCGCCACTTCACGGTGCCGGGGCGCGTTTGTTCCAGTTCCGCGGCCACGGCCGCGGTCAACAAATACTTCTCACCACCCACCACCGAACGACGCGCCCCACTGCTAGAGGTGGCCGACAAACTGAGCACGGCCAACAAACTGTCCCACTCCGGGCCGGGGTGCACCCGGAACGCCCGATCATGGGCCGGGCGGCCAATTGCCATAAGTTCACTGGTGGCAACTTCTCGCGCGTGTTGGATGTGTTGGGGGGCCGCTAGGTTTTGCAGGTCGAACGGGTCACTGCTGGCCGCGGCCGGTGCGGGTGCCGGGGTGGTTTCTGGTGCACTGGCCAGAATGGCCAGATCATACGGGTCACTTTCATCGGTGTGGTACCCGGGCCGGGTGTCCGGTGCAGGAACGGCTTTGGTCCGCGGTCTCTTGGCCGGTTTCGGTGCGGCCGCGGTCTCCAACTCACCGAAGTGCAATTCACTTTCAGACATGCGCAACGCCCCTTGAAAATGTGCACGGGGCGGCCGATATACTATCGGTGTTCAACCGCGGCCGTCCGTGCCGTGCCATGCGCGCCCGGTGTCTTGCACACACCGGGCGCACGCTTTATGCGCGGGAAGTTCCGCACACATTCAGTTCCACCGTGTCCGCGGTGGGTGATTCATACCGGGGATTTCTCACCCGTTCTTCCGTGTACTTGGCGAATGTCGCGTTATTCCGCAGATGTTCCGGCACCGGTTCCGGGCGGGTGTTTCGACACACCGCGGGAAACGCATCGTATTCAAGTCGCACGGTTCCACCGGACACCCATGCGACACACAACGGCCCCGAAGATAGTTTGCGGAACTCCGGGGGTGTTTTGAGTGCCGTTTGGAATCCGGCGTGATATTGCAGGGCGCGGTGCAGGAACAACTTAGCGGTGTGTGCGGCATACTTGCGCGCAATCTGGTGCACCGCGCGGTGTGTGGCAATCTGTTGCAAGTATTCGCTGACACCGGCCAAACGCATTGAGAGTGTGAAGTGTCGCCCCCGTTCTAGTGCGGTGGTGCGTTCTGCGGGGCCGAACAAGGGCATGTCCACCCCGCGCAGTTTCCGGTGTAGAAACTCTAGTTCGCGGTCTAGTGCGTTCCCATGTTCCACCAATGCCCGTATCTCACGAACAAACTGCGCCCCCCCCGGAACCAAGTGCAAGTAGTCCAAGGTGTCACTCACTGCACACCCGATTTCAACAGTGTGATTTCAGCGCGTTTTTGCTCAATAGTTTCGGGTGCATACTGTCGTTCCAGCCGGGCCAGTCGCAACCGTTTCCGCACTGCGCCCGCGTTCTTCCGTTCCTGCATGTGAGAATGTCGCGCCGCAACAATCTGCGCGGCCGCGTCACTGTCCCACACTGAAACACGCGCAGACAGTCGCAACGGGGCCGGAACAGTTCCGCGGCGCACCAGTGCCCACAAGGCTTGCCGCGTCACGCCCAATCGTGCGGCCAACTGCGCCGCGGTGCAGTAAGGAACCATGTCCGGTGTCGGTGTCGGTTTTGGTGCACGCACGCACTTCCCCCCTAATCAGTGACCAAGGCAGTATTAGAACCGGGCGCAGATATGTCAACGCGGATAAAAGTTCGTCACTCTCACATCCGTAAAAGTTCGCACAATTCCGCGGAATTGTTCGCACCATAGAAACGCAAACTGCTGAAACTGAACGCGGCACCTAAACAACTCTTGCAGCTGCAACCGATTTCAAGGTAAATAGAATTGAACTTCTAGTGCGCTTCAATGCACACACACGGGGGGGTGCGACATGTCGGAACTCATGGAACTGGTGCCGGTGGGTGGTGGGGCCGTGTCCGCGGTGGGTGTTCGGCCGCACGAACTGGTGCAGCTCTACTTGGCCACACTGCGCACCGATTCCGGCCGGCGTGCGATGGAGTCGGCACTGCGGGAACTGGGCCGGTGGTTGGGTGTCGGGAATCCGTACCTAGTGAACTGGCCCGGCTTGGGGGCCGTCGGAGTGGCCGCACTACTGGCCCGCATCCAACACCACCAGAGCTGGCAACCGGCCAACAAAGCACGACATGAAGCGGCACTGCTAGGAATCATGCGCGCGGCGTACCGGGCCGGCGTGTTAGACGCGGACACCCTGCAACGGTGCCAGTCCCACCCACGCACCAAAGTGAAGCGGCGCGCCGGACACCATGCCACCGGCAGGCAACTGTCTCACGACGAACTGAACAAACTGGCCCGGGCCGCGGCCACACTGTCTCCGCATGAAACGGTGCGCCGGCGGGATTCCGCATTTATTGCACTACTGGCCGGGTGTGGCTTGCGCCGGGAAGAGTGTCTCACACTCCAAACACCCGATGAAAACGGACTACCGGCGCACCTAGTGGTGCACGGCA
>VGXS01000087.1 GCA_016873225.1 Planctomycetota bacterium | reverse complement strand
GGGCCTCGGGCGCCGGTTCCTCGGGTTCATCCCATGCCACCATCAGGCGCTTGGGAAGTCCGCGGGCAATGAAATGCCGGGCGGCGGCGCCGGGCTCAATGTCATGGGAGATGGCCCACAGTAGAAGTCTGCGGTATTCGTCTTTGGTTAATGCCACCCGCATTTCAGTAACCTTGCCGGCTTTCTTGTCGGCGCTGGTGATCGGTGCAATCTCAAGTCGCAGTTGCCCGGCTTGATATTGCCGCAAGGGCCCCGGCGCCGGGGCCGGGGTTCCTGGTGCATCAGCTTTCTTCCGGCGCGGCGGCATGCCGGATTCATCGGCCCCGAGGCGTAGGTCGGGGCGTTGGTTCTGGTCATGGCATGCGGGCATGCAAGGTTTTGGCCAGCATGATCGGCACCACCCGACCAGGTTGCCGGGGCGCCACCGGCGCCGTGGCTCCTCGGCATGGTGGTGCCCCGGTGCCTGGGCATGGTGGCGGTCCGGTGCATCGGCACGGTGGCGCCCCGGCTCCTCGGCACGGTGGCGCCCCGGCTCCTGGGCGTGGTGGTGAGTCGCCAAGCCGGTTCCTCGGCATGGTGGCGGTCCGGTGTACAACGCTTCAGTACCGGCGCCGCGGTGGCCCGGTGGCTCAAAACATTGCCCGCATCGGTCGGTCGGGTTTTTTGTTGATCTTTTACGCATTAAACCATTCTATCATAAGGGGTTATAATCAAAAGCAGATATCTTTATATTTATACCTAAGCGGGCAATGCGGGCATATATGGGGAAAGGTACGCGCGCGCGAGTGTTTTGTGTTTGTTGTTGGTGTAGTGTTCGCATATAGCGGGCGGGGTAAACAATGCCCGTATCGCCCGCATTGCCCGCCATCGCCCGCGTTGTGGAGTTCCTTGTCTATTTTTATGGCAGTGCAATAACGCATCCCGGGCCATGGCATCGGTCTCCCGCCATGCCCGCGGTTTTGGTCCCCCCCCTAGGGGGTTGTTTCCCCTGTATGTCGGCAATGGGTCCGCGGTCGGCCTCGGGCGCCGGTGGCGTCCTGGTGGTCGGGCGCCGCGGCCCTAAAGTCGGTTGACCGACCAGCGGGCGGAGTGGTCATGACCACCGCGGGAATTGGTGATCCGATATCGGGTTCCTGGTTCCGCGGGGTTGGAGATGACCCGGTTCATGAATCGTTGCAGTGTCTTTCCGACCGCGTGGCCGGTTGCTTTCGCGCATCCAAGTCCGGCCAATGCTTCGCCGATGGCACTGATTTTCTCATTGGCATCGGGCGCCGCGGTCCGGTCGGCGATGGTCTTGGCCGTGATGGGCAAGTCGCCGAAAGCGGCGATCCAGTTGGAGCATAGCGTCAGCAGTGCCGAGGCAACGGGGTCGGCCCGTTGTGCCATGGTGACGCGATCCGCCAACGGGTCGGTGCCAATAGTCCACCTGACGGCACCGACTACCAGGCCAACGAACTCGTCGAAGTTCCCCCATGCGGCGCCGGCGGTCGATGGCCGACCTGCCTTGATGTAGGCGGAAATCATGGTCAGTGCCGCGGCCAGCAGTTCGGGTCGATGCCGTTGGGCATATCGGGATCCCTCGCCGATGGCGTAACCGTCCGTCGATATCTCCCGCCGGTTGGGGTCGGTGGTTTCCAGCTCAATGACTAGGCACCGGTCGGCAAGGTCCCCTGATGCCAGCACATTATTTCCAGTGGCCAACAGTTGCGTGGAGAACCTGCGCGGCGTCATCGACCCCGCGGCGTTGGTTCCCAGTTGCCGATCAACAACGCTTCCGCTGGTGATGGCATTGTTCAAGCAGTCTGAATCCCATGCGGCGCCGGCCCGCAGATTATCAATGATGGCCAATGTCACCCCGCCAGCGGCCAGCGCCCCGAGGCGTTTCCTAGTTTCATCCTCGGCATCGTCGCCCCTCCCTGCCGGCCATGCCATCAATGGCGGTTCCGTTCCATGGGCAACGATCCCAAGCACGCGGGCCAGCAAGGTTTTGCCACTACCGGGGGCGTTGGCCGTTATCAGCGATGCCGGGCATCTGTCGAATAGTGGCCGGCCCACCTGCGCCAGCAATGCCGTGATCCATTTCAGCGGCCCGAGGTGGCGGTCTTTCCATGGGAAGTCAGTCAGGAGCTTGTAGAGCCGGTCGGCGGCATCGGTGGCATCGGCGTGATTCGGTTCCTCGGGAATCATTTCATCCAGTTCGGGAACACTGTGCGAGATGTACCACCCCGTCCCTCGGATGCGGGCATGCCCGCGGCGGTTGACTAGGTTCCCGTCCTGGTCAATGGTCGGGCCATTGATAAGCCCGACGATTGACCGAAAGGGAATCAGGTTGGGGTTTCCTGCCGAGGCATTGATGATTGTGGGCAGGTAGGCCGGGCATCCTGCCGGAACCAGTTCGCCGGCCTTGTCGGGTTTCATCAGTTCGCAACGGTCCGTGATGATGGCCCGGATGAATCCATCCTCGGCGTCGCGCAGAGATACCGGGCCCCCATGGTCGGCGTCGCGCCGGCAGGGAGTCACTAGGGCATTTTCCAGTCGGAACAAACGCTCATCGTCCTTGATGACGGCCATCACCGTGGCCAGCAATTGAGATTCATCCGCAATGACGGTGACGGGGGTTCGTGCATTGTCCTGGTCCATCTCCTGCAGGCGTGGCGGTGGCATGCCATAGGCTTTCGCCAGTGCTTTCGCCGCGGCCTTATCGTCGCCGGCGTGGTTCAGTAGGCTATGGGCGCGAAACTTCGTGAGGCTTTCGTTTGCCTGGAAAGGGCCGGCATTGGTCGAGAACACATAAAGGTTGCCGGACGGCGTGGTGACGGCAGAGGTACCGTTCCCATCCTTGCCGGGGCGTCGCCAGTGCCGGCCCCGAGGGTTGTGCCAGCCATGGGGTTCAAGGATGGCCGGCCAGTCGGTTTCACGAATGAACCGATCCCCGGGGCGTTCTCCTGCCGCGGCGTTGTGGGTGCCGTTGTGAATCCTGCGCGGCTTGCCCTCGGGTGCCGAGTCCC
>VGXS01000086.1 GCA_016873225.1 Planctomycetota bacterium | reverse complement strand
CCACCGTGTGGTGTAGGTCCACATCCAGATCCCCCTTGGCCTTCACTTCCAGGTCAAACAACCCGTGCCGGGCGAACAGGTTCAGCATGTGGTCAAAAAAAGGAATTCCCGTTTTTACCTTGGCACTGCCTTTGCCGTCCAAGCCCAGCGTGACGGCGATCTCCGTCTCGCTCGTCTTGCGGATTTTTTTGGCCTGCCGTTTGCCCTGGCTCATGACATTCGAGTCTCGACCGAATCGGCGTGGGCGTCGAGTCGCTCCAACCGGGCCAACAGCCCGACCGTCCGTGCCGACTTCCGCACTGCGGCCGCCCCGTACTCCACCACGCTCACCCGCTTCACAAAGTCCTCCACCCGTAGCCCGGCGAAGGCCCGCCCCGCTCCTCCCGTCGGCAGGGTGTGACTCGGACCCGAGAGATAATCCCCCAGTGCCACCGCCGAGTGGTTTCCGATAAAGACGGCCCCGGCACAACGGATCTTCTTCGCCAACGCCTTGGCCCCGCGACACTGCAATGACAGGTGCTCCGGCGCGATCACCTCAGCCAACGCCACCGCCTGCTTCAGGTCCTTCGTCCTCACCAAAGTCGCCCCCTTGGACAACACTCCCCGCAGATATTCCGCCCGCGGCTTCTCCCCGCTTTGGTTGAGCACCTCAGCCAAAACTTTTCCGAGCAAGAAGAAAGAAGGAGTGAGCAGAAAGATCTGACTGCCCGGACCGTGCTCCGCCTGGGCCACCAGATCTGCCGCTACCCAGTCGGCTCGGGCACTTTCATCCGCCACCACCGCGATCTCGCTCGGCCCGGGCAAAAGGTCGATCCCCACCCGGCCGAAAAGCTGGCGTTTGGCCTCCACCACCCACGCGCTGCCCGGCCCACAAATTTTCTCCACCGGCCGGATCGTCTCCGTCCCATAAGTCATCGCCGCCACCGCCTGCGCCCCGCCCACCTGATAAATCTCCGTCGCCCCCGCCTTCTGCAGTGCCCAACCCAACACCGGATTCACCGGCCCCGGGGTGCACGCCACGATCTCCTTTACGCCGGCTACCCGCGCCAATACCACCGTCATCAGTGCCGTAGAAACCAGCGGAGCTGTTCCTCCCGGCACATAGACGCCCACCCGGCCCAACGCCGGAAAATTCTCTCCCACACTCGCCCCCTGCCGGTTTCTTCGGGACCAGTCTTTTGGCCGAGTGGTTTTGGCAAAGTCGGCAATGTTCGCCTCCGCCGCCGCCAAGGCCTGACAAACCTTGGCCGACGGAGCCCGGAACTTTCCCTTCACCCGCAGCGTGGCCTTGGAAATCTTCTTTTTGGAAAATCGATTATTGATCCGAATTAGGTCGGCATCCCCACCTCTCTCCACCTCGCGGAGAATCTTCTCCACGGCTGAGCGCACCTTGATTTCTGGCGTGGGCCGACGAGTAAGCAGGGCCAGCACCTTGGCGAAATCCTTGGGCCGGCGGCTGTCGAGAATCCTCATGCTACTCCCACTCGATCGTGGCCGGAGGTTTGGAACTGATATCCAACACCACCCGGTTGATGCCTTTCACCTCGTTACAAATGCGGTTTGAGATGCGGCCCAGCAGATCGCCGGGCAAACGGACCCAGTCGGCCGTCATCCCGTCCTTGCTCTCCACCGCCCGGATGGCGATGGCATTGTCGTAGGTGCGCTCGTCGCCCATCACGCCCACGCTCCGGCACGGGAGCAGGACCGCGAAGCTTTGCCAGATCCGATAGTACCAGTTCGCTTTTTTCATCTCCTCCCCCACGATCGCATCCGCCTCCCGCAGGATCGACAACTTCTTCTCGTCGATCGCGCCCAGGCAACGCACCGCGAGACCCGGGCCTGGAAACGGCTGCCGCCAAACCATCTCCTTGGGCAGGCCCAGCACCTTACCCACTTCCCGCACCTCGTCCTTGAACAGCTGCCGGAGCGGCTCCACCAGCTCCAGCTTCATCCGCTTGGGTAGGCCGCCCACATTGTGATGGCTCTTGATCAGTGCGGCCGGATTGCCGGCGATCGGCACGCTTTCGATGACGTCGGGATAAAGCGTGCCCTGACCGAGGAACCTCGCCCCTTTGCCCACCCGGTGAGCCGCCTTTTCGAACACCTTGATGAACTCGTACCCGATGATCTTTCGCTTCCGCTCCGGATCGGCCACGCCCTTCAGCCGTCGCAGAAACTGGTTCCGGGCATCCACCACGGTGAGATGGATGTTCATATGGCGACCAAAAATCCGCCGGACACTCTCCGCCTCCCCTTTCCGCAGGAGACCGTTGTCCACGAAGATGCAGTAGAGCTGTCGCCCGATCGCCTTGGCGAGGAGGGCGGCCGCCACGGAGGAGTCCACCCCGCCGCTCAATCCTAGGATCACCCGGTGAGGCCCGACCTGCTCCCGGATCTCATGGATCGTCCGACGGACAAACGAACCCATCGTCCAGGTTCCCTCGCAGCCACAGATCTTGTACAGAAAGTTAGCGAGAATCTCTTTGCCCCGCGGGGTATGGGAGACCTCCGGATGGAACTGGAGCCCGTAGATGTTCTCCCGGCGAACGACGGCGTAAGGACTGTTTTCCGTGGTGGCCACGGATTCAAAACCCTTGGGCAGGCGGGTGACCCGATCCCCGTGGCTGTTCCAGATCTCCAGATTCTTGGGAAGGCTGGCGAGAAGGGCGCAGGCCCGACGACGATGCAGAGTGCCGCGGCCGTATTCGCGGCGGGTGCCACGAGCCACCTCGCCCCCAAATTCCTTCACCAAAAGCTGCATTCCGTAACAGATGCCGAGGATGGGAATGCCAAGATGGAAGATGCCCCGGTCCATCTTTGGCGCCTTGGGGGAGTACACGCTGGCCGGGCCACCGCTAAGGATGATTCCTTGGGGCCGGAGGGAGAGGACTTCCCCAACGGAGATGGTGTGAGGGACGATCTCGGAATAGACGTGGGCCTCGCGGACCCGGCGGGCGATCACCTGGGTGTACTGGGAACCGAAATCAAGAATCAGGATTCGTTCCTGGATTCCGTTGGAACTCGCTGATTTCAAGCAAACTACTTCACCGATTCATCCTCAATCGTCAAGCGGGGACGAGGAGGTATTCACAGAGTCCGACGAATAAAGCTAGGTGGGGCGGGGTCGATGACCC
>VGXS01000085.1 GCA_016873225.1 Planctomycetota bacterium | reverse complement strand
CGACCTGCAGGCCACAATCCTGCACCTGCTGGGCGTGGATCACCTCAAGCTCACCTACCGCTTCCAGGGCCGCGACTTCCGCCTCACCGATGTCCATGGCGAGGTGGTGAGGGGGGTGCTGGGGTGAAATCCAGTCGCCAGAAACCCGCCAACGCATCCGCTCATTGAATCCAACCCGCCGGCTTGCGCCGGCGGCTCGTTTTGACGGTAGGTCAGAATTCGCACTGCGCTAGCGATTCTATTCGATCCGCCGACTATCGTATCTTCAAGCCGCCGACCACCGTATCTTCGAGCCGCCGACGCCAGTCGGCGGGTATCCCAAACCCACAAGGGCGCCAAGTCGCCAGAAACCCGCCAGCGCATCCGCTTATTGAATCCAACCCGCCGGCTTGCGCCGGCGGCTCGATATGGTCGTTGGGCAGAATTCGCGCTGCGCATGCGAATCTATTCGATCCGCCGACTATCGTATCTTCAAGCACCAAAATACTATGTTTTCGAGCCGTCGACTATCGTATCTTCGAGCCGCCGACGCCAGTCGGCGGGTATGCCAACCCACAGGGGCGCCAGATCGCCAGAAACCCGCCAGCGCATCCGCTTATTCAATCCAACCCGCCGGCTTGCGCCGGCGGCTCGATATGGTCGTTGGTCAGAATTGGCTATTCGCTTGTGAGTCTTTTCAAGCTACCAACCACCGTAGTTTGGAAGCACCAACTGTCTTATTTTCAAGCCGGTGACTACCGTATTTTCGAGCCACCGACGCCAGTCGGCGGGTATCCCAACCCACAGGGGCGCCAGGTCAACCCGTTATAAGGAACTCTAAAAAACATGGGCCTGACCCAGGAAGAGGCGGCGCGCGTGCTGGGAATCTCGTTCCGCACGCTCAAGAGACGCTGGCAATCGGCCAAGGTCAGGATGCACGGGGAACTGAATCGTGAGGGAAGGCGATGACGAGATCCTTGCCGAACTTCTCCTCGATTGGGAGGAACGCTGGCAGCAGGGGACGGATGTCCCCGCCGCCGACCTCTGCGCCTCGCACCCCCATCTGGCCGGGGAACTTGCCCGCCGCATCAAGGCGCTGAAAACCGTTTCCTGGCTCGACAAACCCGCCGATCACGCCGCTGAAACCGCGGGTCCAGCCCTATCCCATCCCGGACAGCCAACCATCCTGGCGGGGCGGTACAGGCTCGACGCTCTGTTCGCCGAAGGCGGGTTCGCCCAGGTCTGGAGGGCGTTCGACCTCGAACTCCAGCGCGCCGTCGCCGTGAAGTTTCCCAAGCCCGGCCGTCACAACGCCACCGATGCCTTCATGGCCGAGGCCCGTCGCGTCGCGAGGATCAGGCATCCGGGCATCGTGCCGGTGCACGATGTGGGCCGGGAGAACGAGGCCTGCTTCATCGTTTCGGAATTCGTGGAAGGGGGCAACCTCGGCCAGCATGTCAGCCGCAAGCCGGCGCCCGACCGCGCCCTCCGGTGGGTGGCCGAGGTCGCCGAGGCGCTCGATTGCGCCCACCAGGCCTCCATCATCCACCGCGACATCAAGCCGGCGAACATTTTGATCGATCATCATGGCCGCGCCCTGCTGGCCGATTTCGGCATCGCGCGCTCCCCCACCAGTTCCACGGCGCTGGCGCCATCGGTGGGCACGCTACCCTACATGCCGCCCGAGCAGCTTGAGGGAGCGGAACCGGATGCCCGCAGCGACATCTTCAGCCTGGGGGTGGTGCTGCACGAGTTGCTCACCGGCAGGCTGCCCTACTCATCCGATGACCCGGTCAGGCTGAGGAAGGAGATCCTGGCGGGAGCCCGGTTGGAAGGTCTGCCGGCGCGGGTCCGCCCGATCGTGGCCAGGGCGATGAGTGCCGATCCCAAGGCGCGTTACCCAAGCGCCGCGCTAATGGCCGCCGACCTGAGGAATTGCCGGATTGGTTCTCCGAACCGTTGGCCTGTTCTCGGCGCCCTGGCGTGCCTGCCCATCATGATGCTGGGCATCGCGGGGTTTGTAATGTGGCCGAGGCCGGATAAAGCGCAGGCCAACCCGCTGGCGAAGATCGATCCGGCCTGGTTCGAGTCGACGGCGGCCATGCCGGCTGGGGAGCAGGCACGCGCCCTGGCCGACAAGCTCAGGGAACTCAATCCGGGATTCAACGGAGTGGTGAAGCCCACCATCGCCGACGGCGCGGTGGAGGGGTTCGAGTTCATCACCGACCATGTCTCCGACATCAGGCCGGTGCGCGCGCTGACGCGATTGAAGTCGCTTGCCTGCGTTGGCACATTCACAAGCCAGGCCAACGGAATCTTGTCCGACCTGTCCCAGTTGAAAGGAATGAACCTGACAAGGCTTGAAGTTCAGTACAATTCACAAATTCATGACTTGTCGCCGCTATCCGGCATGCCGCTGGAATACTTCCGCACCCAAAGGTCGCTGGTGTCGGACTTGTCGCCGCTAACGGGCATGCCCCTCAAGGTTCTCGTTTGCCGTTTCACGGAAGTGTCGGACCTGTCGCCATTAAGGGGCATGAATATCAGGGAACTGTATTGCGACCACACCCTGGTGACCGACCTGTCGCCCCTTGAGGGGATGCCGCTAGAGGAACTGCGCTGCCACGACATGCCAATCAGCAGTCTCGCGCCGCTTAGGGGCATGCCTTTGGTGGGGCTGGAATGTCACCGGACCGATGTGGCCGACCTCGAACCGCTCCGGGGCATCCAGAGCTTTTTTGCCCTGAATATCATCTCCACCCGGGTGCGTGACTTGTCTCCTCTCAAGGACACGCCCGGCATCAAGTGGCTTTGGTGCGATTTCGACGCCTCGCGCGATGCGGCGGTTCTTCGCGAGGTGAAGTCGCTGGAACGGATCAACAACCAGCCCGCGGCGGAATTCCTGAAACGGCAAGGTAATTGAAGAATCGGGCGTTATCCGGCGATGGCCCGTCCGCCTGTCATGTTCATGAATCGCCGCGCTCACGCACGGCGCTCACCAAGTCACACCCTCATGGACGGCGCATGGCTTGCGAATATCTTGCCATCCAGATTCGTGCCAACCGGCAAACGCCCCGGTGAGCGCCGGGTATCAGCCCGGCGATGGCCCATCCGCTTGCCATGTTAATGAATCGCCGCGCTCACGCACGGCGCTCACCAAGTTACACGCAAAGATACGGCGCTCAACAACCGATACGCGAACGCACGGCGCATGGCTTGCGAACATCTTGCCACCCGGTTCGTGCCAACCGGCAAACGCCC
>VGXS01000084.1 GCA_016873225.1 Planctomycetota bacterium | reverse complement strand
ACTCGATGCGGCGCGTGCGCGCCCTGGCCATGGCCATCAAGGGCAGCGAACGCCACCACGACATTTTTGAAAGCACGCGCGTGGCGCTCGCCGCGCTGGGGGCAACCGCTGATAAGAGCCCTGAACGCAGTGAGGGGCGTATTGGCGAGGGGCTCCTTAAGAGCCCTGAACGCAGTGAGGGGCGTATTTCCTCAAATGAGGGGCGTATTGCGGCAAGTCAGGAGATGCCCCTCACTTCGTTCAGGGCTCCCACCCATGCGAACCACCCCCTCGGCCTGGTTCCGCTCGGCTCGCTGTTCCGGCCCGAGCTCACCCCCGACCTCAACGACGCCCCGCTGCCCAACGCCGACTACCTCGCCGCCATCCGGGCCCTCGTCACCACCACCGACGCCACCGGCCAGCGCCGCTCCGTCGACCTGTCGCTCTTGGGCGCCGAGGAGATCGGCTCGGTGTACGAGAGGCTCCTGGAAATCGAGCCCGTCATCTCGTGGGATCCGCCCCGGTTCGACACCCCCTCCACCGCCGGCAACGAACGCAAGACCACCGGCAGCTACTACACGCCCGACAGCCTCGTGCAGGCGGTGCTCGACAGCGCGCTCGACCCGGTGATCGACGCGGCGCTCAAGGCCGCCGGCGAACATCCCGTGGCGCGCGCCAAGTCCATTTTGGCACTGCGGGTGTGCGACCCGGCGTGCGGGTCGGGGCACTTCCTGGTGGCCGCCGCCAGGAGGCTGGGGCTAAGGCTGGCCCGCGCCCGCGCCCTCGACCACGAACCTTCCCCCCCGGAGGTACGCGACGCCCTCCGCGAGGTGATCAGCCGCTGCATCTATGGCGTCGACATCAACCCCATGGCCGTGGAACTCTGCCAGTTCGCGCTGTGGCTCGAGGCGCTGTCGCCCGGCAGGCCGCTCGGCTTCCTGCGGCACCACATCCGCTGCGGCAACAGCCTCATGGGCGCCCGCGCCGACAGGCTAGGCCAGGGCATTCCCGACGACGCCTTCGCCCCCATCGAGGGCGACGACAGGAAGATCGCCTCGGAGTTCAAGAAGCTCAACAAGAAAGAACGCGAGGCCAAGGCCACGCAGGGCGACTTCTTCATGGGGGGCGGGGCCAAGGCGCCCGACGATTACCTGGCCCGGGTGCGCGCGCTGGAGACCGACCCCGAGGAAACCGTCGCCGACATCATGGCCAAGGACCGCGCCTTCGACGACATGCGGCAGGAGGCCACCTACCGGCAGGTGAGGCTCAGGTTCGATGTCTGGTGCGCGGCGTTCGCGCAGCGGAAGGTGAGGGGCGACGCCGGGGGCATCACCACCGGCGTGCTGCGCCGTGTGGAACGCAACCCGTACGACATTTCCCCGGCCCACTTCGCCGAGGTGAGAAGGCTGTCGGAGGCGTACCGGTTTTTCCACATGGAGGCGGAGTTCCCGACGGTGTTCGCCTCGGGCGGGTTCGACTGCGTGCTGGGCAACCCGCCCTGGGAAAGGATCAAGCTGCAGGAGCAGGAATACTTTGCCGCGGCGGGATTCGTGGAGATTGCCGAGGCGCGCAACGCCGGGGTGCGCAAGAAGCTGATCGAGGCGCTGGAGGCGGAAAACCCGCGGGCGTATGGAGCGTTTCTGGAGGCGAGGCGGGCGGCGGAGGCGGAAAGCCAGTTCGCGCGCGGTTCGGGGATGTTTCCGCTGTGCGAAAATAATGACAAAGCCTACGCGCTGTTCGCGGAACTGAACCGGAACCTGACGGGGCCCACGGGCCGTACCGGGTTCATCGTGCCCACCGGCATCGCCACCGATGACACGACTAGCAGCTATTTCAGGGATTTGACAGGAAAACGAGCGCTTGTGAGCCTGTTTGATTTTGAAAACCGGGAAGGTTTGTTTGCGTCGGTGGATAGCCGCTTCAAGTTTTGCGCGTTGACGGCAACCTCGGGCGGCAACGAGGCGCCGGCCAGGATTGTGTGCTTCTCGCATCAGGTGGCTGAACTGGACGACCCGGAACGCTGGTTCACGCTCAGCCCCGAGGAGTTTGAACTGCTGAACCCGAACACGCGCACGCTGCCGATTTTTCGCGGTCGCCGCGACGCGGAGATCACCAAGGCCATTTACCGGCGCATGCCGGTGCTGTGGCGCGAGGAACCGGAGGAAAACCCGTGGGGCGTGTCGTTTCGCCAAGGGTTGTTCAACATGGCCTTCGACTCAGGTTTGTTTCGCACGGAACCGGGCGAGGGATTGGTGCGGCTATATGAAGCCAAGATGCTGCATCAATTCGACCACCGCTGGGCCACCTATGAAACGATCAACGGCGAGGTTGATTCGCGCCAACTGACGCTTGAGGAAAAGCAGAACCCCGCCGTGCTGGCCCAGCCACAGTACTGGGTGCCGCGAAGCGAGGTGGACAACCGCCTGCTCGGCCGCTGGGACAAGGGCTGGCTGATGGGCTGGCGCGACATTTGCCGCAACACGGATGTGCGAACGACGATTGCGGGGATCATGCCGATGGAGGGTGTGGGAAACAAATTTCCATTGTTTTTGATAGCCAAAAATCCCGAATTAGCTTTCTGCTTTTATGCTAATTTGTGTGCATTTGTTTTTGATTATGTAACTCGTCAAAAAATGGGTGGAACAACATTAAACTTTTTTATTATCAAACAATTTCCGGTGCTTCCGCCGGAGGCGTACGGGAAGTGGGAGGGGTGGATCCGGGAGCGGGTTTTGGAGCTGGTGTACACGGCGACGGACCTGGAGCCGTTCGCCCGCGACCTCGGCCACGACGGCCCGCCCTTCCCCTGGGACCCCCAGCGCCGCTTCCGCCTCCGCTGCGAACTCGACGCCCTGTTCTTCCGCCTCTACGGCGTCAGCCGCGACGACGCCGCCTACATCATGGGCACCTTCAACATCATGCGTGAAAAGGAAATGAAGGAATTCAGGACTTTCCGGACCCGCGACGAGATCCTGCGCGTGTATGACGGGCTGGGGCCCCATTTTTCCGAGACATGAACAGCGCCGCTGACGGCGGCAAAAAGGCAAAAGGGGGCCTTTGTTGAAGAGCCCTGAACGAAGTGAGGGGCCGTATTTTGACCGGGAAACGCGAATGCGAAATACGGCCCCTCACTTCGTTCAGGGCTCCTAAAGACGACGAAACTGGGGAAACGGTGGATTTGCAATTTTTGGTTGGCCTTTGTTGAAGACCGGGAAATGCGAATGCGAAATACGCCCCTCACTTCGTTCAGGGCTCTTGAAAACGACGAAACTAGGGAAAGGGCGTTTTTGCAATTTTGGTTGTCAGAGTCGCACTGGTATAAGTTACTTGAGATTTTTGAGGGCTGTGTTGAATTGTTTCGGAGAGCCGTCATGGGCCCTTTGCTGGCACACTTCC
>VGXS01000083.1 GCA_016873225.1 Planctomycetota bacterium | reverse complement strand
TCCTGTTCCAGTTCCTGGCCGAGCGCTACGAGCAGAAAACCGTCGTCATCACCTCCACCCCGATTCTTTTGAATCTCTTCCAAACCAGAGACTCGCAGGGAGGGTGCTGCACGCACCCTCCCCAGCACCCCTCCCATTGGACCGGTGGGGAGCTTCGCTCCCCTGCACCCCCTCAAAGGCACTGGCGGGTTCTAATTGTCCTTGCGCGGGAGGCAGTATGCGCTAGCAAAGACAACTATCAGTGCTGATGGCGTAGCGCCGCAGGCCCCTCCTGGAAAACCCCAACAATTCACCCATCCTGCGGCGACGTACAAAGTCGCATGCGAATTTTCAGTCTCGATGGCGTAGATCCACAGGATCTGACCCCGAGAGAAACCCCAACATCAAAACCCCCATTGATACCTGTGCATCTGCTTCGTCGTATTATCTCGCAGGCCCTTACAATGGGCCTGCTGCTGGCGGCTGGAACCCTGTTTGCCCAGACCACCGGAACGATCTCCGGATGGGTTACCGACAGCGAACGCGGGGCCGGTTTGCCCGGCGCCCAGGTGCGAATTCCGGCGATTGGCTACGCAACCAACACCAACGCACAGGGTGAATTCACCATGATCGGCGTTCCGGCCGGAAGTCATTCCGTTGCGGTGGAATATCTCGGACTGGCTCCGTCGACCGAGACGGCGGTGGTTAAAGCCGGCGCACGGGTGGAGATGCGATTCCGGCTCAAATCCCCCAGTGTCGTTGTGCTCGAAGCATTCGAGGTTTCCGGCACCGTCGAAGGGACGGGAAGGGCGTTGAATCTGCAGCGCACTGCGCCCAACCTAATGAACATTGTTTCGTCAGATGCGATCGGCCAGTTTCCCGATCCGAACGTCGCCGAGGCGTTGCAGCGCGCCGTCGGCATCGGCGTTCAGCGCGATCAGGGAGAGGGCCGCTACATTCAGATCCGAGGAACCCCAGCGGAGTTCACGTCGGTTACCGTGGACGGAGTAAGCGTGCAACCCACGCAGTCCGGGGCGCGGCGAGTGGATCTCGACACGATCCCGTCCGACGTGATCGACACCCTGGAGATCACGAAGGCGCTGCGGTCCGATCAGGATGCGGATTCGATTGGCGGAGCGGTCAACATCACGACCCAGTCGGCCTTCACCTACGAGGGGCTGCGCGTTCGCGGGTCGATTGGCCATGGCGTCAACGAGCTTGGCGACAATCTGGGCGACACGCGCGGAAGCGTCTCGGTCAGCAACCGCTTTGGGCCTCAGAAAAACTTCGGGCTGCTTGTTTCCGCGAGCTATTCGAAGACGAGGCGAGAGGTCCACAATTTCGAGACCGAGTGGACACTGGTGGATCGGCCCGAGGGAGATGAAATCATGGGCATCGAGGATATCGACTCGAAGTTCTACGACAGCGAACGGACCCGTCGTGGCGCCACGGCCAATCTCGAGTGGCGCCCGAGGCCCGGGCACCAGTTGTTCCTGCGGGGCTCATTCTCCAATTTCAGGGATTATGAGCAACGCAATCGCGTCCAGATACTCCATTCCGAGGGCGTTCTCCAGCGCGGCGCGACGGATCGGGTTGGTACCGTGAATGGCGCACGGCTGACGAAGCAGCTTAAGGACATGAACCGCTTCAGTGAAATCAACAACATTTCAGCCGGCGGCGTGCACGAAATCGGAACGATGAAGCTTGATTATACCGCAGCGCTTTCGCGTTCGGAGAACAATGTCCCGCATCAGCGCGAGCATCTTTACCGGACCTCGGCCAATGTTGCCGCGACGTACGATCTCACCCGCGACGTCGATTTGCCGCGCCATACTCCCTTCGAAACCGGCGTGCTGTTGGAACTCAACCGCTATGGCTTCAGGGAAAACCTCAGGCGGGTAGACACGCTGAACGAGGAAGAGCGGTCGCTCGCGGCCAATCTCCGGCGGCCTTTCCAATTTGGCGAGCGCCGCGGCGTGGCGAAGGTTGGCGGAAAGATCCGCCTCAAGGAGCGTGCCTTCGACCGCGAGCAGTATCGCGATCGGGCCGCGTCGGCAGCGCCCTCGGGCGGCATCGCCAGCGTCCTTGGCAGCAAGACCGGCTCGAATTTCGACCGCTATGGCGTGGGTCTGAAGTTTGACACCAAACTGGTATCCCCGTTCTTCGTTCGGGAATATCCCGCGAACACCCGGCAGCCGGCCTCGGACACCGTCGATTACGGCCTGGACGAAGACATCAGTGCCGCTTACGCGCTGGTGGAACTCGATTACGGCAAGCTCGACATCTTTGCCGGATTTCGCGCCGAACGGACGGAGTTCAGTGCCGCCGCGGTCCGGCAGAATGAGGTTACCGGCGCACTCACGCCGCAGCGAGTCAAGCGCAGCTACACGGATCTCTTTCCCGGGGTGCATGGCCGCTATAAGTTCAGCGACATGTTCATCGTCCGCGGTGCGATCACACGCTCCATCAACCGGCCGAATTACACCGAGATCGTTCCGCGCGCCGTCGAGACGGATGACGGCACGGCGCTCAGGATCAGCGCCGGAAACCCCAACCTGAAGCAAACTCTCTCAAACAATCTGGATCTCGGCATGGAGTATTACTTCAAGCCGATGGGCCTCGTATCCGCCGGCTTATTCTACAAGGATCTGACGGATTACCGGTTCGACTCCCGTATCCGGGGCACGTTCGATAACCGTCCGGCGATCTTTACCCGGCCGGAGAATGCGAAGGGAGGCGAGATCAAGGGAATCGAACTCGCCTATCAGCAGCAGTTCACGTTCCTGCCGGCTTTCCTGTCGGGGTTCGGCCTGATTCTCAATTATACCTACACGGAGTCCGAGGTGACCGCGCCGATCATCAATCCCGCCACCGGGCTCTCGGACCTCTCCCGCAAGACTAGACTTCCCGGCCAGTCGGAGAACACCTACAACGCCGCAATCTTCTACGACAAGCATGGGGTCAATGCCCGTCTCTCGTATACCGCCCGGGGTGATTATTTGGACAGCATCAACACGGCGGGTGGAGCGAGGTTCGACGACTGGTGGGTGGGCCGCGATCAGATGGACTTCACGGCGAGCTATAAGATCACCCGACGGTTTCAGATTTTCACCGAAGTGAAGAATCTCACGGATACCCGCGGCATCCGTTATCGGGGTGAGCGCCGGTTTCCGATCGAGGTCGAGGGGTTCGGCTACATCCTGTTTGCCGGGGTGAAATTCACACTGTAGGGTACCGTGCGTTTCAAGGCACGAGGGTTGAACGGCCCCCGTGCCCGCCAGTGAGCCCGCCGCGGGGCATCGACGCCAGGGTTGTCTCTTGTTGACTCCCGTTGGTCGCACGAGTTCGAGCAAGGCTCACTTGTAGCCCGACCCGGGAACACTGGGGCACGGCCATGGGTGTC
>VGXS01000082.1 GCA_016873225.1 Planctomycetota bacterium | reverse complement strand
CCGTGACACAGGCGAAACGACGTGCGGCCACCGCCCCCCCGCTTGCCTTTCGACGACTCACCGCAATACTTGTGCCGCTCTCAGAAGATGCGATTGCCCTGGACCTCGGCAAAAGCTATCGTCAGTTCAATCCATTTACGATCGACAGGGATCTGGTGATATTCCCAGAACCGACGTCCCGAATCGAAATAGGTTAAGAATAAAGAATAGTCCGGCCAATGGCACTCCCGCAACCATGTCGAAAGGCATTTCCGGACCGATGGGCGGCTGGTGAGGCTGGTACCGCGTTTTCTGGCACCTGATCAGCGGCTCCGGGAACGGCTGCCCTCCCCCCTCGGGTGGCGAGTTTCTCGCCTTGGCGCAGACCGTCTCCCGGGTCGCCCGTCCTGGGCTTTGGTTTGACCTCGCGGCCGACTCCGGTTAGAGGCTGTGGATGTCGATCGCGGGCAGCTCGTCAGGCGAGGTTTGAAAGACGTCGCGCTCGTCATCGATCTGGACGAGTTCGCCCCAGTCGGCGGGCGGGCCACGAGCGGGAGAGATGGGAGGCGGCTCGAGCGGCTCACCCAAGTGTGTGAGGATCTTCCGGATCGGTCCGGGCTCGGTGATGAACGCGATGAGCCGGATGTCGCCGCCGCACCCCGGGCACTCGAGTGGAAACTCCTCCCCCACCCGGGCCATCAGCTTGGCCCACGCAATCCGCGACGTGTCGTGCGAGCGGGGCTTGTGATTCGGATGCGCGTCGCAGCATCCTTCCGTGGCATGACCATCGCCCCCATGCCCGCCGGTCACCGCCTCGTGGCGCTTTCCGACATTCCCGATCGCCAGCGACGTGACGGCCAGCCTGAGCTTGTGGTTGGGTGCAAACACCCCGTGATACCTGTGCCGGTGCTTCCGCGGCGGCGGGACGAGCTCGACGAGCCGGTCGAGGAACTCAAACGGAGTGAGTTCGACGGCGCCATTGGCCCCCGGCCGCGTGGACTTGCGGCCGCGGCCGGGCCCGACCCAGTTGGCGGCTTTGTGTCTGGGCAGCAGGTAGCGGATGCGGGCGATCCGGCCGTCCTCGCCGCGGATCACGGAGAGCCGGTCGAGGGCGAAGGGGGGCCGGGCACAGTATCGGAGGAGATGTTCGAGACTTCGAAAATAGCTCGGCACGTCGCGATCGACGAGCGTGATCCGGACACTCGCGTCTACTGAAAACCCGCTGTTGTCCCAGGCGAGCATGTCGGCGGCGGCCGCGGCGTTGAGCAGGCCGGCAAGCCTGAACCAGCGGATCACGCGGCGACGCACCCGCTCGGTGAGTGCAGCCAGATCGGCCGGCGTAATCGGACGGGCCGGCACGAACGCCGGCGGGGTGCCGCAGCCCGCTCCGTCGGCAGCCGGCAGGAAGACGCCGTCGGTCACGCAGGCGTGCAGGTGCACGTGGTGGTTGAGCGCTGAACCGAAGCGGTGCAGGAAGGAGATGCCGCCGAGCCTCGGGCGGGAAGCACTCGGCGTGTCGGCAGCCGCTGTGACACCCGAGGCCGTGATCAGAGTCCGCTCGATCTCGTCAAGAAAGATCTTCGTGAGGGCGGCGACGGCCGTGGGTCGGTCGGCGAGCATGCCCCGCAGTCGCTTCGGCACGGAGATCACCCACTGCCGCACGGGCACCGGCGGGATGACGTGATCGGCGAGATGCGCCGCCGTCTGTGCCATGTGGCGACCGTTGCAGGACGGGCAGACGCCGCGGCCCTTGCAGGAGAAGGCCACGACGAATCCCTGGCCGCAGCCGGTGCACAGCGCGCGGGCGAATCCGAAGCAGAGCAGCCCGCACTCGAGATAGCCGCGGAACTCCTCCTCGACGTATCCCGGCACGGGCCGCTCGGCAGCTTCCCGCCACTCGAGCCAACTCTCGAGGTTCTCAGAGATGATCTTGTGGAGCGGCGTCTTCTCGGGCCGGCGCCGCTCGTAACGGCGGGACGCCGCGGGGCCTCCGTGTGGGCGGCGTCGGCTTCGCCCGGGAAACCCTGTGACCGCGGCGACCATGGGCAGACCGGCAGGTGGACGGCAGGAGTAAACGGACGTACACTATCCGCGGGACGGAGCGGTTCGCCACCAGCCAGTCGCAAGGCTCTGAATACACCCCCAATGGGGCGGCCCGAGCAACCGGGGCCCGCCGCCATCTGCGCCGGAATCGCCGCCATGCCCCCACGGGGCAGGCAGGCCCGGCCCTTGTTCTGCTGCTCGTGCTTGTCGGGTTCTTCCCGCTGGCCGTTCTTGTTGGCGTCGGGGTGATGTGGGGCCTCACCACATGGAGGGCATCCCAGTGAATCCGACGATCACGTATTGGCTCGCCATCGTCGCACTATGCGTATGCTTCCCGCCCCTATTTGGATTCGTTTTGGGAGTCGGGCTTTTTTGTGGCATCTGGTGGTTCTGGTTCAAGGTGCTCGGTGGATGATGGATCACTCCAACCCGATCCACTGCCGAATCCGCTGCAAGCAGTAGAAGAACAAGCACCTGATTCGGAACCACGGCGTGTTGATCAGATTGTGGTTGTCCACGAACTCGCGGGCGAACATCGGCTCCTGAGGGATAGCCCGGCCAATGGCACGTCCGCAACGGTTTCAACGGTTTCCGAGCTGATGAGCGGCGCGTGAGCTGAGGGCCCGGTCTTCCTGGCCTCAAAAAGGGCCTCAAAAAGTCGTTCCAGAAACACGCGGCTTTCCCCCAGGAGTGGCGTTTTTCTGCGGTCGGCGCGGAGTCTCTCCGAGTTCGGCCGTCCGGGGCTTTGGTTTGACCTCGCGCCTGGCAGGACTCAGAGGCTGTGGATGTCGATCACGGGCAGGTCGTCTATCCGTCCCTGGAAGACGTCGCGCTCGTCATGCGCCTGGACGAGTTCGTCCCAGTCGGTGGGCGGGCCCCGTGCCGGCAAAAGTGGCGGCGGCTCGAGTGGTTCGCCCAGGTGCGTGAGCATCTTCCGGATCGGCCCCGGCTCCGTGATGAACGCGATCAGCCGGATGTCGCCACCGCAGTTGGGGCACTCGAGCGGAAACTCCTCCCCCACCCGGGCCATGAGTTTTGCCCAGGCGATCCGGGAGGTGTCGTGCGACCGGGGCTTCGCCTGAGTATTGCAGCAGCCCCCCGTGGCGTGACCGTCGCCCCCATGCTCGCCGGCACCGGCGTCGCGTTGCTTGCCGATGTTCCCTTTTCGCGAGCGCCGTGACGCCTTTCCGCAGCCGGTGATTCAACGCAAACACCCCGTGGTAGCGATGCCGGTGCTTCCGCGGCGGTGGGACGAGATCGGCCAAGCGATCGAGAAACTCAAACGGCGAGAGCTCGACGACGCCGCTCGCGCCCGGCCGCGTGGACTTGCGGCTGCGGCCGGGCCCGACCCAGTTGGCGGCTTTGTGCCTGGGCAGCACGTAGCGGATGTGGGTGATCCGGCCGTCTGGGCCGCGGATCACGGAGAGCCGATGAAGCGCGAAGGGCGGCCGGGCGCAGTACCGGAGAAGGTGCTCAAG
>VGXS01000081.1 GCA_016873225.1 Planctomycetota bacterium | reverse complement strand
CCTCGTCCTGCCGAAATCACCCCGTACCGCCCGCCATTATGTCGGCGCCAGTCGGGCGCGGATCAGGCTCAAGGAACTCCAGTTGAAGGTATGAGGCCGCGCCGGGGCTTGGCCTCGCACATCAGTCGCCCATCAGCGGCCCTTGGCACCCGGGGGCGGTGGCAACGCCCCGATCACCTGATTGATTCCCGCCAATGTGCCAGGCTGCGCCGAGGGCGCCGGAGGCTTGGGCGCCGGAGCGGGCGGCTTGGGAGGTTGACCCTGCGCCGGCGGCGGTTGAATGGGTGCGGCCTGGGCCGGCAACGCGATGTGCGCCTGGCGCGCTTGGTCGCCTCTGGTGAGCGAGACCTCCGGACGATTGACCACGGCACCTGAATCCAAGACCGCCCTGACCTGGTAAACCCCCAGCCTCAATCCCTCGTTGACACCGAAGCGGTATTCCCCCTTGCCGTTGCTGGTGGTGGTGGCGACCACCTGCCCGGAAGCGGAGTCAACCAGTTGGATGGTTTGGCGGGCCACGCCCGATTCTCCCTTGCCAAGCTTCCCGTCCCCGTTGCGATCCCCAAACGCCACTCCGCCGATTTCGGGCCGGAAGAAAAAGACTTGGCGCTGGAGGTTCGTGGTGGTCGTGTTGGCCGCGAAGATGTCGGCCAGCGAGGTCTTCTCGAGGTCTTGGAGATCCTTGCCCTTGAACGAGTTTTGGTACCAGAACCTGTCGGCATCCCGAATCCGGGTGAACTGGTCGGCGATGATCGCCCGGGCGGTGGCGCCAACGCTGCCCCCCGCCACATACCTCTCGGCCAGAACGCCCACCCAGAGGTCGATTTTGTCCACGGATCCATAGAGTTGCCGCAGCTTCGACTGAAGCGCGGCATCCGGAGTGACCTGGCTGAAATCCGTCAGCCGGGGCAGGCTAAACGCGACCCGGGTGGCGTTGTAGTCGGCCAATCCATGGTCGCGGCCGCGCTGGATATTCAGGCTGGCGAGGTCGAGTCCGCCCTGCCCCGGCGCGCCGAACAGGAAGTTCCGCAACTGATCGACCACCTTCAGGTCCACCTCCTGCGAGGGATCGGATGCCAGGTACTTGAGCACCGGGTCGATACCCAGGTTCTTGACTATCGACGGGTTGAAGAACGCCTGGGCCAGCGAGACCGGGTCAGCGATCTCGTTCCCGTTGTTGTCGAGGAACTCGATGTCGGGCCCGACAATGCTGTGGCCAAAGCGGAATCCCGCCGTCGCGAATTCATTGCTGATGGAGGGATTCACGCCGGGCTTGTATCCCGCATAGGGCTTGAGCGGATTCTGGCCCGACAGCGCCGGCAGCCACTCCTTGTAGGTGATCACCTGCACCTCGGCGATCACCCGGGCCCGCGCCCCCTGGTAAAGCTGCTCGTCGGTGAAGCCAGGGCTGGCGGTGGCCAGGCGGGTGGCCCACCGGTTGTGCTCGCGCACGAACAGGGTCCGAAGGCTGGTAAGTTCGGGATTCTCCCCGACGCGCACATCCCCCGCGAGGAAGTTGCCCTGGGAATCGGTCGGCAGCAGGTTCCCGGCGCTGGTCTTGAGGAGGCCCCCTTGCATGGTCCGCAGGGATGCCGCCGTCGCGGCGTCCGACCCATAGATCATCGACCCGTCGAGCCAGGAGGTGATGGAATTCACCTGCTGCCGCGGCAAGCTGGCGCCCGTGGCCGTGTCGAAGGTGGACCTCTTCATTGGAATCACTTGGGTGCCCGTGGCGGCGGGGTCAAACGACGGGTCGCCCGAGGGAACCGGGATGGGAAGCGACTCGGTGGTTCCGGTCTGGGTGAGGTCGAGGTCGTGGTCGATGAACTGGCCCCAGGCATACACCATCGCGCTCATGAAGCGGTCGCTGACGGTGGATTGGCCCTGCTGGTCGGCCACGGCGTTGCTGATCTCGCGGGCTCCCGGCCTGTCGGCGCCCGCCGGGGCTGAAATCCCGTCCGACTAGGCCGCCGGGGCGACACGGATGTAATCGGTACCCACCTGCCCCCACGACGGGTTGGCCAGGTTGTTGCCACTTCCGTCAATCGACCTCCACTCGGGCCCGACAATGGCGGGCACGGCCCGTTCCTCGAGCGTGTCGAGCGCCAGGCAAACCCGCCTGCGGCCGATTGCGGGCCTTTCAGCTTGAAACCAGTGGGCCGAAAGGGAAAAGAACCGACGCATGGCCGTTCCCCGGATGAAGAAGTGAGGGGACGGAAAGCCCGCCCATTCGCGACCCTTGGTCAATTGGGAAATCTGTCAAACGCTCAAATGATTTGTCCGGAAACGGGTTCGGGTTTCGCTTTGAGCCTCCCGTTGAGCAAAAGACCGAGCCAGGAATCGCAAAGCAGGTACCGGTACGACGCCAGAAGCGGCAAGGCGGTGAGCAGGCAGACGAGCAGGAACTTCAACGCCACGGGAACAGGCCAGTCGCAGAACAGCGCCTGCAGGGCCAGCACGATTGGCAGATGGGCGAGGTAAAGCCAGTAGGAGGCATCCGAGAGGAAACGAATGGCCGGGCTTTCGAAGTTCAGCCGGGCATGAAACAGGCCCATGAGGCCGAAGATCATGAGCCAGGTGAAGCCGACCTGAACGGGAACATTCACGGCATGGTTGCCCAAGGTGGAAAACGCGATGGGAAGCAGGACGAAAAGCGCCAATGGCAGCGTGAGCCACCACAACCGTTCCGGCCACCATCCCTTGTTGGCCCTGAGGAAATACCGTGTTCCCAGCCAGAAGAAGGCACCGTAATAGGCCAGCATGTGGGGACGGGGCAACCAGCCCATCGAGGTGTCCGGGCCGACGATGGTTTCCCGGCGGCCGGCCAGCAACTGGTAGCCCATGCACCACTGGGCAGCCGAGGAAACCGCGACCGCCATCACGAGCGAAAGCGCCAACGGCACTTTCCGGAAGCCGAGCAAGTTCGTGATCGGATCAACCACCGCGTAGGCCGCCAACATCCAGACAAGGAACCAGAGGAACCACAGGTGGCCGAAGGTCGCGTCGTCGAACAATCGGACCTTTCCATAAAGGGTCTCGACATGAAACTGGTCGGATGACATCCAGCGGTAATAGGAAGCCAGCCATTCGGGAACGGGATTGGCGGCTTGGCCGGCATCGGGCTTGGCCGCCTGCTCGGGTTTCCTCTCGAACATGGAACGAATCCCATCCCCCAGCAGGCGCGCGCCCAGGAAGGTCCGCACATCCTGCCTGCCTTTCTGGATGGCGGCCCAGTCGATCTCGGTCTTGCCCATGGAAAGGCGGTAGACCAGCCTCGTGATGTTCTCGTCGGCGAAGGTGGCGGCCAAGGGATTGATTCCCATGGAGTTGGCGCGGGCTGAATCGGCACCCTTGGAGACCAAGAGTTTCGCCATTTCGGATCGGCCGGCCAGCGCCGCGGCGTGAAGCGGCGTGTTGCCGTCGGGCGTGGCACCATTGGGATCCGCGCCCCGTTCCAGCAGCAGGCGGGCCGCCTCGTCGTTGCCCGTCATCACGGCCCAGGCCAGCGGGCGCATCTTGAGCCGGGTCTCGGGTTGTTCGATGTCGGCACCGGCATCCAGAA
>VGXS01000080.1 GCA_016873225.1 Planctomycetota bacterium | reverse complement strand
AGCGCGGCCACTCCCAGCGCCTGCTCGATCTGCGCCATCTCCGTCTTGGTGCCCACCTCGCTGGCGTATCGCATCGCGCGCGTCACGCCCAGCGTCACCAGCGTCACCAGAATGCTCATGATGAGAATCACCACCAGCATTTCCACCAGTGTGAACGCCTGCCGCCGGGTCGGTTGATTGGCCTTCATGGTTCCGTCTCCCCTTTCCCGGCGCTAACCGGACAGCTTGTCCAGCAGGCTCAACATCGGCATGAACAACGCGATGACAATGGTGCCCACGATACCCCCCAGCACGACGATCATGATCGGCTCAAGCAGGCTCAAAAGGCTTTCCACGACGATGTTCACTTCCTCGTCGTAGATGTCGGCGATCTTGTAGAGCATCGAGTCGAGGTCGCCCGTCTCTTCGCCCACATCGATCATGTTCGTCACGATGTCGTCCACCATCTTGCTTTCGCGCAAGGGCTGAACGATGGTGTCGCCCTCGCGGATCGACTCGTACACCCGCTGGTACATTCGCTCGAACACCTGGTTGGTGCAGGTCTCCCGCACAATGGCGAGCGCCTCGAGGATCGGCACGCCCGAACTGATCAGCGTGCCCAGCGTGCGCATCGTCCGGGCGATCGTGGTTTTCTCGATGAGCGTGCCGATGATCGGGATGTAGAGCATCATCCGGTCGAGCACATACCCGGCCGCCTTGTTCATCCGCAGCAATTTGATGGTGAGGTAAAAGCCCATCGGGAACAGGGGCAAAATGTACCAGTACTTGCCGAACCACTGGCTCGTGTTCATCAGGAACTGGGTGAGGTCGGGCAGCTTCATGCCGAAGTCGCGGAAGATCTTCTCGAACTTCGGAATGATGTACAGCATGATGAAGCTGAGGATCGCCACGGCGACGGAGATCACCACCGCCGGGTAAACCATGGCGCCGGTGATGCGCTTTTGCAGCGTTTGCGCCTTCTCCTTGAAGTCGGCCAGGCGCTGCAGGATCACTTCGAGGGCGCCGCCGGCCTCGCCGGCCTTCACCATGTTCACATACAGGCGGTCGAAGCAGCGGGGATGCTTGCCAAACGCCTCCGACAGGCTGCTGCCCGATTCGACATCCTCGACCACATCGCCGATGGCGTTCTTGAGAACGCCGCCCTTCATCTGCTGCTCAAGGATGCGAAGGCTGCGCAAAATGGGAAGGCCAGCATCCTGCAGCGTGGAAAACTGCCGCGTGAAGGTGCACAGCGCCTTGCTCGAGACGCCGCCGAAGGAAAAACCCTTCTTCTTCTTCCCCTTCTTCTTGCCTTTCTTGGCGCCGGAGACTTCCGTCAGCTTGGTCACGAAGTAACCCAACTGACGGATTTTCTGCTGGGCTTCCTCCTCGGTCGCGGCCTCGATCGAGTCCTTGACCTCGGAACCGCCGGTGTCCATGGCCTCGTACTTGTAGGTCGGCATCGCAGGAAACCCTCTCCACGCACTCCAACAATACGGGAACCAATTGTCCGCCGACGGTCACTCGACGACCGTCTCGCGAACGACTTCCTCAATGGTGCTCAGGCCCAGGTTGATGGCGTTCAGGCCCGAGTCGCGCAGGGTGATCATCCCCTTCGACTTGCCCACGGCGCGCAACTCGTCGGTGGACACGCCATTGGAAATGGCGTCCCGGATGTCGTCATTCATGATCAGCAGCTCATGAATGCCCATGCGTCCCTTGTATCCGGTTTCGCCGCATTTGTCGCATCCCTTGCCATAGAAGAACTTCATCCCCTTGGCGGTCTCGGGCGTGAGTTCCAGTTCCATCAGCATGTCGGCCGACGGGTTGAACTCGGTGCGGCAGTTCGTGCAGATGCGCCTCACGAGCCTCTGCGCCAGCACCGCCTCCACCGTGGCGGTGATGAGGAACGGCTCGAGTCCCATGTCGCGCATGCGGGTGATGGTGCTGGGCGCGTCGTTGGTGTGCAGCGTGCTGAACACCGTGTGCCCGGTCAGCGACGCCTGCACGGCGATCTGGGCGGTCTCGAGGTCGCGGATCTCGCCCACCAGGATGCGGTCGGGATCCTGCCTGAGGATGGCTCGCAGGGCGCTGGCGAAGGTAAGGCCGATCTCATGGTTGATGGGGCACTGCACCAGGCCCTCGATCTCGTACTCCACCGGATCCTCGGTGGTGATGATCTTGTCGGTGACCTCGTTGAGGTAACTCAGGGCTGAATAAAGCGTCGTGGTCTTGCCTGAACCGGTGGGCCCCGTCACAAGGATGATGCCGTTGGGCTTCTTGATGATTTCCTTGAACGGGTTGAGCACCTTGGCGTCCATGCCGATCTTGTCGAGTTCCAGCTTGACGGCCGAGCGGTCGAGGATCCGGATGACGATGCTCTCGCCAAACATGGTTGGCAGGACGGAAACCCGCATGTCGACCTGGTTGCCGCCCACATTGAGCTCGATGCGGCCGTCCTGGGGCATGCGGCGCTCGGTGATGTCGAGGTTGGCCATGACCTTGATGCGGCTGCTGATGGCGTTGGCGAGGAACTTGGGCGGCGGCTGGAGTTCCTGGAGTACGCCGTCGGCCTTGATACGGATGCGGTATTCCTCCTCGAACGGCTCGAAGTGGATGTCGGCGGCGCGGTCGCGGATGGAACTGAGGAAGATCATGTTGATGAGCCGGCGCACAGGAGCCGAGTCGGCCATTTCCATCGCGCTGTCGAGGTCGATGCTCGACTGCCGGCCCGAACCGGCCAGGGCGCTTGAGGTTTCCAGTTCCTTGATCAGGTCGACGATGCTTTCTTCCTTGGTGTTGCTGTAGGCGCGCTCGAGGCACTCGTTCATGGCCTCCTGCGTGGAAAGCTGCACCACCACCTCGTTGAGGTTGAGCAGGTTGCGCAGGTCGTCGGCGGCCGAGGCGTTGGCGGGATCCGAAACGACAATGGTGAGAACCTTGTCCTTCACCGACAGCGGCATCACCTTGTAAACCGCCGCCATCGTCTGGGGAACCATGGCCAGCGCCTCGGGGCTGGGCTTGGCGTCGGCGAGGCTGGCAAGCTTGAGGCCGTTCTGCTCGGCAAGCACCTGAAGCAACTGCTCCGCGTTGATCATGCCGCGGGCCATGACGGTTTCGCCGAGCTTCTTGCCCGTCGTCTTGGCCTCCTCGAGCAGTTCCCAAAGCTGGTCCTCGTCGACGAACCCGAGGTCGACCAGCACCTGCCCGAACTTTCTCCGCCCCTTTTCACCGGAACCGCCCGAGGCGCGGGGCACGGCCTTGGCGGCGGCGGGAGCGGCCGCCAGTTTCGCGGCGGGCTTGGGGGCCGGAGCGGCGGCAGGCTTGGCGGCAACTGGGGCGGCAGCAGGTGCGCCAGCGGGCTTGGTAATTCCACCGGCGGGAGTGAGGGCGCCAGCGGGCTTGGCGGCGGCGGGAGCGGCACCGGCGGGAGCGGCACCGGCGGGCCTGGGAACACCACCGGCGGGAGTGGGGGCGCCAGCGGGATTGGGAACTCCGGCGGAGGGCGCGGGGGCACCGGGGGGCCGCGCCGGAGCGCTACCCGGAACCGCCGGGCGCGGAGCACCGGCGGAAGGCTGCCCGGCGG
>VGXS01000079.1 GCA_016873225.1 Planctomycetota bacterium | reverse complement strand
GATCGATCCTCCGTGATGATCGCTGCCCGACCGATCACCGACGCAATTTCGGCGACATCACGGACGCGATTGCCCAATCATGCCAGATTACCCATCATGGCGCAATCGCCCTGGCTTGCCTGCGACGTTGCTAATGGTAGGCCTTCTTTCGACCGCGACTGCTACCCAGGCCGACGAGGTTACGTTCTGGAACGATGTTCTTTTGCAGGCGATTCGCACATCTGGCACACCACCGCCGCGGGCGTCGCGGGGTATGGCAATGATGCATACGGCCGTATTCGATGCGGTGAACTCGCTGGCGAACGGGTATCAGCCGTATCACCAGTCCTACCCGGCAATTCCGGGCGCTGCGGGCGAGGCGGCGGTCGCCCAAGCTTCGCGCGATGTGCTCGTGTCGCTCTTTCCGAGCCAGCAAGCGACCTTCGATGCGGCGTTAACCTCCAGGCTGGCGTCACTCCCGGCCGGCCCCAGCCGTGACGCGGGCATCGCGCTCGGGTCAACCGCCGCGGCTGGGATTTTGAATCTCCGGGCGAGCGACAATAGCGCGCTGGTCACTCCTTACACGCCTGGGACTAATCCTGGCGAGTGGCGACCAACTCCGCCAGCCGAAGCACCGGCCCTGCTGCCCAACTGGCCGCAGGTGACACCCTGGATCATGTCCAACGGATCGCAGTATCGCGACCCCGTGGGTCCCCCTTCGCTCGATGGTCCGGAGTATGCCGCCGCGCTTGATGAAGTGCGCTTGTTGGGAGACTCCAATGCCCAGGCCTTGGGCAATCGCACTGCCGAGCAAACTGAAATCGCATTTTTCTGGGCCGACGGGGGCGGCACTGCCACTCCGCCGGGGCATTGGAATCGCATTGCCCAGGACGTGGTCTTGGACCACTCGCTGTCCCTGGTCGACAGCGCGCGGACGTTCGCCTTGCTCAATCTTGGCCTGGCCGACGCGGCAATCGTATCGTGGGACAACAAGTACTTCTACGACTTTTGGCGACCCATTACCGCCATCCGCGAGGACGCTGTTAATCCTGATCCAGCCTGGACCCCACTCATTGCGACACCCCCTTTCCCAGCGTACACGAGCGGACACAGCACGTTCAGTGGCGCAGCCAGTGCGATTCTGGCCGGTCTGTTCGGCGACGAAGTCAGCTTTGCGACGTCACAAGACAACAACCCGCTAGTCGTTCGTGAGTTCACCAGCTTCTCGCAAGCGGCTGCCGAAGCCGCCGACAGCCGACTGTACGGCGGCATTCATTTCCGCTTTGACAACGAAGACGGTCTGGTCGCGGGACAACGGCTGGGCACTCACGTCGTGACGACGCAGCTTCAGCCTGTGCCCGAGCCATCTTCATTCATTCTGGCCGTGGTTGCCATAGTCAGCGCTGCGCTTCTAACCCCTCAGCGGCGCCCTGGCCGTCAGCAAGCATGAATAGCTGGTTCACTCACTCAGATCCGAAAAGGACGAATGCTCATGACAGCAGTAGGTGTAATCCGCACAGTGTCGATCGTTTGCACGGCGTGCCTGGCCGCTTGCGTTGCTGGCTTGCGGGCCGACGCGGCGTCGATTATCGCGACAGGCCAGAATAACGGCGATCCGAGTCATACGTCCGGCAACTATTACTTCAGCATCGACACGAACACTGGAGTTGCGACGCCGATCAGCCCGTTGCTCAGCGGCTCGTCTCCCGCGGGGCTCGCCACGGTCGGCACGCAACTTGTCGGCTTCAAAGATAGTCAACACGGGACAATCGACCCCGTTGCCGGTGTGTTTACACCTGTGGGTTTGTCCAACGGCTTGTCGATTACAGGGTACGAAGTGCTTGGGAGCCACGGTTACGGGGTGCCCACCTGCCAGTTAGGTACAACCTACTTAAGGGGGCTCCCCTTGATTCATCTTCCGTCGCCGGCGGGTCGCAATTGCCCAACGCCCGCTTTAGCCGAAAGAACGTAGCTCGACTTCTCCCCGTCATCTGGCACCAAGCTTCCTCTTGGTCACGAACCGAGTCCGGGAAGTCCTCGATCACCTGGTGCAAGCACGCCATGGCGTACGCCTTCGAATTTGCAGGCTTCGCCAATTCGTCTTTAGCACCGATCTGCTCCAGTTGGCTGCGAACCAAATCCTTCCAATCGATTCCCGATTCCCGTGCATACAGCACCTTGCGGAAGCTTGGCTCCAAGAGACGAAGCGACAATTCTCGTGTCGCCGCAAATTCGCCGATGAACTCGACCACCTGAGTGCAATCATCCGACGTGAGATTCTCGAAGCCATGCTTCGCTAGGTTCCGCATCAGCTCGATGACGTCCTCATTGGTCGCATCAAGCTCAAAGACATCGACACGGCTGAGCACGGCATCGAAGGCGTGGTTCCGTCTAGGCAAGGTGTTGGCGGTCAGAACGAGGGTACCGCTAAACTCGAATGCCGGCGGCAGTTTGTTCTGTGTGCTGTTATAGGTTACCAATCGAGCTTCGTTGGATTCTCCCCACAAGGCACTGCGAAGGATGCCCAGGGCTGCCAGATTGCGGTACAGGCTGTCACAGTCGTCCAGGACGACCCCATCGAGCCACTCAGGCGCGTTGTCCGACATAGACATCTGACGACCGAGTACTACAGGGGGAACCATACGATGCCAAGGAGCCGCGGGCAGCGCCGTGGATGATTGCTGAACCGAGGTCGCGAGCCGGTGATCGCCTTCGGTCTATCTGCGGTAGAGAGCCTGCAAGATCGATATCGCCAGCGGGGGTTCGCCGATGAAATTCGTCGCGTACACAGCCACGCCAGAGTTAGAGCGGTTTCCCGAGCGCGAGCGTTTCGGCGCCTGGTGCTCGGCGCACAAGCATTTGATGCGCACCGACCCCGACTATCAGCGACACGTGCATGGTATTCGATGGAGCATCGTGGGCACGACCATCGCGTTTGGCGTCTTGTCCTTTGCGTTGGGCCGCTTCGCATGGCCGCCGTTGGTGGTGCAGGTATCCGTCTATTTCGTGCTCACGATCCTCTATGTGATCTCCATCCTGCACACCTCGTTTGGCTTGCAACAGTTTCAGAATGAGCACGTCGGTAAGGCACTGCGTGAACACGTGGCCTGACCAAGGCCCTCGAGCGAACGACCTCGTCGCGAGACAGCGCCTGACCACCCTGGCTGTCCGTGGACAAAGCCGTCGATGGCCCCAATCGGCCGCGGGATGGCCGGCTCTTCACCCTACCGTTTGCGGGACAGCGCGACGAGCGCCCGGGCGAAGTCGCAGTCCGAGGGTGCCGCCAGGAAAGCCTCGATCACAGTGGCGTCGGCCCGCGGGTCGGCACCTTTGAGCCCGGTGGCGGCGGAGTCGGCCGCCGCGGCCCGCGAGCCAGCCACCCCCGCAGTTCGAATCCGCCGGCGAATGCGACGGCGGCCGCCAGCGACATGGCGAGGCCCACGCGGAGCCGGGCCGGACCCGCAACGCGGCTGGGCTCGGCTTGGATGGCGGCCGCCGCGCTGACCGGGGGCATGTCGTCGATCGCCCCGATCGCCGCGCGGAGTTCCCGCACCTCGCGAAGCAGGGCCGGATCCGTTTCGTCGAGTCGCCGCTCAAAAAGCCTGCGGTTGCGGTCGTCGAGTTCGCCGGCCAGGTAGTCGGCGAGTCGTTCGCGGAGGTGGTCGGGAATCACGGTGGTCACTCGATCGCGATTCCGGTTTCTCGGGCGTGAGCACCGGGGAAGCGCCAGCGGCCTCGATCGCTGCGCTCCGGGGGGCCTGCTGGCGGGTGTCGGCATCCCGCAAGTAGTGTACGGGCGATCACCACTCACGTCCACTCGCCGCTCTGTCCATGGTCGCTGCACTCTGCGGATTTCCCGCGCGGCCCCGCCTCCGGCCGCATGCCGGCCCGGCACCACGCCGCCGCTACGAGCGTCGCCGCCCCGAGAAGACTCCCCTCCACAAGATCATCTCCGAGAACCTCGCGAGCTGGCTCGAGTGGCGTGACGAGGCGGAGCGTCCCGTGCCGGGCTACGTCGAGGAGGAGCTCCGCGGGTATCTCGAGTGCGGACTCCTCTGCTTCGGTTTCGCCCGCGCGCTGTGCAACGGCTGCGGCCAGGGATTCGTCGTTGCCTTCTCCTGCAAAGGACGCGGGGTTTGCCCGTCCTGCAACGGTCGCCACATGGCACAGACCGCCGCCCATCTCGCCGATCACGTCATCCCGCCGGTGCCCGTGCGGCAGTGGGTGATCTCCGTGCCGAGACGATTGCGG
>VGXS01000078.1 GCA_016873225.1 Planctomycetota bacterium | reverse complement strand
TGGCGGCTGACAAGGAGCGACTTGACAGGTTGGCGCGGCATTGGGGCACGTTGAAAAGCAACGCTTTGATGGGTGCGTTGCGGCTTGCGGAAACCCAGGTTGCATCGGGCCTTGACAGCGCAGGCAGGCAAGCCTACTTCGCGGATTCTGCTCAATAACTTTCTTATTTCTAGAATTTTGCAGGAGCTGTGTCCCCCGGAGATTTCCGCAAAGCGAATCGGACGGGGGGGTGGGTGTAGACGCCCCAACGGCTGCGGAAAACGGCGTGACAGGTTGATTAGTCGCATGTAAGCTTCCCTCTGAGGACGCGGCAGAACTGGCTGCCCACGCCGACGGCGCAGCCCCTTACTGCGCTGCCTGCCGCAATGCAGGCACGGCTGAGCACTAGGCACGGCCCCTTACCGTGCGCTGTCGGCGTCCTCCCCCAACCCGGCCCATGCGCCGGTTTTTTTTGCGCCCCGCATCGTGGCGAGCCCGCAACTAGACGCGCCGAACCCCGTTTACACGGGGTGAAATACCATTAAAATTTGCCCTAGTTCGAGCACAACCTAGGAGCATCCATGGACGCTGAGCATCTGGTGGCAGCACGCGACTACGTCGGAACAAAGACTGGTTCGCAGCTTTTCCCAAGTATTGACGCTTTACATCATTTTGCGCGCCTTCACGCCTCGGAACTCGGCAGCAGCATCTGCACGCACCGTGGACGGCGATACATCGACGCTCCCAGGTTCGAGCGGGCGGTTGCGCACATCATCGCGGCGAAAGTCTGAACGTGACAAGTCAGCGCATCAGCAGAAGGGACTGAAAGCGCAAACAGCATGGGGGCTGTTATGAAATGGAGCATATTCAGTGCGGTGAACAGCCTTGAGCGGCCGCAGCAGCATGAGGGGCAGTGGAAGGACTTCTGTTCAGTCCTCGAAAATCCGCCGCGTGTTGCGGCAAAGGTAGATTCGCCGTTGATTAAGCTAGCGACGTTCGGGGCGACACCCACGACGGCAGGTTGCTACCGATGCGACGCGAACATGCTGAGCATCTCGGGCATCGAGGCCGACTACGACGCTGGCCTCATGCAGCCGGAAGCAGTAGTCGCAAAGCTAGAGCGGTACCTGCTCAAGGCTGCTGTTACCACAACGCTCTCGCATGCCCCCGACAAGCCGCGCTGGCGCGTTTTCTGCCCGTTAAGTAAGGAGCACCCACCCGAGGCTAGATACGGCCTTGTGGCGCGTCTAAACGGGATTCTCGGGGGCGTCTTGGCCCCCGAATCTTTTACGTTGTCGCAGGGTTGGTACTACGGCCAGATTGGGGAATTCACTGCGGAAAAAACGTTCGCCGGTAATGATGATGGGCATTTCATCGATACGTGCGAACACCTCGAAGATATTGCTATCGGGCGGCATAGCTGGAAGCACGTTTGCCCCGACACGGGAGAAATAGCCGTTGCAACAGCAATGGAGTTTAGTACCTTCGGAGGGGTGACAGAGCACCTGGGCAGGAAACTCCGCAAAGGCGACGGCCGTCGCGATATGTTGGCATCGTTTGTCGGGAGACTTGCCGCTCGTGGGGGTAGCGCCGAAAGTATTACCGCGGAAGTCGAAACCGTGGCGCGGGAATACTTTGATGCGGCGACGCCCGTCGATTGGCCCAACATCACGAAGCTGATTAACGATATCACGTCTAAACAAACCGCAAAACCCAAGCCAAAGGCGCTCAAAGAGGCGCAGCGCGTCATTGAAGACGCAAAGGCGAGGGCATCAGCGGCTGCCGAAACCCAACCACCGCCACCGACGAGGTTCACGCTCCTGCAACGTGAGGGAATCCTCGCCTTGCCGCCGCTTACGTGGCGCATCCACGGGCTCTTGCCATCCACGGGAGTCGGACTTCTATACGGCCCGTGGGGCTCCGCGAAAAGCCTTTTGACGCTTGACTTGTCAGCCGCCCTTGCGGGAACTGCCGACAGTTGGTTCGGGCTTCCAATCGTCGAGCACTGCCCCGCGGTTATTTGCGCTTTCGAGGGGCAGGCGGGTTACCGAAACCGCGTGCGGGCATGGGAATCGCACCACCGCTGCGAACTCCCCCTGAATGTTATGTTTGCAACCCCGGCAGATTTTAGCTTGCTCCACGAGAAGGACACGCTAGAACTCGCGGCCACCATTCGAAAATCAGCACCCGGGGCTGTCGTTTTTCTGGACACGCTAGCACAAGGCGCGCCGGGCCTAAACGAAAACGACTCTTCGCAAGTCGGGGTGGTTCTCCACAATTTGCAGCGCATGGCGCAAATCGTTGGGGGGCTTGTCATTGCCGTCCACCACACTGGCAAAGACGTAGCACGCGGGCCACGCGGATATTCAAGTATGGAGCCCGCAGCCGATGTGGTTATTTGCCTCGACAAAACAGAAGGGCTGCGCAACTGGAAAGCCACAAAGATTAAGGAGGGCGAAGCTATTGGTGAAAAGCTGTTCCGATTAGCCCAGATTGACTTAGGGCTTGATGGGTACGGGCAGCCCATTAGCTCGGTATGCATCGCAGGCGAGGAACCGGGCGCAAGCTTCGGCCCGCCGAAGCGCTATCCGAGCGGTGCAAATCAGCGCATCGCTTTCGACGCGATTGGGGATGTGCTGCGCGCGTCAACCCAGTTCGGGATGGCGGATGCCCCGTCGTACCGCCCGTGCGTCAAGTTAGATGTGGCGATTGCTGCCGCTGCGCAGAGAATCCCAAAAGAAGAACAAAGATACCGTACTCAGTCGGCTAAACGTGCTATCGAGGACATGGTTGCAAGAGGCGTCCTGGCCGCGGGAGGTGGATGGATATGGATTCCATAACGGAAGTGGCAAAACCCCGAAATTCATCCTAATCACGATATCGAAGGGTGCGAAATTCATCCTAAAGCGTATAGCGGAAGTGGCGAAACGGTGGCGAAAAAGTGGCGAAATGGTTTGCAACCCGGGAAAAACCCCTGATTTCATCATGATTGCTATAGCGGAAGTGGCGAAACGGTGGCGAAACGGTGGCGAAACGGTGGCGAAAGTTGCAAAACGGTTGCAGGAAAGTTGCAAAAGTTGCAAACCCCCCTATAGGGGTTTGCAACTGCAACTGCAAATGCAACTTCCGTGCAAGAGCATCGAACAATGCTGACAAGCCGAGGGTGTAGTTATGGAAAAGGTTACTATCTCAGCCGACGTTGACTTCGCGGCTGCATTGCTTGCGCACGGGTTAGCGCATGAACGTGGCGTCACCTTGGCCGACGTTTTGACTTACCTGGTGCGCCGGTACGTGTCCGACGTAGCCGCTGGTGTAGTGAAGCGCGGTGAACTACCGCAGCCCCCCCCGAACGCAAAGCGAGGCGCAGCGCCCGCCAGAGCCCCCATGACGCAGCCCCCAAGGGTTGGGGCTCGCAGCCTTTCCGCAGCGATACGCGCGCGTAGGGGGGCAAGGGGTGCCCGCCCGCAGCTTCGAGCGGAGGGCAGGCACCCCGTTCCCGGGTTGCAAAAGTTGCAATTCAGGTTGCAAAAGCGGTTGCAAAGGTTGCAAAACGGTGGCGGCAAGTTGCAGCCGCCCTACTGGAGCAATCGGCGCGGCACACTTTGGCCCATCCTGATGCAGCCCGGTTGAGCCTGCTGAATCACGGCAAAACGGGGCAGCAGAGCCCCTATGGGGGCATATTTGGGGGCATCTGCCTAAGTACGGAGGCCTCTTTTATAATAGAAATGGCCTTCAATGTGGTGGAGGGGTACCCCACACATTGTGTTTTCCACCGACTTTTGCGCCCAAACCCGTACCATCACGGCGAACGAGTGAAAGGCAGAGGGGCTTCCTGGTGCGTTGTGGCACACTTACTGACAAGTCAGCAAGGAGCCCGATGCCATGATGAGTGCCGATGAGCGACGCGAACGCAACCGCAAGTCACAGGCTGCAAGCCGGGCACGCCGCCGGGCTGCTCCGGGGGGCGGTGAAGTGCAAGTCACCGTGCTGGTTCCCACAATCACCAAGGTGCGGCTGCGGCGATTAGCGCGCCACTGGAACACGCAGCAGTCAAACGCTTTCGCGGGCGCGGTGTTGCTAGCGGAACAGCAGGTGTTGGCCGGGTTAGACGATGCGGGCCAGGCAGCCTACTTTAAGGATTTTCCCCCTGGTGCCTGAGGCGGAGCGGCTACGATTAGCGCTGCCTTCGCAAGAGGGCTCCATGAGGTTGTGGTTCGGCCTGGGCTGTTGCGCCAGGCCGCTTTTTTTTTCACCACGCCACTCCATAACCGCGGCGCTTATGGGAGACTCGGCTGTTGACCCGTTGATATCAACATGTCACCAATTTGCAGGAGCACGTGATGCCCACCAAAGCCGCGCAACGCCGCAGTAGCGCCCAGAGAGTTGCAAAAAGCCGAGCAAATCGGGCGGCTGGAACTATGCCTCAGGTTCCTGTCTATCACATCATCTTGGCGGCTGACAAGGAGCGACTTGACAGGTTGGCGCGGCATTGGGGCACGTTGAAAAGCAACGCTTTGATGGGTGCGTTGCGGCTTGCGGAAACCCAGGTTGCATCGGGCCTTGACAGCGCAGGCAG
>VGXS01000077.1 GCA_016873225.1 Planctomycetota bacterium | reverse complement strand
GGATCTCAATATGAAGGCCGGACAAAGGCTGACGATGCTTAGGAGCCCTGAACGAAGTGAGGGGCCCTCGCGGACATTCAACAATCTAGCGCCAGTTCAGAGGTCACTCGCGCCGTTCGACGCTTCAGAGATATCAAAGGGCTAACAGAATGATGGCGGGTGCCGGGGTCTTGAGCAGGTCAGTTATTTGAAGTTTGCTTTAAGAGACTGAATAAAGTGAGGGGCGAAATGGGATCATTCGAAAATGATTTGAACGACTTGTGTTTCAAAAAATCCAACAAAATGAAGAAGGCCCTCAATCGCCAGGGTTTCTGACTTTCATGAATCCAACATTTTTTCTTGATGTTTTTCGATATTCGGGCCACCTTGACTGAAAATTTGATTGCAAGCATTCAAATTGAATGATTAAAGTGAAAATCGTTGGGATCAGGTGAATATTTGGTTAATATTAGTCGTTTCAATCTTGTATTGGGACTGACTCGATTCACTAAAGCTGGTTCCAACCCGGTTCTTCTTTTTCATCATTTTCATGAAAAGGTGGTACCCCATGAACACGCTCTCCCCACGGTGGCGCCGGGTTCCGAAAGGATTTACCCTCATTGAATTGCTGGTTGTGATCGCCATCATCGCCATTTTGATCGGCTTGCTGGTTCCCGCGGTGCAGAAGGTCCGTGAAGCCGCCGCGCGGATGCAATGCTCCAATAACCTCAAGCAACTGGCGATCGCCTGCCATTCGTTTCAGGACACCAATGGAAGCCTGCCCGCCGCGGTGCAGATGCGCGCCGGGGTGAGCCGAACGAACGCGACCTTCACCGGCAACCCGCTCACCCCGCCGGCCAACCTGAACTTCGGGCCCAACTGGATCGTGATGATCCTGCCCTACATCGAGCAAACCGCGCTCTTCACCTCCGTTTCCTCGAGCATCAACAGCTACCCCACCAACGGCGATGCCAACTGGCGTTCGATCCGCTCCAACCAGTTTTCCACCGTGGTTTGCCCGTCGGACACCGGCACCAAAAACGCCTACACGGGCGTCGGTGGTGGCTGGGCCCGCGGCAACTACGCGTGCAATGCCGGGGGCATCCACGGTCCGGACGGAGGCTGGACCGGGACGGAAGGCGGCCGAATCCCCGTCAATTCCTGGGGTTGGGCCGGGCTGCCAACCGACCTGGCCGGCGGCGGAGTCATGTGCATCAACTGGGGCCACAACATCGCTCGCATCCAGGACGGCTCTTCCAACACCATCATGCTGACGGAAGTCCGCATCGGCGCGCACCTCAGCCCGTTGGATCCCCGGGGCACCTGGGCCCTCGGGTTTCCCGGGGCCAGTGTTGTTGCGGGACATTTTAGCTGGGACAACACGCTTCCCAACAACACGGAAGACAACTCCGATGACTGCGAAGGTTGCATCAACGATTCCAGGGGTGGGATGGGCGCCTGGCCTGGCTGCCCTTATCAGCAAGGGCAGGCGCGGGGCCGGCACACCGGTGGCGTGAATGTGGCGATGGCCGATGCCAGCGTCCGGTTCGTCAGCAATTCGATCAGCCAGGCCAACTGGTGGTTCATGAACTCGGCGAACGATGGCCGATCCCATAACTTTGGCGACTGATTCATGCCGGCTGAAGGAGGTCATCGCGCGCGCCCCGGCCCGAGCCTCCCCAGGCGGCTGAACGGGTTATTGACATCACCTTGCGGCCATTCATGATGCCTCTCCCCGACTCCCGAGGATACGGTTGACATGAGCAACTCATCGCGCACCTTGGCCCTGTTATTGGGCGGCATGGCTTTCTGGCTGGCGGGATGTTCCGAATCAAAGGTCAACATCACCGGAACCATCATGAAGGGTGGCAAACCCCTCGTGGTGAGCAAGGAAACCTATGTCACCTTGCAGTTCCTGCCGGAGTCCGTCGCCAGCGAGGCGCAAAGCAACTCCTACTCCGCCTCTTTCGACCAATCCACTGGCAAGTTCCGGCTGGAGCTTTCGCCCGGCAAGTACAAGACAAACTTCATCATGGCGTTGCCCGCCAAGGACGGACAGATGAGCCGACCCTTGCCACCGGTGAAGTCGGCGACTCCCTACGACCTCACCAAGAGCCAGGAACTCACCATTGAGGTCCCCTGATTCACGGGGCGCCTTCCCGCGCGTTGCCGCGTTGGCGGTGCTGGCCATCCTTGGATTCGGACTCATATCATCCTTGCGTTTTGGCAACCTGGCCGTCCTTCCGGGAAGCACTCCCCCCGGAGACGCTCACCTGGCGGCATTCGTGCTGTCGCGGCCGGGCGTTCCCATCGTCTTCACCTCGCGATCGGACACCTCGAGTTTTCTTCCCGCGGCGCCCGAGGGGGAAGGATACCGTTTCCCCGGCCAACCCCTTTGGCAGGCACGCGAAGGCCGTTTGCGGTTGCTGGCCGCCGATGGCCGGGTCCTTGAACTCACCTGGGGCAAGCCCCTTCCCGATGGCGACACCCTGATCGATGTGATGAGTCCATCCGTGTCGCCGGATGGCCTGCGAATCCTGTTCGCCGGTCGCCGGCGGGATGACGGGCATGGCCGTTTCCGGATTTATGAGGTCGGCGTTGATGGCCGCGGCCTGCGCCAACTCACCGGCGGGCAAGACGACCCGGGCTGTGACGCGGTTCCACCCCTCAGGTGGGATGCCCAAGGGCAGAAAATGCCCGATGAGGAGAGGAGGAAGATAGATTACGATGATGTCGATCCGGTGGAACTGAACGATGCCGGCCGCGGCATCCTGTTCGCCTCAAGCCGCTCACCCGACCTGGGGCGGGACCATTCGAGGCGATCCACGGCTTTGTGGTTGCGCGGAGCCGGCGGCTCGGCGCGTCCGGTGAGCGCCAACAGGAACAACGACCGCTGGCCATTCCTGCTGAAGTCGGGCTACTCAAGCTACACATCCTGGAGCCGGAACCGGGAAGTCGTGACGGGGGACGGAAAGGACATCGCCCCTGTTCTCGCGGTAAGCCATTCGCTGACCCGGCCAACCGACCAATGGGAGGCGTTGTTCGTCCAGATCTCCGGGGGGCACTTCGGTTTCATGGCCAAGGTCGGGTTGCCAACCTGGCGCGTGCGGCCTTTATTCGCCAATCGGCTGGTGTTCATGACAACCAAGGGAAATCCCCGGTTGGATGGTTCCGACCCCCTCACGGTCGCCCAGGTGATGCCCGGATCGATAACCCGATCACCCAGCTCCACCGCTGGCATCCCGATCGACCCGGAGCCAATCGGCATCCGCCTCGGTCCGGCCGCCGATGCCGACGGCCGCCCGCTTTGGCTTGCGACTCCAAGCGCTTTCCCCCCCGACCGGGTGATTCTTTCCGCGGCAAGCGGAAACCGGGATGGCGCCCCGCCCGAAGCCGGCCGTTACGGGCTATTTTCCTTAAAGGACGATTGGCCGGAACAGGGCGATCCGCCAGCCTTGGCCTCTGTTGATTGGAGCCCCGTTTTTGATGACCCTGACATGGTTGATGCCGAACCCGTCGCGGTGCGCCACCGGCATATTCCCCCTCAGGCGGAAAGCGCGGGCATTGTCGCCACGGTTCCCGATGCCGTTCGCCTTGAGGATGGGACGCGGTATGGCGGCCCGTTCGGTCATCTGTTCGCCACGGCGCTGGGAGGGCCGACGATGATGGCGGGCCTGCCCGGCCAAAGGGCGGATTCGGGCCAGGGGCCGATCCATGATTCACCGCCATCAGGATTGATCGATCACCTTCGCATCTATGCGGCGCGTCGCGACCGGTTTGATGATGCGGTTGTCCCGAGGATTCCGGGTGACTGGAGCCTCATCCTGAAATTGCCGGTGCGCGACGGTGCCAGTTCGGGCCGCATTCCCACCGATGCGCCGACGGTATTGGCGGGCTTCGGCCGGGATGGCAAGATCGTTGAGTGGGGGACGCATGCGAAAGACAACCGGGGAAGATCATCGCGGTTTTACGCCTTTGCCGGCGATCATTACAGCCTGGCGCAACCCCATGCCAGGCATTTCTGCGTCGGATGCCATGCCGGGCACAGCGGTTTGCCGCCGGAGGTCCATCAGCATGCCGAGCGACATACTGGCGGTGCATCACCATGAGTGAACGCTTGGATCCTTCCGGCACCGCCTGGGGAAAGTCGCTTTCCCCCGTTCAGGTTGTCGCTGTTCTGTCGGCCGCGGCGGGGATCGCGGCACTGGCCTACTGGTTGGCCATGCCCGCTTCCGTGAAAAACATCACCGGAACCGTCACCCGGGCCGGCAAACCGCTTGTCGCCACCGGCGAGGGTGAACGGTTGCATGTCATTTTCGTGCCCGAGGTGCGCCGGCCCGACGAGTTCCCCACCCGGGCCGAGTGCGACGCCGCCTCGGGCACTTTCCGGATTGGTGAAATCCGGCCGGGAAAGTACCGCCTGGCGGTTCATCTATTTGATGAACGGCACATGGACGCGCTTGGAAACAAGTTCGATCCGGGAAATTCACCCATCAGGGGCGATGTCGCCGCCAGCAACCAGGTGATCGACATCCACCTGCCGTAGATTCCCGAAACCGGATACGGCCGGTTGAAGCACAGCTTTTTCGAATCATTATTTGGTGTCGAGCTAATTTCATAAGCCTGAGAGCCCGCAGCGGAGTGAGCGGGGTCTATAGAAATTCACCCGATCACTCCGGAGCTTTTTTGAATCAACTCCATTGGCACTTTTGTTTTTCCGCGTTGTGAAACCGGCGCATCGATTCGAGACCCGCCCTAGAGCCAACTTCAAATAACTGACCTGCTCAAGACCCCGGCACCCGCCATCATTCT
>VGXS01000076.1 GCA_016873225.1 Planctomycetota bacterium | reverse complement strand
ATCCGTCGGCGCTCGGAACGCCCAGGCGGTCAAGCTCGGCCAGCAAGCGGTCGAACGGCGCGGGCGTCGCGACCGAGGGCTCGATGCCAAAGGCCAAGCTTGCGAGCGCAAGCAATCTCATTGCCGCGTTGGGGTCGATGGTTCCCGTGAATTCGCCCTCGAGATTGTAGCAAAATCTCGCCGCGAATCGGCGCGTCAGGCGGCGGCCGACGCGAAGCTGATCCTTGATGACGCCGCGGAGCGCGCGCCTGGGATCCTCCGCGACGGCGTCGCGAAAGACTTGCGCGCAATACCTAAACAGGATCAACAATAGATGAAAATCCGATCGAGGCGCCGCGACTTGGCGCTCAACCAGTTCAATGGTCAGTCGTCCAATCCATGTGGCCGAAGCGGTTGTGGAAAGCACCTCGCCAAAATTCGAGGCCGGCAAGGATTGTTCCGCCTGGTCGGCCAGTGCCGCGGCAAGGCGCTCGATTTCGTCGCGAAGCGTCTCGATCTCCGCGACGCCCGTCGCCCACTCGGCGCGTTGCAGGGCGTATGCGATTTCTTCCAGCTTGCTCATCGTGCCGCCCTCCCGCCGTTTGCAAGAAAGCGCGTGATGCACTCGACGCTCCACAAGCGGCGCTTGCCGATGATGGCTGTAGGCCTTGGAAGAAGGTTGGCGACGCGCCACCTCCAAAGGGTCGGTTTGCTGATGCGGAATTTCGTCCGCAAATCCGATTGAGTTAGAAGGTCCAATTGAAGGCCCTCGCTGGAGCGCGGGCCGCGAATTGGGCCCGCTCAACCTAACAGGGCTTCGGGAAGCGCACCGGGAACTTCCCGATGGTTTTTGCCGGCAAAACGGGCCTTTATTTTTTTGTCGGGAAGCACGCGGCATTCGGGGGCCTTTGCCCTCAACCAGATTGGCAAGGTTTTGAGGCTTCTTGAGCTGAACAGAAGGCCTTGATCGGCAAGCCAGTCCGCGCCCCATTCGTGCGTCCATCCGCAAAATTTGGAATTGTCGCCAGCCAGCTCCGAGGCGATGCGGCGCTCGACATCCTCGCGCGTGGCGCGCCTCGGGATCGCCGGAGCGTAGCGGGCCGCCTCGAGCAAGGCCTTCACGGATGGTTGAAACGCCTGGGCGATTCCGGGCCATGTCGCAAAGCCTGGCACATCCTGCTCGAGGTCGCGGCCCATCTCGTCCAAGAGATACGCAAGGCCGTCAAACCCGCGCCTCGCCTCGCGCGCGGCCATTGTCGTCATCGGATCGAGGCGATCGCGGATGGGTGGCTCGCACAGCTCGCTCGCGAATTGCCGGGCGCGCTGGAGCTCGCGATGAACGAACGCGAGCTCCGCCTTGCCGGCCGCCTCAAGTTCGGTTCGCGCCTCGGGCGTGCCGAGGGGAGAACCGGGGAGAACCGGAAGGCGCGTGGCCCTCACGGGCGATGCGCCGACGGCCTCGAGCATTGCCAGCAGAACCTCGATTTCGTTGATGGTCACGGCAAGCCCTCGATGGTTTCAGGAGTTGCCATCTTATCCCGGAACGGCCTAAAAGATTGCAACTGACGGGGGAACCTTTGGGGAACCAAGACATGGGAAAGAGGGCGGCGCCCTTGCGAGGCACCGCGGTGAATGTGCTTGTTTTTCAGGGTTTTTGATAGATCGGGCAGGACGGACTAGAGTTTTTCATCGGGTTAAAACCAATAGAGCCCCGAACCCAGTCGAAGGCGGAATCAGCGGGTTAGGATCCGGAATCGACCCGCTCACTCCGGCGCTACGCGCCTGCGTTCGGGGCTCTTTCGTTTCTGTCATGGCTCATGTATTTGTTCCTTGATCGACTCGCCCCTCGCTCCGCTGGGAGCTCCTAGGCATTGGCAGCTTTTGTCTGGCCTTCATATTGAGAACTGTTTATCGCTTCGGAGAGAGGCCCTCGCCGTCCGCGGCGACCATTACCACGCGGTTCAGGGCGCCCCCCGGCCCGACGAGCCCCGCAAGGGCTACCGCCCGGACCGGAAAACCCGGCAAAGGTTCGACAAGAAGTGACGGCCCCCTCCCCCGGCGGCTGACGCCGCCCGGGTCGCGTGTCCGTGGCCGATGGGGCCGGGCGCGGACAGTCGCCGGGCCCATCACTTCGCCGGGGTCATCGATTTTCACAATCGGCCCCCAAGTACCAGTTGCATTAGAAGTGAAATCAAAGAATCCCCACAGCGGCCGCGAAACCTTGGAGTCCGTGGATCAATTGCGAAACCTGACTTGCTCCCATCAACCGTGGCGCCCCCAATGGCTGAAGGCCTGGGCAAAAAGTCCGGTGCGCTTGGATGAATGCCTTGATTCAAGGAGGCGACAGGTTTGCTAGAATGTGGTTGATGGATGGAAGCGCAAAGGAATAGTCCACTAACATTATAATGATTTCGTTATTGTCATGCCCGGCTGGGAGTTCGCCATGAGCGTTGTCAAGGGATACGGTTGCGGGCCCTGGCCGCGCCGGGGCTTCCTCCTTTGTGCCTTCATGGCCTGGCTCATTCCGCTTGGCAAGGCGCATGCCATCTGCGGCTTGGATGCGGCCGTTTTTGAGCAGATTCGCAATCTGCGGGATCCCAACGCGGCGGGGGCTTGGCGGAGGCATTTCCTGCGAGACAGGGGGCCTTCATGCGTGGTGTGCCACCTGGCAGGTTTCGGCCCGCGCAACCCATACGGGAGCATGATCAATGTACTGTTGACCGCTAACGATCGTGAAAATTCAGCGCGAAAACGGGAGGCCGGCCGGCGGGTCAGCGAGATTCCGGCGAATCCTTTCCTGGCCGATTCGCCGACCTTCGGTGATTTGATCGGGCAAGGATTGCTGCCCGCGTCCGATTTTCGTGTCGACCCGGCCTACAGGATCGTGCCGGCCAGGCCGAACTCCGAGATCACGGCACGGCGGGCCCGCGAACTGGTTCGAGAGGTTCAGGCGGATTCGCGCCTTGGTGTCCTGCAACTGAGCCAAACGCACGCGATCACTCCGGAGGTTGCCAAGGAACTTGCCGGGTTTGAGGGGGATTTCCTGATCCTGGGGCTGAAGACGCTTGATCCCGGGGTGGCCAAGGAATTGGCCGATAGCCGAGCGGCCCATGTTTGGCTTCACTCGGTGACGGGGTTGATGGATGAGTCGGCCGGGGCCATCGCCAAGGTGAGGGGCCACCTGGTGCTCTCCGGTTTGGCGGATCTCAAGTCCGCGCCGCTGGCGCGGAAGTTGGTCCAGCGGCCGGGCGCCTTGTCGTTTCCCTACTTGAAGCAAGTCACGCCGGAGGTTGCCGCGGAGCTCGGCAAGGGCGCCCGTAGCCTGACGCTGCCCGCGTTGACCAACATCTCCCCGGAAATTCAGGACGCACTGGCGGAAACCGTCGGAGCCCTCACGCTTCCAGGCTTGATCTCCCTGAATTCTCCGCAACTCACCAGGAAGCTCGCCGCGGGTTTCGCGTCGTCGGTGCTGTTGCCCGAGATCAAGGCCCTGTCCGTTCAGCAGGCGAGTGAAATCGCCTTGGTCAAACGGCCCTTTTTCCTGGGCGGAACCCTCCTCCCGCTCAGCGTGATGACCGAGGAAATCGCGACCGTGTTCGCGAACAATCCGGGCGCCGGGCGACTGGAACTTGTCGGTCGCCTTGAATCCGACGCGGTCTTGAAGATTCTGGCGCGGTCATCCCAGAGCATTGGATTGCGGGATGTGGAGGCGCTCAATCAGGAACAGGTGCGAATCTTGGGCACCGTGCCGGATTTCGTTCCCGGCGGTCCGTTTGGCACTCAAATCAAGATCTCTCTGCCCCGACTGAAGTCGCTCGATTCCCCGCTGCTTGCAGAAACGCTGCTGCGATGCTCCTTGGATTTTGGCAGCAATTTTGGAAGCATCAGGATGATCTCGACGGAAGCGGCCACTGCGCTGGCCAACGCGCCGGTCGCGGGCGGTCGCAACCGTTTGTCTTTCCCCAGCCTGGAGCAACTCGACCCCAAGACGGCCCGGACGCTGATGACGCGGCCCTGGTCTTCAATTTCTTTGCCGGCCTTGCGCGATGTTTCCCCCGAGACCGTGCGCTTGCTTGCGGGCCAAACCTGTCATTTGTCGCTGGGAATCACCACCCTTTCGCCGGAATTGGCGTCGGCATTCGCCGATATGGCAAGCAACGAGTTCGACTTGGGCGGGGGAACGCTGGAGTTTCCCTGCTTGGGGGACCTTTCACCGAAGGCCGCCCGGGCGCTGGCGACCTCGTTGAACCGCGGCACGGATGTGCGCTCGTTTGGCGGTCTCACCCGGGCGCCCCAGTTGTTTCTGGGAGGTCGCAATCCGGGTGGCCTCTCCTTCAATGGAAGCTGTCCGCGGCTCACCCCCGAATTGGCCGCCGAACTCGCAAATTATTTGGGCCGATTGTCGATTGCCGGCGTTCAAGAACTGCCGCCTCGGGCTGCCGCGGCGCTGGTGACTTATCGCGGTCCGCGCCTTGAACTGAGCGGCCCCGCGACGGACAAGCTTTCGCCGGACACGGCGGCGGCCCTGGCCATGCTTCCCGCCACGCTCGACATGCCGCTGAGGGTGCTTGATTCCGCCGCGCTCGCCGAAAAATTCGCCCTGCAATCGTCGCGGACGACGGATCAGCTTGAGGAAATCTCGGCCGAGGCGATTCCGGCCTATGTGGGATACAAGGGCTTTTTCACTCTCCGGCAACTTTTGGCGCTCGATTCGCCCGCGTTGGCGTCGCGACTGATTCAGGATTCTACCGGGCAGGTGTTGCCGTCCCTGCGAGCCATCACTCCCGCGGCGGCCAAGGTATTGGCCACAGGTCCGAGTGAGATTTACCTCGGGCTGGCCTTGCTCGACGACCCTGAGGTGGTGCGGGCCCTCGCGGTGTCGAGGAAAGGCGCCAACCTGCCTCGCCTCCGCGCGGCCACGCCTGAGGTGATCGCGATCTTGAGGGACACGAAGTCGATCAAGACGCCGGCGCTGGAATCGATTCATGTCTTGTCCGAAAGCCGGCCTTGAGCCGGGCCTCGAACAGGTTGACGAGCTTGTCGATGTATCCCGGTTGCGGCGGATTGTCGCGGAAGGCTCGCAGGGCAAAGCGTTCGATGATGTCACGGGCGTCCGCGGACTTGCCG
>VGXS01000075.1 GCA_016873225.1 Planctomycetota bacterium | reverse complement strand
TGGACCTCGTGAGAGGCAGGATCGACTCGCTGCTGTGCCCCGCCGGCGAGGCCGTGGCCCTCATCGCCCCGGGTTCCACCGTGGCCTGCGGCGGGTTCATCGGCGCCGCCCACCCCGAGGCGCTCACCGCGGCGCTGGAACGCCGCTTCATGGCCACGGGCGCCCCTCGGGACCTGACCCTGGTGTACGCGGCGGGGCAGGGCGACGGCAAAACCCGCGGGCTCAACCACCTGGGCCACAAGGGCCTGCTCAGGCGCGTCATCGGCGGGCATTGGGGCCTGGCGCCAAGGCTGGGCGCGCTGGCCCTGGCGGGCGACATCGAGGCCTACAACTTCCCGCAAGGGGTGATCTGCCAACTGTTCCGCGACATCGCCGCCGGCCGCCCGGGATGCATCACCCATGTCGGCCTCGACACCTTCATCGATCCCGCGCATGGCGGGGGCAGGCTCAACGCCGTCACGCCCGCCGGGCTTGTCGAGCGCGTGGAACTCGGCGGATCGACATGGCTCTGGTACAAGTCGTTTCCGATTCACGCCGGGCTCATCCGGGCCACCGCCGCCGACCCGCATGGCAACCTCGTCATGGACGACGAGGCGATCATCGGCGAGGTGCTGCCGATCGCGCAGGCGGCGCGGAACTCCGGCGGCATCGTCATCGCGCAGGTGGCCCGCCTGCTCGACCGGCCCGCCGACCCCAAGGCGGTGCGCGTGCCGGGCATCCTGGTCGACCGCGTCGTGTTGGCCGCCCCGGCGGAGCATGAGCAGACATTCGGCAACGCCCACAATCCGGGCTTCGTGACGGCGGGAATGGCTCCCGCGCCGCCGCCGCTGCCGATGGATGAGCGGCGCGTCATCGCCGCGCGCGCCGCCGACGAGTTGCGCCCCGGCGACATCGTGAACCTCGGCATCGGCATGCCCGAGGGCATCGCCATGGTCGCCGCCGAGCGCGGCATGCTCGACCTCGTCACGCTCACGGTGGAGTCGGGTCCGATCGGCGGCCTGCCCGCCGGTGGGCTGTCGTTCGGCGCCTCGTTGCATCCCCGGGCCGTCGTCGACCAACCGGCGCAGTTCGACTTCTATGACGGCAAGGGTCTCCATTTCGCCGCGCTGGGCGCCGCCCAGGTCGACCGGCACGGGCATGTGAATGTCTCGTCGTTCGCCGGTCGCGTCGCCGGTGTCGGCGGATTCGTCAACATCAGCCAGAACGCCCGCTCGCTGGTGTTCTGCGGCACCTTCACCACCGGCGGACTCGAGGTGGCCGTGGAAGGCGGCCGGTTGCGTGTCGTCCGCGAGGGGCGGGTGCCCAAGTTTGTCGCGGAGGTCGACCAGAGGGGATTCAGCGCCGCGCGGGCGCGCGCCCGCGGCCAGAAGGTGCTCTATGTCACCGAAAGGGCGGTGTTCCGCCTGGGGGATGACGGCCTCGAACTCGCCGAGGTCGCCCCCGGCATCGACATCAAGGCCCAAGTCATCGACCTCATGGGATTCACACCTCGGGTCGGCGCGGTGGCGCCGATGTCGCCCCGCCTGTTCACCGCCCCGGGCCCATGACCTCCGCGAGCCATGAGCGAAGTTTTTTCCGCTCGGGTATATCCTTGAGAACCCACTCGGCGGCGTGGTTGGGCCACGGCAGCGCCACCAGGGTGGTGTTGGGAACGCCGTCGAGGAATCGACGCGCCGGTTCCACCGACTCCTCATGGCTGACGAACTGGGGCCTGCCGGCGAGGCGCTTCAGGCGGGCGCGGGCGGCGGCGGCATCGTCCCCAGGGTAGCCCCAGCGGCGCAGTCCGTCGTAATGGCTGTGGGCGAACAGGCCCCGCCACAACCGCGCCGTGGCATCATCCCGCAGGCCGATGTAACCGCAGGCGATCGCTCCCCGCGAAAAACCGCACAAAAGCACCCTCTCCCGGTCGCCGCCATGCCCGTCGCACACGCGCCTCACCGCCTCGCGGCAATACGCGGCCGTGGCCTCGGCATCGCCCCACCACTGCCGGGCGTGCCGCTTGTTGGCCCGGTCGACGAACGGCAGGCACAACCAGATGAACCCTTCGCCAGCGCCCATGCCGTATCCCAGCTTGCAATCCTCCACCCGGCCGGTGCTGATGTCGCCTAGCTTGTTCGAATACGGCCCGTTGCCCGGATATTCCACGATCACCGGATGCCTGCCGCCCGGTTTCCACCCTTTCGGCAGGTACAGGGCATGCCTGAGGTCCCAATTCTCGTAACCCGGCAGCGCCTCGCGGACCCGCCTGCCCGCGCCGGGTTTGTCATCCATGGCCTCGGGAACCGTCAGGTCGGAGGGGATGTCGTGAAGGCCGCCCGGTGCCCCCAAGGCGGTCGAGGCCGCCAGGGCCGCCAAGGTGGCGCGGCGTGATGGTCGCATGAACCCTCCTTTCCCCGCCAGGTTGACCGATCGCTAGCATAGCTTCGAGAATTCCGCGACACCCGGTGGAGACCTCCCAACATGCCTGTCATCGCCCTTGTCGGCTGTCTGCTGTCGATGTCCCAGGCCGCTTTCGCCCCTTACTCGCGTCCGACGAATATCGCGCACCGCGGCGCCTCGGCCTACGCCCCCGAGCATACCCTCCCCGCCTACAGGCTGGCGCTTGAACAGGGCGCCGACTTCGTGGAACCCGACCTGCAAGTCACCAGGGACGGCGCGCTGGTCTGCCTGCACGACACCACGCTTGAGCGCACCACCGATGTGAAGGCGAGGTTTCCCTCAAGGGCCACCATGGTGAAGGGCCGCGCCACATGGCCCGTGGCGGAATTCACCCTCGCGGAAATCAAGACGCTTGACGCCGGATCCTGGCTCGACGGCAAATGGGCGGACACGCGCGTGCCGACTTTTCAGGAAATGATCGACACGGTGCGCGGCAAGGCCGGCATTATTCCCGAAACCAAGGCTCCCGAGGTCTATGGCGCCCGCGGCCTCGACATGGAAAAGCTGCTCATGGAAACCCTGGCCAGGAACAGGCTCGACAAGCCCGGGGCCGATCCCAAAACCCCGGTCATCATCCAGAGTTTCAGCGAGGCCAGCCTGCGCAAGCTGCGATCCGACCATGCCTGCAAGCTGCCGCTGGTTTTCCTCTTCGGATCACTGGGTCGGGAAAAACCCGCGCGGGCCGTCGACCGCATCCGCCGGTTTGGCGACGGGATCGCCCCGAATGTGCAGGTGCTCAACGGGGCGCCCATGCTGGCCGACGAGGCCCACAAGGCCAACATGAGCGTGACGGTATGGACGGTGCGGGCGCGTACTTCGACCGCGGCCGGCGAGGCGCGCGCCGAAATGCGCCGCCTCATCCGCGACCTGAAGGTCGATGCCATCTTCACCGACAATCCCGACCTGTTCCCCCGCGACTGACCGGCTTCAGGGCGCCAGCTTCACGGACTTGATTTCCAGCGCCCCGAACTCGGCGCGGATGCGCAGCGGCGTGGGGCCGCCCTTGGCCTTGGAGGAACGGGCCGTCTCGCCGTTGATCTTGTGCTCGATCGCGTCGCCCTTGATGACGATCTCCACGGTGGCCCATTCGCCATCCTTGAGGTTCTTGCCTTCCTTGCTTCCCAAGGTCAGGTCGAACTTGGTGCCGCGGATGAACAGGTCGTTGTTGCACTTGGGACCCGGCTTCACCTCGAGCACGACGCGGGTGTCTCCCTCGATCGGCTTTTCCGTCTCGATGTGCAGGTCGCCCTTCACCGACGGGTCGATCGCGATCACGCCGTCCTTCACCTTGAACCGCCCCCCGAAGGCTTCCGTCTTTCCCGCCAGGGACGCCTTGTCCTTGGACGCCTCCTTCCAGCCGTCGAGGTTCTTGCCGTTGAACAGCGGCGCGGGGTCGGCGGCCAACATCGCCGCGACTGTCGTGAAAACCAGGGCCAACATTCCTCATCCTCCTCGAGGGCCGAAGCCCATGACAACGATCATTCGTAAATCGGGAAGAAGGTCCCGAACGCCTGCTCGCAGAACACGCCGGGGTCGTTGAACCGCCTGTTGCGGTCGAGCGCGGAAATGGCCGCCATTTCCGCGTCGCTGAGCGTGAAGTCTTCCACGGCCAGGTTCTCCACCAACCGGGACGGTTTTTCCGTCTTGGGCACGGCGCTCGTTCCCCGCTGCACCGCCCACCGCAGCACCACCTGGGCCGGAGTTTTCCCAAGCCTTCCCGCCGCGGCAACCACGCATGGCTCCAGCAGCACCGAATCCTCCGGCTTGGCCATTCCCAGCGGCACATACGATGGCGCGCCCAGCGGAGAGAAAGCCGTGAAGGCCACCCCCTCCTCGCGGCAATACCTCAGCAGCTTTTCCTGGGCCAGGTAGGGGTGCGATTCCACCTGGTTCACCACGGGCCGGATGCGCGCCTGCGACAGCAAATCCCTGAGCAGCGAGACGCAGAAGTTCGACACGCCGATGTGCCGCACCAATCCGGCTTCCACCAGTCGCTCCATCGCCTGCCAGGTCTCGATGACGGGCACTGACGCGGCTTTCATGAAGGGCTTGGGAGCCGTGGGATCGAAGGTCCATCCGGGCGGATAGCGAGTTTCAAACGGAACGAAGGCCAGCGGAATCGGGAAGTGGATCAGGAACAGGTCGAGGTGATCGAGGTTCATGTCGGCCAGCGTTCGTTCCAGCGCGGGGCGCACATGCTCGGCCTTGTGGTAGGTGTTCCACAGCTTGGAGGTCACCCAAAGGTCGTCCCGGCGGCAGAGGCCATCGGCCAGGGCTTTCCGGATCCCTTCCCCTGTTTCCTTCTCGTTGCCATAGTCGCAGGCGCTGTCGAGGTGGCGGTAGCCAACCTTGATGGCCTCGCGTACCAGCGTCGCGGTTTGCGGCTTGGGGATTTTCCAGAGGCCAAGCCCGATGGAGGGGGGAGTGGATGCCGTGGTCATGCTCGGGTTTCTGCCATCATGATGCGTGTGCATGATACCCGCCCGCCATGGCCCATGGTATCCGGAGCGAGGTTTGGCGAGGAATTCCGGGGAATCAATCCTTTAGATAGGACTTCAAATAGATGAGTCGGATTGATAATCCCGATAAAAATGCGAATCGAGTGTGTTTTAATACTCCCCACTTACTTCGGCTCCACTGGGGGCTCTTTTGTTTTTGCTATGGCTCATGG
>VGXS01000074.1 GCA_016873225.1 Planctomycetota bacterium | reverse complement strand
GGACGTGGCCGACTTCTCGGCGACGGGGCTCTACGGCGGCGGCAGCTACAACGCCCCGCCAGGCATCGCCGCGGTGCCGGAGCCGGCGGTGCCGGCCGGTCTGCTGCTCGCCGCCGCCCTGGCCGTGGCGCGACGCCGGCGCCGCTGGGAAGCGGGTGCGGCGACCCAGTTGCTGCCGGGATCCGTAGGGGGGTTATGCTGCCAGAGGGGCGTCGGCGGAGCCGGCGCGACCGCGCGAGGGCCGCCCATGAGCCGATCCACCACCGTGCTTCTGCTGGCCGCGGCAGCGGCCGTTCTCGCGCTGCCCACCGAGCGCGCCGGGGCGGCCGGCATCGTCGACCTGGGCTTGTCCGACGAGTTCACGATCTCCCAGCCGGTGGTGCAGATCCAGGTGGGCTCGTTCGGCGCCCTCGATCTGAACGAATACCTGCTCGACACCGGTGCCAGCGGCATCCTGGCCGGGGCCAACTCGTCGGCAGAACTCCTGGCGAAGGGGCTCGTGACCGAAGCGACGTACGTGGATTTCGGGGTGGCCGGGCCGCAGTCCACCGGCGTGTCCAGGCCCTACGATTTCTTCTTCGCGGGCAGCGACGGCGTGCCCCGCACGCTGCCGAACGCCAGGATGCAGACCTCGAACGGCAACTTCGCCTTCTACTCCGGCATCGCCGGGATGCCGCTGATGACCGGCCGCACCGTGGGCTTCGACCTCGCGGCGCAGGCCGACATGCACGCCCTCCGCATCGGCGTGGCATTCGACGTGCCACTCGCATCGACGCTCACCGCCAACCAGTACAGCGTGCCGCTGACGATGGTCCGGTTTCCGGCCACCGGGCAGCAGAATCCCACCGACCCGCTGCCCGAAAACGCCGCGCTGCCGTTCGTGCCGGTGCGGGCCCAGTATGGGGCCACGACGAAGGCCGCGAACTTCCTCCTCGACACCGGCGCCCAGCAGTGCATCCTCTCGGCCGCGATGGCCTTCGATCTCGGGCTCGACGTCAACCGCAACGGCACCCTCGACGACGAGGCGATCTCGTTTCAGACCGTCGCCGGCGTCGGCGGCTCGGTGGAGATCCCGGTGCTGCGGATCGACACCCTGGCGGTGCGGACCGCCGGCGACGTCGACCTGTTGTTCCGCGACATCACGGTCGGCGTGATCGACATCGACCCGGCGCTCCCCGGGGTGCTCGGCATGAACGTGCTCAACTCAGGCTGGGAGATTCACGCCCTGAACACGTTCCTGGGGCTGGACCCCGGCCCGCCGGGGGTGTTCGATCGCGTTGATGTCGACTTCCGGTCGGCGGCGCAGGGGGAAATGCGGCTCACGCTCGACGGGGCCCGCAACGCGCTCATGCCGCAGGGACCTCTCTCCTTCGCGGTGCCGGCGGGCTCGCAGACGCAGACGCAGGCGCAGGCCGGATATGCCGTGGTGGGGGGCACCGGCAGCCTCGTGAAGTCGGGGGCCGGGACGCTCGTGCTCGACGCGGTCAACACGCTCACCGGCACCACGGTCGTGCAGGCGGGCACCCTGCAGATCGCCGCCCCCAACGCCCTCTTCGGCAGCGCGACGATCGTGCAGCACGGGGCCGCCCTCGGCTTTTCCCCGGGGGTGGTGGCCCGGTTGCCGAGCATCACGCTCGCGGGCGGCACCCTGGCCGCCGGCGGATCGCTGGCGATCAATGGCACCACCGGGGTGTCCCGGTTGCTGATCGAAGGGGGGCACGTGACCGGCCTGCCGGCCCTGGCGATCACCGCCGGCGGGGAGGTGCGGCTATCCGGAACGGGCGGATCAACGCTGGCCGTGAAGTCGCTGCGCGTTGATCGGGCTGCCGGCGGGTTCCTCGACCTCGGCGCGGGGGCGGTGTCGATCGCGGCCGGCGGGATCTCCCGCGGCGACCTCCTGGCCGGGCTGGCGGCGGGCCGGGCGGGCGGCGACTGGTCCGGCACGGTCGGCATCGGTTCGACAACCGCCGCCGCTGCCTGCTCCGACGGCACGCCCCGAACGGTCGGCTGGCTCGAGCAGGGCGACGGGACGGTGCTCGTCGCCTTCGCGGCCGCGGGCGATACGAACCTCGACGGGCTCGTGGATATTCTGGACGTGTCATTCGGCGCGCCAAAACCGGCCACTCATCGGCGCCCAAAACCGGCCACCATGTGGGTGGTACTCGGTGGAAGAATCGTCTTATTCGGTTCTGTTGGCAAGGGGCGTGGTCAGGTCGTAGCGGTCTGATCGGTTGCATCATCGGCGTCTGTGGCTGGTTTGGGCCGACGATTGCCGGTCGGCGCGCTGGCCGGTTTTGAATCGTCGGCCGGCCTGGGTCCGGGCTTCGGATCGTCGCCGAGTCGGTTCCGCAGGCGGTAGCTTCGGCCTTGGAAGGCGATGATCTCGGCGTGGTGAAGGAAGCGGTCGAGGATGGCCGAGGCGCTCGGCACATCGCCGAGGAGCTTGCCCCAGTCTTCGAGTGGTCGGTTACTGGTCATGACAGTACTTCTGGTTTGGTGGCGGCGCATGATGATCTCGAACAGGTATTCGCCGCTCCGCTTGGGCAGCTGTTTCATTCCCATATCGTCGATGATCAGGAGATCGGGACGAAGGTAGCGGGCGAGCGTGGCATCGTCATCGCCGAGGGCTTCTTCGTGAAGGAAGTCTCGTACGACGTCGAATACGGAACGATAGAGAACGGTTCGGCCCTGCTTGATGGCGGCATAGCCGATCGCCTGGGCGAGATGGGTCTTGCCGGTGCCTGGCGGTCCCATGAGGAGGATGTCTCGGGCGTCGTCGAGGAACTTGCAGGTGGCCAACTCGAAGAGCTGCCTGCGTGGGAGCGAGGTGTTGAACTCCCAATCGAACTGATCGAGGGTCTTGAGGTCCCGGAAGCCCGCGAACTTGGTGCGGCGGTCGATCCGGCGATGATCACGGACGGCGACTTCGTCTTGGAGGATGAGTTCGAGAAACTCGAGGTGGCTCAGGCGACTGGCCTGGGCTTCTTGAATGCGGACGTCGAGTGAGGCCGCGAGCCCGGAGAGCCGGAGCAGGCGAAGGATGGAGCGGAGGTGGTCGTGCATGGCAGGTGGCTCCTGGGCGGAGAGGAAACAGAACAACCCCGATCCGTCACGCTGATGGATCGGGAGCTACGCTTGGCGTGTCCGGTGAACAGGAGTCGGGCTCTGCTGAGGAGCAACCCGACGAGCGATACCCGGACCACAGGCATCCGTCGTCCCGTAGGTTCACGCCTGCGGGGCGACGGTCTTGGTTGCTGGAATGGATGCCTGTGCCATGGCTCCCAAAACCTTCGCCCAGGGATGGGCGACTCTGGCGGCGATGGATCGCCCGAGCGACCACGGCGGCATAGTCATCGAGCGGCCGAATGATCGGATGCTCGGCGAGGAACTCGAGTGGCTGCTGCTTGTCGGCCTGCCGCGCGATCAGCTGTCGTAGCAGCCTCAGGCGATAGCATTGGTTGGCGAGGGCTATTTCGCAGGCTCGTTCGAGCTCCGCGCAGGTGTGCTTCCTGGTGAGCGACAGGAGTCCTTGCACCACCCGATGGCCTTCGATGCCCCGGGCATCGACGACGGCCTCGGCCCAGGCATGCGTCTGGGGTCCGATCGACCGGACCTTGCCCAATAGATAGGCGATGCCGCGTTCAAGCCTGTTGATCTTCGTAGGGTCGAGGTGCTGGGCGGCGGTGCTGTAGCGGCCGTGATCCCGCTTGGCATGAATCGCGATCTGCTGCATCCGGTCGTTGAACACCCGGACGCTACGGCCATTCCAGCGGACCCAGACCTCTCGGCCGAGGTATTCAGGAGGCACTGAGTAGAACGCCTTGGCGACCTCGACATGGCCGTCGCGGCTGACCTTTCGCTTGGCCTCACGGAAGTTCTCGAAACGGTTCGATGGCAACGGCAGGAGGGCTGCCCGTTCCGCTTCGTTGAAGTAGGCCCGTACCTGCTTCTTCGTGGTCCCGTGAATCCTGGTGTCGGCTGTGCGACTCTCCCACTCCTGGAGATGCTGGTTCTGGGCGTGGAGGCTGGGGAACGTCCGCCCCTTGAGGGCGTTCTCCTGCACGTAATCGACGCCCCGCTCGACCTTGCCCTTGTGCCGTGGCGTTCTCGGCTTCGTGGGGAGCACGGTTGTGCCATAGTGACGGCAGAAGTCTTCGAGCTTCGGGTTGAGCTCGGGTTCGAACCAGTCGGCCTTGAGCACCCCGGCCTTGAGGTTGTCGATGACGATCGTGCGAGGCACGCCCCCGAAGTGCTCGAAGGCGTTCTCCAGGCATTGGATGAAGTCGTCTGTTGACTGCGTGAAGACCGCCTCGCTATAGCCTCGGCGGGAGTGCGAGAGGACGACGCGGATCACATGCGTCTTGCGTCGTCGGCCGTCGGGCCCGATGACCGGAGCGCCCGTGCCGAAGTCCACCTGGGCCTCGAATCCCGGCGGGCTCTCCATCCGCCGGAACGGCACGGGCCTGGCGGCCCCGTGCTTCTTGAGCAGCCGCCGCACGCTGTCGTAGCTGACCGCGGCAGCGGCTTGATGTTCGACCAGGAGATCCTGATGGATCCGCTTGGCCGACAGCCCTCGCTCCCGCTGCTCGAGAAGCCATGCGAGCCAAGGGCTCGCAACGCTTGCCTGACTCCGCGGCGAGCCGGTCGGCGGCTCAAAACCAGCCACCCCCGGGCCGGGCGGCGCGCCAAAACCGGCCACGGCATCCTCCGACCCGGCCGGGGAAATCGGCGCGCTGGCCGGTTTTAAAACCGGCTCACCGCCCAGACGCAGGTGCCGAGAGACTGTCTCCCGATGGATCCCAAGACGTCTTGCGATCTCACGGCAGGACAGTCCTGCCGATCGTAGTGAATGAATCGCCTCGACCATCATCATCTTCAGCACATTCGCCATAACAGGCCTCCTTCCGCGGCTATGCCGCTGGAAGACCTGTAGGTCGGAATGCTCCGTGAAGATGGCCGGGGATCAGGCGCCGATCACTGGCCGGTTATGCGCGCCGACTGACACCGAGGTAACCGGCTCGTGCGGCATCTGCCCGCGACGCCGACCGGCCCGCAGGCCACCGGGGCAGCGGCTGCTAGTGTAGCGTCTCACTCAGATGAGATCTTATCGAGTGCCTTTCTGGCGCGGGTGATTTTTTCAAGGATGTCTTCCGCTTTCTTCGTCCACACAAAGGACGTTGGATTCGCATTGTGGTGGTCGACGTAATGACGGATCGCATCAACCAACTGAGCGACGCTCTTGAAGACGCCCTTCCGAATGCGGTTCTGTGTCAGATCCCGGAACCAGCGTTCGATGACATTCAGCCATGAACTGCTGGTGGGAATAAAGTGCATGTGGAATCGTTTGTGGCGTTTCAGCCAGTTCCG
>VGXS01000073.1 GCA_016873225.1 Planctomycetota bacterium | reverse complement strand
TGGTGGCTACGGCGGCGGTGGCGGTCGTGGCGGATACGGCGGCGGTGGCGGTCGTGGCGGATACGGCGGCGGTGGCGGCCGTGGCAGCTACGGCGGCGGCAGCAGCGGTGGTTCCTACCGCGACTGATCCGCTCTTTTCACCTGATTGAAACACCTGAGGCCTCCACAAAATGGAGGCCTCCCTCATTTCGCCCCCGGCGCCGGAAGCAGATCGATAAAATCCCACCATTGGGGATCCTCGGCGTAGGGCAACTCCTCATCAGCCCCGGTCATCCAAGCGCCTCTTTCAAGGTCGTGCACCCGAAGGAGGAATCCAAGGCGCGCGTTTTCAGCGGGATCGTATCCGTGCAGTGAGGCCGGCGTGAACTGGGCGCCAAGCTCGAATCCCCCCTTGCACTGCCGCGACCGGAACACGACGGAACCGGATGGCGACCGGGGGGCATCCTCCAAGGCCCTCGGAACGACCGATTGAAGCATCACCGGCTCGAGCCTGTCCTCGCCTCCCCCGACGGGCAGCAGGTGAAACAGGTGGCAATAGGCGTTGGCGCGCTTTGAGCCGGCCAAGGGTCTGGTGGCAATCCAGACCGTGACCCCATCGGAAAGCCATGGGCTGGCGGAATCACCGCGGCAAGGCGCCGTCTTGCCGGACAACGCCACCGTGAGCATCAAGCCGCCGGCATTCCATCCGATCCGGACATCAACCGGGTGTCCGGGCCGGCCCAAGCCCGAAAGCGTCACCATGCGATGGCTTTCGGAAAGCGAGTCGGTGGAGGGAAGTCCCTTGGCAGCCTTGAAATGACGGCAAGGGTATGCCATGCGCGCGAGGGTGGCCTTTGGAATGATCGGCGGCACTCGTGGACTCCCGAGCTTGGGGCTAGGAAAGCAGGCTGCGGCGGAGCACCTCCCCGGCGTTGTCGAAGCACGGGTCCCAGGTGATTTCCGGAGCACCATGCTCGAGGCAATCCCTGATTTTCTCAAGCGTGTTGAGCGCCATGTGCGGACAGGCGTTGCACGCGCAGGTGATGCCCGACACCGGATGAAACCGGTGCTGCTTGTAGCGGCGCTCAAGCTGCCAGATCATGTTGGGCTCCGTGGCGACAAGAACATCCGCGGGCTTGGCCAGGGTTCCCACATGGCGGATGATGGCCTCCGTGCCACCCACGAAATCGCTTCTCTCACGGATGTTGGCCGGACACTCGGGATGGGCCACCGTCAGGCAACCTGGCAATGATTTTTGCTGACGGATCAGGTCTCCCACGCTGAAAATCTCATGCACCATGCAGGCGCCGTCCCAGATGATCATCTTCCTGCCGGTGATCTCCTGGAGGTATTGGCCCAAGTGGCGGTCGGGAACAAAGAGGATTTCCATGTCGGCCGGAACCCGGCGGATGATCTCCTCGGCGTTGCCCGAAGTCACCACCCAGTCGCAAAGCGCCTTGGTGGCGGCGGTGCTGTTGATGTAGGTGACGGTTTGGAACTTCCGGCCGTTTTCCCGCAGCATTTCCTGGTAACGGGCCAGTTTGGGCGCCGGGCAACTATCGGCAAGGCTGCAACCGGCCTTCAGGTCTGGCAAAAGAACCCTCTTGGCCGGGTTGAGGATCTTGGCCGTCTCGGCCATGAAATGAACGCCGCAGAAGACGATCGTCCCATTGGTGACCTTGGTGGCGGCGCGGGCCAATTGGAGGCTATCCCCGGTGAAATCAGCAATCGCCTGGATTTCGCCATCCTGGTAGTAATGGGCCAGGATGGTCGCATCCTCGCGGGCCTTGAGGGAACCGATCTCGGCAAGGATGTCAGTGGCGACGGCGGACATGGCGCTTTCCCCGAACCGCTGGTATGGACAACCCTAGGATAGCGAAGTCATTTTATCCCGGGTGCCGGAAGCGAAGGCATGACCAAGATCAATGAAATTCCTCTCTTGGATGGGCTGACACTGGCGCGGGCCGTGAAAGCCTGCGGACTTGCCGAAACCGGAGGCCAGGCCAAGCTTGTCATCCGGGAAGGAATGGTGCTCGTGAATGGCTCAGTGGAAACGCGCCCGGGAACCCAGTTGGCCGCCGGTGACACCATCTCAATGGAAGGCCACCCCGCCTGGCGCGTGACTGGTTAGTTCATTGTTTTGCAATTAGACCGGTTTCAGGATACCCGCAAACAATCGATTTGTGTTTTCAAGGACCGCGCCTGTTGGTGGTTGGCACCGGGAATCGGGCGCGAAGGTTGGTGACAAGAGCCCGGCCACAATACCCCGCGGCCACCCTGCTCGTTTCGCGCTTTTCAAAAATGGAATCGATGATTCCGTTCTCGCGCGCCCGCCATGGGACATGGTCATCTCCTGATCACCAGCGTGCTCGCGACCTCGCCATTTTTTTTCTGGGCTGTTTCCGCCGCGGGCAGGTAGGTCTTCACATATTCCACCACCGCCTTTTCCGGAGACACGGAAACCCTCAAGTGTCCCGAGGGCGGCAGGAACTCCCCGCGGATGTACCCGTATTCCTCGGCGTTTCGAAGCCTGTCGGATCCCGGATGCCCGGGTTGGGGCGCCATGAAATAGGCGACGCCATCCAGGTCCTGCCGGGCATAAAAATGGTCGTGCCCGTGGAAGACGGCGGCGACCTTGTTGCGAACCAGCAATTCGTGAATCGGAGCCTCCCAACCGGGCCGGCGGGCCTTGAATTCGTCCTTGCCATCCTTTCCTTGGCCACCCCATTCATAAAGCGCGGCGGCCTCGCTGCCACCGCGGGCCGAATCATCCAAACCTCCCACCAGGTGGTGGATGAACACAAACTTATACTTGGCCTTGGAGGCGGCAAGCGTCTTGGCCAGCCACTGGTACTGGGTCTTGCCCAGGGTCCTTGTCCAGTTACCGTCCGGGCTTCCCTTGCGGCTTCTGGGTGAAGTCCAAAACGGATCAAGCGCGATGATTTGGGCATCGCCCCAGTCAAAGGCGTAATAATTCTCCGGCCTGCCCGCGTGCCTCACCTCGGTGGTGCTGCCTGTGTAAAACCCGTTCGGAACCACGGGCGGATAGTATTTCCTCCGGGTCAGGGCCGACCAGACCGGCATGCAGTTGGGGGTGCCGTCGTAGCGGTCGATCCTTTCGCCGTCATGGTTGCCCTGCACGAGGAACACAGGGGCGGCACGGCCGACAAGCCCCAGATAGTAGCGCTGCGCGATGTACTGGGGCAGCGAGTCACGGTAATTGGGATATTTGTCAGTCATGAAGGTGTCGCCCAGGTCGACATGGAAATCGGTGCCGTGGGCCAGCACATTCGCCATCGTTTTCTCGTAGACGGCAGGACGGGTTCCCTGGTCGAGGTGGGAATCCGCCTGCATGGTGAACACGAATGACTCGCCCGGCCGCCTGCCAGTTTGGAAACTTCCGCCCGGGCCGGGCATGAATTCGCCGGTGGTTCCTTCCCGGTGATGAAGCCGGTAAAAGTGCCTGGAGTCAGGCTTCAAGTCCTTGAGGTTGAACTCCACCGGTGCGCCGGTAGGCAGGCGGACGACGGAAGTCTTGCCGAGAGATCTTTCTCGGAAATCCCGTGGCCCAGGTAGGCTTGCGTGTCCCGCGCCGCCATCACGGAAACGGTGATACTGGTGGTCGTGGGCCGGGCCAGGATGATGTCGAATGGGTGTTCGGGCGCCGGTCCCGAGAACACATGCTGGGGGCCGCCACCCTGCTTGGGTTTCTTTTGGGCGATGGATTGGCGGGAAAAAAGCATCGTGACGGCGATTGCCGCCACAAGCCATCCCGCCGCGGGCCTCCATTTTGGGCGCATGGCCATGGCTCCAATTCAAGCGGCTTTTTCAGCCTTCTTGTCCTTGCCCTTTTTCTGCTGCTGGGGGGTCGCCTTGCGCGGGTCGTACTGGGGGTTGGGCGTCGGCATCTGCGCCTTCACGGAGACAAGGTAGTCATCGAGTTTATTCGCGAGCCTGGCCGCCTCCGCCGGCATGTTCCTCGAAAGGTCGGTTTGTTCCTTGAGGTCGCGCGAGAGGTCGAACATCACGGTTTTGTTCTCCTCGTAAAACCTGATCAGCTTGAGGTTGCCGAGGTAAATCGCCGAGTGGGGCGAGTCGCCCTGGTAGTGGGGAAAATGGAAAACCATCTCCTCGCGGGCGCGCTTGACCTCGCCCCTGCCCCCGTTGGACAACAGTCCGGCGAGGCTTCCACCCTCGAGTCCCTTGGGCATGGCCGAGGCCGGAACCTTGGCCCATTCGCAAAAGGTGGGGAGCAGGTCGTAGCCCACCACGCGGGCATGGCACCAGGAATTGGCTTTGACTCCGGGTCCCCGCGCGATGAAAGGCACTCGAATCCCCCCTTGTACAGGTCGCCCTTGCCCCCCGAGAGGGCGGCCTTGCCGCCGCCGGCGCCGTTGTCAGCCATGTAAATGACGAAGGTGTCGCCAGACAGGCCAAGTTCGTCAACGGATTTCAGGACCATGCCGACCCCGGTGTCGAGATCTTCGGTGATCGCGGCCCGCTCGGCGTTTTTGCCCGGCCCGAGTTTCTGGTACTTCGCCAGTGTTGCCTTGAGGGCGTTGCCCGGGGCATGAAGCGCGTTCCACGAAAGCTGGATGTAAAACGGCTTGCCGGCCTTCCTGTTTTTATCCATGAAGGCCTCGGCCCGCTTGGCCATGCCAAAGATATACACCGGATTGGGATCCTTGAACTTGTAGGCTTCCTCGTTGCCTGTGTCGCCATCACTCTCGTCATAAGCGTGTTGCGCGGGGCCGCCACCCCTGATGTGCCATTTCCCATAGTGTGCCGTGGCGTAGCCCGCCTTGCGCAACAGTTCCCCGATGGTGGTTTCCGTCGCCGGAATGTTCTTGATATTGACGGGTTCAACGAGCTTGCGACCGGTTTCCGGGGGCGCCGCCTTGGTCCAGTGCAGGGCCGCGGGGGTTCTCCCCGTCTGGAGGCTGATGCGGGTGGGTGAGCAAACCGGCGCAGGGGAATAGGCGGCGGAGAAACGCATCCCTTGCGACGCCATTTTCTCAAGTGAGGGAGTGTTGAAGGCGGCCCCCCGGGAACCGGGCACATCCGGATGCATGGCCACGGACAGCCCGGCCCATCCCTGATCGTCGGAAAGCATGAAAATAATGTTGGGCCGTGAGGCGCCCCAACCCGAGGCCGGAAGGCCGACAAGAAGCAACAAGGCCCAAACGCGCATGACCAAGGTCCCCCGAAAACCCATCATTTCTTGTCCTTGCCGCCTCCGGTTCGGGACGCGTCGGATTTCGTAATCGTTCCCGTGCCCGACCTGTCGGACTTGTTGAACATCTTGGTCATGAAACCGAGAAAGCCATCCCTGGTGATGGTTCCCATCGGATCGGCAAACTCCCCGGAATGTCCCTTGACGATTCCGGCAACCGCCGAGCGGAAATCCGACCCCCGGCCGTTGTATTCATCGCGGGTAAGCTTGCCGTCCTTGTCGCGGTCGAACCCGGCGAATGTTTTGTCAACCTCGGCCTTGAGTTCGGCGATGGTGAGCTTTCCATCCATGTTGGTGTCGAGTTCCTCGAAGTGCGCGGCAATCCATGGCAACCGCGGACCGTCGCCATCTTTCTTGCCCGACGCGGAATCCTTCCCCTTGGGCATGTCTTTTTTGCCGCCCTTG
>VGXS01000072.1 GCA_016873225.1 Planctomycetota bacterium | reverse complement strand
TTGCTCGATTCGGGGCAAACGACTCCAAGCAGGCTGGTGTAACGATGTCTTGGAAGGAATTCTGACGGGAAAACAGGCCGATTAAGATGCGATTGCCCTGGGGGCGAGGTGCTCTGCACAGGCTGCATCACGGTGGTGCAAGGCAGGCTCACGTACATCAACAATGCGAGCGGTCACTATCGGCCTAACGAACAACAGCTCGCGCTCGCCGTGCAGGCGCTACGATCGCAGGGAGTGGATATCAGTGGCCTTACAGTGCAACGTTTTAATCCGGCCGATCAGCGGAATTTTTTCTGGCCCGCGCAATCCGCGAACGACTTCCTGAAGAGCCAGCAGGGCGCAGGATTTACGAAGGGTGCTACGAATGCAGACACGATCGCAGAAAAGATCCGGGCGGCGCTCGTGGCGTACGAAACACGTGCCGGCAAGTGGTGGTCGCGGCAGAGCGAGAAATCGCAAGACGCTCTGAGGAGTCTGAAGAGTGAGGCTTACAGGGACAATCAAAAATTAGTTGACCAGGTAAAATTCCTGCTGGGTGACAGTGACCGTTCTCCGTACAACAGCAACACAAACATCAGGATCAAGGCTGACGGCGAACTCGCCAAGCAGCTCAGGAAGTGCTTTTTCTGACGGAAAAGTGGGCGTCCACGGTTTCAGCCTACGGAGCAGGAGCCGCGGCTGCGGTCGGCTGATAGGTCACGGGATACACACTCCTTTCCGCCGCGGCGGCGAGGTATACGCCGTCGTATTGGATGAGCCTCTCGAGCGGAACCGCTGTTTGGCTTTCAGGTTGGGCATCGCAGCCAAAACCGCATTGTCGACGCAGCGCGCTGCGACGGTTCATAAGGCCCACTTCGACCGTGGGAAACTACGGCAAGGCGATGGCGGCTGCCGTCGGCGTGTAGGTCACCGGATACACTCGAACGCTCGTGACCGCGTGCGTCATGCTGTAGAACTGCACTATTTTCTCGAGCCACGCATCGGTTTGTGACACAAAATAGTTGACCGCCACGTCGTAGCCGAGGTTTGGGTCGAAAAACAGCGCCATCCTATTGCTGGTCCAGAAAACTCCGATAAAGCAACCCCTCTTCTGTAAATGCCTTGATGATCAGGCGGGTCAACAGGCCTCCATGTTGAGGTAAGACCGTTCCGTTTCCCAGTCGTCGCTGATCTCATTGAGGACTGCCGAGACGAGCCTGAGCAGCGAAGCCTCGTTGGGGAACAGCGTGGCGACTCGCGTTCGGCGCTTGATCTCCTTGTTGAGTCGTTCAAGCCCATTCGTCGTTCGGAGCCTGCGGCGGTGGGCTGGAGGGAAGCCGAGGACGGTGAGGGCCTCGTGGACATTGGCCTCGAGCCAGTTGGCGAGCCCTGGCGCGGGCTTCTGGTAGCGGGCGACCATCTCCTTGAGCCGCCGGTCGGCCTCTGCCGCATCGTCGGCATTGAAGACTCGCTTCAGGTCTTGAATGACATCAGCCCGCATCGAGGCCTTTGGCACGTGGGCCATGGCATTGCGGATGGTGTGGAACTGGCACCGCTGCCAGGGGATGCCATGGAGGGTGGCGGAGCGAGCCGCCTTGAGCCCGGCATGATCGTCGCTGACGACGAGCTTCATGCCTCGCATGCCTCGGGCAAGAAGGCTCTGGAGGAAGGTCCGCCAGTGGTGCTCCGCCTCGCTGAGCTCGACGCTACAGCCGAGGACGGATCGCTTGCCATCCGGCGAGACGCCGATGGCCGTGAGGACGGCACAGGGGACGACGGCCCCACCGTGGCGGATCTTCTCGTACCGGGCATCGAGGATGAGGTAGGCGACCTCGCCGATCGGACGGTTTCGCCAGGCGGCCAGCTGCTCGTCGAGCTCGGCGGCAGCCCGGCTGACCTGGGTGGAGGTGACCTCCAGCCCGCACAACCGCTCGACGACGGCCGTCACCTTCCGGGTGCTGACGCCCTGGACGTACATCTCGGCCACTGCGAGCGTCATTGCCCGTTCACTCCGGACACCCCGCTCGAGGCTCTTGGGATAGAACGGCCGCCCCTCGGGGTCGTGGTAGCCGCGGGTCTGCGGGATCCGCAAGGCGACCTCGCCGACCCGGGTGCGAATGGTCTTGGGCTTGAATCCGTTGGCGTAGCCTTGACGGTCGGCAGTTCTCTGATGAGACTCGGCCTGTAGCGTCTGCTCACGCTCGATCTGCATGGCATGATTCATGAGTGTGGCCAGAGCGGACGCCATGGCGGTCGGGCCGTGCTCAATGAGCAGATCCGTGAGATCGTCGAGCACCGTACATTCTTCTTGGTGGGTCATCGCGGGTTCCTTCTTGGTGAGGTGACACTTCCAAGAAAGCCTCGATGACCCGCCTTTTCAAACTGGCGGCCGGTATGGGCCTGCCCTCGTCTCGCTACGCTCGACTCGAGCAGGCCCATACCGGTGATTTACAGAGGAGACGTTACACGAACGGCTGCCTTGCCGGGTGTCGCGACTACGCGGCACTGCGCCCCGACGTCTGGAAGCTCGCGCATCCGGAGGCGGTGCGAATCTACCGCCAGGACGAGCGGCGGCACCGCGCCGAGGTCAAGTCGGCAAAGCGCGCCAGGCGCCGCACCGGACGGCGGTAGGCCGCCTCACGGCGGCCACTCTCCCGGGCTCATGCAGGCCCGCCGCCGGCCAACAGGGGATGGCGGCGGTGGGCGCTCACAGCGGAAATGGCGAGCCCGAACCCGGTGCCTAGCCCAAAATCGCACGCCTGAAAAAGCCAAAGGCCCCGTGGGTTACACGGGGCCTTTTCGAATCTCCAGCGAGCTTGGCATCGCTCATTGCCGGAGATTGCCACGGTTTCCCATGGTCTTGAAAGCCTCTTTCGAGGTCAAAGAAACTATCGGCTATTCCCGGCTTGGAATCAAGTGGGCCATGTTCAGTACGTAGAGCAGGCAGGCTTGGATCGCCTGTAAATCCTCGGGAATTACGCGGTGTTCGACAAATATTCGCTTACCGTCAACCCGGCCTGTCCGCACCTTGTCCAGACGGTTGAATCCCACGGAAACGACCATGTCGCACTTAGCCCATGAGTCGACCCCGTCTTTTCCGAGCGGGATGGGCATTGAGTCGATCGCTAGCTTGTGGTGCCACCGACTTGGGCTACGCGGTGATTGGGTTGAAACAGGGACGACCGTGCAGATGCTGTGGACGGCGCTAGTGGTCTGAAACTTGCGGGACACCACGACAACCGGCCGAGTCTTGACCATTTCGGGCTCGCGAAAACTGGTCGAGAAATCGCACATCAATACTTCGCCCGGGGATGGGTAGTAGGTCAATGCCATGCTGAATGCCATCAATGACGCGGGAGAAAACCAAAGCCCGGTCCTACCGAAACCTGTCGCCGGGCGGGCGGGCGACGGACGAATCCCCTGCTGACTGGTCAGGCGTCGGTGGCCGGCTGCTCGCCGGGTGGTTCGTCGGCGGACACGATCCCCGTGTCCATCGCATCGCCCTTTGCCCGTCGTTGCCGAAGAGCCTTGTGGGCGGCTCGGGACACAAGTTTCTGCGCCTCTGCCGCCTTGTCCCCTTCGATGACCTCGCGTTTCACGACTTCGTGAATGAGCGCTTCGCGTAGTTCGTCAACCGATATCCGCACGTCGGGTGAGAGTCGTTTCAGTTCGCGGCGAATCGCGTGCAGGATCGGTTCGCTAAGGATGATCGCGGCGAGGTTGAATCGGCTTCGCGCCCGCAGTTGATCGTTGTAGGCATCCAACCCGGACCGCTGGATTCCCTCTTTGGATAGCAGGAACAGGTCGTCGTGCGCGTCTTCGTCGTTGTGGCCCAGCGAGAGCATGTCGATTTCAAGAACCAAGTCGGCCGAAATCGGTTTCGAAAACGAGACGCTGAAGACCTTCCAGAATTGGCCGTTGGTGAGGACGACCCACTCGACACCCTGGTTTGCCGCATAGTCGACGGCCTGCTTGATATGGCTCTCCCGCAGTTCGGTTCCAATCGGCTTCACCTCAATGAGCGTTTGAAGCTTGCCGTCGATCTTCACGGCAAGATCGCAGTACGTTCCGCGGATTGCGTACTCCCGCGTGATCTCGTTGTATTTGTCGAAGCCAAATACCTCGGCGAGCATGTCGGTGACGATCATGGACGTGTCGCTTTCGTTCACGTCCCGCGCTTTCGCGCTCTCGAGAACCGGCTTGAATCGCTTCAGGCCCGCGGCGAGTCGATCGGCTACTTTTTTGGGGACCGGCATTGCGGCGGCTTGATTTGACGCTGATTGACGGCGGTTATCTGATACCGGGCGGGTCAACGTGTCCAGATGGGGGGGCGATACGGCTTTCCGCCACGATTTCCAGGTGGTTGCCGGTGGTTAGTGGGCGATCGGTCGAGGGAGCGCGTCCGGCATGTTCGGTTGGATGTTTGGTCGCCGGCTTGGCGAATTGGATCGCGGGACCGCCACAGTGGTGGCGGTCTACGACGGCGACACCTGCACATGCTCGCGACCATACGGCAAGCCGTTTCAGGTTCGGCTGTATGGAATCGATGCGCCTGAATTGCGCGAAGACTACGGCGAGACGGCTCGCCACCATTTGGCGCTGCTGATTCACAACCGTCGCGTAGTCCTGGAGCCGACCGAATACGACCGGTACGGTCGCGTCGTTGCACGGGTGATTGTCGGAAGAATTGACGCAAGCGTTGCGATGCTTCAAGCAGGCCACGCGTTCCATTTTCGGCGTTACGACACCAGCCCGGATCTGCTGAAAGCCGAGACTACCGCCCGTCGCCGCCGGCTCGGCGTTTGGGCGATGCCGTGGGCGGAAGGTCGGCGCCTCGAGCATGAACGGAGCGCTGACGGTGCCGGAAAGGCCTCGCCGCGGGTAGTGAGCGGGTGTCTTGGGCAAGCCGTCGCCTGCGCTCTTGTGGGTGTGGTGGCGGTCGGCATCGTTCGAGGGTGCGGCTCGGACCGCCCCCGCGCACCGGTTAACCCGCCCGCCGCTGCCCCGCCGGCGATCCCGCCGCAGCGACCCGCCGCGCCGCCGCCGCCGGCTGCCCCAGCGATCGAACAGCGACCCGTCGCCCCCGCTCCGGTTGCGCCCCCAGACGAGGCGGCTGCCGAACCCGCGCCGCCTGCTGTCGTTGATCCGGTCGATGCAGCCCGGTGGCGAACATGGAAGTCCGCCGACGGGAAGTTCACTTTGCACGCGAAGTTCGTGCAGGCGACGAACGGGCGAATGACCCTACTCCGGGAGGATGGAAAGCGGATCGTCGTCGATCTCGACCGCCTGTGCGATGAGGACGTTGATTTCGTCCGCAAGCAGAAGTGGCTGCAAGCGGGGCGAAAGCGGAGCGGGAAGTGATCTCCCTGGTATCCCCGTCCCCTCGGTTCTCGTTGGTGGCGCAAAAACGCCCGATAGCCCGCCGGCTCGCTTGCGGTGGACGGGCGCCGCCGCGGCGGAGGACCCGGACGCGGCGGGCAAAAAACGGTCCACAGTCCGTAGGATCGCCGGCGGTGCCGCGGGGAAGCGGATCGCCTGGGCGGTGGAACGGTGAGCACTTGTCGCGCGGCATCGGCGTGATCATCGGCGACGGAGTCGCCTGCCGTGAGGGGCTGCGACACCGCGCCGCGCCCGGAGACCAGACCGGGCGCGGCGGGCGGGTCGCGCGGGGCTGCTGCGGTCCCCGGCGATCATCACG
>VGXS01000071.1 GCA_016873225.1 Planctomycetota bacterium | reverse complement strand
TCGATTCGTCGCCATCTTGATGGGTGGATTGCCGATGATGAAGCCATTGCGGGCCAACCAGAACGCTGGCAAACCGCCGCATCAATCCTCCGTAATGTTTGGATATGCGGATTTGAGTCGCGAAGCGTTTGCCTGAGGCGGGAAAGGACATTTTCTCATGCTGAGCTTGATGGATGGTCGCCGCGGTTTTTCCCGGCGGTCTTTTCTGCGGGTCGGCAGCCTTGGCCTTGGTGGGCTTTCCTTGCCGCAGTTACTGGCGGCCAAGGCGGCATCAGGGCCCGGCAGCAGCGTCCTCCGCGACAAGGCTGTCGTCTTCCCTGTTCATGCATGGCGGGTCCAGCCAAATTGAAACATTCGATCCGAAAATGTCGGCGCCCGCCGGTATCCGCAGCGTCACCGGCGAGGTGCAAACGAAACTCCCCGGCGTGACCTTCGGCGGCACATTTCCCAACCTCGCGGAACGAGCCAACCGGCTGGCGATCATCCGCTCATTTTCGTTCGAAGGCCGCGGCAACCACGACCTCAGGCCTCTCGTCGGCGGCGAATCGCTCGACGCCAACCTCGGTACGGTCTATTCCCGGGTGGCGGGCGCCAACCGCCCCGGCGCGGGCATGCCCACCAATGTCATGCTCTTTCCAAGGTCGGTCGATCCCACCGCGGGGCCAAACCAAAACTCATTCGGCCGATTCGAAAGCACCGGCCCGTTCGGGTCGGCCTACGCGCCGGTGGTTCCCGGCACGAGCAGCGGCGGCGGATCCTTGCACCAGGACATGCGCCTCACCCTGTCCCGCGATCGAATGGAAGACCGATGGCACTTGCTGGAAAAGCTCGATGGCATCAAGCGCCAGTTGGATGCCGACGGGTTCGAGGACTACAGGCGACAGGCCTATGAGACCGTCATCGGCGGCGTGGCGAAGGCGTTCGACCTGTCGCAGGAAGACCGGCGGGTGATCGATCGCTACGACACGAGCCGTCTCTGCAATCCGGAATCGGTCACGCTGGGACCCGACGGCAAACAAAAGGGCTTTTATCCCCGCTATGTCGACCACGGCAAGACGCTGGGCAAGGAACTGTTGCTCGCTCGTCGCCTGGTGGAAGCGGGCTGCGGGTTTGTCACCGTGACGACGAATTTCGCCTGGGACATGCACGCCGACGGCAATAATCCGGCCGTGAGGGAAGGCATGAATTTTTCGGGGCCCGTGTTCGATCACGCGGTGTCGGTATTCCTTGACGACCTCCGCGACCGCGGGCTTGAGGACAAGGTGCTGCTGGTCGCGACGGGAGAAATGGGGCGGACCCCGAAGGTGGACAACAATGGAGGCCGCAACCACTGGCATCACAGCGCGCCGCTGCTGCTCGCCGGCGGCGGCTTGCAGATGGGACAGGTGATCGGCCGAACAACCAAGGATGGTGGCAAACCGGCCACGGAACCGATGACGGTCGAACGCCTGCATGCGACAATCCTGCACACCCTTCTTGATGTGGGGCAAATGCGGGTGACCCATAGCCACCTGCAGGATGTGATCCGCATCGCCACCGCCGCCGAGCCGATTTCCGGCCTGACAAGTTAGGCCGGTTGGTATCGCCCGCAAGGATATCGCCGACCCGGCGGGCATCCCCACCTACAATCCCATTCGTTGCGAATGCCTTGTCGGCAAAGCGGACGGCAAGGGCATGAAGAGTTTGCTAAGGTGGTGTTTTCACATCAGGACACGCATCGTGAAGAACCGGATACAAAACATCGCCCTGCCGACCTTGCTGGCGATGGGCCTCTCGAGCCCGCTTGTCACCATCCCGCCAGTCCACGCCGCTGAAAAAAATAAAAGTGCGCAGCCGCCCGACCTCACCAAGGGCGATTCGATCGCCGCGGACGCCAGGCACGACTGGAACCTCGGTGCCACGGGGCTGCGAGGATGGATGCACAGCGACACGCTGGTAACGAGCGATGCGCGGCAGGTCGCCGTCACGAAAGTGGAGGCGAAGTCGCCCGCGGATGGCGTGATCGCGGTGGGCGATGTGATCCTCGGCGTCGGCGGCAAGGCGTTTTCGGTCGATCCGCGCACCGAAATGGGTCAAGCACTCACGGCGGCGGAAACGGAGGCCGGAGGCGGCAGACTGATCCTCACCCGCTGGCGCGCGGGCAAGACGGACGAGGTCGCCCTGAGGATTCCGGTGCTCGGCAGCTACTCGTCCACGGCTCCGTTTGATTGCCCGAAGTCAAGGCGCGTCCTCGAGCGGGGATGCCAAGCGATCCTGGCGCGCATGAGCGCCCCGGAATACGCCCTTCAGGATCCCATTCCCCGTTCACTGAATGCGCTGGCCCTGCTGGCCAGCGGCGAGGCGGCCTACCTGCCTCGGATCAAAAAAGAGGCGGAATGGGCGGCGGCGTACTCGTCAGCAGGCATGCAGACCTGGCACTACGGCTATGTGATGATGTTCCTGGGGGAGTATGTGGCCGCCACGGGTGATCAGTCGGTGATGCCCGGCCTCAAACGCCTCGCCCTCGAATCGGCGAAAGGCCAAAGCGCCGTCGGTTCGTGGGGCCATGGGTTTGCAAGACCCGATGGAAGGCTCGGCGGCTACGGGATGATGAACTCGCCGGGAGTTCCCCTGACGATTTCGCTCGTGCTGGCCCGCGAGGCGGGTGTCAGGGATGCCGCCGTGGATCTCGCCATCGAGCGCAGCGTTCGCCTGCTTCGCTTCTACATCGGCAAGGGAGCCATCCCCTACGGCGATCATCACCCGTGGATCGAGAACCATGAGGACAACGGCAAGTGCGGCATGGTTTCGGTGCTCTTCAGCCTGCTCGGCGAGTCCAAGGGCGCGGAGTTCTTCTCGCGCATGAGCCTCGCCTCGCATGGCCCGGAACGCGACACAGGCCACACGGGAAATTTCTTCAACTTGCTTTGGGCCATGCCCGGAGTGGCTCATTCGGGCCCCCAGGCCACCGGCGCGTGGATGAAGGAATTTGGCGCGTGGTATTTCGACCTCGCCCGGCGCTGGGACGGCAACCTGGCGCACCTCGGTCCGCCTGAAAAAGGCAACGACAGCTACGCCGGATGGGATTGCACCGGTGCCTACATGATCGCCTATGCCATGCCTTTGAAGAAAATCCATCTCACAGGCAAGAAGCCCGGCGCGGTGCCCCAACTCGACGCCGCCACCGCGCAGTCCGTCATCAGCGATGGCCGCGGCTGGAACAACAAGGATCGCAAAAGTTTCTATGACGCCCTGGGCGAGGAAGAACTGCTCGCGCGCTTGCGCAACTGGTCTCCGATCGTTCGCGAACGGGCCGCGATGGCTCTCGGCCGCCGAACAACCGCTCCCGTCGCCGCCTTGGTCGACATGCTCGCGTCTCCAAGCCTCGATACCCGCTACGGGGCCTGTCAGGGCCTGATTTTCCTCCGGGGACGCGCGGCGCCGGCTGTCGACGCCTTGCGGAAAACTCTGGCGGATCCTGATCTCTGGCTGCGCATCAAGGCCGCCGAGGCGCTCGCCGCCATTGGCAAACCCGCCATGAAAACCGTGCCGCGATTGCTCGAACTGCTGGCCCAGGTGGACACGGACAATGATCCTCGTGGAATGCAGCAGCGCTACCTCACCTTCGCGCTGTTTGATCGCGACGGCATGCTCAGTCGCTCGCTGGAGGGCGTGGATCGCGAGGCGCTCTACAAGGCCGTGAGAACGGGACTGAAGAACCAGGACGGGCGGGCGCGCGGCAACTTCGGCTCGGTCTATCGCATTCTCTCCACGGATGACATCAAGCCATTGCTGCCAGCCATCCACGAGGCGATCGTGCAACCCGCTCCCAGCGGGGAAATGTTCGCCGACGGCATTCGGGTGGAAGGCCTGCGTCTGCTCGCACAGCATCGCATCGAGGATGGCATCGGCGCCGTTGTGAAATACGCCCGCGACCAAAACCCGTGGGCAAGCGAGAACCGGACGCCGGAACTCATGAAAATCCTGATCGCCTATGGCGCGCACGCCAAGATAGTGGTTCCGGAATTGGAAAAACTCGCCTACTACTTCGAGAAAGAAGAGAAGGATTTCCCCAAGAACCTCGGCCGCCAAAAAGCCAATTCCGTCCGCGATGCCATCAAGGCCATCAACGCCAGCACGGAATCGCCGCCCCTCATCAAGCTCCAATAAGATCCATCAAATCATCACATCAGGTTTCAAAATCATTGGAAATTTGAGACTAAGGTCGCTCCCGGAAGCTTCCATAAGGCAGCGGAATTGAAGGCCAGGGTCGGCATTTCCCGCACGAGCAGGTTGTTTTTCAGGTTCCTGGTGCCTCAATGGCCGGGGGCGCATTCGCGGGGAGATACGATGGATGAGCTCAATGCGAATCTCGCCGAAGTCATCGAAATGCTGCTCGAGGATGGGGAGCCTGCCATGGGATCAGAGTTTATCGGAACGCAGGCGGTCCAGGTGGGTGCGGGCGGCTTGGGCTTCGGCATCGGCGGTGTCGGTGGCGACGGGGATTTCCTGCCAGGGGGCGTCTTGCATGTCGAAGAGGTCGCCCGTGTGCGTGAGTTTCCACAGGGTATCGCGGACGTAGCGGTCGCTGCGCAACTGCACATAAACCCAAGTCACGCGACGCCGACCGCGACCTCTTTGACCTCGAGACCGACGCCGGTGGCTCCTTCGTGGAACTGCCGAAGGGATGCTGGGTGCGGGTACGGGGCGTGTTCGGCGACGAAGTCACGCTCTCCTCCCCGGACATGCCGCGGCCGTATACCGCAGCCGACATCGAGCGGCGGTATGCCTACTCGGGTCGGCTCAAGTCCGATGCGCTCATCCACTCGCTGACCGCCGACTGACGGCCCGGCGTCAGTATTGGATCGCGATGCCGGCGTCGGAGAAGAAGGGGGCGGCCTCGGCGGCGAGGCCCCAGCCGACGCGGAGGCCGATCTCGACGTTGCGGGTGATGCTGTAGTGGGTGCCGGGGCTGAAGAAGGGCTGCTGCGTGTCGTGGATGCGACCCTGGGTATAGGAGCCGAACCACTCGGCGTGCACTTCGAACCGCTCGGTGACGGGCGCCCGCAGGACGACGGACGGGCTCCAGCGGCTGTACCACTTGACGGCGCCCTCGGTGTAGGCGTAGCGGAGCGCACCGTCGAACCGCCAGTCGTCGCCCAGGTCCCAGCCGGCGACGATCGTCGCCACCGGCACCGTGCCAAACACGTCGCCATACGTGGGCGTCGATGCTTCCATGATGAAGCAGATGTCGGGCAGCAAGCCATTCTGGTGCGAGGTGGCCAGCTTGAAGCCATAGAGGATGCTCGATTCGTAGAGCGTGCTGCCGTCGAGCGTCCCCTCCCCCACCTCGACGCTCGTCACGATGTTTCCCTGCGAGCCAATGCCGTAGTTCACGCCAAACCGCCACTCCCACCACTCGTTGGCCCCGTATCGGATGAGCAGCTCGGGGTAGTTGTTGGTGGGTAGGCCGGTGGCGTTGTCGATGAACACGTACGATGCCTCCACGAGTCCGCGGCCGGCATCGACGCAGTAGGCGGAAGGCGTGAAGGCGTCGCGATCGGCGTCGAGTTCGACGCCCAGCTTGCGGGCGAGCAGCCGCACCGACGGGGCGGCGGCGACCGACTGCGGCGGGGTGTGCGGGAGCACCGCCGAGCGGCCGTTGCTGCCCGCCCCGCTGACGACGCCGGCCAACTCGCCCCGCACCACGGGCAGCTTCTGCGGGGCGGGGGCGGCTTCCGCCGGGGCGTCGGACGGCGTGTACCG
>VGXS01000070.1 GCA_016873225.1 Planctomycetota bacterium | reverse complement strand
TTGTTCGGAAACATCGCATCACCTTCCTGACAAATGTCGGACTCACTGAGAAACGATCGGAAACCTCGACGGTCGTTTCCCCGGATTGCCTCGCCTCTATTACGCGGCGGCGAATGTCCATCGACAACGCTGCTGGCATCGCTCCCCTCCTTGGGTCTCGATATCATTACAGCTGATGACTCTTTTATCTTCAACCCATCTTTATGAAGTTTGCTCTAGGAATCTAGGGGGCTTGCCCGGGCGTCAAGGCGCCGTCAGGGCCGTGGCCACGGCGCCGAACAGCGGGTTGACGACGCCCTTGCCGTCGGGGTGCAGGCGCGTCGCGAGCAGCACGATGAACAGGCCACGCTCGGGGTCGATCCACATCGAGGTTCCGGTAAACCCGCCATGGCCGACGGCCTTTTCGGACAAATGGATTCCGCGCTGGGTGGAGTATCCGGTGCGGCTGTCCCAACCGGGGGCCCGCTTGCCGCCGGGCACATCCTCGGGTCGGATCATCCTCCCGAGGGCCTCGGCCGACATGATCCTGGCGCCGTCGAGTTCCCCCTTGTTGAGCACCATGCGGGCGTAGCGCGCCATGTCGGGCCCGGTGGAAAACAGTCCGGCATGCCCGGCGACGCCGCCCATGAGGTTGGCGCGGGGATCGTGCACCCGTCCCTTGAGCCAACCGACGCCATCGGCGCCGGTGGCGGCGCAGCGGGCCTTGAGGGCGGCATCGGGCAGGTAACCGGTGTCGTTCATCCCCAACGGCTTGAAGATGTTGTCCCGGGCGAAGCGGTCGAGCGGTTGGCCGGAGACATCCTCGACGATCCAGCCCAGCAGGATGAACCCGAGGTCGGAATAGGTGAACTTCGCGCCGGGCGCCGCCTGCAGGGGCGTGGCGCACAGGCGGGCCCGCGCCGCCTCCTTGCCCGCCTTGTAGTGCTCGAGGCTGTTTCCGGCGGGCAGGCCCGAGGTGTGGGTGAGGAGGTGGCGCACGGTCACCTTGTCGCGGGCGTCGCCCTTGAAGTCGGGCAGGTAACGGGAAACAGGCTGGTCGGGATCGATTCGTCCCTTGTCGACCAGGATCCAGACGGAAGTCGCCGTGGCCACGGGCTTGGTGAGCGAGGCCATGTCCCAGACCGTGTCGAGGGTCGCCAGTTCGGTCGCCGGCTTCACCTGCCGGTTGCCGAACGCCTGCTCCCATCGCGCGAGGCGGGCGTCCCCGGCCACCGCGACGAGGCCGGGAGTCTTGCCTTGGGCGACCGCCTCGCGGATGAGCGCCGAGGCGGCGGCCGTCTTTCCGGCGTCGAACGGCTGATCGTGAAGCAAAAGGGCGACCAGGGCGTACGCGAGCATGGCAAATCTCCCCTCACCGGCTGTTCTTGCATGCGCCGGCGCTTGCCCTAGGCTTTATATGGGAGAACCGCTCAAGGCCACCGAGTTTTCATGCCTCCGCACAGCCCCACCTTCGAAGAATTCGCCGCGCTGGCCCGCCAGCCGGGCATCGGCCTCGTGCCGGTCTATCGGCGCCTCACCGCCGACGGGCTCACCCCGGTGCTGGCCTACCACCTCCTGGGAACCGACTCCTGGTCGTTCCTGTTCGAGAGCGTGGTGGGTGGTGAAAAACCGGGCCGCTACAGTTTCCTGGGCACCGATCCGTTCCTGCGGTTCGAGGCCGCCGGCAACTCGGTCACGGTCACGCCCAAGGCCGGGCCGGCGGAGTCGTTCCGTCACCCCGACCCCCTCCAGGCCCTGCAAGACCGCCTGGCGCCCCTGCGCGCCCCGCACCTGCCGGGAATGCCCCGTTTTCTGGGCGGCGCCGTCGGCTATGCCGGGTACGACACCGTCCGCTGGGCGGAGCACCTGCCCGCCTGCCCCCGCGACGATCGCGGCCTTCCCGACCTCGCCTTCGCCTTCTTCGACCGCATGGTCGTGTTCGACCAGATCACCAAGACCGTGCTCGCCGTGGGCCACGCCCGCGCCGACGGCGACCTCCGGCAGCGCTACTCCGAGGCCTGCTCCCAGGTGGACGACCTTGTCGCCCGCCTCTCGGTGCCCGCATCGCTTCCGCCCGTCGACATCGCGCCGTTGGGTGACGCCGTCGGCGAAACCACCTCCACCTTCACCCATGAAGGCTTCATCGCCGCGGTGGGCAAGGCCAAGGAATACATCCAGGCGGGCGACATCTTCCAGGTGGTGCTGAGCCAGCGCCTGGAAACGCGCACCCAACTGGGGCCGTTCCCCATTTATCGGGCGCTTCGCGTCGTGAATCCCAGCCCGTTCCTGTTCCTGCTCAGGCAGGGCCCCCTCAGCCTCGTGGGCAGTTCGCCGGAGATCATGGTGCGCGTGGACGAGGGCGAGGTGACGATCCGTCCGCTGGCCGGCACGCGCAAGCGGGGCAAGGACTCGGCGGAAGACGACGCCCTGGCCGCCGAACTGCTTGACGACCCCAAGGAACGCGCCGAGCACATCATGCTGGTGGACCTGGGCCGCAACGATGTCGGCCGGGTGGCGGAGTTCGGTTCGGTGCGCCTCAAGGATGTGCTCACGGTGGAACGCTACAGCCATGTGATGCACCTGTGCAGCACGGTGACCGGTCAGGTGCGGCCTGAACTGACGGCGCTTGAGGCGCTGCGCGCGTGCCTGCCGGCGGGCACTCTCTCGGGGGCGCCCAAGGTGCGGGCCATGGAAATCATCGATGAACTCGAACCGGTGAAGCGGGGCCCTTATGGCGGCGCGGTGGGATATGTCGACTTTTCAGGCAACATGGACACCTGCATCGCGTTGCGAACGCTGGTTTTGAAGGATGGCCTGGCCCATGTGCAGGCCGGCGCCGGCGTGGTGGCCGACAGCGTTCCCGAGTCGGAATGGCAGGAGACGCTCAACAAGGCGCGAGGCCTGCTGAGGGCCCTTCAGCTGGCCGGAGGCCTCCAAGGCCGCTGACGACGGAATACCTTGGTGGCCAACAACACCGAATTCGCCGTCAGAATCACCTAAATATCGCATATAAGGATGATCAATCCGATAAAAACATAAGCCGGGCAGATCAAAAAGAGCCACAAGCGGAGGCGCGAAGCACCGGAGTGAGCGGGCCGACTTCAACACGCCCCAGTCGCTCCGCCTTCGGATCCGCTGGGGCTCCTGATAATTTTGGATCAAATGACTTTTTCAATTTATTAAATTGAAGCCCGCTCCCAATCCGGCTCTCCCGATCCAAGGGAATGGGAGAGGCCTTGTTCCCGTTCGGAAAGAGTGGCCGAACTGGTTCAGCGCGCCCGCCGTCAAGGCACATAATTGACAAGGACGATGTTGAAGTCGGCATCCGAGAGGTTGTTGAAGGTGTCGGGGTCGGTATCGACGCCGAAGTTCACCTTGAGGGATCCCACGCTTGATCCCGCGGCCAGCGACACCTCATCCTGACCGGCCCCAAGGCTGATGTTCATCAGTTGCGCCACCGACGAGTTCTCCTCGAGGGCCACGCTGTCGGTGCCCGACCCGCCGAAGTAGGTGAGGGCCCTGCCGACGGTGGCCGAGGCCACGCCGTTGGAGCCCAGTTGCAATTCGTTTCGGTCGGCAACGACTCCGGCGTCGTTGCCCAGGGCCGCCCAGATGGATCCCAGGATCTCCACATCGACGATGGTGGCGATGTTGATGATGTCGTTGCCGTTGCCGCCCTTGAACGAGGCATCACCCTCGATGGTGGCGTTGTCGATGGTGACGGTGTTGGTTCCGTTGCCAAGCGAAAGCCTCAATGATGTATCAATGGTGGTGGCATTGGCGTCGCTGAGTGTGAGTACGTCGTCGTTGTTGCCGGCATTGACAACCAGGCTTCCCGCGATGGCGACAGGGGCGTTCGCGGAGAAGGCGACGGTGTTGTCGCCGTTGCCGAGTCCAAGGTTGACATCGCCGGTGATCGCCAGGCCGTCGATGGAAACCGTGTCCTCGCGCTCATTCGAACTGTAGCCGAGGTTGCCGGTGATGGTGACGGCCGCCGCCGTGCCGTCGATGGTGAGGGAGTTGTTGAACGCCTGCTGGAGCGGGTTGGTGATTTGAAGGCCGGCGACCGTGATGCCGCCCCCGGCATCGGGCGACAGGTTGACGGTGTTGACGCTCAAAACCGAGGCAAAGCCGCGAAGATTGAGGGTGCCCTTCGAGGAGGTGAGGGAATCAGCGCCGTTGCCGCCGTTGAGGCTGAACAACCTGCCCACGGCGAGTGAGTCGGTGGCATTGGCGTTGGCGAGGAAGACCTGGTCGTTGCCGTTGCCGGTGTTGAGGCTCACCGTGCCGGAGACAAAACCCGCGCCCCTGACGGAATTCTGGATGTTGATGATGTCGGCGTTGTTGCCCGAGTTGATGGTCAGGTTGCCGGGAATGCGCCACGACCGGCCCGCGGCCTGTGGTTCGATGGTGATGATGTCGCCACCATCGCCACCGGTGACGGTGATTCCGGCGGTGATGTTGTAGCCGGAGGCGTTGCCTACGGGAGCGCCATTGAACCTGAGGCGGAAGTTGTTGTCGGCGGTCGCCGAGGCGCCGAGGAGTTCCAGTTCGCCGCCGCGGTAATCAAGGCGCACGGAGAGGGCGCCCCGGGCGAAGCTGATTCCCGAGACGGCGGGCACCTCGCGGCGTTCCAGGCATTCAAGTTGGGGCAGAAATGCGCCTTCCATGGGCCGGCTCCGTTTTTCCCAACATCCTTGGGGGCAAACGGACAATCTTTGCCGGCATCGGGACCATGTCCAAATACGGGATGGCGATATGGGATTTATTTCCAAGCCTTTGTGAAAAATCCTGACAGTTTTTCCCGGGGGGACGGGAATGCCCAAGGAAGCGTCGCGGAGCCATGAAAACGCTGCCAAGGGCGGACGATTTCCTCAAGATGGGGACGGCCTTCAGGTGAAGCTGGCGACGGCGTTGCGAAAAATCTGCAGGCCGTCGGGCGCCTCGGCGAGTCCCTCGCGCGTCCAACGCGGATGCTGGGTCGGCAGGACATGCCTTTCAGGGTGGGGCATCAGGCCGAGAACCTGTCCGGTTGGGTCGCACAAGCCGGCGACGGCGCCGCTTGATCCGTTGGGATTGTTCTCGCGGTCGCTTTCGGCGGCGGGGTCGCCGGCATGGGTGGCATAACGGAGCACCACCTGACCCGACTGGTTCAATCCATCGAGGATCCAGCCCTGCCGGGCGACGAAACGCCCCTCGCCATGGGCCATGGGGAGGTAGAGGCGGTCGATGGCCGCCAGGAACGGGCAGTTGCCCGGCCGGGCCTTGAGATGCACCCAGCGGTCTTCATACCGGCCGCTGACATTGCGGGTGAGGCTGACCAAGGGGCCCTCGTCATCGGGCAGGACAAGGAGGCCCGTTTTGACGAGAACCTGAAAGCCGTTGCAGATGCCGAGGATCAGGTTCCCGGCATCGCGGAAAGCCCGGAGGGCATCGCCGAGGAAGTGGCGCAGCTGACATGCGAAGATGGCGCCCGCCCCGGCATCGTCGCCAAAGGAGAATCCGCCGGGAATGACAAGGATCTGGAATTCCGAAAGCCCTTTGGGATTGGCCCTAAGTTCATTAAGGTGAAGGGTTTGCGTGGGGGCACCGGCGGCCTCGAGGGCGAAGGCTGTTTCCCTGTCGCAGTTGGTGCCGGGGGCGCGCAGCACCAGGGCGCGGGGCGCGGTTTCCATGGCGGTCTGGGCTCCAATGGGCAGAAAGTCCGTTGCTGAAAGGGTACAGGAAAGGTGTCGGGGGGTCATGTGAAGGCCGGAAGTGGAAATCGGCGGTCGACTCCTTGACAGCCCGGGCAGGCACCCTTAGCATTCACGAGTCGTCGCTTTTCCAAGCGGCGATTTTTCTTTGACAAGTCGGTGGGTGGAAGGAGCCACGTTAGGCGCGGCGAGCCCTTTTAGGGCTGGCTGCGCAGGCCGAGTCTCCTGTGTGGTGACTCGGCGATTGAGAGCTAGCCTTATAAAAGGGC
>VGXS01000069.1 GCA_016873225.1 Planctomycetota bacterium | reverse complement strand
ACTCCCTGTACGCAGACCGGGCTTATGATGCCGAGGATAAGATCCGCAAACCGCTCAGGCAAAGAAGGATCATCCCGAGGATCGCGAGACGGAACACCGAACACGGAAGCGGCCTGGGCAAGCATCGCTCCATCATCGAAAGCGTCTTCGCATGGCTCTTCCAGCAACGGCGACTCAGGGTTCGTTATGAGAAGCGAGCTGACATCCATCAGGCTTTCCTGACAATTGGATGTATCATGATCTGCTGGAACCGCTTAGCCAGGTTGTGTTAGAGCCCCTTAGGCCTGCTCGAGGTCGGCCGGGCGGGGCAGGTCCTCGATGCGGTCGATCTGGAACAGCTTGAGGAAAGCCGGGGTGGTGACATACACGCCCTTGGCTCCCCCCTGCTGCGCGACCAGCCCCAGTCTCACCAGTTGCCTGAGCGCCGGCCCGGTGTCACCGCCCTTGAGCGAGTCCGCGGCGGCGCGGGTCACGGGCTGTCGGAACGCGACAATCGCGAGGGCGTCGAGGAGGTTGCCCTCGACCCGCATCGACCTGGGCTCACCCCGGATGCGGTCTTCCAGATATCCGTACCGGGGAATCAGCGCCATTTCATAACCGTTCCCCCGCCGCCGGATGGCGTAAGGACGGTTTTGGGCCCGGTAGCGGCGATTGAGGGAGGAAACCGCCCGTTCAAAAGCCGTCACATCAAGCCCTGGAACCGTGCGGCCGGCCAGCGCGGCGGAGACAGGCTCATCTCCCAAAAACAGCATCCCCTCGAGAATCGTCATCAATGCCGGCGGCCCTTCCTCTTCCTCCTCGCGCGCGGGCAATGCCGCGGGAGAGACATCGGCGACCGGCTCCGCTCCCGTTTCCGGGGAAACCTCGCCCTCGACTGGCCAGTCGACTCCCCAGGCGACGAAATCCGGTTCTCCCGGGGCGGGATCAGTCATGAGGCAATCCCAGGATGCCCGTGAGCCATGTTCCCATCCAGACAACCCCGAAGACGCATGCCAACACAAGGTGCCAGCGTCGCGGCCCGCGATATCCCGTGACCAGCAAGACGGGAAACAGCACGGCGGCAGGCACGGCGAAGGCCAGATGCAGCCGAAGCCGGCCAAGCGCCACCGGATCGGAAACGATGAAATCAAAAATGCCGGGCTGGATGATCCGCATCAGGACCTCGAGGCCCCCCAGGGTGGCATAGGTCAGCGCGAGGCAAACGGCGTTGATGCGGCCATGCCACCGGGGCTTTCCCAGCCACAAGGCCACCATGGATGCCCCCAGCAGGAAGGTGACGGCCGTCACGGCAACCTTCAAAACCGCGACAACGGCAGGCCCATACAGCAAGGTTCGGCGCTCCATCAACATCAGGCCGGTATGATGCCATTAGGATGACGAATGCGTGGCCGGGGGAAAAGCGGAATCATGCGATGCCCAGGACGGAGCGAAAAGGCCTTCACACTCGTTGAACTTCTTATTGTGGTCGCCGTGATCGCCGTGCTGATCGGATTGCTGCTGCCCGCCGTGCAGAAGGTCCGGGAAACCGCCTCCAGGACCAAATGCCAATGCAACATCGGCCAACTAGCCTTGGCCACCATTCATCACGAGCAAACCTTTGGAAAATTCCCGAGCGGTTACCAATCGAGTTCCGTGAGGGGAAACCCGACCGGCTGGGGCTGGGCAATATCAGTCCTGCCGTATTTGGAGAATGAGGTTTTGGTTAGGAAAATGAATCTGGATAATTCAATCCTTGAAGAGACCAATAATCAATTTCGTGAGGTTCGACTCCCCCATTTCATCTGCCCCAGCGACTATATGTCGGAAGCCCACGAGATTGAGCTTCCCGCCACCCTGCCCAAGCCTGATGAATCACCGGCCGCTCCCAATCTCATGAAATTCAGTCCCAGCCACTACATGGCCGTCGCCGGGACCCTGGCAACCGACTCCCGGGAAAACACCGGCATCATGTACCGCGACAGCCGGGTGAAGGCGGACGAGATCACCGACGGCCTGACCCACACCCTTTTGCACGCCGAAAGAACCAGCCGGATCGGCAAGGGCATCTGGCACGCGGCCCTGCCGGGTATCACGGTACGCACTCCCCATGTCATGGGGCAGGAGAATTCGGTCGAGGATACGGATGCCGTTTATCCTTCCGCATCGCTGGTGCTGTGCACCACGCGGGGAATCGATTGGTTGGAGTCCCGAAGGAAACCGGCAGACACTTTCGGATCGTTTCATCTGAGCGGCGCGAATGTCACCTTTGCAGACGGGCATGTTGAGTACCTGTCCGGCAGGCAACCTGAAAGCTTGTTGGCCGCTTGGGCCAGTCGCGCCGGCGGAGAAATTTCAAACGCTCCCTGACAACCCGGTAAATCCGAAGGGGAGCGGGCCTCTCCCTGCCCACCCCCCTTCCCGGATTGTCGCGAGAACGATTACAATCTCAGTCGCCGAACTCCGGCTTTCTCTCGCTGAGCTGGCTTTGCAGCCTTTGGACAATGCTTGAGTGCATCTGGCTCACGCGGGACTCGCTCAGGTCGAGCGTCACGCCGATCTCCTTCATGGTCATGTCCTCGTAGTAGTAGAGGATCATGATGAGGCGCTCGTTGCGGTTCAATCCGCGGGTGACGAGCCGCATGATGTCGCGGTTCTGGAGGCGGTGCGTGGGATCCTCGGCCTTCTTGTCCTCGAGGATGTCGATTTCACGGACATCCTTGTAGCTGTCGGTCTCGTACCACTTCTTGTTAAGGCTGACCTGGGTCACCGCGGTGGCCTCGGAAATCTGCTTCTGGAATTCCTCGATGCTGATGCCCAGCTTCAGGGCCATCTCGTCGGGCCGGGGAGGACGCCCGAGGGATGCCTCGAGTTCCTTGCGGGCCTCCTCAAGCTTGCTCGCCTTGCTGCGAACCAGGCGGGGAACCCAATCCATGGTGCGAAGCTCATCGAGCATGGCGCCGCGGATGCGGGGAACACAGTAGGTCTCAAACTTCACGCCGCGGTCGAGGTCGAACGCCTCGATGGCGTCCATCAGGCCGAAGGTGCCGGAGCTGATCAGGTCATCCAGTTCCACGCCATCGGGCAAGCGGGCCCAAATTCGCTCGGCATTGAACTTCACCAGCGGCAGGTAGCGTTCAACGAGGATGTTCCTGAGTTCGATGGCTTGCGTCTCGCGGAATTGTTTCCAAACCTGCGGAATATCAACTTCCAAATGCGTCGGCATGGTCGCGGCACTCCCCCGTCGAAGCCGGCAATCATGCGGGGAAACGCGGCGTGTGCCGCGTCCTGCCGACAATCCGCCCGATCCCTCCACGCGTCACGCCCCCCGGCATCACGCGCTTCACAGGCAATCAGGCCTTGGCGGCTGGTTCTCCCCGGCTGGTCGCCGGTATCCTCCTGACATGAATGGCGCTTGGACGCCATTCACCCCAAATTCATTTCGGATCCACGCGCGTCTTTCTGCACTCTTTTTCCGCCCGTGGACGGAAATGTCTCGCCAAGACGCGTGTGATTCCTCGCTTGTCCCAGGAACGGAACCCCCGTCCCCTCCCTGGAACAATTCGCGCGAAAAAGGCTCAAGTCACTTGGCAAGCAGGAATTCCAAAGCCCATTCGCGGGGGCGGGCAATAAGAAGAAACGGCCATGCGGGTCAATACGAAGAAAGGGCTTGGAAGGCCGAATTCCGTTGTAAAGTTTACCTCAAGCCGGAATAGGCTCATGCCAGGCCGGGTCGGCGACATGGGTTTGCCGACGGGCTCGGGGACACGGGCGAATGCACCCATGAAATATGCGCATTAAAAGATGTTAATTATATTTCGAATGGAAGGCGGCGATCATCTCGAGGCATGCCGCCGCCAGGATTGGCCAATCAGCGGATCCAGCATTGGTGACCCGCGCCTAGTGCCTCACGGCGCGGGTCACCCGGGTCATGATCCGGTAGCTCCACAGAACCTTTCCGGCGCGATCGATCTCCACCGCGCCGCGCTCATTGCGGCTCGTGACGATCACCGAACCGGAGGCCTGCCAAGCGGCGAAAACCGGCATTTCCGCTGCGGCTTCCCAGACCGGCTTGCCGGTCGCGTCGTACTCCACGACCCGCTGCGCCTCAAGTTCGGGCACAAGGACGCTGCCATCGGCGCGCCAGTCGATCCTGCCGCCGGAGGTCTTCACCTGAACCTGGATCTGGCCCGCGGGACGGCGATGGCGGTCCAGCCTGAGGAACCTGGATCGGGTGCCAAGGTTGTCCTGCAGCACGATGCCGGTTTCCCCCGTGGGCAGGCGTTGGCATTTCATGATCTTCTCGCCGGGAAAATCCATCTTGCGTACCTCCTTGCCGTTGGCGTCGATCTCGCTGATCGCGTCCGCCGTGGCCACGAGGACCCTGCCGTTGCCTAGCCGCTGGGCGACCAGCGGCATCTCGATGGCCTTCTCCCACAGGACCTGGTTCCGCATGTTCCTGATCGTGACCTTGTTGCCCGCGTGCTCCGCAAGCAGCACGCGCCGTCCGGGAAGCGGCTCGGCATCGAGCGGAAACTGGAGATCCGCCAACTCGGCGACAGGCTCGTTTTTCCCATCCAGGTCCTGCACCGTCGACTGGTCGAGCAGCACCACAAGCGTCCGGCCCGACGGGCCACCCGGCTTCCCGCGCTTGGCCGCCCAGGCGGACCACAATTCCCCGCGGCGCTCGCGTCCCGCGGCGTCACCGGGCCAAGGCGCTGGATCGGGCCCGCCGTCGCCCGCCAGGGAATAAAGCGAGTCCTCGATCGCCGCGCCTTCCTGCAGGCTGGCCCCCGGCATCAGTTCCAGCATGGCGGCAATCGCCGGCCCCGGATCGGGCTCCCGCGCCATGTCGAGCGAAAGTCCCAGGCGAACCTCACGGCTTTTGTCAGCGAGCAGCCGAGAGGTGGCGGCCGGTTCCCGGCCGGCAGATCGCAAGGCCCGCGCCGCGGCAAGGCGGATTTGGGGATCATCGTCGGAAAGCGCCCCGACCAATGGAGCGAGGAAGGAAGGAGAGGTGGCGAGGGCCTTGAGTCCCTCCAGGACTTCCTCGGCGCAGCCCACATCCTCGGCGGATGGAAGGTAGCGCAGCAGCACCTCGGCGGCCCCGGGCGGCTTCAACGCCACCAACCTGCGCACCACCGACCCCAGAACCTTCTCCGAATGCCACTCCCGGATTTTTTCTAGGCACTGGCGGGCCCTGTCGGCGACCTCGGGATCGGGGTCCCGCGCCGCTTCCACCAGGTTGGCCCGGCAAACCGGGCCCAGTTTCACCAATTCCTGCGTGGCTTCCTCCCGAATCTCGAAACGGTCATCGGAAAGTCGCGTCAGCGCGAGGCGAATTTTACCGATTGTCGCGGGATCGGCTGATCGCTTTCGAAGGTGCTCGGCGAGGCCGCTCCCGTCATCGGGAAGCCCGACGGTCTTGAGGATCGCCTGGTCAAAGGCATCGCCAGTCGGGCCAAGGGCGGGAATGCCCTGCGCGGGAACCGCCAACGACATCAACAAGGCGATTAATGGCATTCCGGTTTCCTGTGCCGGCAGGACGACTTGGCAACGAGTCTAGGGCATCGCCATCGGAGGCGAAAGGGGGCTTAGGATCGCGGCCGCTGCCGGCAAGGCAAACGGTCGAGATTGGGACATCCCGGGGGAAGGACCGCATCCTCGGGAAGCATGTTGGGAATGCCGTCATGGATGAGGTAACGGGTTTCGCAGCGGGTGCAAACAAGGGCCGGCATGTCGCGCCCTTCCTCGGGAACCTCAAGTCGGACCGGCACGGTGGTATCGAGTGGACAGCGGAGCATCGCGAGGAATTCAGGGGAAATCATGGCGAGGTATCCGACAGGGACAAGAAAAAGCCCCCGGCGCGCGGAGGCGCGACGGGGGCGATGGGTCGGGGGGTGGAAAGAGCCAGCCAGGCGTGGCGGACATGGTGCCAAGAGTGAGCTCTTGGCAGATCGAATTCCTTAGAAAGGAGGTG
>VGXS01000068.1 GCA_016873225.1 Planctomycetota bacterium | reverse complement strand
TGGAGGGCATTCGCCCCGGGAAGATTGTTCGCATCCGTCCCATGAACTGGCCCGATGACGCAGTGCCCCGGGAGGAATACACCGGGGGCAAGAAAGAAGAACGCTTTCCGACACCAGCGATCTTCCCCAAATATTGATGAAAAAGTTCTTGGTTCTTGGTTCTTCGTTCTTGGTTCTTTTGGGTTCGTTCGTTGTCACGGCTCACGCTGCCAACAAAGAACAAAGAACAAAGAACCAGGAACAGGAAACGGCTCCCTTCCGCCCGGAGAACGGGAAGTTTCCTCCGCTGGACAAAGCTCACGCTTACCGCGGTGAACTCGTCTTCGTCGATCATGCGAACCGCCGCGGCAGCATCCGCGTGCAAGGCTCGGGCATGTTCTTCCGCAATGATCCGCACCCCTTCGCCCTGTTGCCGTATGGCATCGTGAGTTATCACGGCGCACCGGCGGATCTGAGGGACATTCCACTCGGCACCGTGCTGCACGTCCGCGCTTTCCTTCCTCCTGACCCAAAAATTTCCGCCGTGCCGGTCTTGCCGGTGGATAACAAGAACAAGGACGCGAACCACAACCGCGGCACCGGTATCGCGCCTGCGGAGAATCATGTCCTGCTGCTCGAAGACGAACCGAGCCACTGTCAGCGCGAAGGCCTCGTCTGGAAGCTGAAGGAAGTGGATATCAAGAAGAGCCGCGAAGGCATGATCGTCGCCACGCGTGAACCGAAGCAGGGCAGCGATGCCAAAGCGACCGAGGAAAAGATGACCTTCGACGCCGCCACGCGCCTCTGGCGCGGACGCGAACGCCTCAGCATCGAGGAACTCATCGCTGAAGGCGCCTGGCCTGCGGAGGGCAAGAAGTCCCTGGGCGGCCAGGCCGTGCTGCTGGGCATCACCTGGAGACCCACGCCCGACGGCATCTTCACCCGCTTTCACATCTCCGACATCTGGCTCGACGATGCAGCCATGCAACGCGCCGCCAGGAGTCAGACCGAAACGCACAAAGCTTTCATCCGCAGTCGCTGGATGGCCGCGTGGATCGACGCCGTCGAGTATGGCAAGTTCGGCCGCGCCACCATCACCGCGACCCTCTTCGGCGGCATGGACGACTCGCTCTACGCCGATTTCAAGAAAGGCACCTCCGCCACGATGAACGCCGTCGAGAACAACTTGAAACACACCCACGGCGCATACGGCCCCTGGCACATGGCCTCACGCGGCACCCTCCTCGACGTTACCAAGGCACCCGGAAACGCCCCGCTCGGCAGCAGCGGCATCCAGATCCAGTTCGAGACCGATCTCATCATCGAGGGCATCCGACCCGGTCGAGTGGTCCGCGTCCGTCCCGGAAACTGGCCGCAAGTCCAGGTCCCCCGTGAGGAATACCTCGACAACAACACTGCGGAGGAACGGTTCCCGAGCCCGGCGATATTTCCGAGGTACTGATGGGGAAGTCGAAGGCTGGAGTTATGTAAAAATGAATCCTGTAACGCAGCACGCTTGCCGCAACCCATTCAACCCATCGCTCCATGACCCCACCACTCTATGAAACGCGCGGCTTCTCTGATAATCCTGCTTCTCGCGCCGCCCGGCCTCGTGCCGGCCTTGGCCGCCGCCGAGACGAGTTTTCCGGCCAACCCCGGTGGCATCATGGGGCTGACTCGCTGGGGCCCGCCCTTCACCCAGATCGCCAATAGCAAGGGCGCGACGGTCGAGAATCGCGCGTGGATCGAAGACCTCACCAGAACATCCTCGACCTGCCCGAAGACCAACGGCCGGAGATCATGAACGACCGCGGCCGGCAGATGAAGGCCAAGCCGATCCAGCGGCTCTGTGAAGACCACGGCATGCCGCAGTTGTTCTCCCGACCGCGCACACCGAACGACAACCCCTTCATCGAATCGGCCTTCAGCACGGCCAAGCGCGCCCCGGAATACCCGGGGCGGTTCCTGGATGACCGTGAGGCCGTGACCTACTTCACCCGGTACTTCCACTGGTATGACACCGAGCATTACCACTCGGGCATCGACTTCGTCACCCCGGAGCAAGCCCACAACGGCCTGCGTCAGGCCATCGTGGAGGAGCGACGGGCCAAAGCCCTCTCCCAGCGCCGCCGGCGCAGGGAGGAAAACCAACAAAAATCCGGCGTGCAAAAACCCAAGAACCAAGGAACAACGACCATCCAGCACCCGGTAGCGTAATCAACTGCCCGGTGAGGTCATTGGTCAAAAAACGCGCCGCTAGATTCGAGCCGAGAGACCTCACATCAAGGTGGATTCATCTGGGTATGGGGAGGAGGAGATGGACCCGGGAATGGGCGGGTTTGCGGTTCTTTGTGGGTTGGCGGCATGCCGAATCGAGCTGATTCAACGACTGGCCCAGGTGCAGGCACGTCCAACCCAAGCCTTGCCAAGGTTCAAGCTGCCAGAATGATTTCCACGGTGCATCGGTTCTGGGTCATGCTGTCGTTGATTCTGGCTGCTTTCTGGGTGCCAGCAACGTCACATGCTTTCCTCGCGAGTCTTGGCGTGATCCAAAAGCGCCATTCAGCTCATGTCGAGGCTCACTATCATGGTTTAGGAGAGTCGCACGGACACGACGGCGACAACCACGACTTTGCGGACGGCATTTGTCGGACGGAAGCCAGTCGAGTCCGCGTCCCCAGCGTTTCACGTTCCTGCCTTCATGCCGCTTTTTTGACGGCAGGTGAGGGACTTGCGGACACGTCGATCAATGGCCTCGATTGGACCGGGCCATCCCCGCCCGGCGCTCCGCCACCAGAAGTCTCCCGAGTCTGGCAATTTTCTCTCCAAGCGGCGCTTCCTGTCCGCGCGCCTCCATCGCTTCTCTGACCGTCCATTGCGGACGGTCCGCCCCCAGATTGAAAAGGTGACTTTTCGTCACCCTCCCGATACCTATTTCCGCGGGTCTGCCCGTCTCCGTTCCGGGTGGCAGCCCGCTCTCAGCGGGCAGTGCGAGCGGCAACAATTTGCGACCTTCCCCTGACTGAAATGAAAAGCTACTTGGTTTCCCGTTCAATCGTTACTTCTTGGGGTGCCTTGGCGGCACTGGCGTTACTGAATGGCTGTAAAGACGACCCATCTCAGGGTGATCGCCCCTCTGCCCACAGCCATGGGGACCATGCACCACCGCATGGCGGAACCCCGGTTATCGTGGGTGAGGATCGTTTCCACCTCGAACTCGTCCTCGATGCCTCTGCCGCGAGGATGCAGGCGTATGTGTTGGACGGACACCTTGATGGCTATGTTCCGGTGGCCGAGACCAACCTCCTGCTGGTCGCGAAAGTCGACGGCAAAGCGGAGAGAGTCTTGTTCCACCGTGCGGTCGATCCCGCATCGGGAACACTTCCAACAAAATCCTCAGTCTTCGAAGGGAATGCCGGGTGGCTGGGAACGATCCGGACGTTCGAGGGAAGTTTCCCAACGCTCACGCTGAACGGCACGACGTTCAGCAACATCTCGTTCTCATTTCCAAAGGGCTCGAAGCACGTCCACTGACTCAAAGACATCATGAGACCTCACTCCATCTCCCTGGCTCTGCTTTCGGCGACCTTCCTGAGCAGCACAGGCTGTCGCAGGCCGACCGTTGGTCACGGCCATGACCACGGGGACGAGTCCAAAACAGCACAAATCTCCATCTGGACCGAGCACCATGAAGTGTTTGCCGAACACCGCGCCCCAGTGGCCAACAAGGCGACGACATTCGTCACGCACGTGACCGATTTGCACACGCTAGAGCCGCGCCGCGAAGGAATGGTCAAGTTTGTGCTGCGACAAGGCGAGACGGTTGCCGAGCATCCGCAGGCCGCACCGGCTCGGGCAGGGATCTACCTGCCAAGAATCACCTTTCCGAAGGAGGGGGACTGGCAGGTGACGTTGTTGATTCCTACGGAGGGCAGCAATGCGCCGGTGGAACTGGGCACGATCAAGGTCTATGCGGATGACCATGCAGCGGAACGTGCGGAGATTGCTGGTGGACCGGAAGGCGTAAGCTTCCTCAAGGAACAGCAATGGAAGGTCCGCTCCAAAGCCGAGCCGGCAACCAGACGCCTTCTCGTCGAACGTCTCAGATTTCCAGCCCGGGTGCGGGCCAAGCCGGGTCTCAGCGCCACCGTCACTGCCCCGGTCTCGGGCCAATTGGTGGCTGCAGTCGCCGGCCGCCTGCCACAACCAGGTCAACGGGTGGAGGTGGGACAGTTGCTCGCCTTGCTCAAACCTAACTTCTCGGAAGCGGGCGCGAAGGTGACTCAGGTCCAAGCCGAATTCACAACCGCCAAAGCCGGACTCGACCAGGCCGAGTCCGCCTTCAATCGCACGAGGAAGCTCGCTGCCGAACAAGCGAAGTCCGCGCGGGAGTTTCAGGAAGCGGAGGCCGCCTATCAATCCGCGAAAGCCCGCTATTCCGCTGCCACCCGCCTGCTCGCAACGTTCAAGCAGGTGGACGGATCCCCATCGCTGGATGAGACCCTCTTGATGGAGCTGCGAGCACCCATCGCGGGTGTCCTCAACTCGATGGCGGCCGGGCCCGGCGAAGTCGTCGCGGCGGACAAACCGATGTTCACCATCCTAAACCCAGAAACCGTTTGGATTGAAGCGAACATCCCCGAATCCGGCCTCGCCCGACTGAGCAAGGCCAAGGACGCCTCAGTCGAACTGCCCTCTGAACCCGGACGCTTCAGCCTCATTACCGGTGACGGTCATGGCAAACTGCTGTCGGTCGGGCTTGAAGTTGACGGCGCCACGCGCACCGTGCCGCTCCTTTACGAAACGACCAACCGCAACGGCCAATTTCGAGTAGGACAAGACCTAACGCTCCATGTCGAAACGGCACGCGTCGAGGATTCGGTGGCGCTTCCCGAGAGCGCACTTGTCGAGGAAGGAGGCGAACTGATCGTGTTCTTGCAGGTCGGCGGCGAAACCTTTGAGAAGCGCGAGATCAAAATGGGCGTCCGCGACTCGGGATTCGTGCAGATCCTTGAAGGCATTAAGGAAGGGGAGCGGGTGGTCACAAAGGGGGCCTATGCCATCCGTCTTTCATCGATGTCGGGTGTCATGCCCGCGCACGGCCACGCTCATTAAAGCAGGCATATGGACAGGCTCATTCAATGGGCGTTGGGCAACCGCGCCTTGGTCATTGTCGCCGCGCTGCTCCTCACCGCTTTGGGCATCCACACGGCCTCGCGAATGCCGGTGGACGTGTTCCCCGATCTGACGGCCCCTGCCGTCACGGTCATCACCGAAGCGCATGGCATGTCACCGACGGAGGTGGAGACGCAAATCACGTTTCCCATCGAGGCGGCGGTCAACGGCGCGTCTGGGGTGCGGCGCGTCCGCTCGGCGACGGCGGTCGGTATTTCCGTGGTGTGGGTTGAATTTGAGTGGGGAACGGACATCCGCAATGCGCGCCAAACCGTCAGCGAGAAAATTAGCGGCCTAGTCGCCGACCTGCCGCCCGAGAGCGGACGCCCAACGCTCGCACCGCAGTCTTCCATCATGGGAGAGATTCTCTTCCTATCGCTCTCTTCCGAGCAGCATTCACCCTTTGAACTTCGCAGCTATGCAGAAGTCTCCCTTCGCCGCCGCCTGCTGGCAGTGCCTGGCGTCTCGCAAGTGACGCCGATTGGCGGGGGCGACAAGCAGTTTCAGGTGGTCTTGAATCCCGCTGCATTGCAGTCCCACAACATCACGTTGAACCAGGTCGTCGGCACGTTGGAAGCAGGGAACGAAAACGTCTCCGCTGGGATCATCAATGAACGGGGTGCGGAATGGCTTGTCACGGGTGTGGGTCGCATCCGCTCCCTCGAAGACATCGGCGCCACCGTCGTGGCAGCGCAAAGAGGTGTGCCGACGCTGATACGCGATCTTGGCGAGGTGATCATCGGCCAGGCGCAGAAACGCGGCGAAGGTTCGGCAATGGGCAAACCCGCCGTCATTCTCGGCATCCAGAAGCAGCCCGGCGCGAACACACTTGAACTCACCACGCGCCTCGATGCCGTCCTCGCCGATGTCACCGCTAGCCTCCCGCCGGGAATGACGCTCAAGTCGAACATCTTCCGGCAGGCAGATTTCATCTCCGCATCCGTACGCAATGTTCAGACAGCCCTCCTCGAAGGCATCGTGCTCGTCACGATCATTGTGCTCCTGTTCCTTGCGGATGTCCGGGCCACCCTCATCACGCTTACGGCGATTCCACTGTCCCA
>VGXS01000067.1 GCA_016873225.1 Planctomycetota bacterium | reverse complement strand
CCGCAATGGGCCTCGACACTTTCGTGGATTCGAGCTGGGACACTCGCTTTTCGGTCAGCGGTTGCATGATCTTTTTCCATGGCTGCCTGTTCCACTGGTTCTCCAAGATGCAGAAGTCCGTGTCGCTTAGCAGTGCAGAGGCTGAGTATTTCGGGGCCATGATGGCCGCTCGTGATGTCATCTTCATCCGCGACATCTTAATCGACCTGGGCATTACCCTCGATGGCCCGTCGGTCATCTTCTCGGACTCCAAGTCCGCGGTGGATATGTCTGTCGACCCTGTCGCTTTCAAGAAGACCAAACATATTCTCCGTGCGGCTGAGTTCTTGCGTGACCTCGTCGCTCGCGAGGTAATCGCGCTCAAGCACCTCCCTGGCAAGATCATGCTCGCTGACGTGCTCACCAAAGCCGTCGCGCGGGCTATCTTCCTCCTACTCACTCGCCTAATCGCCGAATACTCTACCACCGGTATCGCGAGCCCTACTTAGGTCTAGCCTCCAGTGTTCGGCTAGGAGGGGCTGTTCCCGGGCCGCGCCGGTGGCGCCGGGTGCTCGGCACCACGCTTGCGATGCATGCATTTCCCTTTCAGATACCCACTTTTGGGTTGTGTGTCTTTTTGTGACCCTTTTTAGGTTCGGTTTCTTTGAGTGTCCATGGTGACCTCGACCGTCATTCTTTCCCTTCTCACCACCGTTATCGGATATGGCTTCCCTTCCGGGAATGGCTTTGAACCTGGGACAATCCACGTCGGACTTCCCGCTTCAGCTATCCCAAATATCACTATGTCACGCGACTGTGTCAAGTCTGCAGTGGCCGCGCGCGACCCCACGTGGGTACCTATCGACTCTACGACTGTGGGTCTCGATCAATACTTCTACCTGGGAGCTGGGACGTCCCCATACCTCCCCCTTGGACACTTCAATGACTTCCCAGGGCCCCCCTTTACAAGTGTGGCTGCCACTGGGGAGATCTCGACCAAAGTCACGCGGTCGCCTGTCATCCCGACTATCGTTCCGACTGTCAAGACGCCTCGTATCAACGCTTACGGCCCATATGACGGACGTGATACCGAGGCGAGCACCTCACCGATCCACCATTTCACCGAGGAGCTCATCGTCTTCTATGCCTCAGGCTGCAACCGGAAGGATCGGGCCCGCGACCCGACTCGCCCTAGCCCGCGTTGCTGCCAAAGCGAGCCGCCGACTTGGCTCGGCCCAGCTTACCGCGTGCTCACCTTCGTGACATACGTGATCCCTCTCACTATCATCGGCCTAGTTGCCAGCGTGCTGACCATCTTTGTTAACGCGATGATCGCCCTTACCATCGCACTTACCATCGTGACTATCGTGGTGAGCGCTCGTGCCGCTGCCATCGTTACCTTTGCGTGCATGGCTGCACGAGACCTATGCGTGCACTACCTGTCATGCACGTTCTACATCATGTCCTACATCGCGATCAAGTGCCTCTTGCTAGCCAAGCTCGGCTCCCGCACCGCGATGCGCAGCTTGACCAACTGGGCTGACCACCTCGATGAAGCTCGCTACGATGTCCACCTCGCACTCAAGGTTTGTGCGACGCGAGGACCGACGGCTGCATCTCGTACGCTTCGTGCACCATCCTACCCCAAACACAACATCAAGAGCGAGCTATGGGCGCACATCGCTTGCATGGCTCGCAACCTCGGCTGCTTCTCCACGTCGCGAGTCAGCCAAGCGCGCGTCGTCGCGACTGCGGTCTTCATCAAACTTCCCATGGCCTATGTCTTCGCCTCCAAGATGCGTGCGCTCTCTCGCTGGCTGGTCGACGTTTCCGCGACCTGCGACGCCGTGGGCCGCTCGCAATGCCGTACCTGCATGACTACGATGGTCGCCTGCCTTCCCGCGAGAGCCCGCCTTTCCCATTTTAGGCCCTGGCGGCGTCTTCTGTCCTTCGTTACCGGTCAAATCGACTACTTCATCGTTCGCATGCTAATGCATGTTGCCCTCCCTATCACGATGTTCGTTAACGTTAACATGTCGGCATTCCAATTCGCATGCTTCCTGGCGCTCGGACCATTTACCGGCGTCGATGCTATGCCCCCTTCGGCCCCGCAAGACTCGAGGTCCAAGGGCCCGCCAATGTTCTCGGGCGAAAGAGGGGACTTTATCGCATGGTTTATGATCTTCACCGCCTACGTCAGCTTCAAGCTCACGAGAGCCGCCTCCATCGCCGAGGGGACTCGTCCCCGCCCCGCTAATCCGCCGGCGGCAATTATGGGGCGTGCCCAGCCTGAGCCTCTCCCAATTGCGGGACGCGGCCCTCGGCCACCAGCCATTCCCGCGCCTGTACGAGACTCCGCTGGCACCGTCACCAACCAAGTGGAGATAGACGCAGCCACCGCATTACTCGCTGCCTGGGCGGCGTTACCGGCAGTAGCGAACCAAGCCGCCATCGACGCCTGGGCGGCCTTGCCCCTCGACGCGGTCATGAACCAGTCTGCCATCGACGACGCGAAGAAGGCCCAGGAGGATTGGGATACCGACAACATGCAACTCTATGGCCTTCTGGTGCAGGGACTACCCACCTGGTTGGTCACCTCCGTCTTCAACACGCACCGCAACGATGGACTCAAGGCGCTCGAGTCGCTTCGCAACTCTTTCGACGCCAACAACGGCGACGGCGGCGATCACGCAGCTCACCTGGCCAAGCTGCAATCGAGGACGATCGACGGGCGCTGCGACGTGAGCGAGGACGACTTGCGCAAGCACTTCGACATGATGATGACGCAGGTCGCCGCCATTCAGCGCACGGGCAACGCGTCAGTCTCTGAGGCCACCCTGATCGCCTTCTACGACAATGCCTTACCTATCTCGTATACCAACATGCGGCAACATGCTCGCCGTGCCAAGCACGCTACCCTCATTGCCCATCACAGCGACATGATGAGCCAAGTACGGGCTGAGGTCAACGCTCGCACGCCAGCCGTTAACGCCTTCACTGCATCAGGTGGCCACCACGGCGGTGGCGGCGGCGGCGGCGGCGGTGGCCCAGGCAAGGACAAGAAGGGCAAGGACAAGTACACGGGTGTCAAGACCTGCCTCCGTTGCGGCCAGCTCGAGCACACGCGCCCAGTCTGCAAGTTGCCCGCCGCGCGCTGCATCCACTGCGGTGCCGATCATCTCTCTGATTTCTGCGGCCGCAGCACGTCGACCCGGCGCGCCAAACTCGCCGAGGCCCTGCGTGCCATCATCGACAAGGACACGGCGCGGCAGAGCTCCCAATCGCATCCCACGCCCACGTATGCGGCTGTGGCTGCCTCCAGCCCTGTTCCCGGGCCGTCCGGCCCACCGCCTCCGAGCACCCCGGAGCAGTCGAGCATCGCACACGCTGCCGCTGCCCAAGCTGCCGCTGCGCACAAGGACCCACAGAAGGCCGCGGACGCCTACGTTGCCGTCCTCCGTGGTCTTGGCTTGATGAGTTTCGCGTGCTACCTGGACCTCGACGCGTACGCCGACTTGGCACGTACAACTCGTACACCTCGGCCTGCACCTCCACCACCTCCGGAGGGCACCATCGCGGCCACCAGCTTCGTCGATTCCATGGCCACGTACTGGATTGTGGAGTTCCGTAACTACCTCTATACCATCACCAATGACGCGCCGAAGTTCACCATCAACACGGCCAACGGCGCTGTTCCCGTCGAGGCCGTCGGCGTCGCCCTGGTGTACCTTCGCGTCGGCGACTCTTGGGAGTGCTACGAGATCCCGAACGTGTTAGTCCTACCTGGATGCGGCGCAACGCTCTACTCCACGCGCGTTATGCGGAACGAGTTCGGCTTCGACCACCAGATCGACCACGGTAAGATCGTGGTCCCGGGCGCCCACGACATCCCCGTGCATGACGACGGCGCAGCTTACACAACGCCGATCGCTTTCGTGCCATTCGGCGCGCCTCGCCCACATGGGGTGCACGTCTCCGCCAAGCAGCCGACCGTCGCCGCCCTTATGGGCACGGCAGCCTTCCCAGGTGACGTGTCCGGCACCCCTCAGGCTTTCCTGCACCATCGCCTCGGTTTCCCATACCAAGAGCAATGGAAGCACGTACCGTCCGCAACCACCGACCACGGCTTGCCAGCCAACGCGATGGCCTTCCCCGACTTACCCGTTCGAGAGGCTATCGCCCGCGGTCGCGCAAGGGCTGTGCCTTTTCTCCGCAAGGCAATTGAGGACCGTACCCAGCCACCGCCGGGCGCTGTCTTCTACATGGACTTTGCCGGCCCTCTCCTTCCGAGCATCTTCCATCGTTTCACCTGCTACGCTTGCGTCGTGGACGCTGGATCTGGCTATGGCCGCCTTTACCCGGCCCACCATATGACGGCCACTGTCGCGACTGCCGCCCTCGACGCCTTCACGGCCGAGATGGGCGCACACATGGGCTTCCATGGCACTTTCAAGCCGTTCATCGTCCGCTCGGATCAAGGCAGCGCTTTCGTGTCGCACTATTTCAGAGAATTCCTCCAAGCGCACCAAATCCATCAGTCGCTTGCGTGCGTCTACACTCCCCAACAGAATGCGCACGCCGAGCGCTTCTTCGGCGTGACTTTTGCAACGGCCCGCGTCCTACTCGCCGCCGCCAACCTGCCCCCTTCTTTCCACCCGTTTGCGCTACAGACGGCTGCTTGGATTCATAACCGCCTGCCCCGTCCTTCACATGGCAACGTGGCGCCAATCTTCACCCTGACGCGCGCCTTGCCCTCACTCGCCTTCCTCTACTGTTTTGGCTGCCGATGCCAGGTTGTCGTACCTGTGCAACGCCGTGATGGCGACCGGCACTTTGCCGATCGCGGTGAATTCGCGCTTTACCTCGGACCGTCCGAAGCCAGCCCCGGCAGCGTCGTGTACCTGCTCTCCTCCCGGCGCATCACCACTATCCCTAAGCTGTCCAAAACCTGGGAAGACGACTTCCCTGGTCTCGCCGGCGATCACTTCACCTGGTTTCCTGAACCTGATGCCCCCGAATCTGCGGTGGGAGGGGCCCCGCCTCTTCCCCAAAGTCCAGCTTCGACCTCGACTACCACGGACATCCCGGCCGATAGTGCCCCGGCCACGCCAGCCGGTGCCCCAGCCACGCAGGCCAGCGCCACGCAGTGGGTCATCGACGTCCCACCAGATTTATTGGCACCGCCACCCGTTTCTCCCGCCGATACTACCACGGCAGGAGGGGCTAGCGCGCAAGGAGGGGCTGACGCCAGCCCCATCTCTCGGCGTGAGGCTCGCAACTTGCGATCCGAGCTCGGACCGGCGCAGCGTGGCGAACCCTCGGTCGTTCCGACCCAACCAAGCGCCAAGAGCCAGGACGATGGCCGTGCCAAGCGCCCGACGGCCCAGCGCCAGGCCACTTTTATTTACGGCAAGTTCGCGTCGCTCGCCAAGTACCCCGGCTTTACCATCCAAGACAACCTGCCGGCCTTGACCGCGTTTGCTCTCCTCTGCGTAGCTGCTGCGCCTTATCGTATCCAGCCGGCATTTGCCTATGCAAGCAACACCCTCGAAGTCAACCTCGCCGATCCCCACGCGTCTGATTTCGACTTCGTCTGGGCTACCGCTCTCGCCGCCGGTGCGAGCAACCTTACCATCACGGCAGACTTAGGCAACCTCGAGGTCCCCAAGTCCTACCGCCACGCCCTCCGCAGCCCGCAAAGCGACTATTGGCGCGCGGCCATTGCAAAGGAACTGGCAGGCCTCATCACCCTCAACACTTGGGACATGGTGCTTGCCTCGAGCATGCCGCCCGGCGCAAACCTTATGAACTGCCACTACGTCTTCACCGTGAAGCGCAAGAAGGACGGATCAATCGAGAAGTTCAAGGCGCGCCTCGTGGCCGACGGCAATACCCAAAAGTTTGGAGTCGATTTCGACAGGATCTTCGCCTCCGTGGTCAAAACGTCCACCATCCGACTCATGCTGTTGCTGGCCGCGGCGCGGGATTACAACCTGTCATCGATCGACATCACGATGGCGTACCTGCAGGCCGATCTCGACGAGGACCTCTTCATGCGACCGCCGCCCAATGTGCACCCCTTTGACTCGGAAAACCGCCCGATCGTGTGCAAGCTACGCCGCTCGCTTTACGGCCTTAGGCAAGCTGGCCGCGTGTGGGCAATTCTCTTCGCGTCCTTCCTCATGTCGTGGGGGTTGGTGCGCTCCTCGATCGACTGCTGCCTCTACACGTACACGTCTCCCTCGGGCGAGATCCTCTGGATCGCGGTGTACGTGGACGACGCGCTCATTTGCGACAACTCCCCAGAGCTTCGTGCTCGTTTCGTTGCGGATTTGTCCGAGCGCTTCCCAACGGAGGACAAGGGCGAGCTGTCTTGGATCCTCAACGTCGCCATTACCCGCGATCGCCCTTCCCGCACGATCAGCATGTCCCAGGCGCTCTACGTCGCCGACCTCACCACCAAGTTCGCCCCTTACCTTCTCGACGCCTCCCTGACTCGGCACTTCGACTGCCCAATGGACGAAGGGCTCGTGCTCACAGATGATGACCAGCCCGAGGTCGGAACGCAGGATCACGAGGATATGGCTGTTCGTCGCGACGCCTACATGTCCCTGGTGGGCGGTCTCCTCTGGCTCGCCAACATGTCCTTGCCCCTCATTGCTTACCCGACCAGTCAGTTGGCTCGTTTCCTGACTAACCCCGGGCCGTCGCACTTCCAAGCCGCCCTCCGAGTCCTGCTTTACGTGCGCCAGCATGGTAACCAACCACTAACATTTGCGCCCAACCCCGCAATGGGCCTCGACACTTTCGTGGATTCGAGCTGGGACACTCGCTTTTCGGTCAGCGGTTGCATGATCTTTTTCCATGGCTGCCTGTTCCACTGGTTCTCCAAGATGCAGAAGTCCGTGTCGCT
>VGXS01000066.1 GCA_016873225.1 Planctomycetota bacterium | reverse complement strand
GGTCAGCGCCGATCCCTCGGCGTCCGTGCCCGTCAGCGTGATCGCCTTGGCCGTGTCCTCCACCGCAGACACCGTCTGCGCGTTCGCCACAGGCGCGTCGTTCACTGGCGTCACCGCGATGTTGAAGATCTTCGCGGCGCTCTTGTCCACGCCACCCAAGGCCGTGCCACCGTTGTCCTGGATGAACACCGACACCAGCGCTGCGCCGAACAGGTTGTCCGCAGGCGTGAAGGTCAGCGTTCCGTCAGGGCTGATCGCAGGACCCGCCTTGAACAGGTTCGTGTTGTTGTTGCTCACCACGAAGCTCACGGTCTGCTCAGGATCGCCCGTGCCAACGGAGATTTGGGTCGCAAAGTTCGCGATCGATGTCACCGCGTCCTCCTCCACCGTGATCGTGGACTCCGTGATATAGCCCGCCGCACGGTAGAGCGAGCCTCCCAACACCGCTGCAATGGCGTTGCTGCCATCGCCGGAGACACCCACGGCGCGCCACACTCGCGCCTGATCCTTGGACGTCCAGTTCGCACCGGAGTCGTTCGAGTAGTACAGCTTGTCACCATAGGCGCCAGCCACCATCACCTTGCCGTCGGCGGACATCGCGATCGACGACCAGGCGCGCGCGCTCTCACGCGTTGTCCAAGTCGCTCCACCGTCCTCGGAAATGTAGATCTTCCCGTTCATCTCCGTCGCCGCCAGCTTCATGCCATCCGACGAGGAAGCGACTGCAGTCCAGTAGCGGTTGGCTGTCCCGCGCCCCGTCCAGGTCGCTCCACCATCGGTCGAGGTGTAGATCAGACCGTTGTATTCAGCAGCCGCCAGCTTCGTGCCATCGGCAGACGAGGCCAGCGCCTCCCAGTCACGGGCTGCACCCACCGCCGTCCAGTTCGTCCCTGAGTTCACCGAGACATAGACCTTTGCGTTAGGGGCCGCCGCCGCCAGCTTCGTGCCATCGGCAGACGAGGCCACAGCAATCCAGCCCAGCGCTGGCAGACCCGAGGCCGGGGCGCTCGGCGTGAACCACGTCACACCAGACAAGATGTGCAGACCCGTCCCGCGCGCCACCAACCCCTTTGACCCGTCGGCTGACAACGCCACGGCATTATAACCACCACTGCCCGGCACATCGCCCGGGGCACCGAACGTCACCCCGCCATCATTCGAGACGCGAAAGGCGGCGGCACCTACCGCAACCACCACTTTGCCGTTCGATGACACGTCCAAGTCGTTCCAGTTGGCCTGCGAATCAGCCACCACATCCCACGCCGCCTTGTCGCCACCGACCTTCAGGACCGTCGGAATCGTGAAGCTCGGGATGTCGTTCACATTCGTGATATTGATCGCCACCGTCGCCACCGCCGAGTTGTCGGAACCGTCGTTCACCTTGAAGGTGAAACTGTCGGAACCGTACACGTTGGCCGAGGGCTTGTAGCCCAGCGCGGGGTTGCTCAAGAGGTCCGCAGGCTTCGTCAGCGTCACGTTCCCCTGACTCAACGAGCCCTTGGTAGGCAGCGTTAGGACTTGGTAGGTCAGAGGTCGACCCTCGGGACTGCTTCCCCCCAAGGTGAAGCTAAAGTTCGTGGCAGAGTCCTCGATGGCCGCAATCGCACTGGTCCCCGTCAAACTGATGGCCGTCGGGATATCATTCACCGGGTCGACCCGGATCGACACCGTTGCTGGTGCCGAATCAGTCGTCCCATCGTTCACTTTGAAAGTGAAACTGTCGTTCCCGCTGATATTCGCATTCGGCGTGTAGGTCAGCGCCGGGGCCGTGCCGCTCAGGGTGCCCTTCGTCGGCGGGGTCACCACCGTGTAGGTCAGCGTCGAACCCTCCACGTCGGTCCCGACCAGCGTGATCGCCTTGGCCGTGTCCTCGTCGGTGACCACCGGTTGCGCCACCTGCGCCACCGCCACCGGCGCGTCGTTCACGTTCGTGATCACAATCGACACCGTCGCCACCGACGAGGGCAAACCACCAGCCACCACACGGAAGGTGAAGCTGTCGGCTCCCGTCAGGTTCAAGGTCGGCGTGTAGGTCAACGCCGGGGCCGTTCCGCCCAAGGTGCCCTTGGTCGGCTGCGTCACCAGCTCGAAGCTCAGCGCCTGGTTCTCGACATCGTTGCCGGCCAACGTGATGGCGTTGCTCGCGGTGTCTTCCACCACGCCCACCGTCTGCGCCGTCGCCGTCGGGGCGTCATCCACGGGGCTCACCACCACCGAGAAGCTGCCCACCACCGCAGTGTCCACACCAGTCACGGTGTTCAGCACGTTGGTCGTGCCGCCGTTGTCCTTCACAGACACCGTCAGTGTCGCACTGCCGGTCGCGTTCGGCGCAGGCACGAAGCTCAGCGCACCATTGGCATCCACCGTCGGCGTTCCCACGAACAAGTTCGTGCCGCCCGTGTAGCTCAGGTTGCTCACGGCCACCGTGTAGCTGATGACCTGCGAAGACTCGTTCGACGGACCCGCCGAAGCACCCGTCGCGAAGCCGGCCTGCGTGTACACGCCGCTGTCCTCGTCCACCGTGATCGTCAGCGGGATCGTGTAGTCCACCGTCTTGGAGACCGATCCACCGTCCACCGCAGCCACGGCCGTCTTCAGGTCCAGCGACCCGACCACCGAGCTCCAGTTCTGCGCGGTGCCCACTTCCTTCCAGGTCGCTCCACCGTCCAGCGAGCGCACCAGCTTGCCACCGGCCACACCGGCAATGAGCCGGCTACCGTCGGCCGAGATCGCCACAGACGACCAGTTGCGGCTGCCAGCGGCCGTGTTGGCCGTCCAGGTCGCTCCGCCGTCGGCACTCTGCCAGATCGATCCCTGCACCTCCGTCGCCACCAGCTTCAGGCCATCCGGGCTCGCCGCCACGGAGTTCCACAGCCGCGGGCTCGCCACGGACGTCCAGTTCGTTCCCTTGTCGGCCGACGTGTACAGCGTGCCGCCGTACACCGAGGCCACCATCCGGCTGCCATCGGCAGACACGGCGATCGAGTTCCACAGCTGCGAGGTCGCCCGCGCCGTCCAGGTCGCACCGGAATCCACCGACACATACACCTGACCAAGGTTGGCCACCGCCGCCATCACCGCGCCGTTGGTCGAGATCGACACCGAGCGCCACGTACGGTCGCTCTCACGCGCCGTCCAATTCGCACCCGCGTCGGTCGAAACGTGGATCTTGCCGCGGAACACCGAGGCCGCGATCACCTGACCGTTGGTCGAGATCGAGACGCTGCTCCAGTTCCGGGCTGTCTCACGCGCCGTCCAGTTCGCACCGGAGTCGCTCGAGACGTAGATCTGACCATTGTCCACCACGCCCACCAGGGTCGAAGCGTTCGCAGAGGCCGCAAGGGCCTTCCAGTTCGCGCTGGCCGGCGCACCGCCAGCCACCACGTTCAACGTGTCGCCCGCAGGAATCTGCGTCACCGTCGGGATCGTCGCGCTCGGCGCGTCGTTCACGGGCACGACGCTCAACGTCACCACCGCAGGTCCGGAAGACGAGCCGCCATCCGATCCGCTAACCGTGAACGTCGCCTCACCATTTTCATTGGCCGCGCGGCTGTAGCTCAGGCCCGCAATCTGCTCCGCCGTCAACTCCAGCCCCTCCGCCGCATTGGTCGCCCCATGCTTCAGGGTGCCGGCAGTCGGCAGGCTCAGAACCTTGATCCCAACAAAAGGCTGCCCATCTGGATCATTGAACTTGGCCGCGAAGTTCGCCGACGACAGAACGACCGAAGTGTCCTCGTCTAACTCAAACTTCACAGCACCAAGCGTCGGGGTGTCGTTAGCCGCCGACAGCACCATCGTCACCGTTGCGTTCGCAGAAGAGGCCCCGCCGCTGTCGATCGCCCGCACCGAGAAAATCTTGGCTCCGTTCTCGTCGGTCGCAGGCGTGTAGGTCAAGGTGCCCAAGTCCGCCGCTGCAATCTCTTGACCCGCCGTCGCCGCAGCACCACCCACCTTCAGGGTGCCCGTCTGCGGCAGCGACACCACCTTCAGGCTCGCAAACGCATTGGCCTCCACAGAGTCGCTGTAGACTGCTTCGAACACCCCACGGTTGAAGGTCAAAAGCGAATCCTCCAAGCCGGCCACGAAAACGTTGCCCAGCGTCGGCGGGTCATTCACCGCCACCACCGTGATCGACACGGTCGACACCGCCGAATCCACGATCCCGTCGTTCACCTTGAAGGTGAAGCTGTCGCTACCAAAGAAGTTCGCGCCCGGCGTATAGCTGATTGTCGGAGCCGTGCCACTGAGGCTGCCCTTGGTGGGCTGGCTCACGATCGAGTAGGTCAACGTGTTGGCATCAGGATCGGTGCCAGTCAGGGTGATCGGCACGGCCGTGTCCTCCAGCGTGCTCACCGACTGCGCCACTGAGAACGGCGCATCGTTCGCCGCCGATATATTGATCGTCACCAACGCGGCATTCGCACCCGTGCCCGATGACAGCAGACCGTCGGACACTGACACCCGGAAACTCGTAGACCCGGATTGGTTTAGGGCCGGTTCAAAGGTCACGTTACCGAGGCTGGCCACCGGAACCGACTGGTTGACCGCCAGCAACGCCCCAGAAAGCTTCAGCACGCCCAACGAAGGCAGCGTTTCGAAGGTATAACTCACGGCCGCTCTCGCCGAAGCTCCATCAACATGCCCCAAGTTGTAGCCAGAGGCGAACGAATTGGCAGCGAAGGTCACCACCGTATCCTCCAAACCGGCGATCGTGATCGGTCCCTGCGTCGGGGCGTCCGCGACCGCCGTGATTTTGACCATCACTTTGTTGGTCGGCGTCGGAACCGAAGATGCCCCTGCGCTGTCTGTAATCGATGCGATCGTCAAAATTGCCGTCCCGTTCGCGTTGGGAGCCGGCGTGAAAGTCAATGCCCCATTGGCTAAGAAAGCCGGCTGCACGGAGAACAGCCCCTGCACATCTGCAGACACGGAGATCGTCACCGACTGGTCCGACTCATTTGGCCCCGCATTCAGCGTCGAGAAGAAGCTCGCATTGGCATATGCACCGCTGTCCTCAGCCACCGTGATGGTCGACGGCGCGTTCACGTCAATCGATGTGTAGATGACCCCACCATCGGTCACCGCAGCCAAACGGCCGCCATCCGCCGACGCGGCCACCGAAAACCACAGCCGGGCCTCATCTCGCTCAACCCATGTGACCCCGGAATCCGCCGAGGTGTACAATTTGCCACCGTAGGCCGAAGCAATAAGCTCCAAACCGTCGGCAGAAGATGCCACCGAGGTCCAGAACCGGGCCCCCGATCCCGCCTGGGCCACCCAGTTTGTGCCGCCGTCACTCGAGGTATGGATCAATCCGTTGACCTCAGCCGCCACCAACTTCTGGCCGTCGGCCGACGAAGCCACCGCCGACCACAGCTTGGCGCCAGAGGTGCGGGCCACCCAGTTGATGCCGGAGTCGACCGAGGTGTAGACCGCACCGCCATAGACCGCCGCCGCCAGCGTGCCGCCCGAGCTCGACGACGCCACCGCATACCACGGACGGTCGCTGTCACGAGCCACCCACGTCGCACCGGTGTCGGTCGACGTGTACAACTTTCCGCCGTAGTTCGCCGCGACGAGCTTCTGGCCGTCGGCCGAGGACGCCACTGACTTCCAGTTGCGCGAGGCGTCCCGAGCCGCCCACGTGGCCCCGGAATTCACGGAGGTGTAGATCTGACCGCCGTCGACCGTCGCCACCAGCTTCGAACCGTCGGACGACGAGGCGATCGCCTGCCAGTTGCGGTTCTCCTCCTTGGCAGCCCACGTCTCGCCGTAGTCGACCGAGATGTAGATTTGCCCACCGTCGACCGCCGCCGCCAGCAACGAACCGTTCGACGAGGTCGCGATCGCCTGCCAGGCCCTCGAACCCGAACCGGCCCGCGCGACCCAGTCGCGGCCCGCCAGCGTCTCGACCACCGGAATCACCGCCACCGGTGCGTCGTTCACCGCGTTGATCGTGATCGAGAAGGTGTAGGTTCTCGACACCCCCGCTTCGATCGTGCGGAACGTGAAGCTGTCCGAGCCATTGGCGTTGGCCGACGGCGTGTAGGTGCCGGAGACCGAGCCTGCGAACGCACCACCGGGCAGACCCGCAAGCGAACCCTTGGCCGGCTGTGTCAGGACCGTGTAGTTGGTCCCCGGGCCGGTCAGGGTGATCGCCGTCGCGGAGGCATCCTCGGTCAGCGTCAGGGTGTTAGGCAGGTCGTCGTGGACGGCGAAGAGGCCGGGCAGACCTACCAAGGCCAGAAGAACCGGGGCCAGGAGAGCCTTGCGGGTTCGCGGGATTTTAGCGGGGAGCAGGCCACTCCCGCTGCGGGGAGTTCCATGCATTTTCAGTGGCGTCATACGATTTTCTTCGTGTGGTCTTTTCAAGCGGTTACCGGGTCGCTCGGGATCGCTGGGCGTCCTCGAACCCCTGACTGGAGGGCCTCAGAACTGATCGATACTGGAATAAAGAACATCACCCTGGAATACGCTACCCGCTGGATTGGACATCGCACTCCTTCCGAGTTGCGGTCATGGGTTGCGATCCCGACGTCCATCTCGGCAACGCCGAATCATCGCCATTGCCGAGCTCAAAGTCTTGTCTCGCGCGAATATGTCAGAGCTTTTTTGAAACGCTGTCTCCCCACGTAGGTTTGTTCAAGTGCTTTTTGCTGATTTCTGAGTTTACATGTGTTTCGCCTGTTGAGACGCCATGGCTCCCGGAATTGATCAAAAGGACGGTATAAGGCCGGCAAATGGACCGCGGACTTCGGTGGGTCTGGCATTTTCTCCGCCGGCACCCGAAGATCAAATGCCACTCGCAACTCTTGGGACAACGCCCCGAGCCATCGTAGCGGGGCTCATGCGGGCCCTCCAACCCAACCAAGGTGAAGCACATCGTTACGTTTTTTCAGACCAAATGTCATTCCGCACCCTGGTCGTGCACCCGTTTTGGAGGGATCGAATCGAGCCCCGCTTGCGCAAGGCCCCAATCCTCTGGCTTTCGGGAGTTCGCCGATCTGGAAGGACCAAGTTGGCCACCACACGCACCCAACCGATTGGGCCTTTTGCCCTAGAGGCTCGTCTCTCGCCCATCGGCGGTATTTCAAAGTGAAGACAGTATTTGCGTTAGGTCGGACCAAGTATAAAATATTGCCTGATGATCGCTCGTCCGTTCTGGATCGACCAAATCCTACAGGGTTGGCGCAAAGCGCCGATCGTTTGGCTCTCGGGAGTTCGTCGTGCCGGTAAAACCACACTGGCGGCCGGACTGGCAGATGCCCTCTACCTGAATTGCGACCTTCCGTCGGTCCAGCAACGGTTGGCCGATCCCGAGGCGTTTTATCGCTCGGTCACCCGATCACGACTGATCCTCGATGAAGTACATCAACTGCCCGATC
>VGXS01000065.1 GCA_016873225.1 Planctomycetota bacterium | reverse complement strand
ATCACCCTCGCTGGGACCATTACAACCGCCGCCGCTCGCCGCTTATCCGCCACCCTGGCGGGCCTGGCCAGCGCTCTCGACCGCTGGGCCGCACTTCACGACCCAGCCACTGCCGAGCTCACCAGCGCCCTGCATCGCGGGTGGGTCGGCAAGAAGCGTTGTCCCACCCGTGATCGCCACGACGTTCGGCGGGCGCTGCGTGATCTCACAGCTCCCACTCGGCTCGACAAACTGGTGCAAACTCATCGCCACGTGATGATGGTCCTCGGCGATGGTGACCCTTCGGTGCCTCGCCTTCGCCAGATCACTACCGTATACGCGCGCGTCGCTCTCATCGTGCTGACGACCATTACCGCCCGCGCCTATCGTCTTGGCTCGCGGGTGATCAAGCGCATCGAGGGCCTCACGCTCAACGTCGGGCTCGCCATCGCGGCTAGGCTCCTTCGCACTCGCGGCAGCCTGGTTGCCCACGCCTGTTTTCTGTCTGGACGCTCGGGCATAGCCTGGTGCGCCTTCGACTCCCTGCTCGTGGCCACCTACCTGCGCCTCTACCCCCCGATGGTGTTGATGCGTATGAGACCATTCTGGATCTTAGCCCTGCTCCCCCTCGTGAGCTCCGCCGGTGACGAGAGTAAGCGCGTGCCGAGCTTCAGTGGCGAGCGCATCGATTTCACGGCGTGGTTCATGCTCTTCTCGGCCTACGTCGCCTATAAGCTCGTCTCCGCCGCGTCCCTCGTCGCTGGCACCAGGCCTAAGCCTCCTGCCGCGCCACCGCCCACGATGGGACGGGTGGCGCCGGAGCCTCCCGCTCCTCCTGCGCCCATCCTCGCGACCGATGGTAGCACCACTAACCAGGCTGAGATTGACGCCGCCAACGCCGCCCGTCTAGCCTGGATGAACACCGCCCAGGTCGTCCTTAACGCGGCGGAGATCAAGGAGGCGAACGACGCATGTGAGAAGTGGGCGAACGACAACACCCAGCTCTACGGCCTCCTCGTTCAGGCCATGCCGGCATGGTTGGTCACGTCCCTCTACAACACGCACCTCAATGACGGCGTCGCTGCAATTGAGTACTTGCGTAAGGCATTCGACGCCAACGTGGGCGACGGCGGCGACCATGCCGCTCACCTAGCGAGGTTGCAGTCTCGCACGATCGACGCCCGCAGTGATATCTCGGAGGCAGACCTCCGTCGTCAGTTCGATATGATGATGTCCGAGAGCGCCGCCATTCAGCGCACGGGAAACGCACCGCCGTCCGACGCCACGATGATCGCGTTCTATGACAACGCGCTACCCATCGCTTACACTACCATGCGTCAGCATGCGCGGCGGGCTAAACACACGACTTTTCTCGAGCACCACATGGACATGATGAGCCAGGTGCGTGCCGAGGTCAACTCTCGTGCGCCTGCTCCTAATGCCTTCGCCGCCTCTGTCGCGCCAGCCGGGGTGACGCCGCTTAGGCCGCCCACCAACGCCGACACCGATAAGACCTGCCTTCGCTGCGGTCGACTCGGCCACACTCGTCGAACCTGCAAACAGGCGAAGGTACCCTGTACACATTGCAGTGCCGACCATCTCCCGGACTTTTGCCCTAAGGGCACGGGTGGGCGCCGCCGTGAGCTCTCTGATGTGCTGCGTGGCGTCCTCGATCGTGACGTGCAGCGTGGCTCAGGCTCCGCCGCGAAGCCCGGGCGGAAGCCCCAGACTTATGCGGCTGCGGCCGCTCAGGCCTCGGCCCCGGCTCCGGCCTCGGCTTCCCCGCCTATGCCACCACCGTCAGCCGCCGCGCCGCCGATTGCGCCGACCGCGCCGGCCGTGCCATGGCAACAGCCCACGTCTACTGCCCACGCTGCCGCTGCTCAAGCCGCCGCTGCCCAGGCTGATGCGCAGTCCGCCGCCAACGCATACGCCGCCGCCCTTCGCGCGTTCGGCTACGGTATGATGGCTCATCTCGACTTTCACGCCTACTTTGGCCTCTCCGCTACCTGGCCGCGTCGTTCCCTGCCGGCCGCCCCGCCCTTCTGCAGCTCGGAGGACGCCGCTGTTGACTCTATGGCGTCCCTGATGGTCGTAAACTCCGTCGACAAACTGTACCGCGTGACCGATGCATCCCCGAAGCTCGAGATCGAGACGGCTGATGGCCTCGTCCCGGTCAAGGCCGTCGGCGTTGCCCTCGCGTATTTGCGCGTTGGCACCTCCTGGGAATGCTACGAGATCCCCGACGTTATGGTGCTCGAGAACTGCGCTTTCACGCTCTATTCCACTCGGGTCATGTACGCGCTCTTCGGCTTCAAGCACGCATTCGAGTCCGGCGTCATCTCTGTCCCTGGTGCTCACGACATCGCCATCTATGACACCGGCGCGGCCTACGTGACTCCGATCGCATTTGTTCCGCACGGCTCACCTCAACCGGAGGTGGTACATCGCGCCACCGGCCGCGCCCTCGACGCGTTCCGCGCCGCTTGCGCCGGGCGCCCCGCTGCACGCCTTGCCGAACGCAGTGCCGGCACATCACAGGCTGTCCTACATCAGCGCCTCGGCTTCCCATACCACGAGCAGTGGAAGCGCGTGCCCGCTTCCACCGCCGACCATGGCTTGCCTCCCAACGCTCAGGCCACGCCTGATCTACCCACGCGCGATGCTGTCTCGCGCGGTCGTGCACGCGCTCTCCCATTCCTACGCAAGCCATTGGAAGACGTGCGGCAGCCTCCGCCCGCAGCGGTGATTTACATGGACTTCGCCGGTCCCCTCCTTGCCAGCATCTTCCATCGGTATACCTGCTACGTCTGCTGCGTCGACGCCGGCTCGGGCTATGGGCGTCTCTACCCCGCCCACCATATGACGGCTCTCGTCGCCGCCGGCGCCCTCGAGTCGTACTCGGCTGAGCTTGCCTCGCTCATGGGCTTTCACGGCGGTTTCAAGCCCCTCGTCGTTCGCTCCGACCAAGGCAGCGCTTTTGTCTCCTTTTATTTCCGCGAGTTTCTCTCCGCCCGCCAGATTCATCAATCGCTGGCATGCACTTACACGCCGCAGCAGAACTCACATGCCGAGCGGTTCTTCGGGGTTGTGTTTGCAACCGCCCGCGTCCTGCTGGCTGCCGCCAATCTACCGCCGATATTCCATCCCTTCGCCATCCAGACGGCCGCGTGGATCCACAACCGCCTCCCACGGCCCTCCCGCGGCAACGAGACGCCGTACTATGTCCTCACCCGTTCTCTGCCTTCGCTGGCAATGCTCTACTGCTTTGGATGCCTGGCTGCCGTCGTCATCCCCGTCCCCCGTCGTGAGGGCGATCGTCACTTTGCCGATCGTGGCGAGCACGCCATCTACCTCGGTCCTTCTGAGGTCAGCCCTGGCCACGTGGTTTACTTGCTCTCTTCTCGTCGCATCACTACTGTGGCCAAAATCCACCCGTGGGAGGATCAATTCCCTGGCATTGCCGGCGAGCGGTACTCGTGGTTCACCGATGATACCCCGCCGCTGCCGTCAGAGGGGCCCGCCGTCCCGACCGCCGCCGTCCCGACCTCCGTCGATACCGCCGTCGATGTACCGACCGCCGCCCGTGACGGCCCCACGAGTCACGGCCCTACGGCCAGTGTCCCTGACGCGGCCGACGCTGCGCCCCCGGCTCCTACACCTACCTCTGCCGCTCCACCTCCACCAACGCCGCCGGCAGTTGTATCCGGAGGGGCTATCGGGTCCGGAGGGGCTGTCACGCCAGGAGGGGCGCCTGCCACGTCAGGAGGGGCCACTGCCACGCCAGGAGGGGCTGCCCCACAGCGGTCAGCCCGACCCAGGGGTGAGTCACGCAAGCTCGTCGTCGAGACGACCGAGAGCCCACCGGATCCCGCCGGAGCAGCCCCTCGCCGCCCTGGTTCTCGAGTTGGATCGTCCGTGCGCTATGGCCAGATCGCCATGCAGGCCGCGATGAGCCTCTTCGCGCTTACCGCCGTAGCCGCCGCCAACCTGCACGCCCCGATCTCTTTCGGTTTTGCCTTCACTTCCACCATCTCCTCAGTGGACGAGGCCTTCGGCGGCAAACCCCTCGATAGCCAACCCGACTCTTGGCTTGTCGATGCGGCCGCCCTTGCTGCTACGGCGGCTACCCTGACCATCACTGCCGACCTGGGCGAGCTAGACGTCCCTAAGTCCTTTCGCCAGGCTATGCGCAGCCCACAGCGTGACTATTGGCGTGAGGCCATCGCCAAGGAGCTGGCTGGACTGCTCGCTCTTGAGACGTGGGAGATGGTACCCGCTAGCTCGATGCCGCCCGGTGCCAACCTGATGCACTGTCACTACGTGTTTACAGTCAAACGTAAGGCGGACGGATCCATCGAGAAGTTCAAGGCGAGGCTCGTCGCCGACGGCAACACCCAGAAGCACGGCATCGACTTCGACCGAGTGTTCGCAACCGTGGTCAAGACGTCTACGATCCGTCTCGTTCTTCTGCTCGCCGCAGCTCGGGACTACAATCTCTCCTCCATTGACATCCGGCAGGCCTATCTGCAGAGCCTCCTGAATCCCAATGTGCCACTCTACATGCGCCCGCCTCCGGATGTGTTTCCCTTCGATCAGCACGGGAACCCGTTGGTGTGCAAGTTGCGGCGATCTCTGTATGGCCTCAAGCAGGCCGGTCGGGAATGGGCCGCCCTCTTCTCCTCCTTCCTCATCTCGTGGGGCATGACGCAATCGACGATCGACCCCTGTCTCTACGTCTTCCAGACTGCAGGATCTATCCTCTGGATTTGCGTCTACGTTGATGACGCCCTCATCGCCGACAACGACCCCGAGCTTCGCGCCCGTTTTGTCGCCGACCTTTCCGCACGCTTCCCCACTGAGGACAAGGGAGAGCTCAAGTGGATCCTGAGTGTGGCTATCACGCGCGATCGTCAGGCTCGCACCCTCTCGATGTCGCAGGAGCTGTATGTCACCGACTTGATCACCAAGTTCGGCTCCTTCCTCGACGCGTCTGTCACTCGCACATTTGACACGCCCATGGAGGAGGGCTCGGTGCTTTCGGCTGCGGATCAGCCTCAGATCGGCTCTGAAGCTCACGCGGCTATGGCGGCCTCTCGCGACGTTTACATGTCACTTGTTGGTGGCTACTTGTGGCTCGCGAACATGACTCACTTCCATCTTGCCTACCCGGCCGGCCAGTTGGCCCGCTTCCTCACCAACCCGGGGTTGCCGCACTTCCGCGCCGCTCTGCGTTTGCTTGCCCACCTCCAATCTGTGGGATCCCGGCCGCTTGTGTTCGCCCCCAACAGTGCGCGAGGCTTGGACACTTACGTCGACTCGAGTTGGGCGACTCGCTTCTCGGTGAGCGGCTGCCTGATCTTCTATCACGGATGCTTGTTCCACTGGTTCTCGAAGATGCAGAAATCCGTCTCCTTAAGTTCCGCTGAGGCCGAGTATTTCGGTGCCATGATGGCGGCCAGAGATCTAATCTTCGTGCGTGATTTACTCGTGGAGCTCGCCATTCCGCTTGAGGGACCCAGTGTGATGTGGTCCGATTCCAAGTCCGCTGTCGACATGTCTCGTGATCCGGTGGCGTTCAAAATGACCAAGCACATCCTGCGTGCGGCGGAGTTCTTGCGCGATCTCGTAGCTCGGCTGGTGGTTGAAGTGCGACACTTACCGGGGCGTGTGATGGTTGCAGACCTTCTGACTAAGGCAGTGGCCCGGGTCGTCTACCATGAGCTCCTTCGCCTATTCGATGCCTACGCCGCCACTGGTGTAGTGTGCCCCGATTAGTATGTACGGCCGCATGGCTTTCGCCGCAGCCGTGAGGGGCTATCACGGGGCATGTGCATGCTCAGTGCGCCAAATCGTCCCTTATACGGAAGTACCTGTTAGTTTAGTCAGGTTTAGTCAGTAACCACTGTGGGGAATTCCCTGTGGGGAATTAGTGGATACGTGGATGTTTGTGTTTTGTTGTTGAGTGGAGCCATGGTGTCTCTCATTCTCTTTCTCGCCTCGTTTGACCCTGCGTTCACGAGTTATGGCTTCCCTTCCGGGAATTCTTCGGCGGCGCCTGTTGACGTTTTCGCCACTATCACCCCCGTCTCCAGTGAAGATGTGGTTTTCCCCCCGCCCCGCTGTGCGGATCTGTGGAATTTGTCGACCCCTAATGCGGAGGAGACCCAGTCTTCTTTTTCGCTCGGCTTTGTTGACCCCCAATGCGGCATGTTTGCCTCGCGAGGATTTCCGCCGCACCATGCGATACCGGACTGTCGCTGCCGGCTCGACGGCGTGTCGGGCTGGCTTCCTCGTCAGCGCCACTTCGCCGCTGGGCCACATTCGCCCGCTGAAGCCGCCGTGGTACTTACGTCTTCGAGCTGCGGCCACGGCCTTGCCGCCACGCTCCACTGGTTCGAGCGTGCAGGCCAGCCTGTCCAAGATCCCAGCTTGGCGGCATGCCGGCGCGTCCTCCTCGAGATCACCGTGTACCTGGCTATGCACCCACACCGCGTATATGATGTGGGCGTCATGTTTACGCTTCTGGCCTGGTTTATGATCCAGCCCCGTGCATGGGCCCGGTTGGTGCCCCTCATTTCGCTTGGTGCCCTGAGTGCTGCCACCCACCTCTTCAACCTCGTGCTCCAGTCTTGTTCGCACGATGGGCGTGAGCGTGGCAGCGCCCGTACTGGTCGAGGACGATGGGTTGATCACAACCACGCCCTGGGTATGCAGGGTGCTTCGGGCGCATGGGCCATCTGGCGCATGGCCGTCGTCACCACCTTCCTCCCATTGGCCTTACTCCTCCTAGCCCCAGTTGTGGCTGCTAACTATGTCATCACCACTCTAATCGGGCTGGCCCGCTTGTCGCTCGCCTGGTTACCCGCCTTGTCACTTGCCGGTTTACTCGTCCTCCTCATGGTTGCCTACTATGTTGCCACCACGCTCGCTGCGTTGATTGTTGACATGGTACTGTTCACATCCTTGGTCACTCAGATCGTTGGTTTCATCACCCTGGCCATTGTTGACTCGGTCACGACGCCTCTGACCTGGTTTCTGATCGAATGCATCACTCTCGCTGGTACCATTGCGATCGCCACCACCCGTCGCTTGGCCACCACCCTGGCGTGCCTGGCCAGCGCTTTCGACCACTGGACTGCCCTTCGTGACCCAGCCATCGCCGAGCTCGCGGGCGCCCTGCATCGCGGGTGGGTTGGTAAGAAGCGCCGCCCCACCCGTGATAATCGCCACGACATTCGGCGGGCGCTGCGTGATCTCACGGCTCCCGCTCGGCTCGACAAACTAATGCAAACCCATCGCTACGTGATGATGGTATTCGGCGATGGTGATCCTTCGGTGCCTTACCGTCGCCAGGTCGCTTCCGTGTACGCGCGCGTCGCCCTCATCGTGCTGACGATCATTACCGCCCGCGCCTGTCGTCTTGGCTCGCGGGCGATCAAGCGCACCGAGGGCTTCACACTCAACGTCGGGCTAGCCATCACGGTTAGGCTCCTTCGCACTCGCGACTGCCTGGTTGCCCACGCCTGCTTTCAGTCTGGACGCTCGGGCATAGCCCGGCGCGCCCTCGACTCCCTACTCGTCGCTACCTACCTGCATTTTCGCTCCCCAATGGCGGTGATGATGCCGCGTATGAGACCCTTATGGATCTTGGCCATGTTCCCCCTCGTGAGCTCCGCCGGTGACGAGAGTAAGCGCGTGCCGAGCTTCAGTGGCGAGCGCATCGATTTCACGGCATGGTTCATGCTCTTCTCGGCCTACGTCGCCTATAAGCTCGTCTCCGCCGCGTCCCTCGTCGCTGGCACCAGACCTAAGCCTCCTGCCGCGCCACCGCCCACGATGGGACGGGTGGCGCCGGAGCCTCCCGCTCCTCCTGCGCCCATCCTCGCGACCGATGGTAGCACCACTAACCAGGCTGAGATTGACGCCGCCAACG
>VGXS01000064.1 GCA_016873225.1 Planctomycetota bacterium | reverse complement strand
CTTAGTCGGATCGAATGCTCGGCCGTGACCGGGCACTTACCCGTTGGATGGTTCTCACCATCACGTGTTAGTGTGTGCCCCCTGAGTGTGGCCCTTGCCCCTTTGTGGCCCCTGGAGCGTGGCACCGCGCCCCGATTGCCTAATCGGGCGCGAACTTAGAATCGCGATCACTTCCCGCAAGCGCGTGTTTTTCCAGGCGTGAGTCGGGGGTTGTCTGTCTAGAACACCCTTTGCGCACTCCGCGTGCGACGTCTAAGGTTACTCACCACTACTCAAGTAGTCACTCTTTCCCGCGTGGTATCGGTGGTGGTCCGACTACCTCCTGCCCGTCCCACTTCGACCGATCGAAGAATGTCATCGCTATCCGCTGCAACGACGCACGACCCTGAGTCACCGTCAACACCGACCTATCCAAACGGCGAGCCCATCCTCTACACGGGCAACCCCGCCGAGCTCACGGGCATCCTCGAGGCCCTCAACGAGCACTTCGTCAACAACGGCCTTTTCCAACCGCTCCTCACGCACGGCGCGGTCCTTCTGCGCAATGGCAAGGTTGCCGTCGATTCCTTCACTACCGCAACATTCCTCACCGACCCGGACTACGCGGACGGTGTGGGCTCGTTCGAGGACCCGTACATGTCCACCACGGCGAGCATCGCCAAGTACAACGCGTCTCCGGCCGGTAAGGCGAAGGCACTCACTGCCGTGACGACCAAGCCGGCCGACTTCGATGTCCAGTTCATTGTCTCGCCCGAGATGTGCAAGGCGGAGGACAACAGGCTCCTCAAGACTGTGCTGAGCATCATTCCCAACGAGACCATCGCCGGGCGCCTCCGCACGGCCGCCAAGGGCAGCGGCCGGGCCCTTCTCAACCTTCTTCGCTCGGAGGCCGCCAAAGCCAAGCCGGCCGATACTGCGCTCGTCGAGGCGACGTTCAACGCCCACGTCCTCAACAAGCTCCATGGCGCCCCAATCACCGCGGAGAATCTCGCGGCCTTCATCGAGAAGTACAAGCAACTGGAGGCCATGCTGCCGCGCGCGATGAGGGCGCTGCAAACCGATGGCACCAGGCTCGAGATTGTGAACCAGCTCGCGCAAGTCGACCCCAACATCTGCGACCAGTACGAGGTCCGGATGACCGCGTTGGGCTCCAACGCGCCCAAGACCATGGACGACGCCGTCGCGCTCATCGAAGAAATCCTCCGCACGAGAGCTGCGCGTGCCAAGCTCGCCGCCCTTTCCAGCGGTGCCAAGCAGTTAGGCCTCGTCGCTGGCAACGTGACCGTCTCCGACCGCGACCCGACCAAGAACAAGCCCGGCGACGAGAAGAAGACCAAGAAGCCTAAGCCACCTCGCCGCCCCGATGGCAGCAAGAAGGGCGAACTCCTCAAGTGGATCGAGGGCATGGATCTGTGCAAGTGCGGCGGCAAGCACCTCTACCGCGACTGCCCCGACCCGAGCACGAAGGCCTGGTTCGAGGCCTCCAAGGCCAAGAAGGACGCCGAGAAGGCCAAAGCTGCCCTTACAGCCACGCCCGCATCAACTCTCGCGTCCACTGGTGGGGGGGGTGGCGCCCGCGCGACCACGGTGACCATCACCGGCGATCACACGACTGACGAGCGCGCCCTCCTTGCCCAACTTTCCGGCTTCCTCGACTCCGCCGAGCCCTCGAAGGTCGTGCACTTGAGCGAGACCGCGAAGACCGTGCACTTCGCCCACGTTGCTAAGATCAAGTTCATCGACGGCATCGCGCAGCTCATCGATCCCTCTGCGGACGAGCTCTCCCTGGCCGAAACCCTTGGCATTGCCACCGCCAACCTTGACCCGAGCAACAACCAAGGCCCCGACTTCGTACCCGGGTGCTCGGGCGCCTGCGCGCTCCGCCAGTGCGCGATCGGTACCACTGATAGCGCGCGCTCCGACGATAATCCCGATCCGGCCCCGCGCTGCAAAGATTGCACCGACGATCCCGACGATCTCGGCGACGAAAGAGCCGACGGACCGACTGCCGAGAAGCACGCCGACGAAACCGCCGATTTCGCCGCGCAACCCGCCGACGAATCCCCCGCCGAGCCCGCCGATCCCTCGCGCGACGATGCGATGCGTGCTGCAGTGGCTCCGCTCCTCATCGCCTCGCGCGTGGCGGCCATCCTCGACGCTCGTCGCCGTCAGCGCCTCACCGCTGGGCCGCCTGCCGTCCAGTGGCTCGCCGCCTCGGCCATCGGCATCATCCTCTTCGCCCTGGTCGCAGGATCGCTCGTTGGACCCACTTCGGCTCCTATCCATGCCATCGACGGCCCCTTCTCGGACGGTGACCCGGGCGGTGACGCTGTCCTCCGCTCCGATGCCCTATCTTCGGTCGCTCATCGGATCTCCGAGGGGCTCATCGCTCGCGCCTCGTACCACGTCCTGTTAACCTTCGTCACCACCGTCTTTACCGTGGCAGTTCTCTGGCCCGCAGCCTTCGCAGCCATCGCCGGACGCCAGCCTGCGGATGTTGCCCAAGGCCTTGCGTACGTGGTCGCCACGCCAATGATTGGCCTCGTCAACAGCGCCTGCTCCCTTGGACCCGCCACCGGCCGGTCGACGGCCGCCGTCTGGCTCACTCGGGGCACGTCGTCCGCGGCGTCCGCCCTTACGCGCCTCCGGCGCGTGGCGCCCATCTTCGTCGCCACGGCCCTTCTCGCCTCGGCTATCTTCATCGGCCCGGCCGCCTCTGACTACCACAGCGCCGTAGCCGTCTTTCGAGGGACAAACGTCACGCGCATCGAGCTGCCATACTATGGCAGATGGGTGCCGCAGGGCTCCGCCGTAGATGAGGCCCTTAGACTAAAGGATCCAGCTGCCCTGGAGGCCCTCGTGGCCGGCGCCACCAGCGAGCATCAGGTGTCACCAATAGGCATTCTCAAGCTCCACCCCGATTCCGGCTGTACCGGCAGCAACACGCCGCACCTTCACCTGCTCGCCAACCGTCGCCCCTGCGATGAGATTTACTCGCAGGCGAACGGTAACATCTCGAGATGTGAGGCCATCGGTGACCTTCCCGTGATCGTGCGCAACAAGCAGGGCGCCGCCGTGCAGCTCACCTTCACCAACGTGCGCTGCGTGCCCGAATTCAAGTTCTCGCTCCTCTCAGTCAAGCAGCTGTGGAACGAGCAGGGCATCGACGCACGCTTCTGTGACATCAACGCGCTCGTCCTTCCAAACCAGTCTGGCCTCATCCCCTACGACCCGGATCGATCACTGTCCACAATCAACGCGGTGCCTTGCGCCCACGTTGCCGCCTCGGCGAACCGCGTGCCGCCTCCTGCCCCTCAGACGACCCTCGAGGCACTCGCGTCGCTCGGCTTCCACCAGGTCGGCTCGATCTCACATCTCGCCAAGCTCTCTGGGGTGCAGATCGGCGCGCTGATGCATCGGCGCAATCACGGCAGCATCCACAAGATCAAGGCGTGCGTCCACGCGTCCAAGGACGGCCCTAAGAACCTCGGCACTGCAGTTCAGCCCACGTGCCTCGACTGCGCGGCCACTCGCATCAAGGCCGCTGCACACTCCGGTCGGCGTGAGCCGTGCACCGAACCCGGCACCCTGCATATCGACCTCAAGGAGTTCGCGCGCTCGTACGGCGGCTACCAGTATGCGCTCATCGCCGTCGACGAGCATACTCGGTACATCTTCACGCAGTGCCTACGCCAAAAGTCCGAGGCGCTCGACGCCGTCAAGCGCGTCGTGGCCGAATTCAACGCGATCGTCGGCACCCGCTTGGACACCGACGGCAAGCCGCTCCCTCGTCCCACTGTCCGCACGATCATGAGCGACCGTGAGGGCAAACTCATCTCACACGCGTTCAACGAGTTTCGGGCCGACGCGAGCCTCCACCACAACACGAGCGCCCCACACGACCACGACCTCAACGGCATTGCCGAGCGGGCCATCGGCGCTGTTAGCGAGACGGCCGCGGCGCTACTTCACTCCGCCAACGCGACCATCCTCGAGTGGCCCTGGCTCATCCGCTACGCTGTGGACTGGCATAACAGCCTGATCGGCGATACCGGCACCTCATCGGCCGACCCGCAGATCTCGCCCTACCAGCGTCTCACGCACAAGCTGCCAGCCATCATGGACCTCGCCCGCTACGGCTGCCGCGCCGTCGTGCTCAAGCCACCCAACCAGCAGAACAAAACCGCGCTCGACTCACGTGGTTGGGTGGGCACTTTCTGCGGTCGCTCAGTCAATTCGCCCGGCTGCTGGGACGTCAACTGCAACGGCACCATCGTGAGCAGCTCCAGCGTGCAAGTCGATGAAGAGTACATGCCGCGACTTGGCTCGCAGGCGCATCAACCTCTACCGCCCACGGCTCCCACGACACGGACCTCTCCCCCGGACCCCGTGCCGCACATCGACAGCGATCGACCCGTCGCTCCCGCAGCCCCATCGGCCGCCCCGATCAACGCATCCGTGCACCACGAACGACCCGCGCGCAAGACACTCTCGCTGCTCAACCTCTTCAGCGGCCCCTACCATCGGACGGACGGCCTCGCGGCCACCCTCTCCGCCTACGGTTGGACCAACATCACTCAAATCGACAACGACGCCGAAGTAGGGGGGGGCTGGCAACATGACGTGCTGAACGACGCGACCTACACGAAACTCCTCGCGGAGTGCTCCACCGGCCAGTATGACGCCCTCATGATCGCGTTCCCGTGCAGCACTTTCTCAGTTTCACGCTTCTTCGACGCCACTGTCGACGGTCACGACTCAGGTCCTCCAATCGTGCGCGACCACGATCATCCTGACGGCATCCCCGACCTCGACCCTAAACACGTCAAGGAGCTCAAGACGTCCAACCTCCTGCTCGAGCGCACCGTCGAGCTTGCACTCGCCGCACACCGCTCGACGAGCAGGGCGACCATCATCCTCGAGAACCCGGCCGACAGATCCATTCGCGGCTCCACCTGCTTCTCTGAGGACCTCGCCAAGCACGGCTCGCTTTTCGCCACGTCAGCAGTCGCCCGCCTCATCGCCGGCCTCGAAAACTCGTCAACGGCCACCTTCGCCTACTGCCGGCTCGGCTCTGATTTCCAGAAGTACACAACTCTCCTGTACACGAACGACGCGGCGCCCGTCCTCGACGACCTCAACCAGCATAACTACCAATGCAACCACCCTCGCGGCTCGCACAACAAGGTGGGCGGCCGCGGCAACGACGGCTCCTTCAAGTCCAAGGAAGCGGCGCCATACCCGCAGAAACTCATCCTGCTTCTCGCGCGGGCTCTCACGCTCGCACGCACGGGCTCCGCCGAGCCTCTCGATCAAGCCCGGCCGGAGCCAATTGCAACACGGCCCGCCGTCCAGTCAGTCGCCAAGCCGATCGCAGTTTCGCCACGTACGGCTTCCCCGTTGGCGTCATCGCCGGCCAGGCCCCCACCGTCCACAACTCTCGGGTCCCAGCCGACGCCACTTCCCTTTCCAAATCTCGATTCGGCCCTCTCGCCAAAAGGGGCCGCCATTGGGGCCGCGGAATTCTCCGGCGACGATTTTGTGCAACCCTCGGGGGGGGCACTTAAGGGGCAGCCCGTCGTTCATGCTCCTCCGACCCCTTGGATCCCTCCGGCCTTGCGCACCACCAACGATTTCAAGCTCGCGGGCGCTGGCAGTCAGGCTCCCGTCGGCCCTCGGCGGTCGGCAAGCTCCAAGGTCAACTACTTTCCGAAGCAACCTACGCACAGAGAGTACGGCCCCAAGTGGCTGCCTGCCGTACCCGAGGAGAAGCCTAGCACCGCCGCCGATCTCGAACCCGATCAGCTTACGCCCATCGCCGAGCGCATGGAACACGCGGCCGCTGCCATCGCCTTCAGCGCCAACACCATCAGCCCGGAGTCAGCTGATTGCGCTTTTGCCCTCTCGGCGTGGATCGATGGCGTCGTCGTCCCACCCGGTGCCGTCAGCGCTGGCCCGGGAACGTACACCGTCGATCACGACGCGCTCGCGGCCTCTCTCCTCGATGCGGCCGCTGCAAGCAGCACCTCCAAAGCGGCTTATGAGCCAATGCTCGAGGCCCTGACTGCGCTCAACTTGGGCTCACTGGGCACGACCGGCGTCAGTGACGGCACCGTGCTGCTCACGGCCCTCCGAGCTGACTCGCCCGACGCTCCCGCAACGCACGCTCAGGCCGCACAGGACCCGCGCTGGCTCAAGGCCGAGGCCGGCGAGCTCGATAACCACAAGCGCAACGGCTCGTGGGAAGAGCTCTCCCGCTCACAGGTGCCACGCGGTCGCCGCGTTCACAAGCTGGTGTGGGTCTACAAGGTGAAGCGCGACGGCACGTGCAAGGCGCGTCTCTGCGTGCAGGGTTGCACGCTCGAGGAAGGCATCGACTTCGATCAGACCTTCTCAGCTGCGCTCCGTTACAGCTCGGCTCGTGGCCTCTTTTGCTACGCTGCTCGCAAGGGTTGCAAGGTGCGCAGCATCGACTACGTAGCGGCGTACCTCCAAGGCAAGTTCATCGAGGGCGAGGTCATCTACTGCCACATGCCGCCCGGCTACGTCGAGCTGGACCCCGATGGTATCCCCCGCGTGCTCAAGATCGTCAAGCCTATATACGGCATTCCCCAGGCTGGCCGCCGTCTTCAGCGCCAGATTTTTCCATGGATGAAGGCGCAAGGCCTCAAGCCTCTCGACGACTCCGACCCGTGCGTCTTCGTGCGCGAGGACGACAGCGACGGCGAGATTTTTGTCGTTGGCCTCTACGTGGACAACCTCCAGATCGTGCACTCTGTCGACATCGACGACAAAGGGAACGCGCCTCCGGGCTCCTTCTGCGCCTCGTTCCTCAAGGCACTCAACGAGACCTGGGACGTCATCGATGAGGGCCCGATGGTCGATCTCCTCGGGATCCAAGTGCGCCACAATGCCGACGGCTCGATCACGCTGCATCAGGAGGCCTACATCGACAAGCTGGTGGAGCGCTTCCTCCCGGGCGGCGTGCCTCCTTCGCTGCAGGGCACCTCGCTTCCGTACTCGCGCAACCTTGACAAACACGTCTCGGACGCGGCTGCCTGCACCGGCGTGGACTACCCGCACCTCGTCAAGCCCTTTCAAGAGCGCATCGGCTCCCTCATGTACGCCACAACTTCGACTCGCTGTGACATCGCCTACCCCGTCCACCAGCTCTGCAAGTGTCTCGCTAAGCCCACACCCGAGCTGATGGAGGAGGCCGACCGCGTCATCGCGTACCTCGCGCGCCACCGCTCCGTCGGTATCACCTTTGATCCGGGACCGACCGACCTGCACGCGTTCTCGGACGCTTCATGGGAGGTTCGCAACTCTACCTCGGGCTGGGTCGTCATGTGGGGCAATGCTGCGCTTTCTTGGGGTTCGCGCAAGCAGAAGTGCGTTGCTCTCTCGTCTTGCGAGGCCGAACTTGTCGCACTCTCTGAAGCTACCAAGGACGTTGTCTACTCTCGCAAGTTCGTCACTGGCCTCGACAAGTCCGCGATCCGCGGCCCTACTGATCTCCGCACGGACAACACGGCCGCGCGTCACGTTTCTTACAATCCCGAGCTTCACGACAGGATGAAGCACGTGGCGCGTCGTCACTTCTTCGTGCGCGACATGGTCGAAAACTTTGAGATCAATGTCCCGTTTGTCCCCACGAAGGAGAACGTTGCTGACTTCTTTACCAAGTCCCTCCCAGCGCCGGCTTTCTTCGCCTTTCGCAAGATCCTCATGAACGAGCGCGACCAGGCATCTCCTCCTTCTAAGCTCTCGCCCCTGCTCGTGGGTCTCGCTATGGTCGAGGGGGGGGCGTCCGAAGGAAATGCTTAATACAAGCTTAGGCGAATCGAATGCGGCCCGCTCGGCCGCTTAGTCGGATCGAATGCTCGGCCGTGACCGGGCACTTACCCGTTGGATGGTTCTCACCATCACGTGTTAGTGTGTGCCCCCTGAGTGTGGCCCTTGCCCCTTTGTGGCCCCTGGAGCGTGGCACCG
>VGXS01000063.1 GCA_016873225.1 Planctomycetota bacterium | reverse complement strand
CTATCGGCCCATCCGCTCGACCTTGCGGTTCCCTACGACCCTCTCGACATCCGCGACCGCGTTTTGCTGTTCCTCGAGCATTCCAGCACCAAGCCTATGGCCCTGCTGTATGGCAAGCAGCAGCGTGCAGCGTGCTTCCAGCAGCACGTGTGCAACGTCGTACGCGAATTGCACGCTATCGCCTTCGACGCCAGCGCCCGTAAAGACCCCGTCGCCGCAGCCGACGTCCTCCCTGGTCAGTGGATCCTGGTCAGTTGGCACGACAACAGACCACCGACCCCAGCTCACCCACTCAGACGAGGACCATACAAGGTCGTCAGCATCGAAAGGAACGTGTTGCGCCTTACGCACATCGCTTCACCCCCTCCAGCCGACCAACCCGCTACGCTCACGTGGTCGAAGCACGCCCACGTCTACCAATACGTGGACGACACTCCTCCCGCACGTTCCGCACTCGACCCAGCGGCGTCCCAAGCCCCCATTGGCCCAGTAGGCCGCAACATCGACTGCATCCTCTCCCACCAGCCCATCGCGCAAGCCCTGGCTCCACGAGGCATCCCACGCAACCACGTAAGCGCTCAGCTCTACTCCTGCCGTATGTTCTCCTCTTCTGCAACAAAACAGCCTCCGCCATCGCACCCTGTGCTGTTACTCGACTACGCGGCCATCGCCCACACCTTCGCTTTCGACGTTTACTTCGCATCCTCTCGCACGCTCGAAGGCCACATCCCGGTGTCGATGATGCCGTCAACTTGGGACCCCCACGCAGTTCCCCCGTCGCGCCGTCCAGCTCACCCCGCTCTGCCACCGCACGAGCACCCGTTTCCCCCGGACGACGACGACCACTCTCAGTGACCCTTGGTCACACCCACCCCGGCTGCTTCCGTTTAGCAGCCAACCCAACCCAAAAACTATCCTCCTATCTGGCCTTCCGCAGCTTACCGTATCCGCGGATCCCCGAGCGTGTCCTCTCGCTCGCGTGTGATTTTCTTTTCATTTATACCATATTTGTGACTTCCTCCTTTGTATAGCGATTCTCCTTCACCCCCAACCTCTATCTCCCGCCAGATTTCTTTTTGGTGGGGGGAATGACACGTTAGGTGCCCTCCAAGATCACCAGCCACAAGAGACTGATCACCTCTCGGGCTGACCCCTCTGCTTCACACCCATTTCCGGCCTCGTATCCCTCAGCCCCTGGCTGGGTCCCCTCAGCCTCAACCACTAGTTGTTACAGATAATCACTGCAACACCAGGTCAAACGACTACCCAGAGGTACGTACATCAAGAGTTCCCTCCCGAGACTGAGGTACCGAGATCCGGTGCCGCCGCACTATTTAAGCGCGCCGCCGCATGTCGTCCGCGTAGGTTATTCCCTTATCTAGTAAAGTTCGCTATCAGGCGTTTCTTCCACTCGGGTAACCCAACATTTCCGGAAATCACAGGGACTATTCGTTTTGGAAGTTTTTCATTTTCTGATTCATCATGCAATTGGCACGTCCAAGAGACGCGCGCGCGGCGTCGCGATCCGCACGCGCCTCAAGAACGTCAGAAAACGTCGAAGTCGTCAACGTTCCTCCCAAAACCTCCGCTCGCGCGTCCCGTTCGTTGTTTTATAACGGCTACGCCGAGGGAGGCGCAGCTGAAGCCTCTGATCAAGGCGACGGCCCTCTTCCTTCTTCTCTTTCTGGGCTACACGGCCGTGATGTCGCAGCCGCCGCTGTAGCCGACGCCCTCGACGTTCAGGTCGACGGCGAGCCTAGCCCCTTGAAGCAGGCTTTATCATCCCTCTCCTGTGTCGCCCCTCCTGCTTCTGTTAACCAGGAGGTTGCCTCTTCTCTCGAGCAGCTCGTCACCGATGAGGTTGACGCTGCAGTAGCGGCCAGTCCCGTGGTTCGCTCCCTTCACGACTTGGTAAACTCCCAATCCCACGTCGTCGAAGACCTTCTCGCCGTTCGGGCGTCCCTTTCAGGCTCCTCTGTTGACAAGGATGCCACGTCTCCTCCTTCCGAGACCGTTCCAGCCACATCCGCCAGTCACGCCGATGTCGCTTCCCTTCCCGCCCTCACTTCGGCGGCAGTCCAAGCCCTAGACAAACAAATCGCCTCTCTTCAGGCGATCCGCCAAACCACCCTCCAGCAGTACCGCGACGCGACAGCTTCGTCTCGCATGGTCGCGCGAACGTCTTTGGTGGCCCGTCTCAGCCCCAAAGAGAAACAAGTCCTTGCCGCTCATCTCCCGTCAGGACCGCTAGACCGCTACCTCCATCGTGTTTCGCACGCCGACCATATGGCCGCTCTGGAGGCCGCTACCCCGAGCCACTCCGCGTCGCGTCGCCACTCATCCCGCCACCACCACACGGCGGAAGCGCCCCCACGTCGACGTACCACACTCGATCCTTACTTGCAGCATATGCCGCCACAGCAACGTTGGACCGCGCTTCCTGCAGCGCCTTCCGACCTCAAGCACGTTCCCTCCAGGCAGACCATGCTAGCTTCTTTCGAAGCGAAGCATCGCCCCAGATACGACAAGGAGGAACGCTCCGCCATCAAGTCGGCAGACGACATCCGATTCGAGCGTGCATCGCAGGAATCCCACGATGACGTCGACGCCAACGGCTACGAACGCGACGGCTTCCGCGTGGATGACGATGACGCCGCAGAAGTCAACGTCTCTTTTTCCGACGACGACTCGTCCACCGACGACGACTCCTGCACGGAGCTGTCTGATGCTGGCTCATCAGATGAAGACGACGACGAGCCCAAGCAACGTTTGGACGTTGTGCGCGCTTGCTACGCGGCATCTCTGGCTGCTGAGAAGCATCCTGGCGATTTCCTTTCCCTATCCGTTTCTGGCGCAGCCCTCGACCAATGTCGGGTCGACGACGTGCACGTCAAACGCCGCACCCCGCGCACACACATCGTCGAAACTATCATGACCAACTGGCTGCGGTGCAACCTCAAGAAAATGCGCTTGGAGGTTGTCTCCGAATTCTTGCGTCAGCTCGTCCTCCTTCCGTCCGAGTACGCAGTCAGCGTTTATTACGCCCTCACGAAGCGTATCCGCCCTATATCGAAGTCTTTCTTCAAGTTCATCTTTCGGTGCGTGGAACGCTACATCCCCGAACACACCCGTGTTTTCGGCCACGCGTACCGTGCGGTCAAGAAGAAGGCGGCGAAGCTTCCCAAGTCCACCAATCGCCGCAAGCCTACCGTCCGTGCCCCGTCTATCCGCGACATCACAGACATCGTCGACGCTACTGGTCGCTTCTACGACGAGTACCGCCATTACCAACGCGACCACGACGGTTGGCACTCCAAGACAATGTTCGAGTGTTTAAACCCTTCACAAGCCGCGACGTTTGCCAGCCAAAGCCGCAAACCTGAATCCCTCCTGGCTTCTATGCCGTCGGAACAATTCATCGAGCTGTGGAGATCTACTTTCGGTTTTCGCTCTTCCGCCGAAGTCCTAGCTGCGTTGAAGCGTGTGCCATTCACCGGCAATATCCTGTCACCCAACAACTGGTCGTCATACCACGAGCGTTTCGTCAAGGTCCTGCACCAAGCTCCGTCCAATCGTCGTCCGCCTGGAAAAGGCATCGCTACCGTCTTCGTCGCGAACTGCAACAACGCATTCCTCGAAGACGACGTGTTGGCAGCAGAGCCTGCCGACCACGACGCGGCCCTCGCTCTAGTCCTTGATCGCCTGAATGACAGCGGTTTCCTACAGAGCGACGGTTTACGACCTTCTTTCTCTCGCAACGACCGGCCAGGACGCAAATTTCTCGACAAGCCCCGTTTCGAGCCCTCACGCGACCCGCCGCACACTACCGCCCATGTTCGTGCGCAACCCCCGGCGAGTGCCCAACCGCACGGCGGCGTTCGAGACCATCATCAGGTCGGAGCCACTACAATGCCACCCCGCCACCCTCCCACTGACGCGCCGGCCCGACACCGCGAACCCTCGGTCACGTGTACGCGCTGCAAACGCGACGGACACACCATTGACTCATGCGTGTGCAAGCACGACGCGGACGGCAACAGGTTGCCAGAAGTGGATGACGCCACTTATGCCAGGCGCAAGGCCAAGGCGCTTGAGCTTGCCACAGCCCGCCTCAAGTCTGTGCATGCGGTCGCTGTCAGTTCCGGCTCCGATACGGAAGATATCGAGGCGCAAATTCACGACGCCGCCGACTCCAGCTCGGACAACGGCGTCAACGCCTTACTCGTGGAGCCTGGCGACTCTGCACAAGCAGGCGTCGGCATCCGCAACATCTCGCGCGTGGTCGCCTCTGTTCAGGAGCCACCACCCCACTTCCATCCCCGCGTCGTCGTTGTCAATCCCTCCGAGGAGCGCAAGTACAGGCGTCCCGCATTGGCCCCCGCAGAGTTCGACGTACCATCTCTTTCCCTTTTACTTTGCGGTGACGTCGAACCCAACCCGGGCCCGCCCAAACTTAAGCCGACTGTCACGCTCACCCCATCATCGCGCCGCCGCCCGGCGCCACGGTGCGAGGATTACTTTCGCGGTAACACGCCCGCGTCTGGCGCAGCACGTGCACTCCGCATTTCGACCCCAGTCATCGCAGCACCACCCGACAGTCCGCCCCCGTCAAGCGACAGTGGTTCCAGTGCTACTCCGCCTCGCGTCCACGGTCCTCGGACCACCCCAATGAACAGCCCAGCGGCCCACGGCGGTTCCCTCCACTGTGCTCAACCCTCCGTCGTCGAGCCCCCTGCCGCGATGCCCCTTGCTATCGGCAACCTCGCATCGGGCGACTCCAGCAGCTCCTCCTCATCAGACGGACCATCCTCCCGGGCTTCTCCCGATGATATCGCGGCCTTCCTGCTGACCATCTCTTCTTCTAACTCCGATACGTCAGACATCGACGCAGAAGCAAGGTCGCGCCTATTCCCGTCAGTGTGCGGTGTTGCAGCTGTCGAGGCGCAGCCACTACTCGTTCCCCCGCGCTTCATCGGTTTTGTCTGCCCCTTGTCTACCGCCATGCCTCCCCCAGCCCGCTTTGCTGTCGAATGCGCCGTAGACACTATGTGTCAAGGTTCCCATTCCGTGATCAAACAATCGTTGGCTGTCGCCGCTGGTCTCACCATGCGTCCGTTCTCGAAGACCTGTCGCACGGCTAACGGAGCTCGAGTTACCTGCTCGCATTTAGCCGAGTTCACCATCGCCGTACGTGTACGCGATGCGTGGGTATCATTCCTTGCCACCGCCCTCGTTTGGGAAGACGCTGCAGAACAGCTGCTCGTCAACAATACGTTGGCTCTAGACACCGGCCTGATCGACTTCTGCTCTCCCAACGCAGAACGCGTGTCCAAGTTTGGCCCCGTAGCTTTCGCACGCGACTGGCGAGCCCGACTCGAAGCCGAAGAGGCCCAAGCACTCGCCATCTACCACGAAGACTTCATGCCCGAGGATTGTGACGACATTGTCGATCTGTCGGCTCCACTCCGATCCGGGGACCAAGACGTGTCCACCCTTCCGCCAGTTTCCAAGGCGTTTGCGACAAAGTTTCCCCTTATGACCAAAGCCATTCCGAAAGACGCACACCCGGCCCTCGAGCAGTGGCAAGCTCACATCATTGAGTCCGCCATCCCACTTTATTCGTGGCCTTCGTGTGATCTCAAGGACCTCAAAGAAGAGCGCCTCCCTTTCCGCACTGCCCCCCGTCTGCATGCAGAATTCGACAAGCTCATCGCGGCACATTACGCCGAACCGTTGTCCGAGTGTCCAACTGTAGTCGCAATGCGCGCACAGTTGGTTCAAAAGACAAAGCAAGACATCCGTTTTTGTGTTAACGGTTCCACCCAAAAGAAGGTTATGACTGTGGGCGTTTACCCCATGCCTCACATCCGTTCCATTCTGGACTTCGTCGCATCATTCCCTTTCCGCGCCAAGCTCGACATGAAGCACGGGTACCACAACTTTGAGGTACACCCCGACAGCCGCAAATGGACTACGACCATCGGCGCTGGCCGCGCTATCGCTTGGAGAAAGCTGGTCCAAGGCTTTGCCTCCTCCGGAGCTTTCTTTCAATACGGCGTTTGCAAGATGCTCGGAAACTATGTGTGGTCCATCTGCGCAGTCTATTTAGACGACATCATCGTCGTAGGCCACACGGAGGATGAGTGCGCACAAAACGTAATGCTCGTCATGACGCGTCTCCACGAGTTCCGATTTCGTATCAACTTCGCTAAATGCGTTTTCACACCGTCGACGGACATCGATTTTCTGGGATGCAGTTTACGCGGTTCAAAGGTCTACCCGGGCCCCAAAGTGTCGACCATGCTCAGCAAAATTCGCCCACCACACATGCAACTGACTCCGAAGGGCCAACGCCACCATTTGCACGTGTTCTTGGGCTGCTGTGCCTTTGTCATGCAACACTGCCCAGGCCTCAAATCCACACTCGCCCCCCTATACGTCGCTGTAGCATCCAACCCGTTTGTTTACGGCACCGAGGAACGTCGTGCTTTCGATGCCGCAATGCAACTCTTGACCACCCTGCAGCCGTACCATCTGCCATCTTGCGACCCCGATGTCACTATCGAACTCTTCTCCGATGCTTCTGGCGGTTCCAGCTCAGCAGACCCTGGCGCATGGGCAACGGCCCTCGGTCAACGCAGAGGTCAACCCTCCCTGGCCAACCCAGCCGAAAACTTTGAGCTGCTACAGACAGATGGCGGCATCTTTAATGCCCGCCAAGCCTCATGGGACATCCTCAAAAAAGAAGGATACGCTTTGTTTCAAGCCCTCCACCGCTTCAGACCCTACATCCACGGTCGTCGAGTCCGCGTGTTCGTCGATTCGAAAGTCTTGATGCACATGTTTCGCAGCGACTCGCCTGTGCTCAAACGCTGGTACGCGTACCTGCAAACGTTCGACTACGAAATGTTCCACATTTCATCGAGCGCCAATGCACTGGTAGACTGCTTATCACGATACACCGCCGACCCCATTCCTGTGGTAGTTGACACGCCAAAACTTCTGGCTGCCATTCAACCCACTCCGGCCCCCTCTCTCCTCCGATGCGGCGACGTCGAGCCCAATCCAGGACCACCCAAGCCAGCCATCATCATTCTCGACTCTTCCAGCTCCTCTGAGCCGTCGCACGTCCCCATCGTCGCCCCTGTGTCTCCCGACGCCAGCAACAAACGTCAAACGTCACGCGCACGCCGTCGGCCTTCACAGCCACAACGCACGGCCGAACCCGTTCCGGTCTCGCCACCCATTGCCCCCGTCAACGACAGCGTCAGCAACCTGCCCCAAGATCAACAAGCGGAAGACCCTCTTGAAGCGCCAACACTCTCGGTGCTCTTGCATACCATGCAGACCGACCCCGGTCCTTTCTCGTTCTGTGATGCCTTCGCCAACGCGCTTCGCGACGCACACCGCCTATCGGCCCATCCGCTCGACCTTGCGGTTCCCTACGACCCTCTCGACATCCGCGACCGCGTTTTGCTGTTCCTCGAGCATTCCAGCACCAAGCCTATGGCCCTGCTGTATGGCAAGACCTTTCAACAAGCTTTCCGCGCTGATCCCTCTACGCTGGTGTTCTCCCACACTACCGACACGCGTGTCCCCGAGTCATGGAGCGAATACTGCTCATTGATGAGCGACGCCTGCACTTTCCCGGACCTCCACTTCATTCGAGCCGCTTGCACAGCGTACAGCGTCCAACTCGTTCTGTTCTCCGACGCCGGCCACACGTTCGACGTTTCACCCCCGAATGCTTTTCGCCGCATCTTTCTGTTCGCCTCACTCCACGGCAAGCATTTCAGTTGGGGTCGTGTGTCTCAGCCCACCGATGCCGATGCCGATGGCGCCCAACCATTTGGCTTTGACGCCCCCCCGTTGATCGCTAGCCGTGAACACGTTCCGCGTCCGTCCCCTTTTTCCTCGGCTTTGGACATTAGCGACGACAAACTCGCCCGCATCCATGAAGCCCACAATGCGTACACGGGACACCCAGGTGTCGCTGCCACCGTACAGCAACTCATGGCCTCTGGACACAAATGGCGTAAGATGACGGCCCACGTCGCACAGTTCATCAAGCGATGCCCAACATGCTGCTCCTCCCGACTCCACCTCTTACACGCTCCCACATCGACGGCCACCGTGCGCTTCAACTCTCGTCCTCTCCGCCGTTGGCACATCGACCAAACCGGAGCGATGGGACCTTGCGCATTCACAGGCTTCACCATCATGATAGCCTTCGTGTGCGAAGTCACCCAGTTCACGGTGTTGTTTGGTTCCCGTTACGGCACTGCCCTCGAGACGGCCATTGCCCTCATCACCCTCATGGGATGGCTGGGCACAGCAGAATCGATTCACTCAGACGGTGGCGCCGAAAACGACAATTACGTCTGGCATCAAATCACTCAGATCACAGGCATCAAACACACGTTCAGCATCCCCGAAGTGTCCAGTTCCAACCCCATTGCAGAGCGCAACATTCAGTCCGCGAAGCGTTTTATCCGGAGCCTCACGGTCGATCTGGACAAGCACAACGCGTGGGGCTTGCTGCTCCCTATCGCTCAAAAAGGCCTCAATGATTTGCGCCGTCAAGAACTGCTGTGGCATTCGCCAAACGAAATCGTGTTCGCGTCACTCGCCGACCCAGACGCGCTGGTCATTCCAACCTTTTACTCTCGCGCTCTTCGCGAAGCCGACTTCGCCGACGTCAACAGTTATCACATTTCGGCGAATTACGCCCACCGCGCAGCGTGCTTCCAGCAGCACGTGTGCAACGTCGTACGCGAATTGCACGCTATCGCCTTCGACGCCAGCGCCCGTAAAGACCCCGTCGCCGCAGCCGACGTCCTCCCTGGTCAGTGGATCCTGGTCA
>VGXS01000062.1 GCA_016873225.1 Planctomycetota bacterium | reverse complement strand
TTTTTATTTTGTCAAAAATTCATCTATTTAATCTTTACAATTCGCCCAAACAAATTATGTTTTTAATTAAAGGAGCGCCCACTCCATGCCCATACTTGAGCCAGAAGTTCAACTGAACCCATCAAATATATTAGATTCATCAGTTTTCGGTGATGGGTATTGGTCCGTCATTCACACCATGCCCAGGGCTGAAAAAGCCTTGGCCCGTTGTCTGCTTCACACGCAGGTCGGGTATTTCCTGCCATGCACCCAAAGCCGAAACCTGATTCGCGGAAAAATCCGGGTGGCCAGTCTGCCGCTTTTTTCCGGGTATGTCTTTGTCTTTGCGGATCGGGAACAAACATCGTATCTCCTGCGTCACAGACAAGTGGTTTCCGTTCAGTCGGTGATTGATCAGGAAAAACTGGTTTGTGAGCTCCGGCAGGTCCAATCCCTGATCAATCTGGGCGTTCCGCTGACGGCGGTGGACAGGCTGGGCCCGGGAATGTCGGTTGAGATCACCCGCGGCCCCCTCCGCGGAATCCGCGGCCAAATCCTCGACACGGTTTCCGGCAGGCGTTTCCTCGTTTCCGTTGACTTCATCCGCAGGGGGGTTTCCGTGATCCTCGACGATCTCATGCTGGCTCGATGCTCGTAACACCCGTGAATGATTCGTGGATCGGTTTATTCGTCCCCGTCCACGATTCAGGGTTGATTCCCATCGTCGGCATCTTTGCATGCGCGACCGTTGGAACCCTGTTGGCGATGCCCGCGGCCATGATGGCTGGAATGCGGATGGGCTTGGTGGATCAACCTGATGTCAGGCGCAAGCCGGGACAACTTCCCATTCCACGGGTTGGCGGCCTGGCGATGGTGGCGGGCGCCGCCATGGCGGGCTTGTTGGCCCTTCCCCGGATGCCCGGCATCCTCGCGCCTCATCATGCGTGGATCGGCCTGGGCCTTTTGCTGGTGGTCGCCTTGGGTGTGCTGGATGACCGTTTTGGAATGCGCGGCCGGCACAAGCTGCTTGGCCAGATTGTCTCGTCCATGCTGATCGTCTTGCCGGGGCAGCAATCCATCCATGCGATCACGATTTTCGGCATCCATTGGGAACTGGGAGGCTGGGGCGCGTTCCTGGCCGTGTTCCTTCTTGTCGGCGCGATGAACTCCGCCAATCTGCTTGACGGGATGGATGGTTTTTTGGGGTCGGTGGGCCTCGCCTCTGGGGCGACCCTGCTTGCCCTCGGCCTGATTGGGGATTTGTCGGGCGTGGTGGTGGCATCCAGCCTCTTTGTCGGATGCTTGCTCGGATTCCTTTATTTCAACAGGCCCCCCGCCCGTGTCTACCTGGGTGATTGCGGCAGCATGCTGGTGGGCGCCTCTATCGCGATGCTCGCGATGGCCTGCGGGCATCCGGGAGCGCATTCCTCCGGCCTGCCGTTGGCCGTGCCGGCGGGCGTGCTGTTCCTGCCCATCATCGATACCCTGGCGGCTGTCGTAAGAAGACGACTCACCGGCCGAAGCATCTACAGCGCGGATCGCAGCCATCTCCACCATTGCCTGGCCCTTGCGGGCTTCAAGCCCGCAAGGGCCGCTTGTCTGGCCTTCCTGGTGGGCGCGGCCGTCGGTTCCATGCTCGTGGTGTCGCGACTCACGGGAAGCGACATGCCCGCCTGGATCGCCATGAGCTTGGCCGGGGGAACGCTTGTGGGAACAGGCCTTTTCGGCCGCGCCGAGGCCCGGCTTGTGGCCCGTCGCTTGCGTGAACTGGCGCTTCCACATCAGGTGCGGATGTCCCAGCCTGACGCCGACCTTGCCCTTCATTTGCAGGGCAAGGGGCACTGGGACGAGGCCTGGCTCCAATTCGTGGGCCTTGCGCGAAAAATGGGTATCGGCGCCATCACGCTCGACATCGACATGCCGTGGGTCAGCGAATCATTCCATGGCCGATGGGAGGACGGCGTTGAGCTTGAACCGGGTTTAGCTTGGAAGCTCGACCTTCCCGTTTCAGCGACAGGCCGGGTTTTCGGCCGGGTGTGTCTTCGTTCGTTCAAGCTCGACCAGCCAGTCGACAAGGTTGTCTCCGAGTTTCAACCCGCGCTGGAAAGCCTCAGGCAGAAAGTCCTGGCACTTGATTTGGCCGCCGCGGCGGTCAATCATGACTTCTCTGCCCATTCCGCCGGCGGAGTCGCGCCATGAAAGACCTTCCCGTCCGTGTCACGCCCCGGGAATCATCAATCGCGAGGATGGCCGTTCCTCCGCGCGAGGACGATTCATCGAAACTGCTCCAGGTTCTTTGGAACCGCAAGGGACTCGTGATGCTTGGCATGGTGGCGGGCTTGGTGATCGCCTTTCTCTATCAGCTTCGGTTGGCTCCCGTTTTCCAGGTTTCGGCCCAGGTGATGGTGGTCCGGAAGAAGGTCGATCCGGGCATCGATGTCCGCACCGCCGCGGTCGATGATTATGTGGCGACCCAGTTGGCCGTGATCAAGGGCGACCAGGTGCTCCGGGAAGCGGCCATCCTGCTCCAGGAGGAGGCGCCTTCCCAACCCGCCGACACGGCATCGGACGATCCGCGGGCACCGGGAGCCCGGCAGTCGCTGGCGGGGATGGACCCGTCGCGCGTCGTTGAATTCCTGAAGTCGGGAATCGAAGTGGCGAAGGACACGCAATCGGCTTCACCCAACATCGTGAGAGTCTCGTTTCGTTCCGAGTCCCCCCGTGACTGCTCCCTCGCGCTCCGGTCGATCATCCGCGGCTACAAGGCGTTTCTCGACAAGATGTACAACATGGCCAACGACGCCTACATGACCCGCCTCGACCGGGCCATCAGCACGGCGCGCCGTGATGCCGCCTCCTTGAGGGACGACTTGAGGAACCTGGAATCCAAGGTTCAGGAAAGCGCGACCTCGGGGGCCTTGAATCGCCAGGCGTCGCTCAGCGAGGGATCCCGTGCCCAGCAGGTGGCGCTGGAAAGGTTGCGGGCCCGGCGGGAGGACATCGTCGACCAGGCCCGTGTCTCAGGGCTGATGACCCGCGCCGATCTGACGGTCGGGGAGGATCCCCTGTCCAGCGGCATCAACCTCTCGCTTCTCCAGGAGATCCGCCTTCTTGAACGCAAGGTTCGCGCCCTCAACCGGCAGGGTCTGGGCAAGGACCATCCCGATGTGAGGGACCTGCTCGATGAGATCCGCGACCTCAAGTCGGCCGATGCCCCGGGAGTGGCCCGCGACGATGCCAAGCGACCGGGCAGGGCGGTTGGCGAAACATCGTTCGCCAGCAGGAGCGAAGCCCTCCTGAGCCATTTGGATGACAAGATCAACGAACTGGAGGGCAAGCTGGAGGAAAGCAAGTCCAGCCTCGCGGAACTTCAACCCCAAATTGACGAGATCAGGCAGGTGGAAAGCCGGAAGACCGAACTCGTCCGCAAGCTTGAGAAAGCCGACCGGGATGTGGAGCTTCATGAGCAGATCCGCCAGCAGTACCTGATGACCAAGGATCATGGCGGCTACGACGCGCAGGAGATCACCCGGATTCCGGAGATGGGATCCCCCGTGCCGTCCAGGGGCACGCTGATCCTGTTTGTGGGGCTTTTTTTCGGCGGGGCCGCGGGTTCGGGCCTGGCCTGGCTCGCTGAAAAAACCGACCGGTCGTTCCGTGATCCGTCCGAGGTCAGCAGGACGCTGGGGATGCCCATTCTGGGGCATATTCCCCAACTCGACCTGCCCGATGCCCAGCCCGACGAAAAGGCCGCCCTCGATGTTTCCCTGGTGGCCCACCATTCCCCCAAGAGCCAGGAAGCCGAGGCCTACCGGGGCTTGCGCACGGCGATTTACTCCAGCATCCAGCGGGGCGGCCTGCAGGTGATTCAGGTGACCAGTCCCTCGGCCGGGGATGGGAAATCGACGCTGTCAGTCAACCTGGCGATCAGCATGGCCCAATCGGGACGCAAGGTCCTGCTCGTCGACGCCGACATGCGAAAGCCGAGGATCCACAAGCTGATCCGCGGCGAACAGGGCGGTGCCGGCCTGTCAGCGTTCATCCAGGGTTCGGCGTCGTTCGCCGAGTCGTGGCGCGCCACGGGAATCATCAACCTTTCGATGATGTGCTGCGGGACCAGGCCGCCCAATCCGGCCGAACTCCTCACCTCGCCGCGCTTCATCGAGGCGATCGACGAGGCCCGCAAGGTGTTCGACATCGTCATCATCGACACTCCGCCCCTGTTGGCCGTCAGCGACCCGTGCATCGTCGCGGCGCGGGTGGACGGCGTGGTGCTCACCATGCGCTTGCGCAAGGAGGGGCGCCCGTTGGCCGAGCGCGCGGGCGAAATCCTGGGCGGGCTCGACGCCAGGATCCTCGGCGTCGTCGTGAATGGTTGCGACCCGTCAGGCAGCCACGGATACAAAGGATATTACGGTTACAAGTACAATTACTATTACTCGTATTCCGACTACCACCACTACACCGATGACGAGGGGCGCAGTTCCCCGGCCCCCTCGACGCGCGTGCTGCCCTCGCTGGGCCTGCGCCCGCGCAAGCCGTCCAGTTCCTGAGGCCGGTCACTGCGGGCCGCGGATGGCGGCCGTGCCCACGGCGTCGGCCTGCCTGATGAAGGTCGACAGGATGTTGTACTGGAACACGCCGTTGAAGTAGTTGACGAAGGCGTCCGCGGGCGCCTGCTGCATCACGAGAAGGTCGCCCGGCAGCATCCGGATCCGCTCCCGCGGGTCGCGGAAAGCCCTGTTGATGTCGACGCGGATGTTGATCTGCCTGTCGTTGGGCAATTTCCTGAGCACCGTGGCGAATGACGGGTTGGTGAGCCCGAGTCCGCTCTGCTGGAAGTTGCCTCCGAAGCCGGTCTGGCTGAACCCGCCGTTGAGCAGCGGGCCGCGGACCATCGAGATGGCCTCGATCACATCGAGGTCGGTGTCGCGCGGAAGCGGATACTGGCCAACCCCGATCAGGCCGGCCGTGTAGAAATACTCGTTGTCGCGCGCCTCCACATACACGATGTCGCCATTCTTGAGGATGATGTCATCCTGGGAGAAGTTCCAGGGTTCACCGGGGCGAAGCCTCAGGGGAATGCGCAGGAATCCGCTGCGGGCGGTCGCCGGCGAGGCCAGGTCGGTCGGCCTTGTGTTCCGCTGGATCACGACTTCCGCCTTGCCTCCCTCTCCCGGCAGGCCGCCCGTGCGGCTAAGGGCGTTGAGGACATCGTTCTCGTAGGCCGAGAGGGTGAGCGAGTAACCGTTAGAGGCGCGTGAACCGAGGTTGTTGATCACCACCGAGCCGAACGAGCCTGACTGGCCTCCCACCGCCGCCCCCGGATTTCCGCTGTCCTCCCGCACCACCAGCACCTGGTAGGTTCTGGGCTGCATCAGGGTCACGCTCATCCTGAGCCTGTCGGGCGGGGCGATAATCTGGCGGGTCTTGGTGTAGGCGTCGCGGATGAGAGCTTGGGTTTCCATGAGCGTCTTTCCCCGCACATCAATCGGATCCACGCTCGGCAGCAATATCACCCCGCCTTCCTGAACCGGGATCGGGTAACCGATCGCGGGGGGCAGGTTGGCCTGCTCAGGCATGCGATAGGGGATTGGCGTGGCCCGGTCTCCCAGAATCTGCTCAATGTACACTCCCAATATGTCGCCTTGTTCGAGCCGGTAGGAATCGGATGGCTTTTGCCGGAGAAGGTCGAGGGGAACGGGCTTGTAATTGTCGCGGCTGACCCCCAGGTACTCCTCGGGGACGCGCCTGACTGGAATGCCGTCGATCACCGGATTGGTCCACTGCGCGCAACCGGTCAGCGTCGCGGTCAAGGCGAAGGCGATCCAGCCGAGCGGGCGCGCCATTCCGTTCATGGCGAATCACCGGGCGCGGTTTCCGGCGTCGGGCGGGGAAGGACCGCGCCTTGGGGATCGTCGGGCCGGGTCGAGCGCGGGACATGCGAGTTGAACTGGGTTGAATCGGGAACGAACATCCTCGCCTGGTAGGCGCGCCTGAGTCCGCTGGCCAGGGCCATTTCGGCGCCGGTGCGAAACCCGTCGAAGTACATCGAGGCTCGTTCCTGCCCCTTGGGCGTCAAGCTTGACGCGGTCCAATAGTGCCGGGGCGGCTGGGCCGGCGGGTCGGTTGTTCCCCCGTTTTCCAGTTGGTCGATGAAACCGTCGACATACCCTTCCTTGAAACAGGCCCCGCAGCGGGGGCCGTTCTTGTCCCGCTTGAATTCCATGAACGATTCATGGGCCAAGGCCTTGAAGCGATGCTTCAGGACGAATTCATCGGTGGCAAGGAGCGGTTCGTTCACCATGGTCCTGTGGGTGTTGCTGACGAGGTTGCAACCCGTCGCGCAGGCCAGCGCCGGTCCGAATGCCAAGGATGTCAGAAAACAGGAACGCATGCGTTCGCGGCCCCGCGAGAACGGTACACTGGTTTCTCATCGGTTCATGAGCGATTGGGAATTGACAATTTGTAACGATCGCATCGGTTCTATCGGATTTAAGGCCATGCATCATATATTAATGTTTTTTGTTGGATGTGCGATGACCCAAGCATCGCCAGCGATGCAAGGCAATTACACGGTTGGGGTTAGGGGCAGCGGCGGGCTGGAGGGAACCGGAATCATCGTGGCCAAATCGGGCAGGCAGTCGTTGGTTCTGACGGCCGCCCATCTGGTAGGCGAGGGGGAGTCGATGATTCAGGTCACGCTCTTTTCAGGTCCGATGGCGGTATCGGTGGGCAAGGCCAGGCTTTTGCATCGCTCGGCGGAAGCGGATATCGCGTTTTTGAGGTTGGACATGGCTTCAGAAGGAATGGCCGTGGTCAAACTCGCGACCGCCCGAAGCCGCGTGGGGCCGGGTGAACCGGGAATACGCAGCCTGGGATGTGACCGCGGTTTTCCGGTTTCCCGGGCTGAATCAATCCTCGGCAAACGGCTTCTCACCCGCGAGGATGGATCTCGCGCCTTTTTCTGGCAGGCCAAGGATGCCAGCGTACCCGGGCGGTCGGGCGGGCCTTTGCTGAACTCTGCCGATGAATTGATCGGGATCTGCAGCGGATATCAAGCTGGCAAGGGATATTACACCCACATTGACGAGATTCATGCCGCTTGGAAACGCCACCTTCCATCGTGGCCGATTCCCTGACCTGTCACTCAATCGGATCGTGATAACTAAATAAGTTGATACTTCTCGTTTTGTTTGTTGAATATTGCAAAATAAAATCATACGCTGAATGAAATGTTGGAGAGTTGTCATGAAAACCGGATCTGGACTAGTCGTTCTCGCCTCAGCGCTATCGTTGGTCGGTTCGCTGGCGATCGCCTCCTCGGTGGGAGCGTTTTCGTTGGCATCAGTTCCTTCGACCCAGTCGCCGGTATCCCACTACGCGACTGAGCGTTCCCAGGTGACATCAGCATCGAGAAAATCACTCGTCGAGAGCGACGACTTGGTCGTGGCTGTCGACGACTTCACCTACACCGGCGTGATCAAGGCCAGCGCGACGAATCCTTACGCTCCCCCGCCCCGTCGTCCGCCCACCAAGAAGAAAGCCGCCCCGCCCTCGAAGAAGACCAAGTAGTCGCTTCCAGACAGCCATGCCATTGATGGCCGATCCGCTTTGCAAAATCGGAATGGCCCTGTGGCTTGTGATGGCTTGCGTTTCTCCATGGTTCATGGCCATTTCGGATCCGTGGCAGCTATCCTGGCTCGCGATACCCTGGCTTGGCGTCGTTGTTTGCTGGCTATGCCTCCCCATGGCCGGGCTCGGGCTTCCCGGTACCACCGGTCCCGTGACGGCATGCCTTGCCGGCCTGGTGGGGGTCACCCTGTTTCAGGCGGTTCCCCTGCCTCCTGAACTGGTCAGGGCCCTAGCTCCAGCGACGCTGGAAACCATCAAGCCGCTTGCCGCCGATACCGAAGGGCAGTGGATCGCCTTGTCGTTAGACCCGGCCGCCACACTCGACCTGGCGACCCGGTTGGGCGCCTTCACCATGCTCTTCCTCGCCGTGCGCGGATTGACGGCTTGCATCGGGATCCTTTCGCTGGTGCTCACGGGCTGGTTCCTGTTGGTCAACGGAAGCTTGCTGGCGCTTGAGGCCATGGCCCAGGCGGCGACATCGGCATCCGACACCGTTTACTGGACCTGGCTGACACCCGGCCATGTGTTCGGGCCGTTCATTTGCAAGAACCACTATCCGTATTACATGAACATGGCGCTAGGATCGGCGTTCGGCCTGATGGGGGCGGCCTATCACGACTTCGCCCCCCGCTCGCGTGATGGCCGCTTGCGACGCGACCGGTTCTGGGAACCGTTGCGGGAGGCCTTGGCCAGCCCGTCGATCCTCCTCCACAACCCCTCGACCCTGGGCGTGGTGCTTGGAATCACCCTCATGGTGGCTTCCATTCCGATGTCGATGTCACGGGGTGGCGTGGTCGCGTCAGTCTCCGCCCTGCTGGCGGTCCTGTGGATGGTGAAGCGGTCATCCCCCCGATGGACGGGCACCACGGCGCTGCCGATTGTCGCCTTGGCCTCCGTGCCGCTGGCGGCGCTCATCGGATGGTTCGGGATGGCCCAGGTTGAATCGAGGCTGTCGACGCTGACCCGGCTCGAGACTTTCCAGGACGACCGTTTCTCCCTTTGGACTCCATTGCTGGCCGTTTTCCAGCGCAATCCGCTCATGGGAACGGGCGGTGGAACCACCCCGCTGGTCGAACCGCTCGAAAGGAGCAAGGGCGGGTTTGTGGGCGTTGTGGTGGACCACGCCCACAACGAGTACCTCGAGGCGGCGGTCGAGGGCGGCCTCGTCAGGCTTGGCCTGACGCTCGGGCTGGCCTGGGCCGTTGTCGCCATCGGCTGGCGTGCCATGCGGCTCCATGCCGGCACGGCGCTTTTGCCCATGGCCGCCGGCCTTTCCTTCGGGGGCATCGCCGTGATCGTTCACAGCCTCGTCGATTTCGGCATCCACATGGGATCGGTCGGCTGCCTGGCGGCGATCCTCCTCGGCCAGTTGGACTATTTGGCATCCCGCGAGTCGTCCATCGATCCGGCCCGCCGCGCCGCCCCGGATGGTTTTCCAGCCATGGTGGCGTTGGTGTTTCCGGCGCCGGTGCTGGTGATGTTCCTTTCGCTGCAAGTTCATGGCGCGGCCTACAGGCTGCAGGTGGAAGCCGACACCAGCCCCTTTTCGAACACGGCGTTTCGCCGCCGCGTCGAGCTTTACGAGGCCGCGGCGCGGTTGCGACCCCGCTCGGGGGAAATCCGCGAGGCGCTTGGCTTGGCCATGCTCGATGAGTTGTCGCGGCGGGCGGCCGAAACCGATGGCGCCGCCCAGGCCCGGCTCGACATCGCCGCCATCGGTTCCACCCTTTTGGCCCTTGGACCCGGAGCGGCCCCGACGCTCACGGTGCCTTGGGCCGCGGTGAACGCGGTACCCGCCATTCCGGCGACGGAGGCCGATACCGCCTTGCGCGACCGGGCCATTGATTGCTTGCGCGATGCGGTGGAGTTGTCTCCCCTTTTGCACCGGTCCCACGCGGCGTTGGCGGTCGCCCAAGAGGGAGATGAGGCCGCCCTGTCGCTTGAGAGGGCGGCCATGGCGTATCCCATCGACCATGAATTGTGGTGGATGGCTGGAAGGGCCTGGTGGAAATCGGCGGTGAAGGGCGGCGATACCGCCGAGGGAAAGGCCGCTTCCGCCCGCGCCCTGGCGGCATGGCGGCAGGCACTGGACAGGGGAAGTCCGCGCCTGGGCGACATCATCGCCTCATGCCTTGAGGCGGCCGATGCCGACAAGCACTTGGCCGGCGTGATGCCTGACAGGCCAAGGGTTCTCATTGACGCCGCGAAGACTTTGGAATCCGACTCGGCCATGGGCGACAGGCGCGACGCGTTGCTCAAGCTGGCCAGGCGGGAACTGGAGGCGCGCATTGGTGGCGCCGACCCCAACGATTGGCGTTCGCTTGCCGACTTGAGCCGGGGTGAGGCGCGTTTGGATGCCCTGAGGCAGGCATCGCTGGTGGCTTCGGGAAAGCAGTTGGCTGAAATCAGGCTCGATTTGGCCTGGGAACTCGAGGCGACGGGCCAACTCGATGAGGCCGAGGCCTTGGCGCGCCGGTTGGAAGGTGGCAAGGATTCCCCCCGCCTGACGGAACTGCTTCGGTTCCTCGAACGCGACCGGCAGTTGGAACCCTATCTGCCGCGATTGCCTTCCCAGCCGTGATGGCCCAACCGGCTAAATCACCAGACGCTTTGAGCGAAATAAATAACTGACCTGCTCAAGACCCCGGCACCCGCCAACATTCTGTTAGCCCTTTCTTGTCCGTGAAGCGTCGAACGGCGCGAGTGACCTCTGAACTGGCGCTAATTGTTGACTGTCTGTGAGGGGCGAGTCGATCAAGGAACAACACTAGGAGCCATAGCAGAAACGAAAGAGCCCCGAACGCAGGCGCGTAGCGCTCGGAGTGAGCGGGTCGATTCCGGATCCAAACCCGCTCATTCCGCCTTCGACAGCGTTCGGGGCTCTATTGGTTTGACTCACCGCACATTTGTGTTTGTTCAATCACCGTCAACAATTCAACTCACCCATTTGAAGCCTGCTCTAAAACACCAGACGCTTAGATCAGGCTTCAAATAGATGAGTTAGATTGACAATCCCGATAAAAATGCGAATCGAGCATATTGTAACATGCCCAATTTACTTCGGCTCCACTGGGGCTCTTTTGTTTCTGCTATGGCTCCTGGTGTTGTTCCTTGATCGACTCGCCCCTCACTTCGTTCAGGGCTCCTAAGCGATGAA
>VGXS01000061.1 GCA_016873225.1 Planctomycetota bacterium | reverse complement strand
GTATACATGAGCAACATCGCGGCCGCCACGACCGCCCTACGCCGCGGCACTCCGCCAGCGGGGATCGGATGCGATAGAAGTGATACGGCGAAGGATCTCGCCTGACTGCCGCAGAGCTGCAGAAGCGCCTCTAACAGGTCCCCCATGCTCTCGGGCGTTAGGGTCAAATCCCGAGCTTTCTCTGCCAGTGCAGCACACAGCCGACTGTCCCAGCACAGCATGATCTTCCGAAGAATCATGAGCCGGCCATTCGAGCGACTCTCCGAGTCAATAAGCCGAATTAGTGCTTGGATGACTTGCTCTGGAGCGTAGGAATACGCCCGTCGCGTAAATTCCAGGTGAAGCTCTTCGCCCTGCCCACCCAGTAGCGTTGGGTAGCCAACGTCAGGGCGACGTACCGCTGCGGGCGGTTCAGGAGACGTGCCCGAAATCGTCATCGATTTTAATGAAAACATTGGTCGAGGGCAGTAAGATGATGACAGACCCTGCAAGCCCTCCTCGCGGTCTCGGCGCACGGACTTCACTCGATGCCTATGCCTTTCAACAGTTCATTCCAGCGGTCGCTCTGGGTGGCGTTGGTTCTCGCGACCGGTACCGTTCCCGCACGCGCCGACGGGCCGGCGGCGTTCGCAGTGCCGACGGAGGTGCGGGCCGTGCTCGACGCCCACTGTGCCGACTGCCACGGCGAGCACGGCAAGGGTAACGTCGACGTCACCGCGCTCGACAAGCTGAAGTTGGGTGACCGACTCGAGACGCTCAACAAGATCCAAGACCAACTCTTTTACAAGATGATGCCGCCGCCCAAGAGCGAACAGCCGGGTGAGAAGGACGCACGCATGCTGGGCGAGTGGGTGCGGACCGAGTTGCGGCGGCACAAGGCGTCCAAACTGGACGACCGCCTGCCGTACCCGGACGCCGGCAATTACGTCGATCACGCCGCCTTGTTCGACGGGTCGAACAGAGAGAAGGCGTATACCCTCGCCCGCCGCTGGCTCGTCAGCCCGCAGATCTTTGAGGAGCGCGTGCTGGACGTGTTCCAACTGGTGGGCCGCGAGCGGGACCAGTTGCGGCGCTCCGGCTTCTACGGCGTGACCAACCCGTTCCTCCTGCCCGACAACGCCGGCGTGCGGTACTACGACCTCACCCCGCTCGACGGCAGCCACCTGCTCGTGATGCTCAACAACGCCGAGTGGATCGCCTCGAAACAACTCCAAGCCGCGCGGTTGAAGGCCGGCTACCCGAAGGCCGCACCTGCGGACCCGAAGGACAAGTGGGTGCCGAAAACGACGCCAGCTGCGTTCGAGGTGGTCGTCACCAAGAAGACCGCGCCGACGGACGACGAGATCCAGACGGCCGTGCAGACGCAGTTCGGGCTGGTCCTTCAGCGGAAGGCGACCGACGCCGAACTTCGCCAGTACCTCGCACTCACGAGGGACGCGATCCAGGTGGCCGGGAACGCCGAAGGCCTGCGGCAGATGCTGAAGGCGGTGCTGCTGGAATCCGAGTTCGTGTACCGCCTTGAGTTCGGTGCGGGCAAGCCGGACGATTACGGCCGCGTGCCGCTCGCGCCGCGCGAGGCCGCGTACGCACTCGCGTACGCGCTCGGCGACCGCGGTCCGGACGCCACTCTGCTGAAGGCCGCCGAGAGCGGCAAGCTGAACACGAAAGCCGATTGCGAACGCGAGGTTCTTCGCCTGTTGGCCGACACGGCGTACTTCGCCGCGCCGGTGGACAAGTCGTTGGGCTTCCTCCAGCCGACAACCGCCCCGCACCCGCGGTTGATCCGCTTCTTCCGCGAATTCTTCGGCTACTCGACCGCGTTCAAGATCTTCAAGGACACGCCCCGCGCCGGCAACGTGTACACCAACGCCGACCGCGGCAGCACCGGCACCGCGGGCATGCTCATCGACGAAGCGGACCGGCTCCTGACGGACATCCTCGCCGCTGACAAGGCTGTGTTCGAGACGATGCTCACCACCGACCGGTACTACGTGTTCCACCCGCTGGACAACGACAAAGGCAAGAAGCTGGTCGACAACTGGCGGGCCGCCTACGAGGTGCTCAGGCACACCGACTGGAAAAAGAACCCCGAGGCGGTGGCGAAAGAGCACGACGCCGTCATCCGGAAGTACCTCGACCCAAAGGGGCTTCCCGGCAAGCACAAGGTCAACCACGACAACAGCGTGCTCCGGTTCATGTCCTACTTCGAGGCCACCTTCGGCCGTGGCTTCACGCCGTTCACCGTCCTGCCGTGGGCGCACGGCAACCGGTTCCGCCACGCCGAGATCTACAACTTGGGGGCGATGCCCGGTCACGGCGGCAAGTACGAACCCGGTCAGACGTTCGACTACCACCCGGTGCAGCCGTTCGCGGTGCCCGACCGCAAGGGCATCCTGACGCATCCGGCGTGGCTGGTGGCATTCTCCGCCAACACCGCGTCGGACCCGATCCGTCGCGGCAAGTGGATTCGCGAGAAGCTGCTGGCCGGAGTCGTTCCGGACGTCCCTATCACGGTGGACGCGAAAGTGCCGGACGACCCGCACAAGACGCTCCGCGAGCGGGTGGGTGAGGTCACGCGGTCCGCGGCGTGCGTTAAGTGCCATAGCCGCATGAACGACCTCGGCTACCCGCTTGAGCAGTTCGACGACTTCGGCCGCTTCCGGAAATTGGAGAAGCTCGAACACCCCGACAGCCTAGTCAGCGCTGGCAACGGCAAGTCCACGTTCGACGTGTACAAGACGAAACCGATTGACGCGAGAGGGGTATTGTCTGGAACAGGTGATCCTAAGCTCGACGGCCCGGTGACCGATGCGCTCGACTTGATCGACCGGCTCGCCAAGTCGGATCGCGTGCGGCAGTCGATCATCCGCCACGCGTTCCGCTTCTTCCTGGGCCGCAACGAATTGCCCTCCGACTCGCAAACGTTGATCGACGCCGACCGGGCCTACCTCAAGAGCGGCGGCAGCTTCAAGGCCGTCGTCGTCTCGCTGCTGACGTCCGACTCGTTCATCTACCGCAAACAACAGGGGAACCGATAATGACCACCCGACGGGATTTCATGGCGACCGCGGCACTCGGGGCCGCCGGCCTCGCGCCCCGCACAGTTTGGGCGAAACCGACCGGCGGCAAGCCGCCGATGCGGTTCATCTTCCTGCACAAGGGGAACGGGCTGTTCCCGTCGGTCATGGTGCCGCCGTCGCTGAGCAAGGACGACGCGGCGAAGGAGGCAAAGAAGGGGCCGCTCAACCTCGACCTCGGCAAGCATGAACTGCCCGAGTGGATGAAGCCGCTTGCGGCCCACACCCCCGACCTGACCATCCTGCAAGGGCTGTCCGGGAAGATGTGTACCACCGGGCACCACACGTGGTGCTCGTCGCTCGGCGTGTTCAAGGCGAACGAGCGGGTCAGTTCGATCAAGTGGGCGACGGTCGACTTCGAACTGGCAAAAATGTTCCCGTCGCCCATGGAGCACATCGAACTGGCCTGCTTCCCGCTCGGCGGGGGGAACGCGCGGGGTACGCTGAACGGCATCGCCACCGGGTTCTCCGCCCGAGGCCCGCAGCAGCCGAACTACGCTTTCGGCTCGCCGAAGGTGGCGGCTCAGGAGCTGTTCAAGTCGGTCTCGATTGACAAGAGCGTTCAAGCGCAGTCGCAACTCGGGCGGGCCGCGCTGGAGTTCGCCGGCCGGCGCGAGGCCGACAAAGTGCCGAGTTACGCCAGCTCGATCGAAGCCGTACGCGAGCGGGACCGCAAGGTGAACGCGATGGCCGACGCCATCCGTCCGCACGTGCCCAAACTGGACGCGAAGTACCTGGCCGACGAGATGACCACGGTGGACCGCCAGCGGGGGCACGTCGAGGTGCTGCTGGCGGCGCTGCTGTCCGGCCTGACGAACGTGGTCGCCTTCACGGTCGATGAACTCGGCCACGAGTACACCGGGCTGGCGGGATTAGAAACCGAGAAGGTGAACCTGCACGACGTGGGCCACGGCAAGGGGTTGGGCAAGCTGACCGCCGACGAGGTGCGCTTCGCCGTTCGCCGCCAGCACATGACGCTCGTCGATGCCATCGCCGCCAGGCTGAAGAAGGCCCCGGAGGTCGACGGCACGGTGTTCGACAACACGATGATCTTCTACTTCCCGGACAACGGCGAGACGCACCACTCACACGGCACCGAGTACCCCTTCGTGGTGCTGTCCGGCAAGAACGCGAAGCTCAACATCCGTGGCAAATACATCCGCCTGCCGAACTACGGCGACGCGGGCCACAAGACGCTCGGCAACTGGTACACCACACTGCTGAACGCCCACGGCAATCCGATCAAGCACTACGGCGACCCGGACCCCGGCCTCGCCCGCTTCGGCCTCGACCAGACCGGGTCCATCAAGCAGTTCCTCGGTTAAGGATCAAGTTGCCAATAATTGTCGTGGATCGCTCCACGAACCAACTTTGGATCGCGGAGCGATCCACGACTTTCACAACAATTATTTCTGCGCCGATCCTAAGTGTTTCATGATCCAGAACTGAGGTGAACCATGATTTCCCGGATCGTTGTCGCACTCTTCGCAGCCATCGCCCTGGTGCCAGCCGCGCCCGCGGCTGCCGCCGACAAGCCGCTCAAGGTGTTCATCCTGGCCGGCCAGTCGAACATGCAGGGGCACGCGAACGTCGCCACGTTCGACAGCCTGGCCGACGACCCGAAGACGGCCCGATTGCTGAAGGAAATGCGGGACAAGGACGGCAAGCCGACGGTGTGCGACAAGGTGTGGATCACGTCGGTCGGCTGCCTTGGTGATGCGTACTCGGACCTCCGCGAACACATGGGCAAACTGACCGCCGGGTTCGGCGCGGGGGGCAAGGACAAGATCGGCCCGGAATTTACGTTCGGGCTGACCCTGCAGAAGCACCTGAACGAGCCGATGCTCATCATCAAGACTTCGTGGGGCGGGCGGAGCCTACATACCGACTTCCGATCGCCCAGTGCAGGACCTTACGTCCTCGCCAAGGAAACTCTGGAACTATGGGACAAGCATCCCAAGGGCGCCCACGGCATTCCGAAAGTCGAGGACCGGCCCAAGTTCCATGCCGACAAGGCCGCCGCCACCGGCGTGTACTACCGCGCGATGATCGCGCACGTGAAGAAAGTGCTCAAGGACATCAAGCGGGTGGTGCCCGACCACGACGAGAAGCAGGGCTACGAGTTGGCCGGGTTCGTCTGGTTTCAGGGTTTCAATGACCTCGTCGACGGCGGGGTGTACCCCAATCAGGGCAAGGCCGGCGGGTACGACCTGTACTCCGACCTGCTCGGTCACCTCATCCGCGACGTGCGGAAAGACCTGTCGGCCCCAAAGCTGCCGTTCGTCATCGGGGTCATGGGTATCGATGGCCTGAAGGGCGATAAGAAGGGGTCGATGATGCACTTCCGTGCAGCCCAGCGGAAACCGGCCGCCCTCGACGAGTTCAAGGGGAACGTGTTCGCTGTGGAGACGGCACCGTTCTGGGACGACGATCTGGAGGCGTTCGTCGAGCGGAAGGAGCGGCTCTACGACAAGTTGGAGCAGGGGTTCCGTAAGGCGACGCCGAAACCGACCGAGCCGGAGAAACAGGCCGCCCGCAAGAAGGCTCTGGACGAAGAGTTCAAGCCGGAGGAACTGAAACGCCTGAAGACGGGCGTGTCGAACGGCGGCTACCACTACCTCGGGGCGGCGAAGATTCTCGCCCCGATCGGCAAGGCGTTCGCCGAGGCATTGCTGCCCCAGCCGAAACCTTGACCTGAGGCACCGGGGAAGGCGACGGTCCGGCTGTGCGAGTCGAAGCCCGCCAAGCGAGCGGAGCCGCCGCGGAGCGGAACTCCGCCGCCCCCTGCGGTGTTTCAGTTAGTAATTATGCAGTTGCAGTTCGTCGGCTCAATATTGCATGTTTTGTTCTGCATGCCGGTCAGAATGCTGCACGCTTTCGCGTCAGAAGGAGACAGGAAGTGCTGCGATTCATTCTGGGATTTCTGGGCGTCGTAGTGGCGACGGGCCTGTTACACTCACAATCACCGACTGCAAACCCCAGCAAGGTGCCCGGACCTCGCATCGTGGTCCACGAGCTGCTTCGTCTTGTCGCGGCCGACGCCAAGAAACCGGTTGCTTTGGAGGGAGACGCCGTTGAGGGAGAACTCGGCGAACTGCGCAAAGAAACGGCGGGTCGCGGCGTGCGTCTTCTCTCCGGCGCGAAGAAAGACGGCGGGACTGCGGGGGCGATGGCGTTTACCGTTGCGGGACTCAAGCCGGACCAGGGCCGCTGGTATCGCCTACGCGTCCGCGGCTTGGTGCAGGAAGATTTCCACGTCGAGAAAGACGAGGCATTCTTGCGGGTCGAGTTTTTCAAGGACGGCGGCAAGAACTCGCTGGACCACATTAAGAAGAGCATTTCCGACCAGATTGAACGGGAGCGCAAGGATTTCGCGGACAAGGGAACGAACAAGACTTTGGGTTCGGCGACCTGGCGGAACTATGTCGTGGAGTTCCGCACCCCATTCGCCGAAGTCGATACGCTACGGCTCTCGGTGGGCTTCGCTGGCGGCGCGGCGAAGGGGCCGCGCGGCGAGTTCTGGATCAGCGAAGCAGAGATCCTCGCTATTCCCGATCCGGCTGACTATGTTCGGCCCCGGGCGGCCACCCCGAAGGACCCGCCGGCCCTCAGCAAGCTCGTCAAACTGGGCGGCCGCTGGTACTACAATCCGCACGGCGCCAAGGAGCCTCCCAAGCAGTTCGACCACACCAATGCGGACCACCTGTACTACCTGACCGATAAACTCGAAACGCCCTTCGCGGGCAACATGACTGCCTGGCTTCGCAAGGGCTACCTCGAGCGCGGCAGCACCAAGGACAATCCCAAGCTGGTGGAGGAGGATCGCTTCGTTTCCGAGAATGTCGTGGTGTCTTTTACCGACAAGCATCTTGTCATCAAATCGAAGAACCTGCCCAACCATCCGACCGCTGTTTTTCCCGATCGCTGGCGCCTTCTGGACGGCAATCCCAATTACATTCAGGAGCAGGACTTCACCTGGTACATCCCACTCGAGCCGAAGGAAAACCCCAAGCGCATCGCCATGGATGCGGAGAACAAGAATCAGGCACTCCCTGGCGGCCCCATCGGGGTGATGACCAACGGAATCATCTTCCACAATCCGTTTGACGAGCGTGTTCGCGAAGATGCCGTGTGGCGATTGGACCGCTGCTGCGGCCATCCAAGCCCCATCCAGCGCTATCATTACCTCAAGTATCCCGAGTGCATCAACACTCCATGGGATGATCAGGGTGAAGAGCATTCACCATTGATTGGCTTTACCTTCGACGGGTTTCCGGTTTACGGGCCGTATGAAGGCAAGGGAATTCTGGCCAAAGACTCAAAGACCAACCCGCTCAATGAGTTCAATGTGCATCTCGACAAGGATCGCGGCTGGCACTATCACGTCACCCCCGGCAAGTACCCGCACCTGATTGGCGGCTTCTGGGGTGAATTGGAAACGAGAAACCGGTTCGGCCCTGGACCGGGCGGTGGTCCTCCCTCGAAGAAGGGGCCGCCCAAGAAAAAAGGTCCGGAATAGAATAAGTCCGATCGTTGTTCTGGGCTACCGGCAGGGTGGCCCAGAACATTCTTTCCTGTCTATAATCCCCAACTGCGTAACTCGTAGCAATTTCATTTCGGGCACACCTGACCAGCACCGAGTCACCCATGCGCAGCATCGGCCCTTGGATCGTCATGCTCCTGTTCGCCTGGGGCGGCCCGCTCGCTGCCGCCGACAAGCCGTTGAACTTGCTCATCGTCACCGCGGATGACATGAACGCGGACTCCGGCGGATGGAACGGCAACACGCTCGGTGCGACGCCGAACCTGGACGCGTTCACGAAAGGCGCGCACCGGTTCGTCAACAGTCACGTCACCGTCCCGATCTGCCAACCCGGTCGCTCGGCCCTCATGACCGGCCGCGTCCCGCACCGCAACGGCGCGCTCGGGTTCAACCCGATCCGACGAGACGTCCCGACCCTCGTCGAAGTCCTCCGGGACGGCGGGTACTACACCGCAGTCATCGCCAAGGCCGTTCACATGGCGCCCGCCGACAAGTTCCCGTGGCACGCGGTCGGGGAACAGTCGCTCGGCAAGCAACCGACGAAATTCGCCGAGAAGTTCCGCGAGATGCTCGCCGCTGCCGCCAAGGAGAAGAAGCCGTTTTTCATCAACGCCAACATTTGCGACCCGCACAGGCCATTTATTAACGGGACCGGCAAGAAGGCGGAGGCCGACAACCCGCTCGACGGCGCGCGAGTCTTCAAGCCGACCGAGGTTATGGTGCCGGCGTTTCTCGAAGACCTCCCGCGGGTGCGGGAGGAGGTCGCGCAGTACTACTCGTCCGTGAGCCGCTTCGACGTCGCATTCGGCCTCGTGCTGAAGGAACTGACCGCCGCGGGCCGCGACGCGGACACCGTGGTGGTGTTCATGTCGGACCACGGCATGTCGTTCCCGTTCTCGAAGGCGACCGTGTATTACAACGGCACGTGGTCGCCGGTGCTGATCCGTTACCCTGGCCAGAAGGAACCGAAGACGCACGCCGAGTTCGTCAGCAGCGTGGACATCATGCCGTCGGTGCTGGAACTGCTCGGCACGAAGCCGCCCGCGGGGATGGACGGGCGTTCGTGGGTACCTCTGCTGAAAGGCGAGGTGCAGGCCGACCGCGATTTTGTCGTCACCCATGTGAACACCGTCAGCAGCGGGAAGTCGTTCGCGCAGCGGTGCGTGCGCATTAAAGACCGCGCGCTGATGTTCCACGCGTGGGTCGGCGGCCCGGAAAAATTCCGCGTCGAGGCGATGAACGGGCTGAGCTTCGCCGCGATGAACGCCTCGGCTGACGCGAAAGTCCAGGCCCGGGTGAAGCAACTGGTGGAGGGCGAGCCGCTGATGCTCTTCGACACCGCGGCCGACCCGACCGAGCGGAAGAACCTTGTCCGCGAACCGAAGTACGCCAACGACATCGCGGAACTCAGCAAGAAACTGCTCGCCCACATGAAGCGGACCGAAGACCCACAGACGAAGGCGTTCGAGACCGCACTCGCGACGAAGTAACAGCCGCGACTCTACCCAGACAGAGGAACCGATCATGCGTCCACGTTTTCGACTCCCCCTCCGCGCTTTTGTCGCGATCATCGGACTGCTCTCGACGGCCGCCGGTGGACAGGCCGCAGACCGCAAGCCGAATTTCGTGTTCATCTACTCCGACGACCACCGCTGGGACGCGATGGGCGTGGTGCAGAAAGAGCAGGGCAAGCAAGCCCGGTTCCCGTGGTTTCCGTCGCCCAATATGGACCGACTGGCGGCCGGGGGCGTACGGTTCCGCAACGCCTTCGTCACCCTGTCGCTGTGCGCCCCGAGCCGGGCGGCGTTCCTGACCGGGCGGTACAACCACGCGAACGGCATCACGAACAATAGCAAGCCGTTTCCCTCCGACGCCGTCACCCACGCGACGCTGTTGCGGGCGGCCGGGTACAAGACCGCGTACGTCGGCAAGTGGCACATGGGCAACCAGAGGGGGGCGCGGCCGGGGTTCGACTACTCGGCCAGTTTCATCAGCCAGGGCCGGTACAACGACTGCCCGTTCGAGATCGACGGCAAACCCACCCCGACCAAGGGTTGGGTCGATGTCGTGAGCACCGACTTCGCCATCGGCTTCATCAAGGAGAACCGCGACAAGCCGTTCTCGCTGGTCGTCGGGCTGAAGAGCGTTCACGGTCCTCGCGGTGGGAACAACCTGCCGGAACACCTGCGTAAGCTGTACGCCAACGAAACCACCCACCCGACCCCGAACTGCGGCGTGCCAGCCGTGTTCCACCAGAAGGACCCCAAGTCCGACAAGTTCCCGCTCGGCCTCGCCGACAACGCCGTCCACCTCGACTACCTGCGGCACGTCAATGGGGTGGACGAGCAGGTCGGCCGCCTGCTCGACGCACTCGACGAATTGAAGCTGACCGACGACACGGTCGTCGTGTACGCGAGTGATAACGGCTACTTCCTCGGCGAGCACAACTCCGGGGACAAGCGAGCGCTGTACGACGAGTCGCTCCGCATCCCGTTCCTGGTCCGCTACCCGCGGCTGTTCGGCAAAGGGAAGACGGTGGACGAGATGGTGCTGAACATCGACCTTGCGCCGACCTTCCTCGACCTCGCCGGATTGCCGATTCCGAAGGAGATGCAAGGGGCAAGCTGGAAAGAACTGGCCGCAGGCCGTAAGCCCGCGAAGTGGCGAGGCTCGTTCTTCGCCGAGTACTTCAAGGAACTTGGCAACGTTCCCACCTGTTACGCCATTCGCACCACCACCCACAAGCTCGTGAAGTACCCCGGCCGCCCGGAGTGGACGGAGGTGTTCGACCTCACCGCCGACCCTTATGAGATCAAGAACCTTGCCACAGATGTTGCGCTCAGGGAAAAGCTCGAAAATGAATTAAGCAAGTTGAAAAAGGCAGTTAACTATTTCGAGCCGAAGTAAACACAGATGAAGCCTGTCGAAAAATGAGTCTTCCCCGACACTGGCGAGAACGACCAGCCATACTGCGGACTGGCTGTAGTCGTCAACCGATTCCGCTCTCCCGACCCGTTTGGAGGTGCTTCCCGTGATCCGATCTCTCACTGTGCTAGAGCGCTTTGCAAATAGGTTTACTGTCATATCCGCAATGCCTGAAGTAATTGGAGCATTCTTCGGACGAGAATTGGTCAATGAGTTGTCCGACAACATCCCAGAGGCCGGCGACGGTCCGCTGCCCCGCCGACTTGACCAATCCCTTGAGTTTTGAGAATGCGTTTTCAATCGGGTTGAGATCCGGGCTGTAGGGAGGCAGGTACCTTGGTCCTGATCCCGTAGTCCTCCAGGGTCTTCCTCACCATCGCCGTCTTGTGCGAGGACAGGTTGTCAAGGACCACCAAGTCACCTGGCCTGATCACCGGGGCCAGCACCTGTTCGACATAAGCCTTGAATGAAGCGCCGTTGATGGGCCCGTCAAGCAGCATCGGGGCCACGATCCCAG
>VGXS01000060.1 GCA_016873225.1 Planctomycetota bacterium | reverse complement strand
TATGTTCCCGACAACCTGCTGCGGCTGGGGGGTTCGGTTCCCGAGGCACCCGCGGAGACAGTATGTATAGGCGTGTGAAGCGTACGGGATTCGGGTGGGAACGAGGGCTGTTGGCAAATTCGTAACGCTTAGCATGCAGCGGCGGTGCGCAGCACCGTCCGCTGCATGCTGTTGTTAGGCAGTTGGTTAGATGGAGAGCTAGCCATGAGCCGCGGACACCTGGTCAAGGTAAAGGACATTTCCGTCCACGTCCGAGATCATTGCCATGAAGCCGCCCCATGGTTGCCTCGTGGGAGGCATCGTGAAGTGCACGCCCAGACCAGCCAAACGCGCGTGCTCAGCCTCAAGATTGGCGACTTCGAGGCCCACACCTGTGTGACGCCCCACCAATTCAGCATGATCTGCCCCTGGCAGCGCGACCCCGAGTCGAACGCCACCTGCCGCGAAGGACGCGTAGCCATGTTCCGGCGACGAGAACTGGAGGGCCAAGCCCAATTTGTCGCGATAGAAGGCTATGGCCTTTTCGAGGTCGGTGACGAAGATGTTGACGTATGAGACTTGCATGGTGTCCTCTCCTACTGCCTAACGACCAAGCTCACCTGCGGCTGCCGCTTTGGGCGGACGTCAGGTACAGCGCCTGGTTCGGCGTGCCCTACTCAATCCCCAAAGTGCTTGTCGAACTCCTTGAAGCAGGCCGCGAACCGCCGCATCCACTCCGCGACCGCCTCTTCGGTGACTCCTCCGGACAGGCAGTAGTCAGAGGAGAGTACCAGCGACTTGTCCTCGGCGACATACACTTTCGTGTACCGCCACTTACGGTTCCACTCGTTGATCCGCGAGGAAGTCACCTCGTCCTTGAAGAAGCAGACGGCTTCGAGCGTGTGGCTTGAGTTGATGAGCACCACGGTCCGCTTCTCGAACTCGAAGGTGTAGCTGTCGGTCTTGCCCTCAACCTCCTTGAGCTTGACCTTCAAGCTTTTCATCAGCCGCTCCAGGCGCGGGGCCGTCATCGTCTCGATCACTTCCTTCTTAACCGGCTCATCGCCAGCTACGAACAGCGGCCATACCAGGACCGCGGTGAACGCCGACACCACGACGCGATGAAGTCTCATATCGCTCCTCGGGTCCCCGCCCTCTTGCCGCCGAACGACTCAGCTCAGCAGCGGCGGGGCACCGGTGAGCTTGAAGTCCCAGAAACGAATCATGCCCCGCCGTCTGCTGCAGCGCCTGGTTCGGCTCGAACACCAAGTCCAAACCGAGTCACCAATCCCGCCACTCATCCGCTAGATTGTCGTACTCACCGAGGCCACAGGCGTGAACAAGGAGATCGAACTCCGAGCAGATGTCGTCCCGCTCGAACGTCTCGATGAAATGGTCCATCGTCCGGTCGAGTTCGTTAAACTCCTCAATGCACGCCTTGAGTACTTGCTTGCGCTTCGCCTTCGACGCTTTCGGCCCGAGCGCGACCAGCGCCTGGACGGCCTTCTTCATCGCCTCGCGGGACGCCTTGATCGCTTCCTTACTCGGCATTTCCTTCCAGTTGGCGAAGAACCGGTACTTGCCGAGTTTCTCCAGGGTCATTGACCGACGTTCCTTCTCGATTGCCTCGTTCCGCTTGTCGAGCTCCCGCATCTCTTCCTCGTGCTCGCGGGCCTCCTCGGCGAGCATGGCCTCTCGGTCGTGGTCCCACCGCCACTGGGCGAGCAAATGGAACGGGCAGCCCTCCCAACCGGCGGACGAGTCACACTTCATCTTTCGCTCGTCGGCTGTCGGGGGAATAACGCCGAGCGGTTTGAACTCCCGTGGCGGCGGCTCGTTGTCCCAGAACACGTCTGGGTGCCCCTTCCACGAGTGATGGGTGACGTGGAGGATCGGCCGCAGGGCCGGGTCGGCCGGGTCGGGGACGGTGTCACCGATCCAGGTGGAAACGGCCACGAGAACGTGCGGCCCGCCGAGCCACCGCATGTCATTCCCGTGGGCTTGTCGGAGGACCCGACACACGCCGTTCCGCCCGTCCCCGAGAGGGAAGACGAACGCAGCCCCCTCTTCAGGCAGTGGCTTCTTCTTGCTCCGACCCACACGCATCCTCCATGAAGCCGTCAGGAATGCCGCCGAACTTGTTTTTAGGCTGATCAGCCTATTACCTGTAGGCCGCAGCTTTGCAGCCTATCACGCAGGCGTTGTTAATTCGTAAGTGGAATAATAATCGTCTCTTGCGCGTCTGTCACGCCAGTTTGCGGGTGATAGGCTGTTTTAGCTTATCACCCATGGGGCCGCCGAGCCAGAACGTCGGCGGGGCTGCGAACTCCCCGCCCACCTCGGTTCGAAACATGGGTGTAAATCATCGTCGTGCGAACGTCGCTATGGCCCAGCAATTCCTGCACGGTGCGAATGTCGTAGCCGTCGGCTAGATCAGGCTTCAAATAGATGAATTAGATTGATAATCCCGATAAAAATTCGAATCGAGCATATTGTAACATGCCCAACTTACTTCGGCTCCACTGGGGCTCTTTTGTTTCTGCTATGGCTCCTGGTGTTGTTCCTTGATCGACTCGCCCCTCACTTCGTTCAGGGCTCCTAAGCGATGAACGGATCTCAATATGAAGGCCGGACAAAGGCTGACGATGCTTAGGAGCCCTGAACGAAGTGAGGGGCCCTCGCGGACATTCAACAATCTAGCGCCAGTTCAGAGGTCACTCTCGCCGTTCGACGCTTCAGAGATATCAAAGGGCTAACAGAATGATGGCGGGTGCCGGGGTCTTGAGCAGGTCAGTTATTTGAAGTTTGCTCTAGCAGGTGCGTAGCAAACGAATGCCGGAATGTGTGGCTGGTGACCCGTTTGGTGAGTCCTGCCTGTCGGACGGCGGCCGACACTGCCCTCTGAACCAGAGATTCGTCGATGTGATGACGACCTTGTTCGCCAGTCTGAGGGTTGCGGGTAGCGATGCTCTTGCGGGAACACGAACTGCCAGCGCCACTCGCAGTTGGCGTTCGGATATTTCCAGGCGAAGGCATGCGGTAGCTCGACGCGACCGTGCCCGTTCGGCAAAGTAGCGAGTGACGGTGTCGAATGAATGCCAACGCCCCGTGGATCAGCCTGGCAATTCGGCGAGGGCACCGGTGCTGGAGCCGAACTTCTGGGTCTCGACGCCGAATCGTTGCAGCATTCGCACATACAGGTTGCAGAGGGGCTTGTTCCTTGCCGTGTCGAACGCGATGTGGCCCTGGTGCCTGAAGCCTCCGCCGGCCAGGACCACCGCTTCCCGAATGGAGTTCGCCAGGATCTCGATCCTTTCCCGGTCCGCCTGTCCAAGTCCTTGGCCGAGTGCCTTCAATTGTTTCGCCTTGGCGGTTGCGCCATCGTGGCATCTCTGGCAGTTGCTCTTGATGAAAGCTCTGGCCTCGGCGGGCCATGGTCCTTCAGCCCGAAGCCCCGGCAACGGCGAGGCAAGCATCATGATGGCGATGGCCAGCCGGGTATTCATGCCTTGTCACCCTTCGGGTGGCTATGGTTTTCCCCGCCGCCCAAAGCGACGATTGGGAGAATTTGAAGATACCACTTCATGGCCTTCTCACTCCGCCGGGTCGAGAACGAGGAGGTTGACGGCGCGAACATAATCCTTGACCTGGACCCGGTAGGATTGCATGTGCGGCGTGACGGAATGCGCCTTGAGGGCCGCGACATCCTCCCACTTCTCGACGACGACAACCTTGTCGGGACCGACCTTGGCCTGGATCTCGATGTCCGTGGCGGCGTCGATCGCGGGTCCGTATTCAAGGCAGCCCTTTTCCGCGCGGACATCGGCGATGATTTTCCGGAACTCGGCGAGCCAGGCCCCGCGCGTTCCGGGAGCCAATTCGATGGTGGCGATGACATGGATCATTTCATGTTTCCTCGGGATGGCCCTGTGCGTGCTTTCGTCAATCCCGCTTCAAGATATCCCCGGGAAGCGGCCGGGGAAGCAGCAGATTGGGATGGCCGCGCAAGGCGGTCAGGGTCGTGGGATCGAGCCTCGTCAAGCCGGTGAGTTGCAACCGGCCCTTGTGGGCGGCCAGCGCCGCGGCGGCCCGGTCCGCCCCATGGAATCGACGGAAACCGTGAAGGAGGGCCCGGGCATGGCATCATGTCTCCCGCTTGTCCGCCTTGTTGGATGGGATCCGCTTGGCATGGCTTTCGATGTGGGTTCGCAGGAGTTCGGAAGCCGCGTCGATCCTGCCCTCATGGAGCGCCTCGACGATTTGGTTGTGCGCCTGGATGCCTGCCGACCATTCGGCCTTCTTGACGCTCTCCCGGAAGCGGCGGAAAAAGACCGTCAGCACATCGGCGAAGGCGATGAGAGGCGTCAGGCCGCTGCTTTCGATAAGAAGGCGGTGAAAACGGATGTCGAGTTCGACGAAGCGGGTCAGGTTGTCCGCGGACTCAAGCTCGGCGTTGGTGGATAGAAGCCTTTCACGAATCGACGGATCCTCCCGCATGCGGCGGGCCACATGCGGAAGCACCCCGGTCTCGATGACGACGCGGGTGCCGATGAGCGAAACCGGGTCGGCGTTGAGCAGATCGGGATGGAAGCCGATGACCCGGGTCACCCTGTCCATCTTGATGCTGCCCACGGTCAGTCCGCGCCCGGGACGCGCCTCGACTATGCCAAGGAAGCCAAGGGACTTGGTCGCCTCGCGGAGGCTGAGCCTGCTGATGCCAAAACTGGCCGCCAGTTGACCTTCCGTGGGAAGGCGGTCGCCGGGCGAGAGGCCCTCGTCGACGATGTACTGCTTGAGGCGGTCGGCCACGATGTCGCTCAATCGGGCCTTTCCAATGGATTCAATCATGTTGTTTTGTGATTTCCCTAAAAGAATCTTTCATATCAGCCTATCATGTTGAATCAAGTTTATCTGACAATCTGCCAATGTCAAGATTCGCCGTGATCGCCATGGAAGGTTCGGAAATCCTTCATGGCCCATGAATTAAAGAACGAAAGGATTCGAAAAAGCGCCACCGGTGGATTTCATCCCCTTCATGCGCGGCTAGCATGGAGACTTTCCGATGGAGACTGAAGGTGCCTTTTATATTTGGCTTTGCCATCGCCTTTTTGCTGGTTTCCGCCCCGTCCGCTTCCGGCGAGAGTTGGAAAGCCGGGGTCTCCGTGGCGAAAATCACTCCGGAATCATCCATGTGGATGGCGGGATATGCCGCCCGCAACAAGCCGTCGGAGGGAACGGCCCAGGATCTTTTCGCCAAGGCCTTGGCTCTTGAGGATGCCGCGGGAAGCCGGATGGTCGTGGTCACGGTGGACCTCATCGGTATTCCGCGCACCTTGCGCAAGTCGATTGAAAGCAGGGCCCGGCAGCATTTCAAGCTGCCGCCCGAAAACCTCTTGCTCAACGCCTCGCACACCCATTGCGGACCTGAGTTCAGGGTTGCGGGCACCCCGGGCGATGACGCCTTCAGCCGCGATGGACAGGCTAACCTTTACGGCCGCAAGCTTGAGGAGACACTCCACAAGCTCATCGGTGAGTCGATCGCCACGCTGCAAACAGCCACGATCACGCGCAGCTTCGCCCGCTGCGGTTTCGCGATGAACCGGAGGCTGCCCGTCGGCAATGATTTCCGCAACAGCCCCCATCCCGAGGGACCGGTGGACCATGAGGTTCCCGTTCTCAAGGTCTCCAGTGCCGATGGCAAGCCTCGGGCCATCCTCTTCGGGTACGCTTGCCACAACACCACTCTGGGCTTCTACCAGTTCTGCGGTGATTACGCCGGCTACGCCCAGGAATTCCTGCAGGCCGACCACGGTGGCGCCGTGGCGCTCTTCCTGACTGGTTGCGGTGGCGACCAGAACCCATATCCCAGGGGCACGCTGGATTTAGCCAAGGCGCATGGCCGGACCCTGGCCACGGCCGTCAACGCCGCGCTGGGAAACACCATGCGCCCGCTGGGTGGAACCATCCGCTGCGCCCTCGCCGAGGTCGACCTTCCATACGGACCTCTGCCCACCCGCGAACAGTTGAAATCCAGGCTGGGATCCAAGGACCAATATGAGGCCAGGCACGCCGGCCGCCTGCTCGAAAAGTTGGAAAAAGGGGAAACCGTTCCGTCGAGTTACCCTTACCCGGTTCAGGCGATACGCCTTGGCGGCGACGACATCATCATCGCCCTGGGCGGCGAGGTGGTGGTTGATTACGCCCTGAATTTCAAGAAGGACTTTCCGCCCGGCCGGCTTTGGGTGGCCGGTTACTCCAACGATGTGATGGGCTACATCCCCAGCAGGAGGGTGCTCAAGGAAGGTGGCTACGAGGGTGGTGGCGCCATGAGGTTCAGTTCCTCCCATCCGGGGCCTTGGGACGAATCCGTGGAGGACAAGATCAGCAACAAGGTTCGCGACCTCATGACGCTAGTCAAGCCATGAAATCCGGCTCATGACTCGCGTTCGATCGGGGCCTTCCCTACCGTGGCGACTCGCCATGGGGTAAGTTGCATTAAGGAATTCCTCCCGCCCGGGCCCGCCCCATGCCGCTACTTGGCCTTGTTATTCTCGCCTGCGGAGCCGCCGAACCCTCCTTCCGGCTCGAGGTGCAGCCCATGCTGGTGCGCGCCGGGTGTTCCTCGGGCCCCTGCCATGGCAACCTCAACGGCAAGGGCGGATTCAAGTTGTCGCTTCGCGGCGAGGATCCGTCGTTCGATCTCAGGGCCATCCTGCGCGGCGCCACGGGAAGGCGAGTCTCGTCGCTTGACCCGGCTGAAAGCCTGCTTTTGAAAAAAGCCTCGGGCGCTGTGCCGCATGAGGGTGGCGTGAGATTGAACCCCGACACATTCGGCCACAAGCTTCTGGCCCGCTGGATCGCGGCGGGTTGCCCCGACGACACCGCAAAGGCTCCGGCCGTGACCCGCCTCCAGGTGTCGCCCGGCGAGCAGTTCGTCAGGCCGGGCATCGACAAGGTCTTGCTGAAAGTGACGGCGTTGCTGGCCGATGGAACCAGGCGCGATGTCGGCGCCCTGGCCAGCTTCGAGCCGGGCACGCTGGCCTTGGTCACCCATGCGGCGCCCGTCGTGGAAGCCAACCGGAGGGGCGCCGGCTCGGTGCTGGTCTCCTATGCCGGGGCTCAGGCGGTGGCTCGCCTGCACTTTTTGGATCACGAGCCTTTGCCCATGGCCGAAGCGGCGCATCCGGTGGACAGGCTTGTGCAGGGAAGGCTGGCAAGGGCCGGGGAAAAGACCGCCCCGCCCGTTTCCGACCATGTGTTCCTCAGGCGTGTCTGGTTCGACCTTGCCGGAACTCCGCCGCCCGTGGAGGTGTCGCGCGCCTTCCTTGCCGACAAGTCTCCTGACAAGCGCGCCAGGCAAGTCGACGCCTTGCTTGAAGGCCCCGCGTTCGCCGAGGTGATGGCCCTCAAATGGGCGGATATTCTCAGGGTGGAGGAGAAGACGCTCGACGCCCGAGGCGTGGCCGCCATGCATGGCTGGCTGAGGCGGGCCTTCCTCGACCGCATGCCGCTTGACGCCATGGCGCGGGAACTCATCTCGGGCCGGGGCAGCACCTACGCCCATCCGCCCGCGAACTTCTACCGGGCCTTGCGTGACGAACAGGCCCGCGCCGAGGCGGTCGGGCAGGTTTTCCTCGGCCTCAGGCTCCAGTGCGCCAAGTGCCACAACCATCCGTTCGATCGTTGGAAGCAGGATGATTACCACGGTTTCGCATCCCTTTTTTCCAGGGTGCGCTACCAAATCCTCAGCAACGACAAGCGTGACATGCTCGACAAGCATGAATTCAATGGCGAGCAGATCGTGTACATGGCGCGGGCCGGGGAATACAAGCACCCTGGCGGCGGCCTTGTCGTTCCCCGCATCCTTGATCTTGCCGGCGCGGTGCCCGCGTCAGCCGATCCGCTGGTGGTCCTTGCCGAGTGGGTTGGCTCGGCCGCCAATCCCTACTTCGCCAAGGCGCAAGCCAACCGGTTGTGGCGGCACCTGATGGGTCGCGGACTCGTGGACCCCGAGGATGATTTCCGCCTCGCCAATCCGCCAAGCAATCCAGAACTGCTCGAATTCCTGGCAGCGGAACTTGTTCGCGGTGGTTTTGAGGCGCGGTCGGTGTTGCGGTTGATCGCCACCTCCCAGGCCTACCAGAGGTCGTGGACAAGCGATGACGACGAGGAGGATGACGGCCTGGCATCCTCCTCCCGGCCGCGTCCCCTGCCCGCCGAGCAGGTGCTCGACGCGCTTTCGCAGGTGACAGGCAGTCCGCTTCAGCTCAAGGGTTGGCCCAAGGGAACGCGGGCCCAGGAACTGCCCGGCGTGCTGGCCACCCGGGAAGGCGGCAGGCGTCCCAGCAGCGATGTGGACAGGTTCCTGCGCGTGTTCGGCAAGCCCGAGCGTTTGCTCAGTTGTGATTGTGAACGGTCGAGCGAGCCGACATTGGCCCAGACATTCCAGTTGCTCACGGGCGACCTGTTGCAGGAAATGCTGGCCCGTTCCGATAATCGGTTGGGCGGGCTGGTCTCGGCGCCCTTGGACAAGGCCGTGGAGGAGTTGTACCTGGCGGCGCTGGCCCGCCGACCTTCAGCCGGCGAGGCCGGGGGTGCCGCCCGGATTGTTTCCTCGGCAAGGTCGCGCCGGGAAGGCCTTGAAGACCTGCTATGGGGCCTTGTGAATTCTCGAGAGTTCCTGCTGCGCTGGTGATAATCAGGAGGTGGCAACGATGCGGATGCCTTGGCCCATGCCCGACGACCTGACCCGCCGCGTGGCTTTACGGGTGGGATTCGGCGGTTTGGGCGCCGCCCTCCTGCCGGGAATGGTCCCGGCCTCCGCCATTCGACCGCCCAAGGTGAAAACGGTGATTTTCCTGCACCAATGGGGCGGGCCAAGCCATCACGACACCATCGACATGAAGCCCGATGCCCCCATGGCGATTCGAGGGGAGTACAAGCCGGTCGCCTCGAGCCTTCCCGGTGTTCCCGTCTGCGAGCGCTTGCCTCAACTGGCCAAAGTGATCGACCGGTTCTGCCAGATACGATCGCTCAATCACACGATGAAAAACCACAATTCAGCGGGGTATTACAGCCTGACGGGCATGGCGCCGCCATCGGACGACCAGCGCCTGCGCGATTCGCGCGATCTGTTTCCCGCATACGGAGCCATCGCCGACCGTTTCGCCCCGCCTCCCGCCGGTGTTCCCGGGTTCGTGTCGTTTCCCCATCAGATTGCCGATGGCTCCATCACTCCCGGCCAGCATGCCAGCTTCCTTGGCAAGGCCCATGATCCTTTGTTCGTGGGACTCGACCCGGCGCAACCCGGCTTCAAGCTGCCGGAACTCAGTTTGCCCGAGGGGGTGGATCCGGCGCGTCTGGCCCGGCGCGAGGAGGCGCGGGCGCTTGTCGAGGCCCAGTTGGGGCCGCTGGAAAAGGCGCCCTTGGCCCGCGGCATCGCCGAGCAGCATGGCAAGGCCTTGGCCCTCTTGGGATCGGCCAAGGTGAGGAATGCCTTCGACCTTTCCAAGGAACCCGACCATGTTCGCGACCGCTACGGCCGCACCACTTACGGCCAAAGTTGCCTGCTGGCCCGCCGGTTGGCGGAGGCGGGTTGCCGGTGGATCCAGGTGTACTTCAACCGCAGCATCGGCGGAGCCCGCGGCGGGTGGGACACCCATGGATTCCGCGGCGAGGCGATGTATCCGATCCTGAAGGACTACCTGCTGCCGATCACCGACCAGACATTGCCGACCCTCATTCTCGACCTTGAGGAGCGCGGCCTGCTTCAAACAACCCTCGTGGTGTGGGTGGGCGAGTTTGGCCGGTCTCCCCGGATCAACAACATCGCCGGCCGCGATCATTGGCCCCAGTGCTATCCCGCCCTTTTGGCCGGTGCCGGGGTCAAGCGGGGCCATGTCCATGGCCGGAGTGACAAGATGGGGGCATACCCCGCATCCGACCCTTGCCGGCCTGAAGACTTGTCCGCGACATTGTTTCACCTGCTGGGAATCGACCCGGCAACGGAAATCCGCGACCCGCTCAGCCGTCCCCTGCCCCTCAGCCCGGGGAAAGTCATTGAAGGAGTGCTGGCCTGAATTGGATTAGTGAAAATAGGTAAATGGCGATGATAATCCCAATTGATTAAGGTATTGGATCGACCTATCCGATTGGTTAATTGTCTTGGTGAATTCACCTCAAATGCATCTGCCGGCATAGAAGGTGTCAACCAATACCCTTCCGCAGTTCATTTGCAAGCGCGGGGCCGATGATGGCAAAGGGAATGGTGATTCGCACCGGGGAATTGGACAGCTTTGTCCAAGAGTGCGATTCCCAAGGCTGGCTTTCGTCACCGGATGGCCGAAAACAGCTCGCCAATTTCAAGTTGGTATTTCGTGCCAAGGTTGACCAATCATTGGATCCATTCTCCGATGCCTATTTCCAGCAACAGGTCGATCTTTACAGGGAAATATCGGGCCGGGAACTCAATCAGGAAACAGGCGAACTCACCCCCATCGATGTGGCGGCCCACGCCGCCGGAACTAATCCATACAACCAGCGAAATATCGGTTACATAGCCCGCCATGTTCGGGCCATCCAAGGCAGTCTGATGGCGGCGAATCTTCCGCCGGGGGCATCGATTCTCGACATGGGATGTGGCTGGGGCCTCAGTTCCGAGGCCATGGCCTTCGCCGGGGCGAGCGTGACGGCCGTCGACATCAATCCCCAGTTCGTGGAGCTCATTCGGAAAAGGGCGGCAAGGCTCGGCCTGCCGATTGAAGCCATTGTTGGCAATTTCGACACCTATACCGATAACCGCCAATACGACTTGGTGTTCTTTTACGAGTGCCTGCACCATAGCCTTCGCCCATGGCAAACCATCGAGCGGATGAAAGGCTTCATGAAACCGGGCGGGCGATTCATGTGGGCCGGCGAACCGGTCAACAGGACATGGTGGAGACATTGGGGCCTAAGGTTGGATCCGGAATCGGTTTATGTGATGCGAAAGTATGGATGGTGGGAAGGCGGTTGGTCCGTTGATTTCATCAGGCGATGTTTTGATTTGTCGGGACTGAGCTTGCAAGTCATTCCCGCGATCGGCCTGGATGGCGGACCGGTCGGCTTTGCCACGCGACGGGAAGATTCGGACACCGTTCGGCCGGACCGTTCAGTAGCCGGTTCTTTCCGGTCCAAGCTCCACGCGTCGATGCAACTCTGGCCTTGGTGGCTGGCGGCAGGCGTCAAGATGGCCGGGGGATTGAAGCGCCGGATTGCCGGTTGATCAATCCTTTTGTGAAACTAGCTAAATTGCGTCCTATATTCTCCCATTATCGCCTTTTTCCAACTTGAAATGGAAAAGCGCCAACTCCTCATCAACGGTCAACTCGTCCGGTTGCCGATGATTTCCAAGTGATTCATCCTGCCCGGGAAAGGATGTCGGGGAGTCGGCCATGGAACGCGGCCAGTTGGTTTGGTTCATGTTGGGAACGGGCCTGATGGCCCTCATGTCCACCGGCGGCAGGGCCGCTGACGACGGCCAACCGATGTCGAGCGCGCCGGACCACACATTCGCCAGGGCCGGCCATTCCAACATGGTCTCCAAGCTGGCCGGCCCGAGCCTGACCAGGGGGAACATCCTCATTCCCGTGGGTGGGGGCGTGCCGGCGATCCTTCACAAGCGGTCCAGCGGGCCTGCCGGTCCGTTGGACGGCACCTGGGGCATGGATTGGTCGGGCCGGTGGTTCCACCGGCATGTCAACCTGAGGTACGCGTTCGCTCCCAGGCTCCAGGGCGGCGCCGGGTCCTACGCCACCAATGAAAAGCATCATGTGCCGAATGTGTTCAACCTGTTCAACGCCCGCCCGGAACCCGCCGGTGAGGAGTGAATCACCGCCTGAGGCAATAAAGCGCCTTGTCTGATCTTAGAAAAAGGCTTCCACCTGAAACGGCGGGCGTGGCCGAAAAATCCTCGTCCTCCCCCAGCTTCATGACGGCCGGCTTCGAGAAGGACTTGCCCTCGGGATAGACGAACACGCCGGAGCGCCGCGTGGTGGCATAGAGGCGGCCGTCGGCCAGAACCAAGGAGGCGTAGACGGG
>VGXS01000059.1 GCA_016873225.1 Planctomycetota bacterium | reverse complement strand
TTCTCAAAACTCAAGGGATTGGTCAAGTCGGCGGGGAAGCGGACCATCGCCGGCCTCTGGGATGTTGTCGGACAACTCATTGACCAATTCTCGTCCGAAGAATGCTCCAATTACTTCAGGCATTGCGGATATGACAGTAAACCTATTTGCAAAGCGCTCCTAAGCATCGGCAGCCTTTGTCTGGCCTTCATATGGAGATCCGTTCATCGCTTGGGAGCCCTGAACGAAGTGAGGGGCGAGTCGATCAAGGAACAACACCAGGAGCCATAACAGAAACAAAAAGGAGCCCCCAGCGGAGCCGAAGGCGGAGTGAGTGGGGTGCATTAAAATTTACTCACTCCGGTGCTTCGCCCCTTTGTTCGAGACTTTCGTTGATGCAAATAATTGCATTTCGTTGTCTTATCAGCGTTGCCAATCCACTCGCAAATTGGAAGTTTGGTTTGAACGATTTTGACAAAATGAGAGACAGCCAAAGATTGTAATTTATTTGTTTCGTCCAAATCCTAATCGTCCTCCAGGGCGTCGAGGTCGGGCCTGAATCCGGCCCACAGGATGGCCAAGAGGGCGAACGCCAGTCCCGCGCCAATGGCGAACACCCCGGGCAATTCGCCGTCAAGCCCGCCGGGGGGCGTCTCGGCCCTGAGCGCTCCGAAAAGCAGGTGCCCGCACACAAGGCCCGTCCCCTGGATCGAGAACATCAGCGACTGGGCGCTCGCCTTGAGGTCGCCATGCGCCCTGCTGTTGAGATAGACCTGGCCCACGACCAGGAACCCCGTGATCACCGGCCCGTTGAGCCCCAACGACAGCAGCAACAGCCAGACCTTGCCCCCCATGGACAGCATTCCGAGGATCAGGCACCAGGTGGCCAGGCCCAGCAGCATGCTGCCTCGCTGGCCGAGGCGGTTGAGGAACGCTGGAAGGAGCGCCAGGCAGGTGATCTCGCTCACCTGCGCGATCGTCAGCAGGGGTGGAAGCCAAACACGGGCGCCCCGCGCGCCCCACTCATCCTCGAGCAAGTCATTGAGGAGCAGGGGTGTTCCCTGGATGGCGAATGGCTGGATCAGGCAGAAACCGGCCATGCAAGCGGCGAAAGTGAAAAACGACACCCCGGCCAGGCGCCTGACAGCCTCCGCGGGCGCCAGCCACGAGACCGATGTGTGCCGGGGCGGCGTGTCGGGCAGGGTGAAGGTGTAAGCGGTCAGCACCAGCGACATGGCCATGCCGGCCATGATGAGGGTGTCGCCGGCGGCCCCCTTGCCTCCCGTCGCGGCCTCGACCCCGAACAGGATCCACGGAGTGGCCATCCAGCCGATGGTTCCCCAGAGACGGGCGAACCCGAACTGAGCTTCAGGATGTTCCAGATGGGTGAAGGTGATGGCTGTGCCGAGCATCATCATGGGCACGGCGAGCAGCCAGAAAAGCTGGGTCGCCAGGAGCATCGACCAGAAGTCGCGGGCGACCAAAAGCCAGGCGAGGTCGAGCGCCGCGAGCACCCCGCAGACGGCGAGGCATTTCTGGGCCGCCAGCCAGCGGTCGGCCAACTGGCCCATGAGCGGCGCGAGGATCGAGGCGACGCCGTGCGTGGCGCTGCACAGCGCGATTTGCCACGGGCTGAACCCGAGGGCGTCGAGCCTCATGCTGTACAGGGGCAGCACCACCCCCGGTACGGAGTATTGCAGGAACATCAGCACCGACAGCCGGGCAAGCAAGTCAGAGGCCCTCCATGGCAGGAACCCGGCATATTATCACCGGTTTGCCGCCGGAACCAACGGGGAAAGGCTCCCGGCAAAGCCGGCTTCACAATCCGGTGGCCCGGGGTGAAAATGGACCCGACAGTTTCGCAGCCAGAGGGAGGGCACGCATGATCATCCGACGCCGGCCAACCGTCGCCGACATGCATCGCATGGGCCCGGGTTTCGCCGGATATGGCTGGACCGGCGCCCTGTTGCCGGGGGTCAACGCGGTCCGCCAGTGCATTCCCGTGGTTTCGGTTCCGGTGGCCCCGCTGTTTTCAGGATTTGCCCCGTGAGCAAGGCCCGCTCCCCCTGGGCTGATTTCGCCGTTTACGCCCTGGTGCGCTGCATGGTGGGCGTGATCCAGGCCTTGCCTCTGCGATCAGCCATGGCCATGGGGGAATCGCTGGGCCGCCTGGCCTACAGGCTGGACAAGAGGCACCGTCAGGTCGCCTGCGAGAACCTGGCGCACGCTTTCCCCGAAACCATGGCCGATGCGGTTCCCGGCGGCCGGGCCAGGCGCGAGGCGATGGCCCGGGCCACCTTCATCCATTTCGCCCGCATGGTGGTGGAGATGGTTTGGTTGCCAAGGGTGTGCCGGCTCACGGTGTACCGCGGGCATATCGACCTCGGAGACCGCCCGGGCGACCTTGTGAGCCTGCTGCTGTCGGGCCGTCCCGTCATCCTGGCCACGGGGCACTTCGGCAACTGGGAGATGGCCGGGTACCTGCTGGGCCTTCTGGGATTCCGCAGTTATGCCATCGCCCGGGTGCTTGACAATCCCCGGCTCGAGGAGTTCCTCAAGAAGTTCAGGCAACGCACGGGTCAGACCATCCTCGCCAAGAAGGGCGACTTCGACCGCATCACGGAGGTGCTTGGCTCCAGGGGCATCCTCGCGACCCTGGCCGACCAGGATGCCGGCCCCCGGGGCCAATTCGTGAACTTCTTCAACCGGCCGGCCAGCACGCACAAGGCCCTGGCGCTCATGGCCCTGGAATACGACGCCCCCGTGGTGGTGTGTGGAGCCGCGCGGGTGGGTGGGCCGCTGCGGTACAAGCTCGAGATCGAGGAGATTTTGGAACCGTCGGCGTTCAAGCACCAGCCCGGGGCGGTGGCCAGCCTGACCCAGGCTTTTACCACGGCGCTGGAGAGGCTTGTGCGTCGTTATCCGGAGCAATACTTCTGGCTGCACCGCCGCTGGAAGCATGAACCGCCCAAGCGGTCCAAAACCAAGGCCTTGGCCCCGGACACCGGCATGGCAAGCGCCGGGACGGTGTAAAATGGGCATGAATCGCAACCGACGGAGGATCCCATGACCGCTGTCGCCACCAGGCACAGGTTCACCACGGCCGATTTCCAGCGCATGGGAGCGGCGGGCATTTTTCCCCCTGATGCCAGGATCGAACTGGTCAACGGCGAGATTGTCGACATGAGCCCGGTAGGACCCCGGCATTCTGGAATCGTCAATCTGCTCAACATTTCACTTGGAGGCAGCTTGTCCAAAGGCTGGATCGTTTGCGTGCAAAATCCAGTGGATCTGGGCTCCTTTGACATGCCGCATCCCGATATCTGTTTGGCCAGATGGCGCAAGGATCTTTACCGGTTCCGTCACCCTGTCGTGGCGGATATCGGGCTCTTGGTCGAGGTGGCCGAGACTTCGCTCGAGTTCGACACGGGCGAAAAACGCCAGATGTACGCGTCCAAGGGAATTGCCGAATACTGGGTCGTGGACATACCCAATCGCAGGCTCGAGGTTTCGACGGGGCCGGGCCCGCGGGGCTTCGAGTCGACGGTCGTCCTGTCACCGGGCGACACCGCTTCATCGACGCTCGTGGACGGGGCCCGAATCGCCGTTTCCGACCTGTTTCCCGCCGAATAGCTGGCGGAGGACTCAGGGGCCGCCCGGGTGTCCGTGCTTCTTGCCGCCCCGGGTAGCCAGGTTCAGGATTTCCACGACCACGGCGAAGCCCATCGCGAAATAGATGTATCCCTTGTCGATGTGGCGGCCTGTTCCCTCCATCACCAGCATCGCCCCGATGAGAATGACGAAGCTCAGGGCCAGCATCTGCAGCGTCGGATGCCGTTCAACGACCCTTGAGACGGGACCGCTGGCCAGGAGCAGCACAAGCACCGTGACGATCATCGCGGCGATGATGATCGGCACGCTTTGCACCATGCCGACGGCCGTGATGACGGAATCGATGGAAAACAGGATGTCGATCACGGCGATCCAGACGATCACGGCCGCGAATGAGGCGGGGGGCTGCGCGGGTTTTCCCCCCTCGGAATTGTGGTCGCCTTCCAGCTTGTGGTGGATCTCCCGAACACCCTTGGCCACAAGGAACAAGCCGCCGAGGAACAAGATGCACATTTTTCCAGTCACGGGGTGTGGTTCACCCGAAAGCCCGGGAACGGCAGGCACCTCGAACCATGGTGTCTCGAGGGCCATGATCAGTCCGATCAGGCCCAGCAAGGCGAGTCTTGTCACCAGCGCGGCGATCAAACCGATGCGGCGGGCCAAGGGGCGCTGGTCGGCCGGCAGGTTGGCTGTCAGGAGCGTCAGGATCACCAGGTTGTCGATGCCGAGCACCACTTCAATGGCCGTCAGCGACACCATGCCAGCGATGGCTTCAACCCATGACATTTCCATTCCAGCCCTCCGGCGGAACACCGCGGACACTTGACTTCTTACCGGGTCCCGGATGAAATATGGCTAAGGAACGGCGCATGGGTCTATAGGGCCCGTCAATTCCAACAACCCGGTCTGGCCGGCGACGGTCTTCCGAGGTGGGTTAGCAGCCCGCCTTTTTTCTTTTTACGGGACGGTTGTTCCGCGGACGGTATCCATGAACAGCGACGAACTGATCAAGGCGGTCAACTTCCTTGAGAGCGACAAGGGCCTCGAGCGCGACTTGATCTTTGCTTCCATTGAAAAGGGCATCCGCCTGGCCATCCTCAAAAAGTACAAGATCGAGGAGGAGGCCGAGGAAGCCAATCATGTGAAGGTGACCATCGAGCGTGGCAAGGGCACCGTGAAGGCCCAAATGCAGGTGCTCGACGCCGCCGGGCATCCCACCATCCGCGAACTGGAACCCGAGGAACTCGGACGAATCGCGGCCCAATCGGCCAAGCAGCAAATGATCCAAAGCTTCCGCGAGGCTGAATCTGAGGATGTGTTCGAGCGTTACAAGCCGCGCGTGGGCGACCTCGTCACCGGCCAGATCAAGCGGCTGGACCGCCATGTGGCCACGGTGACCCTCGACAACGACCGGAATGTCGAGGCGATCATGCCCCTGACGGAGCAGATCCGCGGTGAAACCCACCACGAAAACGAGCGGATCAAGGCGGTGCTGCTTGAGGTGAAAAAAGTCGGCAACCGCGTGAAGATCGTCCTCTCGCGCACCCACCCCGACTTCGTCCGGCGGCTTTTCGAGGAGGAGATTCCCGAGGTCGCCGACCACACGATCGAGATCAGGGCGGTGGCCCGCGAAGCCGGCAATCGCGCCAAGGTCGCCGTCAGCAGCATCGACATGAAGGTTGACCCCGTCGGTGCCTGCGTCGGCATGAAGGGCAGCCGCATCAAGAACATCGTCGAGGAACTCAACGGCGAGCGGATCGACATCGTCCGCTGGAACGACTCGCTGCAGGTGCTCATCCCCAACGCGCTTCAGCCGGCCGCGATTTCCGAGGTGCAGCTGTATCCCCGCCTCGGCCGGGCCATCGTTCTTGTCCAGGAAGACCAGCTTTCACTGGCCATCGGCAAAAGGGGGCAGAATGTCCGGCTTGCCAGCAAGCTGGTCGGCTGGGATGTGGAAATCATGACATACGACGAGCTCAACAGGAGCCTCGACAAGTCGCAGCTACTCTTCCAGCAAATTCCAACCCTGCCCGACTCGCTGATCGAGTCGATCATCACCGAGGGCTGCTTCGACTACGACGACCTCGGTTACTCGATGGATCCTGCCGAAATCGTTGAACTCGCGGGCGACTCGATCACCCTGGACGAGGCCGACACCATCATCGCCTACGCCAAGGAACGCGCCGACGACATCGAGTTCATCATCGAAACGCTCGAAGGGCTTTCGGTCAGCGAAAGCGATGTCTACCTGTTCCCCAAGATCCAGCGCGCCGTCGTGCAGGTTCGTGAAAGCCAGCTTGCCGATGCGCTGGCCCTCAATGAAAGGATTTCCCGCATCACGGGCAGGCTTTCGGGGTGGGACGCCTTCATCACCACTCGGGACGGTTACGACCTCGCCCTCCAGAAGGCGCGGCACTGGTTTGCCCAGATACCCGGCATCGGCGAAACCGTTCCCATCATGCTGTTGGCCGACGGCTTCCTGACCTACCGGGACATCCGGTCGCTAGATGCCGAGTACCTGGTCACCATGTCGGGCGGCACGATTTCCCAAGACGATGCCGAGCAGGCGCTCCGTTATGTCTCCCAGTGGGCCGAGGAGATGGACAACAGCGTTTGGGAACCCGCGCCCGCCGAAGCAGCCCCCGAGGCCGCCGAGGAAGTTGAATCCGCCGGTTCGGCCGAGTCGTTCGACAGCCTGTTCGGTGGAGACCAAACTGCCGAACCGGAACCCGGAACCGGTGCCGATGGCGGCGCGGAACCGGCGCCCAGGCAACCTGAAGCCTGACGACACGGAATCGAAAGCCCGGCTTTTCCGGGCTTCTCAAACCGATGGGGTCGATTAGAATCTAGTTTGGAAAATTCCGCCGGGACATGCCAAAACAGTTTCTGAGGGGTGGCGCTTGCAGAAGGAAAAGGTCCGTCTATACCTGCTCGCCAAAGAGCTGGAGATCGATTGCAAGGAACTCATCGATCTTTGCAAGGGCCAAGGCTGGGATGTGAAAAACCAGCTCAGTTCCATCGAGCCTGAGCAGCGCGACCAATTGGTGCAAATCATCAAGCGCGGAGGCTCCAAGCCCGCCGCGGCGCCCGCTCCGGCCCCGGAGCCGCCCCGCCCCAATCCCGTGGGATCGGTTCCGCCACTTCGCCCCCCGGTTTTGGGAAGGCCGCCCAAGTCGGTGGCGCCACCGCCCCGTCCGGCCTCGCCCGCCAAGCCCGCCGCCGAAGCGGCGGCCGTCGAAACCCCTGTGGTTCCGGCCAAGGTGGAGGCTCACGCCGAACAGCCTGCTTCCGCCAAACCAGCTCAGGAAACGGAAAAGGCCCCGGCTCCCGTCGAACAGGATGCCCACGCCAAACCAGCTCAGGAAACGGAAACAGCCCCGGCTCCCTTCGAGCCACCCGCTCCGAAATCCGCGGAACCCCAAGCCCCGGTGAATGTTGAACCTCCGGCCGCGGCCAAACCCCCGGCTCCGATTCCAGGAGTGGTGCGGCCCATTCCCGGTAACCTTCCCAACATCCGACCTTCCGGCCCGGTGCGCCCTTTGGCCCCCGGTGGACGCATGCCTGAATTGGGTTCTGGTCCCCGGCCGCCGATGGGACCTGGGGGCCAGCGCGGTCCCGTGGGCCCGGCGCCGGCGGGTGGATCCCGCATACGCATGGATGGTGGTGGCCGACCGGTTCCCGGTGGTGCCAGGCCTGTTCCCGGCGGAGCCCCACAAGGTTCAGGCCCCTCACCCGTGTCCCCGCGCGTTCCTGTGCCCTTGAGGCCCGTGCCCCCCCGACAACCGCTCGGGCCTGGCGGCCCCTCGGGAGGAATGCTGAGGCCCCGCCCCCCTGAATCCAACCTCAAGCCCGGTGGCCCCTCCGCCGCCGGCATTCGCAAGCTCGCGGACATTCCCGCCGACCTCCAAAAAACGGGCGGCCCCATCGGCATTGAGGATGTCACCCGCGCGGTGCAGGCCAAGTCGCTGCGCAATGAGGCCGGCGCCGTGGTCGAGGAGGATGAGGAAGGCGCCAAGAAGCCCGGCGCGCCCGGCCCCCGCCGGGGTCCCGGAGGAGTCGCCGGCCGAGCCGATCGTCATCGCGAACGCGCTGAAAAGCAGGTCGCCCGCCGGTCCGATGGCACTCCCGACCTGCGGGTCAACCGCATCGCCGACTTTGACGAGGACAACCCTCGCCACCGTCGTCTCGGCCGCAAGCCCAAGCACGCCTCCAAGGTGGCCACGGCCCGCAAGGGCAAGGTTCCCATCGCGATGCCCATCACCGTGCGGTCTCTCTCCGAGGCGATCGGGATGAAGACGGGTGAGCTTCTCATGAAGCTCATGTCCCAAGGCGTCGCGGGCGTGAACATCAACAGCACCCTCGAGAACGAGATGGCGCAGTTGATCGCCCTGGACGCCGGAATTGAGCTTGATGTGAAGGCCGACTCGTCCAGCGAGGAGGAACTCCTCAAGGGACTGATCGAGGAAGCCCGCGAGGAGGACCTTGTTCCCCGCGCGCCGATCGTCACGATCATGGGCCATGTCGACCACGGCAAGACCTCGCTGCTGGACCGCATCCGCAAGAGCAATGTGGTGTCCACCGAGGCGGGTGGCATCACCCAGGTCCTCAGGGCCTGGAGGGTCGAGCACAACGGCAAGCCCGCGACCTTCCTGGATACGCCCGGCCACGAGGCCTTCACCAAGATGCGGGCCCGCGGCGCCAATGTCACCGACATCGCCGTCATCGTGGTAGCGGCCGACGACGGCGTGATGCCCCAGACCGAGGAGGCCATCAGCCACGCCAAGGCCGCGGGCGTCAAGATCATCGTCGCCATCAACAAGGTCGACCTTCCCAACGCCAACATCCGCAAGACCGAACAAATGCTCTACGGCATGGGTCTCATTCCCGATTCGATGGGCGGTGATGTGCCGTTCGTCCAGACATCCGCCGCGACGGGCAAGGGGATCGACGAACTTCTCGACACGATCGCACTGGTGGCCGAGCTCGAGGAACTCAAGGCCGCGCCTGACAAGCGTGCCACGGGACTGTGCCTCGAGGCGCACATCAGCGAGGGGCAGGGCGTGACGGCCACCTTCCTTGTTCAGGACGGCACGCTTCGCAAGGGCGACATCCTGCTGTGCGGCGCCACCTTTGGGCGGGCCCGCATGTTGTATGACGACCTCGGCAGGCCCATTGACGAAGCCGGTCCGTCGATGCCCGTGCAGCTCATGGGCCTCGAGGAAGTGCCCAACGCCGACGACACCTTCCTCGTGGTTCCGGAACTGCAGGTGGCGCGGGAAATCGCGGAACAGCGGCGGGTGGCCCAGGCCGACGCGCTTCAGGTGCGCCGGGTTCCCGTGGCGTTCGGGGCCCCCGGATCCACCGAAATCGTGGAACTCAAGGTGATCCTCAAGGCCGACTTCCGCGGTTCGGTCGAGGCCATCCGCAAGGAAATCGAGAAACTCCAGCACGACGAGGTGAAGGTCAGGCTTTTGCATGCCGCCGTGGGCGGAATCACCGAATCGGATGTGCAGTTGGCGCTCACCTCTCCTGACGACACCATCATCGTCGGGTTCAACGCCGTGCCTGACGACAACGCGCTCAGGCTGGCCGACGAGCGCGGCGTCTCGATCCGCGAGTACGACATCATTTACAAGCTCGCCGAGGACCTCAAGTCGGCCCTGGAGGGCAAGCTCAAGCCCCGCGAGGAAATCGTTCACCTGGGGCGCACGGTCGTTCGCGAGGTGTTTAAGATCAGCCGCGTGGGAACCATCGCCGGTTGCTTCGTCACCCAGGGCACCATCGAGCGCTCGGCGCGGGTGCGCCTGATCCGCGGCGGCGTGGTTGTCTACCCCCCCGCCGACCGTTCCGCCTCGCTCGAATCGCTCAAGCGTTTCAAGGACGATGTCCGGGAGGTTCGAGAGGGCCTCGAATGCGGCCTCAAGATCGCCGGTTACGACGACATCAAGGTCGACGATGTCATCGAGGCCTTCCGCGTCGAGCAGATCCAGAGAACCCTGTCGTGACGCCGGGTCTGGAGCCTGTCGATGGTCGTCGGGACGCTTCGGGTGCGCCTGCTGCTTCGGGAGTCCCGCAGCCTCAAGGACAAGCGCCAGGTCGTGCGCGGCATCAAGGACCGCATGCGCGACACCTTCGGTGTTTCAGCCGCCGAGGTCGACAGCCTCGAGGACCACAAGGTGGCGGTTCTCGGGTTCGCGGTGGTGAGCAACGAGCATGCCCATGCCCGGTCGGTCCTCGAGCAGGTTGGTTCGGCCCTGAAGTCACATCCGGTCGCCGAGTTCCTGGGAATGGAACTCGACTCGCTGACCGTGGATTAGGTTTCCTGCTTCGCGCGCGGGAGGTTTCGTGAAACATCACCGAGTCGCCCGGGTCGCCGAGGTCATCCGCGAGGTGGCCAGCGAAACCATCCTGTTCAAGATCAGCGACCCACGGGTGCGGAATGTCACGGTCACCCGCGTGGAGGTGTCCGCCGATCTCCAGCATGCCAAGGTTCATGTTTCGATCATGGGTACGCCGGCCCGACAGAAAAAAGCCCTCGCGGGCCTGCAAAGCGCCGCTGGATTCGTCCAGGCCCAGCTTGGCGACCGGATGCGGACCCGCTACACCCCCACCCTGCGTTTCATGCTCGACAATGGAATCAAGCAAAGCGTGGAAATCAGCCGCCTCATCAATGAGGCCCTCGGCAAGCCATCCGATGCCGCGGACGCGGACCTGTCGGACCAGGACGAGGACGATGACGATCTCGAGGAAGGGGAAGACGGCGACGCCGGTGGTGGGGATCCCGGGGCCCCCGATGGGGACTCCAGGTCCGCCGGTCATTAGACTTATAACATCGGGGCCGTGGCTGCCCCGCGACCACGGAGGGTGAACACCATGGCGACCGCGGCCTTCAGGCATAAAATTGTCGGCGCGATACTGGGCCGCAAAAGCGCCCTACCGGTTTCCGAGAATCCCCTCGAACTGACGGTGCTGGAGCAGGTGATCTTCGCCATCTGCCGGGAGGATTCGTTGCAGGAGAAGGCAGAGGCCGCCTTCCGCAACCTCCAAACCCGTTTCTTCGACTGGAACGAGGTGCGTGTATCCTCCCCGTCGGAAATCATGGAGGCCATCAGCGGACTCACCGGGACGCGCGCCCGCGCCGAGAGAATCATCGCCTTCCTGCAGGAGCACTTCGAGGCGACTTACGCGTTCGACCTGGAAGGACTCCTCAAGAAGGGAATCAAGGGCACCGCCAAGCAGCTCGAGAAGGCCGGCGGAGTCACCGACCACACCGTGGCATGGGTGAACCAGCGCGCCCTCAAGGCCCAGTCGATCCCTGTTGATTCATCGATGCTCCGTTGCGCCAAGCGACTTGAGCTGGTTGATTCCGAGGTCGGCAAGATACCCGAGGCGCGTCAGGCGCTCGAGGGTATCGTCGCCAAGACCAAGGTGACGGATTTCACCGATGGCCTTTCGCGCATTGCCGTGGAGTTCTGCCACGAGCGCAATCCGGCATGCCAGTCTTGCCCTTTGTCGGGCGAATGTCCCTCGGCCAAGGCGCCCAAGGGAGCGGCGGCGCCCTCCGGCCGCGGTCGCAAGCCGAAGTGATTCAAAAGGCGGGGCGGTCGATCCAGCCGCCTCCCAGCACCCTGTCGCCTTCGTAAAGCACCACCGCCTGTCCGGGCGCCACCCCGGGCTGGGGATTGTCGAACCGGACTTCCACTCCACCGGGAGTCTTGCGGGCCGTCGCCGGCACGGGCGCGTGGCGGTAGCGGATCTGCGCGGCGCAGGCGAGTTCCCCCGACGGTTCATCCATGAGCCAGTTGAAGCCGGACGCGAACAGGCCCCTTGCCCCCAACTCATCCTTGTCTCCGACCACCACCTCTCCCGTTTCCGGGACCATTTCCAGCACGAAGCGAGGCTTGCCGCCCCCCAAGCCGAGCCCCTTGCGCTGACCGATGGTGAATCGCTCTAGGCCGTCATGTCGGCCCACGACCTCGCCTTCGGTCGTGACGATGTTTCCCGCGACCGACTGGCCCGGCCTCAGTTTCCTCACGAGCCCCACATGGTCCTGGTCGGGCACGAAACAGATTTCGACACTGTCGGGCTTGTCGAAGACCGGCAGGCCGATTTTCCTGGCGGTTTCGCGTACCTCGTCCTTGGGCATGCCACCCAGGGGAAACAGCACCCGTTCCAGCGCCTCCCGGCCAAGGCCGTGCAGCACATACGACTGGTCCTTGCCGGCATCGAGCCCGCGCCTGAGCCAGGGGCGGCCGTCGGGGCCCGGTTCGACCCGGGCGTAATGGCCTGTCACGACATGCCGGGCACCGATCCCGTCAGCGTAGGTGAGCAACTCGCCAAACTTGAGCTTGTTGTTGCAGACAACGCACGGATTGGGAGTCCTGCCCCGGAGATATTCGTCGGCGAAGTAGTCGATGATTCCGCGGAAGTCGGCCTCGAAGTCGATGGCGTAAAAAGGGATGTCCAGCATGTCCGCGACGCGACGGGCATCGGCGGCGTCCTCGGCTGAGCAGCATCCTTTCTTCCGGTCGGCGCCTCCCTGGGGCTTGGAAACGCCGGTGCGCATGAACAGGCCCACCGGCTCGAGGCCCTTTTCGCGGGCCATCCATGCCGCGACCGAACTATCCACCCCGCCGCTCATGGCGACGAGCACGCGCTGGCCCATGAAATGAATATCCCCCGGTTGTCC
>VGXS01000058.1 GCA_016873225.1 Planctomycetota bacterium | reverse complement strand
TGCCAGAGTTGGGATGGGCCATTTGGCTGCCGCGGGCGTGAAACAGCTTCCGCCACCACGATTCGCGCCGTTTCCACGGCGGGGGGTTGGGCGTCACGCGGCTTGGGTGCGTCGGCTTTCCTTTCGATGATGTCGTTACGGTCGCTGGCGACGACGGGCTGAATCGGCTGGTTGGCGACTGGTTTGGCAACCGCCGGGGAAGCCGCGGCTTCCGGCCGCGCCGGGCGCGATGAGGCCATGCTTCCGTCGATGGCCCTTCGCCCGTCGGCCGTGACGAGGGTAACCATGCGGCCTTCGCGCATCATCGGGGACACGCGGAGGTCGTTGCGAACGGCGACGACGCCGGCGAGCTTTTTCAGGGCGCGGCTGATCTCCACCTTGTCCTCCATGGAGAGCGCCAATCCACTGACCTCGAGCATCCCGGGTTCCGCCGATTCCACCTGGATGGCGGCCGCCTGGGAGGGGGCGATTTCCTTCACCCGGCGCGCGGCCATCTTCTGGAGGGCGGCGGATTGCATCGGCTTCCTGGGTTGGAATGGGATCACCGCGATGCTGGTGAGGTCGCGGAGGGCGCCCTTGTGCTCGCGGGCAAGGACGGCCAGCGCCGCCCGACGAGCCGCGACGCTTTCGCAGGTGCCGCGAACCTCGAGCGTGTCCCCGGTCTTCCGCAGCGACAGGCGCGTCTCGCCGATCGCCGGGTCGGCGAGGACCAGGCACTCGAGCCGCAACTCGTGGAATGAATCCATCGGGTCGACGACGGCGGCGGCCGGTGGCGACTCGGCCCATGCCGGCTCACGGGACAAGGTTGCTCCGGCGACGAGTAGGCCGGCTGCGATTCGCCACATGCGCGCCATGGTGGATCTCCGAAAACGGGAGGGGCGCGTCCCGGGCTGCCGTCCCTGGCATCCCGCGGGACGCGCCCCGTGTGCGGTCAGTAGTTGACCAGGTCCTTGGTGACCGACTTCTGCACCTCGGGGTCGTTGCCCACATAGAGGTGCAGGTGGTCCTTGTCGATGTACACCACCTCGACGCGCGGCCGTGTCACCTTCACCGGGAAGGGATAGCCCGACTCGATCGTTTCCTTGTAGTAGACGGTGCACTTGAAGTGACAGTGATGAAGCTGGGCCGGCCCGATCAGCGGGAAGAACCGCGGCGGATCGATCTTGTCGACGAGCTTTTCAACCACGACGGTCATATCGTCGCGGAACTCCTCGTAGAAGAACGGAACCCCCCGGGTCACCCTGGGCAGCGCCCGGATCACCTGGGCGTCATCGGGCGGGTCGTCGCAGGTCGGCAGGGGGAAGCCCTCGCGGATCGGCGGCAACACCGGTGTCCGGCTGTCGTTCTTGAAGGCGTACTTGTCCTCCATCCGCTCGGTCACCCAAGGCGGCACCGGGATGGGGGTGAATATGCCCATGGACAACGGGGCGCAGCCGGAAAGGACCGGCAGGATCGCTGATAGAAGACCCAAACCAAGGCACTGGTACCATTTCATGCCCGCACCCCCGCTCGACCAGGCAACCCGCGGTTGATGCGGCAGGTCGCCATGGTCCAAGACCATGTGTGATGGTGGTATCGGTTGTTCCGGTTGGCCGACTTGAGCGGATATGCGGGCGTTTCCCGATTATTTCAGGTTTAACGGCGCCATCACATGCGGTCGAGGGTGTCGATCCAGTCAACAAGCGACTCGAGGCTGGCATCGTCGAGGTAAACGCCGCCCGACTCGCCCATGAGGCGAAGAATGGTCGGAAACCTTTTATCCACAAGCTTTTGGCGCGTTTGTTCAACCGCTTCACGCGCGGGATCCCTGTCGCCCGCCGCAAGGAAAAACGCCAGGGGTTGGCCCGGGGCCCGGTCCCGGGGAGCCGATCCCATCGGCGCCCCTACTGTGGCGACTCCACGGATTAGGTCGCGCTTATGAAATCCGAGGTAGTAAGCCATCAGGCCGCCGGCACCCATGCCGTGGGCGACGATGCGGCGCTTGTCAATCGCGAGGCTGTCCCTCGTTTCGGCGATCGCCTGGGCGATCCACTCCCCGTCGCCGGGGGTCCACCCGGCCTCGCCCTCCCCCTGGGGGGCGATCATGATGATGTTCCTCTTGGCGCAAAAACGCTCCCAGTAGAGCAGCAGCGCCTCAAGTTCCCTGTCTTTTCCCTTGTTGGCCGGATGCAGCCAGACCACTAGCGCATGCGCGACATCGGGGCGGTAGGTTTCGGGAACAAGGAGTAGGTATTTTCCTTCCCCCGAAGCGGTGGATTTCCGCGTGACTCCCAGTTCCAACTTTTCGGGGGGTTTGCCGGCGGGCGTGGTACCCTTCACCGAGGGAACCCCATCGGCCTTGGGAGCCAGGTCACCCGGGAACGCCCCAAGAGCGACCTTCACCGCCTTGGGCTTCGCTTCCTTCGGTTCGCCCGCCGGGCGAATCATCAGGCTGATCTCAGACCCGGCCAGTTGGCCCTCGAGGAACTGGGAGAAGCTGTCGCGGTTTTGCACGGGCAACGGCGCCGGACCGCCGCGGCTGACGCCGACAATGCGATCGCCGGCCTTGATGCCGGCCTTTTCCGCCGGTCCACCGGCGCTGACGGCCCGGACCAGGACCCCCTGTTCAGGATCGTCCCTGGACGGAAGGATGCCCAACCAAGGTGGGGCGGTCGCCGCCGCGGGCCCCCCGAGTTCCACGGCGGGCAACTGGAGGTCGGCCATCTCGCGGCGGACCGAAACGGGAATCTTGTCGCCCTGATAGAGGCGCCCCAGGGCGTGCAGCATGCGGGCCGGGGTATCCACGGCTTTGCCATGGATCGCCGTGATCAAATCACCCGCCTTGATGCCGGCCTTGTCGGCCGCGCCGCCGGGCGCGACCGTGGCGACCTTCACCGGTCCGACATGCTGGTCTCCCGGTGCCAGGGTGATGCCTAGCACGCCCTTTTCAAGGTCACGGCCGCCCTTGAGCCTGTCCACGGCCGCCATCACATCGTCGAAATAGACCGCGAACCCGATGCCCGAGTCATACCACTCGAATCCGGCGGTCTCACCCTCGCCTTGGGGCGACGCGGGAACCAGGATGCCCAACACCCGGCCTTCGAGGTCGACCAGCGGACCGCCATAGTTGACCGGCGAGACCTTGGCGTCGGTCTGCAGCGCCTTGCCCCACACGCGGTCCAGGGCGCTGACGATTCCCAAGCTCACCGAGGGCAATGATTCGAGTCCGGGCGACAGGGTGCGCCCCACCGCCAGGGCTGATTGCCCGACGCGCATTTCGGCGCGGGGAACCGCCGCGGGAACGGGAAGGCCGGCGGCCTCGATCTTGAGCAGGGTCACCATCCGCGTGCGGTCGGTGGCGACAAGCCTCGCCACATGCCTCTTGCCCTGCGCCGCCACCAGGATGGATGTGGGTTTGTTGGCGAAGTTGAAGGCGCTTGAAACTATCCAGCCGTCGGTACCGACCACGACGCCGGTGGTGGGGCCGAGGCCCCGCCTGACGGCCGGGCCGCCGGGCCTTCCCGGGGCCCCGGGCGAACCTCCCACCAGTTCGGTTCCCCCTGAAGTCTCGATGGTCACCACCGAGGGGGCGACGCGGCCGATGGCGGCGCGGGCGGCGGAGTCCCGCCTGTCCTCGATGTCGACTGCTTGGGCCAGGATCAGCGCGATGATGGCGATCATGAAGTCGTTCCGTCAGCGAGGGGGATTGGCGGGGGGCTTGGGAGGCGGTTCCAGTTCCACGACAAGCGTCTGGAGGCGGTCCTGCCGGCGGACCTCCACCTGCACCTTGTCACCAGGCCGGTACTTCTCAAGAATGTCGCGGAGCGCGGCGATGGTGGGAACCGGTGTTCCATCGACATACACGATGAGGTCGTCGGGCCGGGCGCCGGCGCGGGATGCGGGCGAGTTCGCCTCCACCTCCTCGATGAACGGCGGCGTCCGGTCGATCACCTGGGGCACCAGGATCCATCCGGCCCTCACATTCCAGTCACCAGAACGGCCGGCGCGGTCGGGGCGCCCCGAGGGACGGTATTTCTCCTTTTTTTCGAGCAGCTCGGCCAGGCTCAGCATCCGGCCCTGGGTTCCTCGCGAGGCCACGGTGGCGCCCAGCGGCACGGCGTAGTTGATCCATGTCTGGGTTTGGTCGTTGCGCAGTTCGCGGCCGATGATTCCGACAAGGTCGCCCTTGCGGTTCGTGAGCGCGCCCCCGGCGGCCCCCGGGTTGTTGGTGATCGCGTCGATCACATAAACGGAACCGGAATACGGAGCCTCGAAGACCCCGATTCGTCCCTGGAGTGTGGTGATGGCGGCGACGACGCCGCGCTGCACGGTGAGTGGTTCGTCGCGGGTGGCGATCTGGAACTGGTTGCTGAAGGCCAGCACGCCGGTGCCCGGAGCCAGGAGCGGCGCCTTGGAGGCCTTGGCGATGTCGAAGTGGGGAAGTTCGCCCGCGGCCGTCTTGTCGTCGATTTTCAGAAGCGCGGCATCCAACTCGGGTTCCGACGCCACCACCTTCGCCGACAGCCGCGTGCCGTCGGCAAGGTGAACCCTCAGGTCGGAACTGTCGGGCAGGTGGTTGGCCGCCGTCAGGATGTGGCCTTCCGGGGAGACAAGGATGCCCGTGCCGTATCCCGGAAGCCCCTTCACTCCACCCGAACCGTAAATCTTCACCAGGCGGGCGTTGACCTTGGAGGCGACTTCACCGAGCGTCTCCTCGGCGGGCGACACCAGGAGAAGGGCGGCCGCCAGGAGCGTCACTTCAGGTCCCACGACTGCACCTCCAGCCGGCAGTACGGTCGGCCTCCATGAAACACGGAGATTTTGAAAGGCAGCGACTTGCCGCCCGCCTCACGGTAATCGTCGAAATGGATCTCGCAAGGATCCTCCTCCTTGTCGAGGACCGACTCCATGCCGGCGAGCCTCGTGCCCCCCTGGCCCGTCGTGAACTGGAACCGCGTGTCCACTCCCCCAAGGGAGGCGCGGATGATCTCGGCGTCGAGGCGAGCCTTGAACAAGTCGTCGGGTTCCTTCTCGAGCGGCGGGTAATACGGCTCGACACCACCATGGCTGGATTCCCCGACGAATCCCGACTTTCCCTTGAGCATGAGTTGCCGGAAGTGGTAAAGCGCCGTGAGCATGCCGCCGCTTCCGGGGGGATCGCGCAGCGACGCGGCGGGCAGGTCGGTTTTCAGCGGTTCGAGCGTGAAGTCGACCCCGTCGATCAGCGCCATGACCCGGTCGGGCATGCCTTCGGTGCCCGCGGCCCAGCGGATGACGGCGGTGCCTTCCCTTCCCTTTTCGCCAAGCTTGGCGTTGGCCCTCACCACCCAGTCGCCGGTGGTGGATGACAGGTCGGTTTTGGCGGTCAGTCCGGCCAGGAGTCGGTCGCGGGCTAACTTGTTGAAGTGCCAGTTGGCGAATCCCGGCCGGGCTTCGAACAGCTTCATCGCGGGGCTGTCGGCGGCGGGCTTGCCTCCATCGGGATTGCCCGGCGGTTTCGGGCGGCCGGGGGCGGGGGGCTTCGGCGCCTCCCCCTGTACCTGCCGCTCATACCCCATCAGCCTGACGAGCATCTGGCGCGTCTCGGTTCCGCCGCCCTCGCGTTCGCGGCGCACCGTCATGGGCACGCGCCATCCCTTCGGATACAGCCCCAGCACATTCTTGAATTGGTTGACCGTGCCCACGGGCCGGCCGGCGAACCGGGTCAACTCGTCGCCAAGTTGCAGGCCGCGGCGCTCGGCGTCGGAGGAGATGAGCCCCGAGACCAGCACCCTTGGCCTCGATCCCTCCTCCTCGGGACTGGATGACACCACCGCCCCCAGGGAGGCGTGGTCAACCTGGAGGCCGGCGCGCAAATGGCCGAGGAAATTCTTGATCTGGTTGATGGAGATGGCGTAGCCGACGCCGGAGTTCACGCGACCGCGCTTGTCGAATGATCCCCGGCCGTTGATGCCGATCAGTTCCCCCCTCGTGTTGAAAAGGGGCCCGCCCGAGTTGCCCGGATTGATGCTCGTGTCGGATTGGATGCAGTCGGTGTACTCGAACATGCCTCTTTCAGGATACTGATAGCGATGAATGCCGCTGACCAGGCCGAAGGTCACCGTGGGCGTGAAGTCGGTCGCGAGCAGGAACGGATTCCCGAGCGCCAGCGACCAGTCGCCCACCTTGACGGTGTCGCTGTCGCCCATGACGGCGTGGGGGAACTTGGCGCCGGCCTCGCGGGGCAGCAGCTTGATGAGGGCGACATCGCCGATGCGGTCGAGGCCGACGACGACGGCGTCGTAAAGGTTGCCGTCGGGAAGCCCGCACCTCAGGGCCGGTCCCTGTCCGCCGACGACATGGTAATTGGTGAGGGCGTAGCCGTCCTCGCTGATCAGCACGCCGGAACCGCCGCCGGTCACCACCGCCACGACGGCGGGGCTGATGCGGGCGACGGTTTTCACCCGTTCCCGGTCCTCGGAGTCCACGGCCGGGTCGGCGGCATGGATCGGCAGCGCGGCCGCCAGAAGGACAAGCAGGGAGCGCGTACCCGCCGCCATGATGTGTGGTCTCCTCGGGGGGTCAGCGGGTCAGCCGGGCATCGCCCAGGTGCAGGTGCCGGCCATAGGCGATGTCGGAGGGGTCGGAGGGTTCCACCGTGATCGTCAGGCGGCGGACATCCTTCACGGGAACGACGAACGGGGCCGAGACCTTGCGGCCTTGTCGGGCCACCGTTTGCCTGAGCAGTTCCTTGCCATCGCCGTCGATCCGAAGGAGCACCGGTCCGCCCCCGCCCACGGCGTCGTCGAAACCGGCGACGAGTCGGAATTCACGGTATTCGCCGCCGAGGTCGTATTCCAGTTCCGTCGTGGCGGATAGGCCCAAGCCCTTGGAGAACGGGGTGCCACCCATGCGGATCGGGCCCAGGTCGAGGTTCTTGTCAAGGGTGGGCCCGGCGCGGAAGCGGAAGGTGTCGGCGGCGGAGGGGTCGGTCGCCCGCATCCATTTCAGGTCGGACAAGTAAACAACCTTGCCCCGGCTCATGTCGATGCGCACGGGGGGCTTTTCGGGGGTGAACGCCTTAGTGATCCCGCCGGAGGTTTTCAAGGACCAGCGCGTGCCGTCGAATCCCGCCTCCGCCGCGAGCCAAACGCTTCCGCCCGCGTCGGTGACGCGGGCCGCGACGGGGGCGAGGCTGGCGTCGGGAAGCCTCTCAAAGACGATTCCGTGGATGTTGGCGAAGGGGACCGGCACGGTGCGGTCGGTTCCGGCGGGGGTGAAGGGCATCGCCTTGCCCTCGGCGTCGGGTTCGCCAAGCGTTCCTTCGAGCGCGTTCACGGCATCCTGCCTGATGATGGCGAGGATGTCCTTGCGCCGCTTCTGGGCCAGCCGGGTGGTCCAGTCCTTGCGCCAATCATCCCGGTGTGCCGGAAACAGGATGTTCTGGATGGAACCGAGCGGAAAGGTGATCTCGCCGCCGCCGGAGAGTTCCGCCTTGGCCGAGTCCTTGGCGAACACGATGCGCGTGGCGCGAAGGATGCTGCCGTCGGTCAGTTCGACATCGCTCCACGCCTCGGAGGGATTGCGGGCGGGCGCGGGCGCGGGGTCGATTCGGGCGACCTGGTCGAGGGGATGGCGCGACTCTCCGCCAGAGGCATCCTTCCAGGCGATTCCCTGGGCGTCCATGCGGACGGCGGTTCCCGAGAGGACTTTTCCGTCCACCAGCCGCAACTCGGCCGCCGTCGCGCCCGAAAGCGCGCATGCCATGCAGGCGAGCGCGACCGTGCCGAAACGCGTCATCAGCGCACGGGCTTTGCCGGGCCCGCCTCATTGAGCTTCTTGAAATAGATCTCGAGTGTTTCCCGGTATTTGGCCGGGGCCCGGGCCGCGAGGTCGCGCATGGCCTGGGCGCGCTCACGGTCGGGCAGCTTGCCCCACACCTCGGCGATTTCAACGGCTTTCTTGCCGTCGACATCGCCCTTGCCACCACCTTGGCCGCCGATGCTGTCCTGCTGCGGGCTGGAGGGCTGGACCGTGTTTCCGGGCTGCCCTTCCTGCTGGCCGCCGTTGGGGCAATTGCCGCCGTTGCTGCCGGACTGGTTCTTTTGCTGATTCTCCAGTTCCTTGATCATCTCATCGAGGCGGAGGACAACTTCCTTCTGGATCTTCTGGGTTTGCTTTCCGCCGCGGAGGTTGTCGAGCCGGCGGGTGATCTGTTCCATCTTGCGGGAGACCCAGCCGAGGTCCTTGTCGCGCCAGGTCTGCACATCGAGCGCCATCAGCGAGCCGAGGGCCCGGTATCGCTCGGGCAACTCGGGCATGTCGCCCAGCAGCCTTTCGAGGGTCGCGGAGGCCTCGGCCTTCATCACCAACGCATGTTCGGAAACGGCCCGGTGGAACAAATAGGTCGCGGGATCGGCCACCTGTTCAGGCTTGAAAGGCTTGAGGGCCTCCAGGGCATCCTCATGGATGCGGCGGTTGGACAGGGCCCGGGCGTAGGCGACGGCCACATTCGCGCGAGCGGCCAGGGGCACCTTCTCATCCTTGAGCCATGCGGGCTGGGCTGAAGGCGCTGGTCCGTTCCCCCGCGCCACGGCGAGCAGGCGCGCGGCCTCGGGATGGCCAAGCGAGATGGTGTCGGCGACCTCATCCGCCAGGATCCTGTCCTCGCGCCACAAGGACTGCACTTTGGCCGGGTCGGGCTGAGCGCCGCCGATGCGGGCCAATTCCTCCGCCTTCGCCCGGGCCGCGGCGGCATCCTGGGCCTTGAGCACGCCGAACCCGAGGTCGGGCGCGGCCGGAATGACGAGCGGTCCGTTGTCGGCGGCCATCGCCCCCAGGGCGGCACCCGCGAGCAATCCAAGCGCTTTTCCGTTCATGAATCCACGCATCGCCATGATCCTCCCGGTTTCATTGCCCCTTGTTTCGTCCCAACGAAATGTCCCGGGCCACCTTGCCGATCTTGTCCTGTCGGCGGCCAAGGTCCCTGATCTCCTTGAGCACCTGCTCGGCCTGCGCCTTTGAGCGCGCGTCGGGCACCACGGACGGGTCCGGCGCCTGCTCGCCTTCAAACTTGCGTCCGTATGATTCGGTCCGTTTGTTGATTTGCAGCTGCATCGACCGGATCATCTTCAACTCCGATATCTGGTCGATCAGGCGCTGGTCCTGTTGGCCCGGATTCGGCTGGCCGGGTTGGCCGGGCATGGGCGGTTTCTTGTTCTTGTTGTCCTGCTGGGCCTTTTTCAGGCTCTCGATCATTTCACGCAGGGTCGCGATGATGTCATCCTCGATCCGCACGGTTTCCTCGCCGACATCGGCAAGTTTCAGGCGGTCGCGGACATTCGACATGTCATCGCCCACCTGCCTGAAAACCTCGGCGAAGGCGACCGCTGATCCTTCCGACTCGATCAGCCTCAGGGCATCGGCGGCCTTACGGACAATCTGGGCCTCGCGGTCGTGCCATTCGAGGGCCTTCTGCTCATGCACGCGGTCGGGTTTCTTGTCCGGACGAGCCATCACCGAAGCCTGGAGTTCAGCGGTGCCGGCCCTCACCTCCATCTGGAGCCTGAGCATTTCAACGCACCGGGCCTGCAACTGGACCAGCACGCGATCGATTTCCTCCTCGCGCAATTGCTTGAGCAGTTCCTCAAGTTTTTTCTGGGCTTCCTTCAGCTTGTCGAGGGCATCCCCCTGCTTTTCCGAAGCGGCTTTCTTTTCATCCTTGGCGATCTTTTTTTCCGACTCCTTCTGGAATTCAGTAGCCTCCTGAATGCGCTTGCGGGCTTGGTCTTTTTCCTGGGGCAACGGCTGCTGGGATGAATCAGCTGACTCATCGCCGCCGGAATCCTTGTTCATGCCATCCTGGGGTTGCCCGTCCTTGCCCATGCCATCCTTGCCGTCCTTGCCCTTTCCGTCCTTGGGGTCACCATCCTTTCCTTTGCCGTCCTTGCCCATTCCGTCCTTGGGGTCACCATCCTTTCCTTTGCCGTCCTTGCCCATTCCGTCCTTGGGGTCGCCATCCTTACCTTTGCCGTCCTTGCCCATTCCGTCCTTGGGGTCGCCATCCTTACCTTTGCCGTCCTTGCCCATTCCGTCCTTGGGGTCGCCATCCTTTGGAGAGTTCTTTTTTCCTTCGATGAGATTCTTGAGTTCCTTGGTTTCCTGAGTCACCTTGGCCTGCGCCTTTTCGAGTTCCTCCTTGCTCATGCGACCCTGTTCAGTGTTGCCGCGCACGCGTTCCTGCTTGCCGATGACATCCTTGAGTTTTTCAAGCACCTTTTTCGCTTCCTCGCGCTGCCGACGCAGTTCGGCTTCGGGGTCGCGATTGAGGGCGTCGATGAGCCGCGCCAGGTCCTCGGCCAGATCCTTGTTGCGGTCGACAAGTCCTTGCAGCTTGTCGGTGCTCTTGAACAACTCCTGCTTGCGGAGATCCTGCAGGATGTTCTCGAACTTGGAGTCGGTTGATTTTTCCTCGATCAGCTTGAGGGCTTCCCGAATGGAAGCGACGCGAAGCTTGTCATCGGGCTTGCCCGACTTTTCCAACCGTTGCTCAAGCAGCTTCAAGGCAAGCTTGAATTCCTGGAATTCGCGTTGAAGACGCGCCTGTGTTCCGGCTGATTCGCCGGAAACGGAGCCGCCTTGCGCGGGCTGGGGCGGCTTGGATTGGCTTAATGCCGGCAACACGAGGAGTCCGGCGACCAGAAGCACCATCAACCCCAACCCGGTCCGGCGCATCGTCCCACTCCTTGCTTGATTCAGTTGGGGGGCAGTTTGCCACCCTCCCCATGACATCCAGACGAATCAGAAGAATCCGGGGACTGAATTACCTCTAATGCTAACGCACGGCTTTCAATTCATCGACCCTTTCCACGAAGTTCTCATGAAGAAAACCTCCCCGTGGGCTGTCGGGGAGGTAAAGCATCATTCATTTTTAATTTAACCGGCCACCCATGAGCTATCCGTTGGATTCCATGAGGTCAGTTCCTCCGGCTTGAACCACAACTCGATTTCAGCCTTGGCGTTGTCAACGCTGTCCGAGCCATGGACAAGGTTGTTCTGAATGCTGATGGCATAGTCGCCGCGAATCGTTCCCGGGGGTGATTTCACCCCGTCGGTGAGGCCCATGAGTCCTCGCACGGCCGCGACGGCCTCGCGCCCTTCCAAGGCGATCGCCACGGTGGGACCGGAGGTGAGGAAACTGATCAGGCTTTGGTAAAACGGCCTCGCCGCATGCACGGAGTAGTGCTTTTCCGCCAGATCCTTGGAAGCTTGCAGCATCTTCAGCCCGACGATGGTCAGGCCCTTGCGTTCGAAACGGGAGATGAGTTCCCCGGCAAGCCTGCGTTGAACCGCGTCGGGCTTGAGCAGGACCAGAGTGCGCTCCATTAAGATGTTCTCCTTACTTCTTCATCAGCCAGATGTTCCGGTACTGCACCGGGTTTCCATGATCCTGCAGCAGCAGGGGGCCCGGAGTCGAGGGATCTCCACCGAGGCCCGAGGTGGTGTTGTCCTTGGTGATGGTGACATTTTCGTGGATCAGCACGCCGTTGAGGGTCACCGAGATGACGCCGGGCTTGGACTTCTTTCCCCCCTCGAAGACCGGGGGAGTGAAATCGATGTCGTAGGCCTGCCAGGCCAAGGGAGCCTTGCAGGCATTGGTTTTGGGCTTGGCAATCCCGTAAATGCCCCCGCAATCGCCTTCCCCGGGCTTTTCAATCCCGTAGCTGTCGAGAACCTGCACCTCGTAGCGGCCCTGCAGATAAACCCCGCTGTTGCCACGGCCTTGGCCCTTGCTGCCGGGCATCCAAGGGGTGCGGAATTCGACATGCAACCGGACGGGGCTATCGATCATGTGCTTGCTGAGCAGGTCGCTGGTGCCTGGAACCACCTCCACGGCGCCCCCGGAAGCCAGTTTCCAGGCAGCGGCCTTGCCGCCATTCCTGTGGGTCCATCCTTCAAGCGACTTACCATCGAGCAGCACGATGGCTCCGGCGGGCGCGGGCGTGGAAGGGGTGTCGACCCCATCCTCGGGCTTGGCCAGTTTCAGGCCTTCCGGCTTGGCGGGAAACGGATCGGCGCTTGGGCACAGCAGCGAGACGGCAACGCATAGGGAGGGCAACATATGAAAAACTCCGTTCATAACGGGCAAGGATCCTTGGGAAATCTATGTCCATCGCGTCCGATGGCCCATGCCGCTTCAATGAAAAGGGCGTGAAAACATTCATCATGCGGTAAATTGCATATTGCGGGACCATGGGCGGTGACGCCATGCTTAGGAACATCATGGATGAATCGCCCGACAGCGAGAAGGTGCCAGTTCTCCCCGAGCGCCTGACGGAACACCGACCGGCCGCGGCGTCGTTCGCCCCACTATCCCTCGCGGAACTGGATGCCGAGGGATTGCTCATCCGCCACGACACCAAGTTCCTGATCGCCGAGCCGCGCCTGCCGGGATTGCTCTCGAGGCTGGCGCCGTTTTGCCGGATTCTTGATATCGGGGGAAGAAGGTCCTTCGGTTACGACAGCCTGTATCTCGACACACCTAGGCGCGACCTGTTCCGCTCCCATCACCAAGGCAAGGTCCGTCGTCTCAAGGCCAGGTGGCGGGTGTACCGCGACACCGGGGCCTGCTTTTTCGAGGTGAAGAACAAGGTTTCGCCGGAAACAACCGTCAAGAAACGGACCGGGGCCCCCGGCGGACCCACCTTATATCTGGCGCCAGCCCTCAGGGCCATGCTGGGAAACCTTTCGGGAATGCCCCTCGAACCGGTCCTTTGGGTCCGCTACGACAGGATGACGCTGGTTTCGACGGACCATTCCGTGAAGTTCACCATCGACACCGGCTTGGAGTTCCTCGGACGGAGTTCGGTTCATTCGCTTCCCGGGTTGGTGGTCGCCGAGGCCAAGACACGAAGCCCGAGGCCCCGGGGGCCGGTGGGGGAAATCCTTGCCGGGATGCATGCCCGGCCGGAGCGGTTCAGCAAGTATTGCGCCGGCGCCATCGCCTTGGGCGAGCACCACTGCCATTTCCTGCGCCCCGCCTGGCGCCATGCCGAAAGGATATCGCTCCATGCCCGCGCCGGTTGATCCGAGCCTAGTCGCGCAACAGGCGCACGCGGCCATTTTTCTCGCGCGCATCGCTGCCGATGCCCTATCCGTCTTTGTGCTGGTGCGGCTGCTTTATTACCCGAGGCACCGGAACAAGGATTTTGTTTTCTCGTTCAGCCTGTTCAACGCCATCAATTTCCTGATCTGCCACCTGCTGGGAAACAACAACATCGAGGTTGGCTTCGCCTTCGGGTTGTTCGCCATCTTCAGCATCCTTCGCTACCGCACCGTGGCGGTGCCGATCCGCGAGATGGCCTACCTGCTGGTTTCAGTCACGCTGGGACTCATCAACGCGCTGGCCTCGCTCCCCTCGGGCTGGATCGAGCTGGTGGTGGCTAACGCCGGCCTGCTCGCCCTGGTGGCGATCCTCGACCGAGACGGCACCCTGCCCCATGAGAATGCCATCGTCATCCTTTACGACAAGCCGGAACTTCTCGTGCCCGCCCGGAACGAGGAGCTTCTGGCCGACCTTCGCCAGCGAACAGGCTTGCAGGTGCATCGGGCGCAGGTGGACCGGTTCGACTTGGTGAGGGACATGGCGCGCATCAGGGCATTTCATTACACCACCACGACAATCGGCGCGGCACTCGACGGGGCCGGTGATGGGGACTAGCCCACTCGGTTTGACTTGCGCGGTCGATCGTGATATCAACAAGTAGCATTGCCCGATGGTGTAACGGTAGCACAACTGACTCTGGATCAGTTTGTCTAGGTTCGAATCCTAGTCGGGCAGTCCGAGTTCACGGGGTGTAGCTCAGCCTGGCTAGAGCGCCTGGTTTGGGACCAGGAAGTCGCAGGTTCGAATCCTGTCACCCCGAATTCCATGGAAAATCGGCCAAGGCTACCCAAGCTGCCCGCCAAGCGCCCATCGACAGCATCGGCCGGCTTGCGGACGGAGCGGAACGATCAATGCCCGGCGATTGGCATGTGATGTCCGGCGGGAAAAAACGGGGCCCGCTGACCGAAGACCAGTTGCGGCGGTTCGCCGAAAGGGGAACCATCACGCCCGACTCCGCCGCGTCCCGTGGTCCCGACGGGCCATGGTTCCCCGCCGGCAGGATCCCGGGCCTCTTTGCCGGCGCGCCCGGTTTCACGGTTCCCGCGCCTCCCCCAATACCCGTGGCGACGGCCGTGCCCGACCATCGGGACGGCCCGCTGGAGCCTGGCCCGCCCTCCCCGCGGCAGGATGAGGGGGAGCGCCTGCTTTGGCAAGGAAGGCCCTCGCAGGTCGTCAACCTCGGCAAATACATCCTGTGCGGGCTGTTCTTCTGGCTGGTGATTCCGGTGTTCATCGCGCTGTGGCGGTGGCTCGAGGTGCGCTGCGTGCTGTACGAGGTGACCGACCAGAGATTCCGGATCACCCATGGTGTCCTCAACAGGCGGATGGATGAGCTGGAACTCTACCGGGTCAAGGACACGGTTTTCGAGCAGCCCTTTTTCCTAAGGATTTTCTCACTCGCCAACATCCTGATCGCAAGTTCCGACATCGCGACGCCTCGCGCCGCCATTTTGGCGTTGCCGGCGGACGAGGCGCGGCGCTTGCGCGAGACGATCAGGGACCGCGTCGAGCGGCTCAGGGACAGGAAAAGGGTGCGTGAGGTGGATTACCACTAGGCCGCCCGC
>VGXS01000057.1 GCA_016873225.1 Planctomycetota bacterium | reverse complement strand
AGGTTTCAGGTTTACAGGGCCTGGGGCGTTTTCTTCGAGGCGGCGCACCGGGCCTACCTCGAGGAATGCCGAGCCGAAAACCGCTTCTCATTCCACGACCTGGCCCGGCTGTTTGAGTCGGAGCTTAAAACCCTGTCGCCCGAGCAACTGCGCTCGGCGGGGCTGCCCTTCACAAGGGTGATGATCGATGAATTCCAGGACAACACCTCGCTGCAATGGCGCATCGGCTGCCGCATCGCCGGCGGCCATGCCGAGGACCCGGCCACATGGACCAGGCTGACCGTGGTGGGCGATCCCGAACAGGCGATTTACCACTGGCGCGGCAGCAACGCCCAACTCATGGCCGATGTCCGCCGACAATACGAAGCTTCGAATCCCACCGACGAGCGGACCTGGTATGACACGATTCTGGATAATGTCGATCCCACGGGGAATGACCGGACCAGCACGGCGGCTGAGCGAATCGGCATCGGCCAGTTGGCCCTGAACTTCAGGACCCGCGAGTCCACATTGGACCGCATCGACCGGTGCAGCGAAACGGCCATGCGCGCCCTTGGCATTTCCCATGTGAGCCTGTTGTCGGGCGAGGATTTGAGGACGCAGGCGGGCAGGCCGAACACGGTGCCGGCCATCGCCGAGTTGCTGGTGCTGCCGAAACAGGCTGAGGTGACTGAGCAAGACCCGGCCGAGGATGCCGGCGAATCCGATGGTGAATCCGAAAACGATGGTTACGACCCCGCCAGCCTCAGGGCCGTTGCGTCCCGACTCCACCAACTGCACGACGAGAATCACATGAAATGGCGAGACATGCTGGTGCTCGCGCGAGGCTTCACCAAGCTGATCGACCCGCTGCACGAAGCCTTCAGGGAAGCGGGAATCCCCTACCGGGCAATGGTGCGCGAGGCCATTTGGACTCAACAGGAAATCCGCGATATCCTTAATTTGGCACGCTATCTGGCCAATGCCGATGACGGCCCGGCGTTGCTGGGAATCCTGCGCGGCCCGGCATGCCGACTCACCGACTCGGAGATCATGCTCCTGGCCTCGTGGCGGGAAAAAGGAACGCCACAGCAGGGATTGGCCAAGTTGACCGACCCAACCCAGGTGCCCGACAACGCGCCGGCGCATGAGGCCTGGAACCAACTGGGCGCCGATCGGGTGGAACACCTGCGCGCCGTGGCCCATCGGCTAGCGTCGTGGCGAAGGCTCGTTGACCGCATGCCCCACCACGAACTTCTGCGGATGGCCCTCGACGAATCGGGGGCGTTCATGGCCATGGCCGCCTGGCTGGCTCCAGCCGGCACCGGTGCCGAAGCGGCGCGCCGCATCGCCTCGGGAATCGAGTTTGTGCTCGACCGGGTCCGGGAGATCGAGCAGGCCCGCCCGATCACCATGGCCGACATGGCGGATATCCTTGACAGGCACGCCTCGGGGGAAATCCGGGAAGGCATCGATCCGGATCTTTCAGCCGACGAGGACATGGTGCGCGTGATGTCGATCCACGCCAGCAAGGGCCTGGAGGCCGCGGCCGTGGTCCTGCTCGTGCCGGAAGTGGGGAAAAAAAAGCCCCACCGGCCCAGGGGATCGGGCATGATCGTGCTCGACAGGCAGTATCTTCGCCCCGAAATCACCTTTGAGCAGGCGGCGCCCTACATCGGATTGCCGCTGATGGACCTTCGTGGTTCCCATGCACGGGACGAGAGAAATCACCCACCCAGCCTGTACCGTATCGCCCGTGGCACCGACAACGGCCATTATGAACGCGAGGAGGCCCGGTTGTTCCATGTGGCGATGACCCGATCGGAAGGCACACTCATCGTGGCGGCGCCCAAGGATACCAACGAGAACGATTCACGCCATTGGCCCGTCGTCTGGGCGCGTGATCACCTCACTCATGTCGATACCGCCTCGATTCCGCTTGCGACGGGGCAAGAGGTGCCCTTCCGGCCCGCTCCGGCGCCAACGCGCCCGCCGGAGGCCGCGCCCGCGCGCGTGCCCGTCGCCGCCACGCGCCTTCAGGACATCATGGACCTGACAACACGCCAGGAGCAGGTCGACGCGCTGCGGCTGGTCAGGCGGGGCCTTCAGGCGTTTCCGGCGGGCGTTCCGGCCGGCTGGATGGATGGCGACAAACCGCGCGCCGAGCTTGGGAAGGTGGTGGGCACGCTGGCGCACCGCGGGATCGAGATGATCGACGCGCTGCCCGCGGACAAAACCGAACAGTTGCGCTATCTCGGCGGTCAGGCGCGCCAACTGCTCTCCGACAGTTCCGACGAGGAGGAAACGGGGGAAGGGTCGCGCGTGGCGGGCGAGGCGGGAAAGGTTGCGGAGTCGTCCGCGGCAATCATCGCCCGGCTTGGGGAGCCGACCCATGAAGCCATAAGGCGCCTGATGGCTGACCCCGGCGCGGCGGAGGTGGATTTCGCCCTGCCGGTGGGAAACCAATGGCTGGTTACCGGCAGGTTCGACCGCCTGCTCGACAATGGCGATGTGATTGATTGGAAAACCGACAGGGGCGATCCGGGGGAAATCAGGGATCGCTACCGCAAGCAGATGGGGATTTACGCCTTGGCGGTGTCGGAAGCCCGACGGCTGACGGGCGAAGGGGAAAGCGCGGTGTTGGTGAAGCTGGCCCTGCTGTCCACCGGGGATGTGATCAACCTGGAATACACCCCGGCCGAGATCGCCTCAAGCCGGCACGATCTTGAACAGTTCCTGACGATTCCATGATCGCCTTGTACCAATCGGCTATGTCCCGGGCCTGCCTGGCCGGATCAAACCGCTGGCGCGCCGACAACGCGGCGGCCGTTCCGAGGTTTTCCCGCAGGGGCCTGGATTCGATCAGCCGTTCCAGCGCCGAGGCCAATGCCGCCTCGTCGCCCATCGGGTAACCGAGCGCGTCTTCGCCATCCTGGAACAAATCCCTGGCTCCTCCCGCGGCGGCAGCCACCACGGCCCGTCCGCAGGCCATGGCCTCGGCGATCACCAAGCCGAACGGCTCGGGGCTTGTGGACGCGTGCACCACCACATCCAGGGCCCTGTACACCTCTGGCATTTCGCCCAGCATCGGCACGAATGCCACATCAACCCGACATTGTCGCGACAGCCTCATCAACTCATCGCGAGACCTCTGGGCTCCAGTTGCGTAGATCGGACCACCAATGATGAAGAAACGGACAGGTCCGGAAGCTCTTGCCCGCGCCGCGGCCCTGATGAATAGGTCATGCCCTTTCCAGAGGGCGTAGGTGGCCACCAATCCCACGCGCACCGTTCCGGCAGGCGCTTCCGCCATACCAGCAAGCCCATCGAGCCATGCGCCGTTTCCCGCACCCGGACAAAACCGAGCGGTGTCTACCGCGTTGGGGATCACGCTGACAGGAACCCGCGGCACAGCCCTGAGAAAATCCACAGCAACCGCGTCGCTGACGGCAACGGCTCCGGCGGCTTGTCCGGCTACTCGGCCGAGCAAGAAAGGAGCCAGCCTTCGGGAACCGACAAAATCATGCAGGTGCCATGCCACCTTGCATGAGGTGGGCGCCGCCATGCTTGCCAGAAGGTGGGCTTTTAGGCCGTTGGCATGGATGATGTCAGGCGCGAATTCCTTAAGCCTTTGACGCAACTTGGCGGCAAAACTCCTGAGGGCCGGATAAGACAACAGCCCGCTGGCCATTGTTGCCAGGAGTCCGCCACCGCTGTCGCCCAGCTTGGCGAGCCGGTCGGGCATCGGCTCGACCGCGCAAAGAACCTTCCGGTTCCGCAATTCAGCCAGCAAGGGGCCATCCGAAAGGGCCAGCACACCAGGTTCAATCCGTTGACCGCTCGCCCGCCAGGCATCCAGCAGGGTGAGCAGCACGCGCTCGGCGCCACCTACCTGGCCCACCGGGGAAAGAAACACGACCTTCACTCGCCAGCCGCCAATCGGGAATAGGCATCGTGAATGATGGCGGCATGGTTGACCCAGGTGAAACGGGAAGCATGATGCAACCCCGCTGCCGGGTCATGGCGTTCCATGGCGGCTAGGGTGGCTTGAGCAAAACCATGGATATCACCCACGGCAACATGGCGCGCCACGCCGCCGCCCGCCTCGCGCAGCGTGGGCAGGTCGCTGGCCACCACCGGGGCGGCGCAAGCCAGGGCCTCAATCACGGGCAAACCGAATCCCTCGTTGTCGCTGGGCATCAGCACCACGCGGGCGCCCCGGTACAGGCGCGCCAATTCATCCCGCGTCAGGTTGCGGCGTTGTTCCACCGCCTTGGAAATTCCAAGGCTTGAGATCAACGAACGCTGCAAGGCGGTGAAGGTTCCACCCGCCTGAATCAACCGCAAGTCTGGGCAATGTTTCCGAACCTCGACAAAAACCCGGAGCAGATCATCCATTCGCTTCCGAGCCACGCACGAACCAACATGAAGCAGATAAGCACCGGTTTCACGCTGCCCACCTGGCCGGAATTCTTCGCAGACACCATACGGAGCATGCACAATTCGCGTTGAAGGACAAAGGTTCAAGCCTCCCAAACGGCTCCACATGGCCTTGGTGGAACAAAACAGCAAGGCGGCGCGCCGTAAACCGTCCCACACCGGGCCAAAAACCATCGAATGCCACCATGGTTTGGGTAGGGTCGAATTCAGGATCGGCTCAAAGGGGATCAGGTCGTGCACAAACACGCCGGTGCGTAGAGCCGGCAGGGCCGACACAAGATGGGCGTAGCTATGGTCCACGACATGGAAAAAGCCGAAGCGATGGGCCATCCGGCGGGCAAGGCTTGGATAACGCACATACCGGTTCCAAGCCCGGTCGAGGTTCCACAAGATGCCACGGTTCCTTGACGACAACACCCGCCTGAATCCCGGCAGCATCAACAGGTAATCAGTCGGCCAAGATGCCGCCAACCTCTCGGCGCAGAGGTCCATGCTCGGCCAGTGTTCCTGGGGGTAGACGGGGAGGAAGGAGATGCTTTCATAAAGCATCTATAAGCAACCGCTTTAGTTTTAATCCAATGAATGCATAACTGAAATGATCTATGTTTTTTTCCCAGTTATCTTTACCAATCTGGTGAATGACTTTCATGGATTTCTCAATCCATTGTTTCGCACATAATCCATCCACCAGCATCTCTTCAGGCAACACACGCGCCGCTTCACCCACCCGGCTGGCCAAGATGAACCTTTGCGCGGCCATGTAAAGAGGCAATTTTCCCGTGGTGCGCACGCGACCCACCACATCATTCGTTTGCGGTGAAAGGCAAATATCCATCCTGTGGATCCAGCCGGGCAATTCGGCATAGGGAACACGCCCAGGGAACTCCACCAAACCCTCCAGCCCCAGCTCTCGGCAACGGACCTTGAGACGCTCCAAACCGTCGCCATTCCCCACCACGATGCCACGCACGGGCCGGGTGGTTTGTTCCCTCAATCCGGCCACAATATCGAGGAGTTCCCAACCGTAACAGGAATTCCGCTTGGGCGACCAGACAACGCTCCCCACAATTCCGATCACCACGGGATCATTGGGGCCCTTGGGTGGCCAATCGTTGGGTGGCTTGAACTGATCCACATCCACTCCATCGGGAATGAATGTGGCCGCGATTCCGCGCTTGGCCAGCAGTTCCTTGTGGTAACTGCCCCGGACGACCACGGCTGAGGAAAAGTTCAGCGAAACCCACTCCAGCAACCGTGTGAGCGCCATCGCCACCGGGCCCCGTCCCAAGGCCCGGCCAAGCTCCACAATCGCATCACCGGTATCCACGATCCACTTGGCGCCTCCCAGCATGCGGTAAACGCATGCCGCCAGCACCCCGCTGGCCGCCATGTCCAGCACATACACAACGCGAGGCCTTAGGCGACTCAACTCCCACAGCATCTGACATGCTGACCCGAGTTTACCCCGCTGACGGTAAACGATTTTGAAGTCAAACTCGTAGGCCAACTCCCGGGCGAAGGCACGCGCCCTCTCCCCCATGGCCGATTCATATTTTCCGTTCACCAAGAAACAAACAAGATCAGACACTTGATACCTTTGTTTTATTGTGAACGTCATTTTTTCTCAAAAACTATAAGAACTCCATACGATGCTGAACCAAAATCAATGCTGTAATCCCAACCAGCAATTATCTCGAAAGTTCTCCTGATCGGATGGGAAGGAATACCCATCCGGTAAAAAGGCCAACTGAACCAATCCATTAAAGGATATAGAAATAATCCTCCCCTCTCGACAGCCGCAAGCTTCCACCTTTCCCCGGCAAGAACCTCAAGTTCCTTCAAATTGAAGTGATGATGCCACTCAACCATCCGTGACATTTTCTCATAATTTCCGTCCCGCTTTCCCCTTCCGACAAGACGCTTGTAGATCCACGGAAAACGATGCCTCACATTGTTTGAATCCATCCAGGCGAACCAACCATCGTGGGGAACGGTCATAACGAGCCTTCCGGTTGGCCGGAGCACCCGCCACATTTCGACAAATGCTTGCGATCTCAATTCCGATGGTAGATGTTCTAATACTTCCAGGCATGTCACATAGTCGAATGATTGGTCAGGAAACGGAATATTCTCTGCGCCTGCACACCTTATCTCAACAGATGCAAGTAGTGCCCGGGCTTTTTCCAACGATGATTGGTTGATATCGATACCAGCCAATCGGGCGCGCGGCCATCGGTTTGAGCAATCCCTAAGCCAAACGCCCGCGTTGCATCCCACATCCAGGAGGGAATTAACGGGTTCCGCAACATGCCGTAATACATTCATCCCTTTTCCATCCCGGGCATCATGGAGGCTAATTGCTGGTAAACAGCCATCGTTTCCTCAGCCACGGCGTCCCAGGTGCGCCGTTCGGCCACGGCCCTGCCGGCCATCCCTATCTGTTTCCTCAAGCCGGGTTGTTCCACCAACTTCCTCAAGCCTTGAGCCATGCCGGCGATATCGCGCGGATCGTCCACTAGCCACCCTGTCTGTCCATGCGCCACCAAATCGGCGGCACCGGCCTTGCGCGTGGTGATCACCGGCAAAGCGCACGCCATTGCCTCAAGGATCACCAACCCGAAAGTGTCGAAAAAGGTTGGGAACAACAGGAGGTCGGAAGCTGCCATCCATTTATAAAGTTCACGCGTGAATCCCAGCATGTGAACCCGGTCGCCTACACCAAGGTGGGCCGCCCGCGCCAACACTTCCGCCGGATCCGACGGCGACGCCAGCAGCAGATAGGCGCCTGGAACTGTGGCCACCGTTTCCACGGCCTCTTGCGCGCCCTTTTGCAGGTTGCCGGCGAACAGCGCCAGCACGGCGGAATCTGGCAGGCCAAGCCGGCTCAGGAGTTCTGGCCGGGCCGTAGCGCGCCAACGCGGATGAAACTGCTCCACATCGGTGCCATGGGGAATGACACAAACACCCTTGGTTCGCCCATGATGCCGCGAAATGTCAGCCGCCGTGAGGCGGGAGACGGCGATCACCCGCTTGACACCATGGCCGGCCAGTGCCGCGCGTTCCAGCGGCGAGATAAGCGTGTCGGCCAACCATCCCTTCCAGGTGGAACGGCCCTCGTGTTCGCGCCGGGCCCGCCACCACGCCGGCGTGACCAAATGAGCCGTGGCCATGTTGTGCCGCAGCCCGCATAGCCCCTGCGCGTGGACTATGTCGTGCCGGCCCACCAGCACCGTGGCCGGAATCACAAAGCTGAGGATCGATGCCAACGCCGTGGCACGCCAGGCCGGCACATGGTGGAACCGGATGCCGGCGGTATCGGCGTCATCCACCCGGTGGCAGTAGACATGCACCTCATGCTGATGCCGGTATCTTCTCGCCAACTCGGCCACATACCGGCTGTGACCGCCATGGCGGTGATAGTCGTGAACCACGAAGGCGATATCAAGCCGGCGGTTCACGCCAGCCTGCCCATCAGCACCGTCACGGCATTGGCCGAAACGGCCCTGCTGGCGTTGCGTTCGTACCACGCCGTTCCCCGGGCGCCCATGGCTTGGCGTTTGCATGGCTGGAAAGCCATCACGCCGGCAAGCGCCTCGGCCAGCAACCGGCCATCGGGCCGAGAGGCCAGCGCCGCGCAAGGATCATCGGTTTTCCAGCAAACATCGCTGAGGGCCCCCAAGTTGCTTACCAGCGGCACACCCAACGCCAACGCGCTCATCGCCGTGGTTCTCCGGGTGGTGATGCCATCAGGATACGGCTGAAGCGCCGCATCGCAGGCGGCCATGGTTTCGGCGATCGCCACGGGATCGTCTTGCGGCACCACACGGCACCGCGCGGCCCAAGGCTTGCCGGCATGCGCCGCCAACCAGGCGGAGGCCCTCCGGCCCATTAAAAGAAACAGCATGTCTTTTGTATCGTCCAATGCACTCAACGATTCCTCAAGCAACGCCGCCACGCCACCGCCATAGGTTCCGAAGTGGCCAACCAGATGGCTCGCACCGGAAATTGTCTGCCAATGCCGGCGGCGCAGGGCCACGGCATTAAGATCGACTTCCTCGGGAAGGTTGCTGAAGACGGGAAGCAGGCGCGCAACACCGGGCCGCATGCCAAGCAACCGAAGCCGCGGCAACCATGCCTCGGTGGTGACCAGCACGGCCGATGCCGAGGCGGCCACGATGGCGGCCATGGCGTGTTGAACCGTGGAAAGCAACCTGTGCTTCCAAGGTCCCCGGAAGGGAAAGGCCACCTCATGGAAATAGGCGACCACCGTGTCGCGGTGGAACCAGGCACGCCAGGCAAGCCATAGCGCCAGGGGCAGGTTCATGCCCCGCAAGCCCAACGCATGGGGGGCGTATTGCACCCATACCATGCGCGATCGGGGACACGATTCAAGGGTTCGGGCCATCGCCGATAGTGCCGCGGGATGGAACCGTCGGGCGACCCGATGAACAGCGACACCGTTCTCCATGGCCAACCCGCTATTGCCGCCACAAAGAACCCTGACAGGCAGATTGTGGTCACGCAAGGCGCTGGTAAGGATTTGGGTATGGTCGGAAACTCCCCCCGGTTCGGGAGGGTATTCACCGGAGAAAATGAATAAACTTGGCGCAATCAACGGCTGTCTGCCGCTTCCTGAAGAATGGGCAGCAACCGGTCCAGATGAGATTTCCGCGAGAAGAGCCCCGCTTGCCGCCAGGCGCCTTCGCGCAATCGCTGCCAATGATTCTCATCTTGAAGGGCGCGCACCATGGCCTTGGCCAACGGTTCCGGGCGAAGGTCGTCGCCGGGCGCCATTTCACCGGAAACGCCGGGTATCAGCCAGTCGGGTATGCCACCCACGCCATAGGCCACGGCCGGAGTGCCAACACAGCCCGCCTCGATGCCCACCAATCCAAACGGTTCGGGCCACAGGCTGGGCACAGCCAGCAGGTCGGCTTGCTTCATCAGGGCCCGCAATGGTTCAGGCCCCAGCCATCCGCGGAAATCGAGCGGCACATTCCACTTGGCTGCCAGGCGAACCAACTTGTCGCGGTCGGGTCCATCGCCGGCAACCATTAATGCGAGCCCTTGGCCAAGCTGTTTGGCAGCCATGGCGATAGCCGGCACCAGGTGCGTCCACCCCTTGAGGCGGGTGATGCGGCCCGCGAAAAGAATGGTGTTGGCCCTTGGCCTTGGTTGGGGCGGGTGTAAGTCCCGGTCACCATGCGTGGGGAACAGCGGCAACAGATGAACCTTCGATTCCGGCACGCCATTCTGAATCATCACGGAACGCATGTGCCGGCTGGCCACACAAACGGCGCGGGATTGACGGAAGGTTTCACGCCGAGTTATTTCACGCCGATAGGACCGCAAGGCCGTTAGCGGATTCAGTCCACCACAACGCCGCGGCAGATAGTGCGCCAAGCACATCGGTCCAAGCGGCCGGGAACAGAGTTTGGTTGTCGGAACGCGGAATTGTTTGGTTCCGCTGAAACATGCGCCTGAGTAATTGTGGTTGAACAGGATCCCCGGCCAGCGCTTCGCAATTTCATGGTCAGCCCATGGATTGGACAATACCTGCGAATAAACAACATCGGGAGCGAAGGTATCCACGGCATCTAGCCACGATGCGAACGAACCGTGGCCGCCCAGACTTTCAACTCCGTCACTTGTGCGGAGGTTGATATTATTGGAAAAAGAATCAGCAAACGCGAAACCCACCCTGTAACCCGTCGCGGCCAATTCTTTGGCAATTGCAAAAGAATAGGTTTCAGCGCCACCTACCACGCTTCCAAACTGGTTGGCAACCAGGATTCGCATCAGCAATCAACTCGCCGGTGCGCCAAATCCGTTCCCTGCAAACCGAGAAACCTTGCAACACTCCTCCAATATTTCCGCCAGCCGTTTGGCACTCGCTGCCAAGGCATACCTATCTCCCGCCAGCCTCAGCCCGTGGCAGGTTCGCCCTTCCGTTTCTATCTGCCGATTTTCAATCTCAATGACAGCTTTGACAATCGCCTCGGGGGTGGCCTCATTCAGCAGGATTCCAGCCCGGCCGTCATCAAGGGTTTGACATGCCGCCCTATCCGCCAAAGTTATTTCCCACCTGAATTGGTTAATCCGTAAGCCGCCAAACACCTTTCAATGACCCGCTCCCAAGTGAACATTTCCCCCACGCGCTTTCTGCCTGCAGCCCCAATTTGATGGGCTTTTTCCGGATGATCCCGGACCCATTCCAACCGGGCACGCAAGGCATCCGGATCATTGGGCGGAATAATAAACCCTGTTTCACCGTCCTCAACCACCTCGGGCAGGCTGGCCACTCGGGTGACAATCGCTGGCGTTCCACAGGACATGGCTTCAAGTGGCGTTTGCCCCAGCAACTCCGGCACCCGGGTTTCATGGCCGTAACAGTCGCGGTACACGCTGGGCAGCACTACGCACGCCGCCCGCCGGTATGCCCGCACCACCTCGGTGTCGTCGCAGTCGGTGCGAAACAGCACCCGCTTGCCGGCGGCCAGTTCCTTCAATCGCATGTGGTACTGTTCAGAGTACGGACGGCCGATGAGTTCGAGGGTCATCCCCGGCGGGAGGGCTTCGACGAGGACATCGACCCCCTTGTGCGGCAGCAACCGGCCGACGAACACCACCAGCGGCTCGCGGGGCACATGCGCCGCTGGCGAAAACTTCGCCGTGTCCACGCCCCCCAGGATGACATCGTGCCTTGGGTCGTTCACTCCGCCGGCAAGTTTGCGGCTGTAATCACTGATATGCAAATGGCCATGGAATAAACCGGAGGTTCGGAAGCGGGCACCCAGGCACCATCCACCACCACCAAGGTCGGATGTGAAGACGCGGCGGCCAGAAACCCGCGCCAACAAGGCGGCCAGTTCGCTGGCGAGGGTGTGCGTCTGGTGACAATGGATCACATCGGCTTCGGCAACAGCCCGGATCAACCCCGGGTGGATCGGGTTGAATTGCTGCCTGCGAACATACCAAGGCCTTTCCAGAACAACGACACGCAGACCTTCCGGGGTGGTGTAACGGCGGCGCTGGTGGCCAAAGGTGACGAGGATCGTTGGTGTGAAAAGGGCCATGTGGCGGGCCAGTTCGAACGAGTAGCGTTCGGCGCCTCCGAAGACTCCCCCTTCGCCAAACATGGCGGGAATGATTTGGCAGACGCGGTGGCGATAACGGGCAAGGCCGCTGGGCCATCTTCCCGCCTGCCGAGGAATCGGGAAGCGCCATGGCATGCTCATAGGAAGGTCAGCCTTTGACGACCTCCAGCTCGAAGTAGAGGAACCAAGCCGGGAATATCCAGGCCCAGCGGCTCTCATACCAAGCCGGGTAGCAGTTGGCCAACCGACGAATCGCCTTATTGCAAAAACCCCCACGAAAAATGATCCGCGACATGATGCGCCGAAACCGAGCCCGGCTGTAAAACCCAAGATCGTTTTCGCCGGTTAAATAGTCAAAACTGAACCTCCCGAAATAATGCCGATGCGTCGGATCGGTAAAGGCATTCGAGCAGGAAAAATGAGGCACTGTGATCTTGACCACAGCGCCGTCAGCACACACCCGGTGAATCTCCTCCATCGTCCGGACCACATCGGTCAGGTGCTCAATCACGTCATACGCCCACACCTCGCGGAAGTGGCCGTCCGGAAGCGGCCACGGGGTGACATCCAGGTTGTGAACCAAGTCAGGGTTGGTGGACACGACCAGATCGACATTGACAGCCTCGGGGTGGTACTTCTTGCCCGCCCCGAGGTGGAGGATGGTGCGGGAGTCCCAGGCGTTGGCTGCGTTCACGCCGGCTTCCCCTTCCGGACGAATAGCCGTCGGAGCCGACCCAACCCCCGCACGACCGCCGACTCTATGCGTCGGAGTGAACGGTCGGTGGCAGTGCGCCACGCCGGGTACGGGTGCCGTTCCTTGACGTACTCCTCTAAGTGCCGCTCAATGGCGTTCGCCCCGTGGATGTTCACTTCGGAGAAGGCGAAGGAGTCGTCCCAGAACAGCGAACTCACCCGTTCGGCCTCAGGCATTCTCTGCAAAAATGCGGTGGGGAAGGAGAGCCGCCAATGAGAGTGCAAGATGTGATACTTGGGGGTAAAACGGATGTCAGCCGTTGCGGGGTCAATATCGATCAGCCAGCGGTGATGAGACAGCCCGGCGATTCGCGGGTGCTCCCACCCGCGGCACGTCTCGGCCAACCGGGACGGCACCTCGATGTACCCTCGTTTGCCCACCCGCACCATCTCCCGGCACACCCACAGGGGGTCGCGGATGTCCTCGAGCACATGCGAGCAGATGACGAAGTCGATCGACTTGTCGGGAAACGGATAGGGTGTGTGTTCGCAGATGTCGCGTCGGATCCAGGTGTCGACGGTGAAGTGCTCGCGGTCACCCCCCTGGCTCGCCTGCAGGCCGACCTTGCGGTAATACCCGCGAGTCTCATACGGTTCGGCGTCGAGCACGAAATTCGCCCGGTTGAACGGACACGCCCAACCGCCAATGTCAAGCACGACATCTGTCGGGGCGATCCGCCGTAGCACCTCAGCTTCATTCGGCGAGAACACGATTACCCTCTGTGGGGCCGGTTGTCGATACAGTCCAAGAGAACTGTCCCAGCACCGCCCCTTGACTGAATCCCGGTTCGGGACCGATATCGGGATACGGGAGGATCGGGAGGACGCGGAACTGGCACGCCCGTTCAAAGCGATCTACAACGCCAACGTTACCGTCCACCAAGAACAGATCCACTGCGTACTCACCCGGTTTGAGCCACGGGGTCGTGATAGCGAGTGCCCCCTCGCACTCGCCCTGTGACAAGTTCACATGCACGCCGAGGAAACGGGAGTCACACTGGCAAACAAGCCCACCCGTGGCATCGGTCAGGTGGGCTGAAAGGCTCACACGCGGGGTCGAATTAGTCATCGGCCGGACGCGGAACCTGATAACTTTCACCTCGTGAGGTCGGTACTCACTGGCGTCGGAGGCGGCGTGGAGAAACCGGAACTCGCCTGTTCCAGGCCGCCGTTGCGCGTCGGTACCGTCGCGTTGGGAGGCATCGAGCGTGCGGTAGTAGTGGGCGATTCCGCCGACTACTTCCCCCTGATACCGTAACGCTCCGCCATCCAACAAGCGGACCGACTGACAAAGGCTTCCAATTGTCTGCATGTTGTGGCTGACGAACAGCACCGTCCTGCCCGCGCGGGCGACCTCGCCCATCTTGCCGAGGCACTTCTTCTGGAAGGCCGCGTCGCCCACCGCCAGCACCTCGTCCACCACCAGGATCTCGGGCTCCAGGTGGGCGGCCACCGCGAACCCCAGTCGCACGCCCATGCCCGAACTGTATCGCTTCACCGGGGTGTCGAGGAATTTCTCCACCTCCGCGAACGCAACGATCTCGTCGAACTTTCGCGCGATCTCGGACCGGCTCATGCCCAGGATGGAGCCGTTAATGTAGATGTTCTCCCGGCCGGTCAGCTCCGGGTGGAAGCCGGTGCCCACCTCCAGCAGGCTGGCCACCCGGCCGTTCAGGGTCACCCGGCCGGTGGTCGGTTCGGTGATCCGGCTGAGGATCTTCAGCAGCGTGCTCTTGCCCGCCCCGTTCCGCCCGATGATCCCCACCACCTCGCCTTCGTTCACCTCGAAGCTGACATCCTTGAGCGCCCAAAACTCCTCACGGGTGGCCGCGGCCCTCGCCCCGAACAGGCCGAACCCGTTCGTCACCCCTTCGCTGAGTATGTCCCGCAGTGCGCGGTACCGTGGCCCGCCCGCCTGGTGGCAAAGCGAGTACCTCTTGCCGAGGTTCTCCACGCGGATGATAGGTTCGGGCATGTCAGATCACGTCGGCGAATGTCCGCTCGGTGCGGCGGAAGTACCTCACTCCGGCGAGCAGGGCGGCGAGGCTCACGGCCAGAGATACGAGCCACCCGCCGCCGGCGAACGGATCGCCCACCCCGAGGACGCTCCACCGCAACCCGTCGATGACAAACACCATCGGGTTAAGATGGTATAGCCCCTGGTAGTCGGGCGGCATCCTGGAAGTGGCATACCCGATGGGAGAGGCATACACGCCGAACTGAAGGATGAATGGGATGACATAGCGAAAGTCCCGGTATTTCACATTCAGGGCACACAGGCCGAACCCGATGCCGAGGGCCGTCGCGGCGGCGAGCAGTAGGAAGAGCGGTGCGAACACGAGTTGCCAGGGGGGAATCACCCCTGCGTACACCATCATGCCGACCAGGAACGGGGAGAGGACGAGTAGGTCCAACAGCGGAACGCCGAGGGCGCTTAACGGCACCAGCAGGCGGGGGAAATAGACTTTCGACACGAGATTGGCGTTGTTCAGCAGGCTGTTCGAGGATTCGCCGAGGATGGCGGCGAAGAACTGCCACGCGAGCATGCCGGCGAGGATGAATAGCGGGTACCAGACCCCGCCGTCGGCCTCCAGACCGGCCACCCGGCTGAACACCACCGTAAGGATGACCACCGTGACCAGCGGCCGGGCGACGGCCCAAAACCCGCCGATGACCGTCTGCTTGTAGTGGACGGCCACGTCGCGGCGGGCGAGTTGGAACATCAACTCGCGGAAGGCCCAGAGGTCGCGCCAGTACTGGCGATCGGCCCGGCCGGCTTCAAGGACTAACTGGTACTTGGCCATTCACCTATCCAGAGTCGGGTTGGAAGCGGTCTTTGGGGTTCTGGTGCGGCGGCAACGCACGCCCAGCGACGCCGTCACCAGCCCGGCCCCCAGCCCCTGAAGGCATGCCAGCACCAGCAACGCGGGCAACGCCACCAGCCTCCAGGTGGGCCAGGCTCCGTACCACGGCATCAGCGCGGCAA
>VGXS01000056.1 GCA_016873225.1 Planctomycetota bacterium | reverse complement strand
GCATCAACTTCCGGACGAACGCCTCGCTCACCGAAAAACGCTCCGCAACCTCCGCCGTCGTTTCACCGGATTGCCTCGCTTCAAAAACACGCCGATGAATATCCATCGACAATGCTGTCGGCATGACTTTCCTCCTTGGAATCTATTTCCATTGCAGCTTTATTTTCTTTATTTTATATATAGTTACTTATTAGTAGTCAAATCATTAACCAAGGCCTTGAGCCGGGCCTTGCCCGAGGGTGCCACGAGCACCTCGGCAAATACCTTGCCGTTTCGAATGGCTGGCTCCCATTGCAGGCCCTCGCCTTCCCTCACAAAAAACCACTCGCAGCCGAATTCGGCAATTGAACCCGCGCCACCACGAAACCGGCCCTTCATGTAAAGCCCCGATTCCGGTCTTGCCCGAGAGGCGGAAACAGGAACGAAATACTCTCCCGTTTCCCCGGTTTCCAAGACAACATAAACATCCCCATCCCGGGGACCGGCGATGTCGCGCCTGATGATATCCTCCGTTCCGAATCCCAAGACGACATAATCACCCCGGAAAAAATCCCGCGGATCAACGGGAAAAACCCGAAGCCTCACGGTCCGGGCACCCAGCATCGGCACCTCCTCAATCGCCACCATCCCGGCCGGGATCGCCAGTTGAAGCGCCAGCGATACCGCCAGAACAAGGCTCCAATCGGGAGGTGGACAACGAAAACACCGCTCCATCCAGTCCGGCCTGGAGGCGAGGATGTCCGTCGCCGATCCGGTGGGACTGGAATCCCTTTGGGATCCGCGCATCAAGGCCCAGAACCGGCCTGCCACAAGAAGCGCGATGCCGGCCAGCGAAAACAGGCCGGCGGCGCCCAGCATTCCCCATGAGGCGGTGAAAAGGTCGAGATACCTCACAAGCGTCCACAGGAGGAACACGGCGATTCCCCCCGCGAACGGCAACAGCCTTTCCTCCAGGACGCCAACGCGCACCAGAAGCACGCACAGTCCAAGGATGGTGGCGTTTCCGAACACCATCGCGGCCACGGTGGCCTTTTCGCCGACCATCGCCATGAAACCCAAAAGCACGATGCCCATGCCGATCAACCCGGGAAGCGCCAATCTCGCGGAAAACACGGGCCGATTCGCCGAATGCCGCAGGCGCGTGATCATCAACGCGGCGATCCAAGCCGCCGAAATCGCGCCAAGCAGGACCATGTTGAGGTTGAGTTGGGCCACAGGGTCCCGCCCCCAGGCGCTATGACCGCGCCCGATGGAGGTCCAGAAATGCACCGAACTGACCGTAAGCAGCGAGACCACGGTGAGGATCGATCCCCAGAACCGCCACGGCGAGGCCAGCGGGTCGCCCGGAGGATGCGCCTGGGCGCACAACAGCAGGATTGACCCGACTCCGCCCAACCAAAAAACAGTCCATTCGTTGCCATGCCAGGCCAACGCCTGAAGCACGCACCACCAGGCGACAAGGGGCACATACAGTCCCAGAAGCGGGTACGACCGTTCACGGTAAGCCCAATAAAAGCCGGGCAGAGCCAAAAGGGGAAGAAGGTAGGCGCCACGGGGAAATCCGTTCCAGCCAAACATGAAGGAATCGGACGGGCCGGTTGTCATCACGATCTCAACGAGGCACCAGATCGCCAGGAGGCCCGTCAGCAGGAAATGGAAAAGAAGCTTGCCCCTTGCCGCGGCCACGGGCAGGACGCCAAGCGCCCACCACAGCATGCCGTCGGGAAAGCGCCCCGATACATGCCAGGCCTGGGCCACGAGCCAAATGCCCGAGCCAAAGACAAGGCATCCAAGGAAATGGGCGACATCGGCGGCCAGCGGCAGGCCCCGGCGCACCCGCAGCGCGAAGCCCGCGGCATGGGCGCCGGCGATTCCAGCGAGGATGATGGCGACCTTGGCTTCCCTTGGGATGGCCTGCCAGTTGTAGCCGATGACAAGGAAGAGGGATGTCGCGAAAAGGAATACCGCCATGGTGGCCAGGACGAACAGGATGCGCTTGCCAGCCTGCTTACCGGCGTCGGGCCGGGGACCGTATACAGACAAGATGCTGTCGGCCTGGCCGGGGGAGATGATGCCCCGCTCAAGCCACAGGCCGGTGGCCTGCCGCAACCAACGCCGGGTCGGTTCCGGAATGTCTGTCGGTTCCATGACCTGGTTTCCGAATGGGCGCCACCTCAATATTACTCGGCATGCCACGGCCTTTCTTTCAATTGAAATGGCGTCTTTTTTCCGTAGTTTGATGGCAGCCCGCCACCTCGAGGAAAACCATCATGCCCTCTCCCGCGCCGCTTGATCGCCGATCCCTCCTGGCCGCCGCCTCCACCGCCGTGGGCGCCATGGCCGCTTTCGGCCAAACCGCTCCCCGGGTCTTCGGCCCGGGCGCCCAACCCGTGCGTTATCCGGATCCTGACATCGTCACGCTCGACCCGCGGTTCAAGAAGTACGCCATCGGCAACACGCCCATCCAGCGCGTGGCGACGGGGTTCCTCTGGGCGGAAGGCCCGGCATGGAACGGCGTCGGCCGCTACCTCATGTGGAGCGACATCCCCAACGACCGGCAGATGCGCCTGCTCGACGAGGACGGCCATGTGAGCGTCCTTCGCAAGCCGGCCGGTTTCAGCAACGGCAACACCTTCGACGGCCAGGGCCGGCAGATCTCGTGCGAGCATGGCAACCGCAGGGTTGTCCGCCACGAGTATGACGGCACCACCACCGTGCTGGCCAAGGAGTTTGATGGCAAGCCTTTCAACGCCCCCAACGACGCCGTGGTGCATCCCGTCACCGGTGATGTCTGGTTCACCGACCCGGGATACGGTTCGCTCATGAACTATGAGGGAAACAAGGGCCCCTTGGAACTCAAGGAGGCGGTGTACCGCGTCGACTCGAAGGCCGGCACGGTGCACAAGGTCACCGATGAGGTGTTCAAGCCCAACGGCCTTTGTTTCTCGCCCGACTTGAAGACTCTCTATGTCGCCGACACCGGGTCGTCGCACTATGAAAAAGCCCCCAAGAACATCCTCAAATACGCCGTGGAAGGGCAAACAAAGCTCGGCAAGGCGGCCGAATTCGCCTCGATGGCGCTCGAGGTCGATGGCAAGAAGGTCGCCGGGATGGCCGATGGCATCCGCTGCGACACCGACGGAAATGTGTGGGCCAGCGCGGGGTGGGTGGGCGCCGGGTACGATGGCGTTCATGTGTTCGCCCCGGATGGCGTCCGCATCGGGCAGATCCGCCTGCCTGAAATCTGCAGCAATGTGTGCTTTGGCGGCCCGCGGCGCAACCGCCTGTTCATGACGGCCAGCCAGTCGGTTTACGCCGTTTATGTCGAGGCCCGCGGCGCCCACTTCACCTGAGAACCATCATGTCCGAACAACGGCTCGATGCGACCCGCATCAAGAGCGGCATCGCCGCATGGCTTGGCTGGATGTTTGACGGCCTCGACATGCACCTCTACACGCTCGTCGCGGTGCCCTTCGTGGCCCTGCTGCTGGGCGGAGTTGAGCAGGACAGCCTCGAGGTGAAGGAAAAAGCCGGGTTCATCCAGGCTTCCTTTCTCGTTGGCTGGGCGATGGGTGGCGCCTTCTTCGGGGTGGTGGGAGACCGGCTCGGCCGCAGCCGGGCCCTCATGCTCACCATCCTCACCTACGCGCTGTTCACGGGCCTGTCGTTCTTCGCCCAGACCTGGTGGCAACTGATGATCTGCCGTTTCCTGGCGGCGCTGGGCATCGGCGGCGAATGGGCCGTGGGAGCCTCGCTGCTTTCGGAAACCTGGCCGGCGCGATGGCGCCCCTGGATGGCCGCCATCCTCCAGAGCGCCGTCAACATCGGCGTCATTTTGGCCACCGTGGCGGGCTGGCTGATGGCCGGACTTCCGCACCGGTTCATCTTCCTCGTCGGGGTGTTGCCGGCGTTCCTCGTTCTGTGGATCCGCAAGGCCGTGCCGGAGCCCGAGGAATGGGCCCACGCCTCCCGGAAGGAACCCTCGCGCATCGCCGACCTGTTCGGCCCGTCCCTCAGGCGCACGACCCTCGTGACCCTTTTGGTGTGCGGCTTGTCGCTTTCGGGCCACTGGGCCTTCACCTTCTGGTCGCTGCAGCAGATCGGCACCCTGGCGAAGAACGAACTCAAGCAGCAGGGCAAGGACGATCCCGAGACCGTCAACGCCGAGGTGCAAAGGCTCAAGTCCGCCTCGTTCGCCGTGCTGATGGGGTCAAGCGTCGCCGGCAACTTCATGGCGGGGGGCCTGGCCCGGGTTTTCGGGTACAGGAAGGCCATCCTGGGAATCGGAGTCTTCTACGCCCTTTCGCTTTTCGCGGCGTATGGCGCGCCAAGGGGTTCCACCGAAATGACCTGGTGGCTTATTCCCATGGGGCTGGGTCAGGGAATGTTCGGCCTGTTCACCATGTACCTCCCCCCCCTGTTCCCGACGCTCCTGCGCACGACGGGCGCCGGGTTCTGCTACAACTTCGGGCGCCTGGCCGCCGCGGCGGGCACGGTGCTGCTGATCTACCTTCCGGTGCACGACATGCGCGAGGCGCTGTTCTGGGCCGGCGTGCCATTCCTTGTGTCCGTCGCCGTCGGATGGCTCCTGCCCGAGCTGAACCTCGACGGCAGCAACGACGCCTGACGGGCGAAACGGGCGCCGGGCCGATCAAGCGGGGGTAATCCGGATGAGGTTTTTTCCCGGAAATCCGTGGCCCCGCGACGCATGGATGGCGATGGTTTCAACGGCCCGCCAGGCATGCGCCGGCCGCAACGCCGGGCACGACTTCAGCCATGTGGAGCGGGTCACGGGAACGGCATGGGAAATCGCCGGCCATGAGCCGTGTGATCGCGGGGTGGTGCTTGCCGCGGCGTTGTTGCACGAACTGGTGAACCATCCCAAGAACCATGAAAGGTCATCCCTGTCGGGGCTGGACTGCGCGCGGGAGGCGCTGGCCCTGCTGGAATCAACGGGCGCCGAGGCCGGTTTGGCGAATCGGGTGGCGGAGTGCGTCGCCAGCCATGGCTGGTCGGCTGGCAAGGCCCCGCCCAGCACCGAGGCCGCCGTGCTGCAGGATGCCGACAGGCTCGACGCCCTGGGAGCGATCGGCCTGGCGCGCTGCATCGCCACGGGCGTGGAGATGGGCGCAGCGCTGTTTCATCCGGAAGATCCGTTCGCGCTGGGCCGGGAACTCGACGACAAGGCCTTCAGCCTCGACCACCTGCCGCGCAAGCTGTTCCGGCTGACCGAATCGTTCCACACGCGCGCGGCGCGGGAGATGGCCCGGTCGAGGGCCTTGTTCCTGCGCCATTTCGTCGAGCGCTTGGCCGGCGAACTGGGGATGGAACCTCCGGGCGAAAGCCGCTGGGGCGCCCCTACTTCTCAACCGTGAGCAGGAACGGCGCGCTCGAATACGCCCGCTTGATTGTGAAACTGATCGAGACATTGGCGTGCGCCGCCAACGGCGTCGTCGATGCCGGGGCGTCGGCGGCCGCCTTGATCACAATCTTGCCCGTGTTGACGCCTTCGGCAAGCACAAGCTTGCTGGCTCCCTCGTCAACGGTCACTCCCGCGGGCAACGGATTGCCGAACTGCTGGCCGAGGTGCTGGAGTTTCAGGTCCAGCGATACCCGGCCGGTGTAGCGGGCGGCTCGCTTGATCGTGACATTGAGCGCCTGGCTCTGGCCGGGCTTCAAGTTCACCCGCGCCGGTTCCACGGTCACGACCTCGATGTCGCCCTCCGGCGTGATTGCCGCCACCTGGAGGTCAACGGGCCAGGTGCTCCTGCCGCCGCCGGGCATGGTGAGGTCGGTGAGCGGCTGGACGGCAACGCTCGCCGGCCTGGCGCCCTCGCCCGTGGCCGACATCCTCACGGCGGAGGCGGCGGGAGTGGCGCCCGGCTTGGCGCGCAGCAGCACCAACCCGTCGTTCTGGCCGGCCGGGACGACGCACGGTTCAGCGGATATGCCGGATGGAAGGTTGTCAACCCGCACGGTCACCGCTCCGGCGTAACCGCCCGAACGGCTCACCCGCACGAACCATGGCGCGGCGCCACCGGGCACGATTCCCGCCTTGTCGTCATCGCAGGTGATCGTGAAGCCGGGTTCCTGCGACTCCACCTCCAGGGCGTACACGAAGTCGGGGCCGCCGCGGCCGAGGAGGTCGCGCAACCGGATCTCATGGATGCCCGCCACGGCGGCCGTGAAGGCGAGCGTGGAGTCCTTGCTCGATGTGGAGGCGTCGTCGTTGAAGCCCGCCTGCTTGCCTGCCGGGGCGATGATCGACAGGTGGGAGTCGAGCGGAGTACCCAGCTTGCGGGAATGCACGCGCGCGATGATCGCCTGGCCCTTGGCCAGTTCCACCTTGAACGAGTCGATTTCGCCTTTTTTCTCCAGCCGGCCGACCACGCAGACCCCCGGCTTGATCGAGGCCGCCTGCTCGGGAACGATTCCCAAGGCCGTCCGCCAGACTGGAAACGGATTGGAGAAACGGGTTCCGGCACCGCTTTTCAGCTGCAACTGCACCAAGCTTGTCCTTGGCGCGGCAACCGGTTCCAAACCCGCGCACGGAACCTGCCCCTCGGGCAAGCCCCAACCGATCGCCCCGGCCGTGGAAGTCGCGGCGATTGGCGCCGCGGGAGGCCAGGGCACGCGGGCCCAGGGGCCTTCCCTCACTTCCAAAAGGTAAGGCGCGTTCGCCACCCCCGAGTAATCGACATCCCTGACAATCAGGGTGTGGGCGCCACCCTTGGCGCAGGCATATCGAAGGATCGGGTCGGCCAGGGCCACATCGTCGGCGCCCGCGACCTCTCGGCCCGCCGGGTCGAGCAGGGTGAGAACCGGATCGATCGGCGGAACCTGGCTATGCCTCTTGAAAAAGAACCGGAACGAGGTCACAGCGAATGTAACCTCTTGTCCTTCCTTGAGTTCCACCTTGTAAGCGTCAACCTCCTCGCGGGCCGCGATTTGGCCGCACACCACGGTACCCACTTCCAGCGGTTGGGCCTTCTCAGCGGAAGCGTGGGCCCCGGCGGCCTCCATCCGCACGGGTTGGTCCACCACCAGCAACTGGCCGACGGTTGAAACCCCTTCCATCGTGATGACGCGGAACTCACGAGGCCCGACAGCGGTGTTGCCATCGGCGGTGACACGAATGCGGGCGGAATTCGGCTTGGCCTTCGACTTGTCCGCCGGCGGAACCACCTCGGCGCGGAGTCCCTCCCCCTGGAAAACCACCTGCCGGGCCGTCGAAAGGTTGCCGGGCGCGGCAAAAACCTCGATTTCCGCGGATTGGCCACGGGTCACGGCTGAAGGGAGGGCGTGGGTGATCTGGGGATAGGGGGTCTGGCCCATCGCCAGACTCACGATGACGGCAAATATCATGGATCAAGCCCCTGAAGGAAGGATTTTCACTTTAATCGATTGGAAGAACCGAACGCAACAACCGGAAATGCCGAAGAAATTTTTGGCAGATTGTTGTTTTTCGCCAATTTTGCACCTAGAATTCCGCTTCCCGAAGACGCCCCGGTCGCGTGACCGATGTTGCCGGGGCATTTAGTGATTCGAAACAGGAGTTTTCACGATGAAGAAGTTCGCGGTTTTGGGCTTGGTAGCCCTCGCCTTCGCCGTTGCCGCTTTCGGCGTCAACGCCCAGGAAGGCAAGAAGTTGTCCATCAAGGATGTCATGAAGAAGTTCCCCGCCCTGGCCAAGAAGATCAACAAGGGCGAAGGCAGCGACGCCGAGAAGAAGGAATTCGTCGAGTTGGCCAAGGCCCTGGCCGCCAACACCCCCAAGAAGGGTGACGCGGAAGAGTGGAAGAAGCGGACCGCCACCATCGTTGGCGAGGCCGAGAAGGGCGAGAAGCAACCTTGCGCCACCAACTGCAAGGGCTGCCACGACCTGCACAAGGGCAAGTAAGGCCCATCCCTTTGAAAACCCCGGGGACGGATCCGAAAGGTCCGTCCCTTTTTTCGTTGGCCCCCGGGATACCAACCGATGCTTGCCGCGATCATGCTACTGCTCTGCGCCGACGCTTCCCCGACAAGGCCCAACATCCTTGTCATCATGGCCGACGACCTCGGGTTCTCCGACCTCGGCTGCATGGGGGGGGAGATTCCCACCCCCCGCCTCGATGCACTGGCCTCCTCGGGAACCCGCATGGCCAGGATGTACAACACGGCCCGATGCTGGCCCACGCGATCGGCGCTATTGGCGGGATATTACGCCCAGCAGATCCGCCGGGACGCGGTGCCGGGAGTGAGCCCGTCGGGCGGGCAGGGCAAGCGGCCGCCATGGGCCCCGCTGCTGCCCGCCATGCTCAAGCCCGCGGGATATCGAAATTACCACTCCGGAAAGTGGCATGTCGACGGCCCCCGCCTGGCCGGCGGATTCGACCGGTCCTACAGCATGGAGGACCATGACAGGTTCTTTTATCCCAAAAACCATTTCGAGGATGATGCCAAGCTGCCGCCGGTTGACCCCTCCAAGCCTGTCTATGTCACCGAAACCATCACCGACCACGCGCTCAAGTGCCTTGCCGACCATTCCACCAACCACGCCGGCAAGCCTTTCTTCTCCTATGTGGCCTACACGGCTCCCCATTTCCCATTGATGGCCCCGGCCGCCGTCGTCGAGAAACACCGCAAGCGCTACCTCGAGGGCTGGGAAAAGGCCCGCCAGGCCCGCTGGCGCAACCAGCAAGCCTTTGGAATCCTCAACGGCAAACTCCCGGCCGTCGAGCGCGGCCAGGGGCCGCCCTACCCCTTTCCCAAGGCGATCGAGGCGCTCGGACCCGGCGAGGTGAACCTGCCCCTGGATTGGGGCTCGCTCACGCCCGCGCAACGGTCGTTCCAGGCCGACAAGATGGCCGTGCACGCCGCGATGGTGGAGGTGATGGACACCCAGGTCGGGCGCCTCATCGACGCCATCGTGAAAATGGGACGCCTGGACGACACCCTGGTCATTTTCCTTTCCGACAACGGCGCCAGCGCCGAGATCATGGTCAGGGGAGATGGCCACGACCCCGCCGCCTACCCCGGTTCGGCCGCGTCCTACCTGTGCCTGGGGCCGGGGTGGTCGACCGTGGCCAACACGCCGTTCCGCAAGCACAAGACATGGGTGCATGAGGGTGGCATCGCCACGGCCTGCATCGTTCGTTGGCCCAAGGGCATCCGGGCCAACGGCGGCTGGAACGGCACCCCGGCCCATGTGGTGGACCTGGTGCCCACCCTGCTGGCCGCGGCGGGTGTTTCCCCCGCCGCCATGGAGGGCCAACCGCCCCGCCCGGGGGTGAACCTGCTTCCCGGCCTCCGGGGGGAAGCCATGCCGGCGCGATCCACCGCGCTGTGGTGGCTGCACGAGGGCAACGCCGCGGTCAGCGAGGGCAACCTGAAGCTGGTGAGGGCCAAGGGGCAGCCATGGGAACTCTACGACCTCGCCTCCGACCGCGCCGAGGCCACCGACCTGGCGAGGGCCCGCCCGGCCGACGCCGGGCGCCTCGCGAAGCTCTGGGAAACCCAGTGGGCCCGGTTCCAGGCCGACGCCAAAAGCGCCCGCTAGGCGAGGCTCAGCCGGCCTGGCCGCCGGGCGCCCCGCGCCGCACCGTCACCGGGGCCAGCAGGATCAGAAGCGGACCAGCCAGATAGACAAAGCTCATGAAGGAGCAGGCGCGGGCGTAGTCCTCCTGGAAGACGCCCTTCATGAGCGCGCCGGTCTGCAGGGCGCCAATGGCAGCGATGATGCGGCCGAAGTTGAAGCAAAAACCCTGCGCCGTGGCTCGAACGCGGGTGGGAAACAACTCGGGAAGGTAAAGCGGCAGCCAGCCGTAAAACGACGCCGTGAGGCCGCCGGCGAGAAAAGCCGAAGCCAGGAAATGCAGGTCGTAGGCCTCATTCGACCGGTAAAAATACTGGGTTGAACCCAGCGAGAGAAGGCACAAGGCGGCATAGGCGACGCGCCTGCCGGCAAGGGCCCCCAGGTAGGCGCCGAACAGGCCGCCGAACACGGCGCCCGTGGCGCTGGCGATCTGCGTCCAGGCGCGAGCGTCGGGGTTGGGGGACAACTTGCCCACCCAGGTGGGCGCCCACTGCATGCTGGCCCAGGTGCCCAGCAGCGCCACGCCCGACAGCGCCGCTCCCAGCACCATCCGCGGCAGGACCTGTTGGCCGGAGGCGCCCATCTCCATGCGCCCGAGGTAGCGGTGAACCGGGTACAGGTATCCGGCCAGCACCACCGCCAAAAGCACGGCCGTGCCTCCCAGGCGAACGGCATAGGCCAGGTCATTGGCCCACAGCGCCAGGATGCCCAGGGACGCCGCCGCTCCCAGAAGCACGCCGAACAGGTCCTCGGTGCGCCAACCGTCGGTGGATCCCTTGGCCTTTTCGGCTTCCCAATCCTCCGACTCGGGCACGAACAGGCGGATCACGAAGGTGAGGAACGCGGGAGCAATACCCACGAGCATGAGCAATCGCCACTTCACCCAGTCGTCGGGCAGGCCCAGCGACGCAAGGGCCCCGTGCAGTTGGTTGATGCCCAGGCTGATGAATCCCACCAGCGCGAATCCGGCGTTGGCGGCGGCGCCGATCAGGCCGGCGAGCATCGCGGGAGACCTTCCGCCCCACACCTCGCGCACCAGCGCCACTCCCAGCGACCATTCCCCGCCCATTCCCAAGGCGGCGACGAACCTCACCACCACCATGTGCCACGGTTCGGCGCAGAACGCGCCCAGGCCGCTGAAGCCCGCGTAGGTGAGGATGCTCAGGGCCATGGCCCGCACCCGGCCAAGGCGGTCTCCCAGCCAGCCGAACAGCACCCCCCCCGTGGCGGCGCCGGCCAGGAACGCGGCGATGATCACCCCGTTCCAGCGGCCAACCTCCGAATCGATGATCGCCTTCTCCGCGGATCCCAAGTGCAGCAGGTCGATCAACGCCGGCCTTGAAATCACGGGAAACAAACCGATCTCGAAGCCGTCGAACATCCAGCCGAGGAAGGCGGCGACCAGGGCGGCCATGCGGGCGGTGGCGCCCGGGTGGCGCGGAGAGTCGGAACTCATGAATGGGGATCCTGTCGGGCCGGGAATTCCAAGCGACACTCTAACCGGATTCCCCGGCGTTCGCAGGCCCCGTTTTCCGCTGGCCCCGCCGAACGGGAAGGATAGCATATCCGTTGTGTCGGGCGGGTCGGCAGACTCTCCGCGCCGCCTACGACGCCATCAGGAGAACCGAATCACATGACATTCCAGCTCAGGGCCCTTGCGGCCCTCTCCCTTATCGGATTGGCCGGCGCCGCTTCCGCCCAGGACAATTCCGAGGGCTTCGTCCAGTTGTTCAACGGCAAGGATCTCAAGGGATGGAAGACCCACCCCGACGACAAGGCCAAGTGGGAGGTTGCCGACGGCGCCATCAAGGGCAGCGGACCCGCCGGCCACCTCTTCACCGAACGAGACGACTTCACCGACCTCGTTTATCGCATCGAAGCCAAGATCTCCGACAAGGGCAACAGCGGCCAGTACTTCCGCGTCAAGTATGCCAAGGCCTTCCCCCCAGGCTTCGAGGCCCAGATCAACAGCACGGGCTCCGACAAGGTCAAGACCGGCAGCCTTTACAATGTCGTCAAGGTGTTTGACATCCTCGTGCCGCCCGACACCTGGTTCACCCAGGAAGTCACCGCCAAGGGCAATCACATCATCATCAAGGTCAACGGCAAGGTCACCGTCGACACCAAGGTCACCGACCCGAAGTTCAACTTCACCAAGGGCCACCTCGCCATCCAGCAGCACGACCCGGGTTCCACCGTTTGGGTCCGCAAGGTCGAGGTGAAGGAACTCAAGTAGTCATGGGCCCCCGGTTGTTTTCCCACCGCCCGCGAACCTGAACGGTTCGCGGGTTTTTTCATGCCCCCGCCGGATAAAATGCGCCGGTTGAACCCCTATCGGTGAAGCCGGCCCGCCGCCATGCCGATGGCCGATCTAGGGCGGCCCATCCATCGGGCGCGCCACGGAGTTCCGCACCATGACGAGACGCGCCTTCACACTCATCGAATTGCTGGTGGTGATCGCCATCATCGGCATCCTTTTGGCGCTGCTCGTGCCCGCGGTGCAACGGGTGAGGGAAGCCTCCAACCGGCTGTCATGCCAGAACAACCTCAAGCAACTCGCCCTCGCCTGTTCCAGCTTCCACGGCACATTCAGTGAGTTCCCGCCCGGGTACGAGCGGCAACCCAACCGCAACGCCAGCTTTTTTTGCCACCTGCTGCCGTTCATCGAACAGGCCGCTCTGTTCCAGAAACTCGACTGGGCCGTGCCCACCAATAACCAACTTCCCGGCGGCCCCGCCACCATTGTGATCAAGGGACTCGTCTGCCCCTCGGCGAACCTTGACAGCAATCCCGAACCGTTGGGCGCCAATTCGATGTCAGCGGCGCTTTCCAGCTATGGCGGCAACGGCGGCACCATCTCCCTGCCTTTGGACCAGGCCAAAAACGACGGAATCTTCCATGAGACGGGCGCTCTTTCCAAGCCGAAGGCGAACCAGGTTCCGGTGAGACTGGCCGAAATCCTCGACGGCACGACACAAACGATTCTCCTCGGCGAAAGGTCCCACTACGACGGCGCCTGGGACAGTTGGCTTTCCGCGCCGCTCCAGCCCAAGCCGAGCCCGCCCATCCAGCCTTTTCGCCAGTTGCGCGCCTGGGCGCCCGCCAGCCCGATGGCCCTCTACCATGTCACCCATTCAGGAATCGCCTCGCTCAACGGCACCATGGGCAGGGCCTACACGCCTCCCCCGCCCACCAATCCGCCCACCCCGCCCCCACCGGTTCCGCTTTCGGATATCGAACCGTACATGTTGAGCCGCTGGATGGCCTACGGCAGCAAACACACTGGTGGAGTCAATTTCGCCTTTGTCGACGGATCGGCCCGGGCGATTCTTCCGTCTGTCGACCAGGCCGTGCTGATGGCACTCTCTTCCCGCGCCGGGGGCGAAACCCCGGCCTGGTGACCCTTGTGAAGCCCGGTACTCCTGTTAACCTTGGATCAAGTTTCCAAGGCTACCGGGTTCCACCATGCTCTCCCTTCTTGCCTGCGCCATGGCGCTTTGCGGCCAGGACAGGCCCAACATCCTTTTCATCATGTCCGATGACCATGCCTTCCAGGCCATATCGGCTTACGGCAGCGCCATCAACAAGACACCCCATATCGACCGAATCGCCCGGGAGGGCGTCAGGCTCGACCGCTGCATGGTCACCAATTCCATCTGCACGCCATCCCGGGCCGCCATCCTCACCGGGCAATACTCGCACATCAACGGCGTGCCGGTCTTCAACCGCATGGATCCGGCGCGGCAGACGGTCGCCAAGCTGCTGCAGGCGGGCGGTTACCACACCGGCATGATCGGCAAGTGGCACCTGGGCAGCGACCCCCAGGGGTTCAACTTCTGGCGCATCCTTCCCGGACAGGGCCTCTACCACAACCCGGTGTTCTACGACACCCGGGAAGCGGTGAAGCATCAGGGCTACTGCACCGACCTCATCACCGACTTCGCCATCGAGTTCCTCGACAAGCGCCCCTCCGACAAGCCGTTCTTCCTGATGTGCCACCACAAGGCCCCCCACCGCAACTGGCAGCCCCGGGCCGACAAGGCTGAGAAATGGAAGAATGTCGAGGTTCCCCTGCCCGCCACCTTCGATGACGACTACTCAACCCGAGGCGACGCCGCGCGCGAGGCGACGATGCGGGTGGACCGCGACCTTACCCCGACCGACCTGAAGGAAAAGCCCCCCGAGGGCCTCACTCCCGCGCAGCGCAAGCGCTGGAACTACCAGCGGTACATGCGCGATTACCTCGCCTGCGTGGAATCGGTGGATGATTCCGTCGGCCGCCTGCTGGGCCACCTCGACGCCAAGGGCCTGGCCGGCAACACCCTGGTGATTTACACCTCCGACCAGGGCTTTTACCTTGGCGACCATGGCTGGTACGACAAGCGCTTCATGTACGAGGAGTCGCTGCGCACCCCGCTGGTGGCCCGCTGGCCCGGCAAGATTCCCGCCGGCTCGAGCAGCGAGGCGATGGTGCTCAACATCGACCACGCCCCCAGTTTCCTCACGGCCGCCGGCCTGCCGGTGCCCGCCGACATGCAGGGCAAAAGCGCGCTGGGCGTCATGGCGGGCAAGCCGCCCGCCGACTGGCGAACGAGCATGTATTACCGGTATTACGACTATCCGGGGGCGCACAAGGTGCAGCCGCACTTTGGAATCCGCACGGCGACCCACAAGCTGATCCACTTCCCGAAGATCAACCAGTGGGAACTGTTCGACCTGAAGGCCGACCCGCGCGAGCTGAACAACATCGCCGCGGCGCCCGCGCAGGCTGAAACGCTGGCCAAGCTCAAGGCCGAACTGGCCCGGCTCAAGGCCGATGCCAAGGACGACGACCGCTTCGCGGACAAGCTGCCGCCCGGCGGCGTCGACGGCCCGATGAAACCCGGCCCGCGCGCGCCGAGGTAAACAGGCATTTGAAGCCTGCACTAGGGCGGGCTTCAAATAGATGAGTTGGATTGATAATCCCGATAAAAATGCAAATCGAGACTTTTTAATACGCCCCACTTACTTCGGCTCCACTGGGGGCTCTTTTGTTTTTGCTATGGCTCATGGTGTTGTTCCTTGATCGACTCGCCCCTCACTTCGTTCAGGGCTCCTAAGCGATGAACGGATCATAATTTAAAGGCCAGAAAAGGCTGACAATGCTTAGGAGCCCTGAACGAAGTGAGGGGCCCTCGCGAACATTCAACAATCTGGCGCCAGTTCAGAGGTCACTCGCGCCGTTCGACGCTTTAGCGACATGAAAGGGCTAACAGAATGATGGTGGGTGCCGGGGTCTTGAGCAGGTCAGTTATTTGAAGCCTGCACTAAAACTCTCCTGGGGCTCACACTCGCCAGCAAGGGCTGAAATCCCAGAGTAGACCAGTGCCAATCGAAACGGGCGCCGGTTTCCCCGGCGCCCGTTTCAGAATGCGAGACCATGATGATCAGGGCATCTCGACATGCTGCTCGATCGCGAGGTTGCGGAGCTTGCGCATGCTGCGGGCGTGAAGCTGGCGCACCCGCTCTTTGGTAATCCCGAAGCGGTTGCCGATCTCCTCGAGCGTCAGCCCGCGGGGCATGTCGGCTTCCAAACCGGCGCGGAGCCTGATGATCGCCCGCTCCCGCGGGTCAAGCTGGTCGAGCAGGCCGTGCACGCTTTCCTTGGCGCGCTCGTGCTGCGCCAGCAGGTCGGCCTCGTTCGTGCGGATGTCGGCCCGAAGGTCGAACACCTCCTCCTGGCCGGTGAGGAACCGGTCGCGGCGGGCCTTCTCGTCAGGCAGGCTGCGGGAGAAGTTCTTCATGATCGCCCAGGAGGCGTAGGTGGAGAACTTGAACCCGCGGCCGTAGTCGAACTTCCCCACCGCCTTCATCAGCGAGACATTGCCGTCGCTGATCACCTCGAACAGGCTGTCGCCGGGCGCGGTGTGCTTCTTGGCGATGTTCACCACGAGGCGCATGTTGGCGTTGATGAGCAGGTCGCGGACGCGGGTGGCGCGCTTGAGCAAGTCGTCGATGGCGTCAAGCGTGGTGATCTTCACCTTGACCGGGTCCACCACCCGGGCGCCGTCCTCATCGGTGACGCAGAAGGAGTCTCGCAGGCGCGCCGCCTGGCACTTGAGGAAGTTCATCTGGCGGAACAGGTGCTGCTCCTGGTCCTTGTCGAGGAGCGGCACGAGGTACAGCGACGCCAGTTCCGGCGGCACATCCCGTGGGGCCTTCATGGCCGCGCGGCGCGCCTCGTAGTCGGCCTCGTTGGGCATGGGGCCGAGGATGGCCGGTTCCATGTCAGCCTCGTCGAACGCCGGGCTGGCGATGAAGTCGATCGGAAGCTCGACAAGCCGCTGGGCGCGCACCTCGTGGATGGCGCGGTAAACGGAATTGCAAGACCGCTGATGAGCCTTGGCGATGTGTTCCACGGAATGGCCCCTCCTGTAGCTGGAGTAAATGTCCCATTTCGTCAGTCGGTCGAATGGACCGGTCCGGGCTGGATAGAAGGCGTCGCGCGGGGAGGTCCGGTCGTGGTTCTTCACCAGCGCCCGCACCGTCTCCACCGCCCTGCCGAACTCCCGGGCCGTCCGCCTGCTGGCGTGAAGCAACCCGATTCCCTGTTCGGCGAGGGCGCGCATTCGCGCCAGGATCGCTTCCCGCTCCGAGGCTTCCATCCGCTCGAACCGCGCTCCCCGCTCCACGCGGGCCGCGTTGCGCGCCACGAACCTTTCCACCTCGCTCCAGCGGAACAGCAACCTGCGCTTTCCCTCCACCACGGCTGGCGTGCCCACCAATCCCAACGCCTGCCAGCGGCGCAAGGTTCGCGTGGAAACACCAAGCCTTTTTCCCAATTCGCCAAGCGTCAGCACTTCTTCAGGCAGTTCGCCGGGAATTTCCGGCAAACTCGAACAAAGCAGGCGCTCGAGGTAGGCGAGGTCGGAGGCGAGGTCCTCTCCGGAAAGAACCAGCCTGGGCCGGTCCTCCGGACGGAAACCCGTGATCCGCCACACCACGAACTGGTACGGATAGACCCGATTCGGATTCATATCCGCCCGCAAGGCCGCAACTTTCGCAGCCTGCTCGGCTTGCCGGGCAGGTGGGGCGAACCGCGTCAGCTGGTCCGCCAGGTCGCGCATCGCATCGAGGCGAAATCCCGTCATGGGTCTCGTCCTTCCCGGGCCACGCTTCCGGCGCGCACCACGCGTCTTGCGTTTACGCTCGCCTTGGCGTCTTGGCCCACTCCTGCGCCAGGGACCGTCCCGGGCGCCACCCATCGCTCCGATTCGGGCGGCTATTCCGGATGATCCGGTTGGCTGGGTCCTGCTTGTCCAACTGAACCCTAGCTCACGAATCTTCCAGAGGAAACCGCCCAACCCTTACACGCCGGGCACAATCCTGATTGCAAGGGCCGGGCCAATTCCTTGCATTCCGAAGTGAAAAAATGTACACATTTACTAAGTTCAAATATTGAAACAGCTTATGAAAATTCACCTATTTTTGCCGTCGCCTCGCGCGTTCGGCGTCACCGGAAAAAAACTTGAGGTAAACTTTCCTGATCCATCGGGGAAATTTTTCCATGCGCTGCGCGGACATTCTGTTTTTTTGCCTCGCCGCCCTCCCGCCAGGGGCACAGAATCCGCCTGAAAGCGTGAAACTTGTCGAGCCGGCAACTATATCGGGTGCCTGGCGGGTTGAAACCCGTTCGGAAATCTCGGGAAACCTCAGGCTGCCCGGCGAAGGCGGACAGGCCATGTTGCTGGCCGTTCGGGGCACCGCCACCATCGGTTACGACGAACGGATCCTCGCCCTCGATTCCAGGGGAGGGGTTGAACGGGCGATCCGTTCCTACCGGAAGGCGGAAATCAGGCGAACCCTAGGCGACCAGGCCCAGGAAAGCGGCTTCAGGCCCGAAGTGAAGCGGGTGGTGCTGCTGCGACGCGACACCCTCGAGGTGCCTTTTTCGCCCGACTCACCGCTGACCCGGGGAGAGATCGAACTGGTCC
>VGXS01000055.1 GCA_016873225.1 Planctomycetota bacterium | reverse complement strand
AATCGTTGGCTTGCCCCGTCGCGAAGACGGTTCCGGAACCGGACTGGATGGTCGTCGCCCCGCCGAACTCAAGCTGACCCAGCGTTACCGGCTGCCCACCGGTTGAACCGCCCGAGGTCGTCAGCGACACGGTTCCAGCCACCGTGGTGGCCGCGCCAGAAAGATCGATGGTTCCCGAGGCCACCACATCGGTGGATGAGGAGGCATCGATCGCCAGGGAGGCGCCGGCGGATGCCACTGACAGGGAACCGACAAGGACGACATCCCCGGCGATTCCCGATGTCGCCTGGGTGTCGATCGCCAATGAACCCGATGCGGTAATGGCGCCTTCAAGGTAGACCTCGGCTTGGCGCGTGTCAGGTCCGAAAGGTGTCACGCCATCGGTCTGGATGGTGCCGCCGTTGAGGAAGATGGCACCCGGTGATCCGGAAGACCCCGCGACGATACCGATGGAACCGGGGAAGAAGCGGTCGGTCCCACCCGGACCGTTGCCAGCTGATCCGATCGCGACGCGGCCGTTGGCGGCATGGCCGCGCGTGTCGATCAGCAGCGATGCGCCGGAAACCATGGCCGACACGCCGGCTCGGGCGGTGGTGTCCGCCGATCCCAGGAACAGATCGCCGCCCGGGCCGCTTGGCGATTGCAGCGTGTCGAGAATGATGGTCGTGGCGTTGATCCGGAAATCATCACCCTGGTAGATGAGGCTCGCCGCGTCGGACCCGCTCGCGTCGAGGAGAATCGATCCGCCGGCGACGAAGTCGCCAAAGGATGCACCGGCACCGCGAGCGTCCACCAGCAAGTCATTGATGAAGGCGCCGCCGGCGTTTCCAACGGGGCCAAGCGCCACGGCGCCGCCGCCGGAAACCAGCGTCAGGTCGGTTCCAGCCGCGGATGCCGAGAGATGGCCTCCGCCCGGGGCGAGTCGAATGTCGCCGTTGGCCGTGGTGATGGACCGCGAGGATCCCAAGACCACGGTGCCATCCAGCGAGAGCAAGCCCTGCCCAAGCGACATGTCGCCCAAGAGGCGAACCAGAGCCGGATTGGTCGCGCCGGAAAACGCGTCCACCAGCAGCGAGTTGACCTTGAACCCGGCTGAGGAGTCGAAGGCGCCCAGCACAACGGTTCCCGCCGGGCCGGAACCCGGTGCCGTATCGATGGCGAGCGTCACGCCGGAGGAACCGGCCGAAACGGGCGAAGCCATCGGCGAGGCAAGCGCGCCACCCAGATGAACAAACCCGCCATCAGTCGTCAGGTGGATGGCCTTGGAATCCTGGTCGAGCGGCAGCAAAACCACCGGGGCAAGCTTCGACACCGTGAGGTCGCCACGGTTTGAAGACGACCCGGCAAGCGAAATGTCGCCCGCGAGCGTGATGATTCCCGTGGTGTTTCCGGCGGTGTTGATGTCAAGGTCGCGGATGGCGTTGACGGCTTCCAGGCGGACCGCGCCGCCCGCGGTTCGAACTGAAAGATCGATGCCGGAAACAGCCCCGGCAACGGAACCCTCGAGCCTGACGGCGCCACCCTGGGCGCTTCCGGCGCCGGCCGTCGACACGAGCGTGGAGACAGCAAGATGTGTGTCGCCAAGCAGGGCCACGGATGGCGGAGCGGTGCCGGTGGATGCTGTGAGGATCGACCCGGTGTTGATCGTGATGGAACCGGGAGTGGAAAGCCGGTCCACCCCGGCGAAGAGGGCATCCACCTCCAACTGGGATAAATAGTTTCCTGAATTGGCATCAACCGAGCCGAAGGCCACCGCTCCGGCGGAACTCGTCCCGACCGTGTTGATCCGCAAGCGGTCTCCGGCCTGCGCCGGCCGGATGACGCCGTTGGCGGCATCCGTGCCGCCTCCCAGCCACACCGATCCACCCAAGGTTGTGATGGTGACGGGCTGACCCCGGCCATCGATCACCAGCGTCCCGCCAGCGGTGGACAGGGTGAAGTCGCCAAGATCGCCACCGGAAGCCCCCAGGTTCACAGAACCGCGCAACACCAGGGAGGCTCCGGCGCCCGTTGCCACCGTCAGGTCGTTGATCAGGTTCCCCTGATCCTCAACCACCGGGCCAAGGGTGACCGTGCCATTGCCCGAGGCACCGATGGTGCCAATCGTGAGGTCATATCCCGTTCCCGTGGATCCGATGCTTCCGGCAAGGTTGGCCAGTGACACCGGCTGGGCCACTCCCGATGCCCCGGCGGTGATCACCCGGCTTCCGCCCAGCCGCAGGGTTCCCTGCATGTCCACCGCGCCCGAAACACCCATATCGCCATTGAGGGTGATCGTGCCCAAGGTACCGCCGCGGGCATCAAGCGAGACGCCGGCGGGCTGAAGGGCTGAACCGGCTTCAACGGCACCCAGGGCGATGTCGCCGGCACGCGTGGCGGCGGCCGTGGAAATGGTCAGCGAGGCGCCGCCCATGAGGGCGCGAACCGAGGCCGTGGCATTGGTGGCGGAGGAGTCTCCCAGAAGTACGCTGCCGCCAACCTTGGCCGACTGGGCCGTGTCGATGAGCACGCTTTGCTCGATGGCCACCGGGGCGACATTTCCCAGGATGAGATTGCCACCATCCAGCCTGATGTCGCCTCCCAGGAAGAGGCCCCCGGCGAGCGCCAAGACAGGTCCGGATGTTGAAATCGACAGCGATTTCGGGAAAGCCCCCGTCGCGCCAATGGTATCGAGCCGGATGTTTCCACCCGAACGACCGATTGCCGAGGTGCTGGTGTCGAGGGTGAGTTCCGCGCCCCCCGCCAGGGTGGCCACCACGCCCGTGATGTCGATGGCCCCGGCGTTGACGGCGGTGGCCCCGTTGGCCGTGCTGATGGTGATGGCGGGGGAGGAGAACTCGACGCGGGCGCCGGCCAGCGTGATGTCGCCGGCCAAGGATGTTCCGGAGGTGGCCACGGCGGCGCCATTGACCCTGACCACACCGCCGGCGACTGTGGAAACGGCATCGACAAGCAAGGTTTGCAGATATTTGTTGCCCGAATTATCAGCGTCGCCGAAGGCGATTCCGCCTGATACGGTCCCCTCCGAGACCAAGGCGAGGTCGACACCCGCGGCGTCGGAAGTGATCACGGCGGTGGCCGAGGCCAATGTCGTGCCGCCCAGGAGGATGTCGCCAGCGGGTCCGTCCCCGCCCTGCTCGGTGTCGATGACGGAGTCGGCGCGGACAAGCACCGTTCCCGGACCACCCTTGCTGCCGGGATCGAAGATGAACGAGGCGCCGGTGACGGCGGATCCGTCAAGCAGCACCGAGTTCCTGAGGATCAGCCGTCCAGGGCCCCCAGGGCCTCCCGTCCTGGCCGTGAGGCCGGCGACATGGAACGGCCCGGGGCCCATGGCATCGAGGGTGATGTCGCCTCCGGCCTGTCCCGGAGATGAGGTGGAGGCGTCGATCACAAAAGCGAGGCCGGCCGTTCGCGCCGTCACCAGGCCGGTGAGGGTGACAAGGCCGCCGCCCGCGGCGTCACTGGCATCGTGCGTGTCGAGAGTCGTGGACGCCACCAATTGGAGCGTGCCGTTGATGGAGATTCCGGCGCCGCCGCTGGTGCCGATCAATCCGCCGTTGATGTTGGCCACGCCGTCCGTGGTGGCGGAGGCACCCGTGTTGATCGTGAAGGCTTCCAGCCAATCCCCACCCGAACCATCAACCATTCCGAACGCCACATCTCCACCACGGATCGCCGCGTCGGTGTTGATGGAAAGTTCGGCGGTCGGCGCGCCCGCCGTGATGGTGGCGTTGGCGCCTGAGTCGGCCGAACCAAGGAAAACAGCGCCACCCGCTGATGCGGAACTGGCCGTGTCGATGGTGACTGGGCCGGCGATGATGACCTTGGCGCCCGACTGATTCCCCGCGTCGTAGGCCAACGCCGTGCCAACCGATCCGTCGAGTTGGATGTTGCCCGACAGCGTGAGCGATCCGGGAACCGGCACAACGCCGCCCCCGGCCGTCTTGACCAGCAAGGATTGCAAGGGGGCACCACCAGCATGGCCAACGGTGCCCAAGGCGACCACGCCCCCGGACTTGGTCGAGGACTTGGTGCTGATCTCGAGGCTCGAGCCGGGCGCTGTGGCCGACAGGCTGCCGGCGGTCGTGGCCACCCTCACGGCACCGGGAATACCGCCCTTGCTGGAATCCAGGATTCGCGATGAGCCCAGCGCGACATGGCCGTCGAGAACAATGTCACCGGCAACGAGCAGATCGCCGTTGAGCCTGACCTGCGCCAATGGCGCGTCGATCCCCGCATCCACGGTCAGGCTGGTGAGGAAGGCTCCGCCCGAACCATCCACGGAGCCGAAGGCCACCTTGCCGCTACCCTTGGAAGCGGTGGTCACCACCGTCAGGCTGGAGTTGGAGACCGTGCCCGTGATGGTGCTGGTGGCGTTCGCGATGGTCGCGGAACCCAGCAGGACATCCCCACCCAAGGCTTCGATGCGCACCGGGCCGCCCAGCAGCACTTTTCCCGCGCCTGCCAGCGTCAATCCGCCAAGGGCCAGGTTATTGAGCAAGGTCAGGGTGCCCGCGGCGGCTTGGCCCGAACCTGATGTGTCAATGACTACCGGGCCCGCGAGGCCTCCCGCATTGTCGTTGAACAATCCCAGGGTGACGGTGCCACCCGCCGCCGCGAGGGTGGGCGTGGTGTTGATTCCAAGGGAATGCCTGGTGCCGGGCGTGGACACCGAGCCACCCAAGGCGGCCAAGGCGACGGCTGCCCCGCGACTCTGGATGGAGAGGTTCGCCTTGAGCACGACATGGCCATCAAGCGACACGCCCGTGGAGCCGCCACCGGCAACGCTGATCGACGATCCGTTGATGTTGATCAGGCCGGTCGCGCCGGCGCCCAGGCTCGTGACCCGAAATGAGCGAAGCGCCTGGCCGCCTGCCGATCCGATCGTTCCAAGCGAGATGTCGCCGGCGTTGGTCGCCGAGCTGTCGATGACCAGGTCGACTCCGGTTGCCGAAGCGGAAACAGGCATGGATCCAAGGTTGACGGCTCCGGCGACCGCGCCACCCTGGCAGGTATCAATCGTCAGGCTTGACGAGGCGATGATGCCCGTGGCGGAAGCGACCGTGAAATCGCCGGTGATGGCGACCGATCCGCCCAGGGCGACCGGGCCGACTCCGGTTCCGGTGAGCGACAGGTTCTGGAAATGGAATCCGTCGAGGTTGTCGACGGCATTAATTCCAATGGAGGATCCATATATGGATAAATCCCGGGCCCGTGTCGTCGAAAGCGAATTGCCGATGGCCAAGGCGCCGCCCGCGCGGAATTCCACCGGCGCGCCCGCGGCCTCCGCCAGCGAGAGCCTTTGGCCGGCGATATCAAGCGTGGTGCCGGCGCGGTAGAGCAGGCCATCAAGGCGAACCGCTGGCGCGGATACCGAAAAGGCGCCCGTGACGCCGGCGCGGGATGCCGTTCCGGCATCTCCCGTGATGACCGCCGACACACCGCCCGTGATGGCAAGGCCCGCCAGGGGCTGGGCCACGCCGACCGCGCCGTTCACCGCCACCGACCCGCTGGCCGAGGCCAGTGTCAATGCGGAATCATTGGTTGAGGCCGTGTCATCGATGTCGCCGGTCACCGTCAATCCGGCGTCGCCGCGAATGGCAATGCCTCCCGATCCGGTCAGCACCAGTCCGCCAACAAGGCTTGTGGCGCCTGTCGCCGCGTATTCGCCGCCCGCGAGTTTCACGCTGCCAGCCGTGATCGACAATGACGACAGGTTGGTCATCGAACCGGCGCTGGTCAGGTCTCCGGAACCCAGGCTGAGCGTTAGTGGGCTGTTGCCGCCGGCGACCGCCGAATCCAAGCGAACGGCGCCCGAGGCCGCGGATGTGTTGATCGTGACGCCCCGGGTGAGGGACAAAGCCGACGCCAGCGCGACAGACGCCGCGGTGATATTGGCGCCCAGGGAGATGGTGGCGCCCGCGCCTCCGGTTTGCGACAACCCGCCCGACAAGTTGACGGAGCCCGTCCCGAGGGTGAGGGCACCGGCGCCGACAAGGGTGACGGACATGGAATCAGCGGAAACCGTCGCGGCATCGGCCAGGGTGATGGAGGCACCCGACAACTTCAGCGCTCCGGCAAGGTCGATGGCTCCACCCAAGGCAACGCCACTGGCCGAAAGCGTGGCGGCATCGGACTTGAGGGTGGAGTCAAGCGAAACGGACACCGGGTTGGTGCCGCGGCCGGATTCCAGACTGGCCAACCGATTTGCCGATCCGATGGCTCCGGTGATCCTGAATGCGGTGCCCTGGCCTTCCAGCAGCAAGGATTGGCCCGAGGCCGACTGGCCATCGAGCTTGCCCTGAATGGTGACGGAATTGTTGGGGTACCCGGCGATGCCGCCCGTGACCGGGTCGTTCCTGATCGAAAACGCCGACCCGTCAAGCACCGTGTTGCCCGTCAGCGTGATGGAACCACCCTTGTGGTTGGCCCCCGCCCCCGAGGCGGCGCCCTTGGCCGTCAAGTTGCCTGTCAGGGTAATGACAGAGCCTGAAAGACTGATATCGCCACCGTCGGCATTACCGCTGGCCGATGTGTCGATCGCCGCGACCTTGACCGTGGATCCCGCGAGGGCAACGCCTCCGGGAGCGAATATGGCGGCCGTTGATTCCACGGCGCCCGCGCTGGCCTGGGACATGGAAACGGCGCCAGCCTTGACGATCGCATCGACCTGAACCGACCCGGTGGCCCCGAAATTCAACTGTCCGGGAGCCTTCGAGTTGCCCACCAGCCCCTTGATGGCCACGGAGTTGGCGGCCGAAAGGGTGAGCGATTCGTTGCCAACCGAGGCGTTGGTGGTTCCCTCAAGCGAAATGGACGACGAGGTGGACCTGACTAGGGCATTCGCCGCCACGGTCAGGGCCTTCAGCGTGGTGATCGCGCCCGTGGCTGTCAGGTCTCCCGCGAGCTGAAGGGGGCCACCGGAGGTGGTGAAGTCGCCCGTTACCGAGGTGGCTCCGAGAATCGTCAAGCCGGTGTTGAGCAGGTTGACGGAGGAATCAAAGACGGCGGCCTGGATGAATGTGATGCCATAGCTTCCACCAAGGAAATCAGCGGTGGTGAACCTGTTGGATGCCCCGTCGAACTGCACCGTGCCGGTCACGCTGCCGCCGATGGTCAATCCGCCATGGCCTGCCGCGCCAATCGAACCTCCGAAGGTCGCCCCGGCGGCCTTGTTGATCTCGAGCGTGGCGACGCGATCCATGTTCCCGGTGGCCGAAAACGAGCCCCCCGCGTTCACCATGAGGGAAGTTCCCGTGGCGCTGGCGACACCCTGGATGGAACGGGCCGCGATCGACGCCGCGGATTCCAGTGACAACCCGGAAGCGGATGCCAGCGAAAGGCCGCCGAGGGACATGGCCCCGGTGGCGCTTCCGCCAATCGTGGAGTTTCCAGAAACCGAAACGGCGGTGTCGGCATCTCCCAGGGTCAGTGCCGAGGAACCCTGCGTGGATACCGATCCTTGGAGTGAAATCCCGGAGGGCGCCGTCACTGACAAGCCACCCGAGAAAACAAGGGAGTCATCGTCGGCGTCGCCCAGTGTCAGGTTGCCCTTGGCTGCGATCACCGTGGCCCCGGCGACCGATACCGACGCTCCCGTCATCGCCAGGTCGTAGCTGTGGGTGCCCGACCCCATGTTCCATCCGCCGGTGACCGTGACATCACCGGCGAAGTCCAGCAATTGGCCAAGGCCGGCGGCGCTGGACGCCATCGATAATGTCCCGACATTCAAATCAGAAAACTGGGAACCGGCGCTGCCGTTGATGGCTAGCGTGCCAATGGCCTTTGAGGCGCCGATGGACCCTGTGAATGAGATGGTTCCCCCGGTGGACAACGACAAGCCGCCGGCGCCGGCAACCGCCCCATCAACATCGCCGGTGACGGTGATGCCTCCCGAGGTTGAGCCCAGAGACAACGAGGTTCCCAACGCGAGGGTTATGGCGCCCGAGAGGGAGACCGGACCTGATGCCGTACTGATGGACGAAACACCGCTGAAAGCCGCATCGGCGACCGAAATACCCGCATTTCCCGAGGCTGAAACCGAGCCGCGAATCGCCGTTGACCCGCCTGACCGAGTCAGCCCACCGCTGAAGGCGAAGGTGTCGGCATCGGCGTTGCCCAAGGTGAGGGCATCCGTGGTCAACAGCGATGCCTGCCCGGAAACGACGACATTGGCAAGGAAGGCGATGTCGCCCGCCGACGCGCCGGCGGTCAAGGAACTGGCGGCGACATCACCGGCAAAGCTCACTCCGCCCGACTGGTTGGAAACCAGCGACAGCGTCGTGGCGTTCACGGAGGCCGTGAAGGAAATGGCCCCCTGGCTATCCGCGAGGGTGATGAGACCAGGGTTGGAACCGCCCAGCGCGCCGATGGATGCCGAGGCGGCATCCGCGATGGTCAGTCCTCCGCGCAGGTCGGCGACGGCACCCACCGTGAGGTTGCCCGCCGCCTCCAATCTCAAGGAGTTGCCCGCCGCGGAGACGGCGCCGATGGCCAGGCTGGATCCTGATTCCAAGGAGACGGCGGCCACCAAGGTCGCGGCACCAAGGTCGATGGCATCGCCAGCGTTGATCGATCCGGCAAGGCTAAGACTTGAGGCGGACTTGGCCGTGAGCGAATTCGCGAATGAAAGTTTGTCCGAAGCGTCGTTTCCAAGCACAAGGCCGCCCGTGTTGGCGAAGTTGACCGCGGAGGAATCGACCGTGGTGTCGGCCTCGAACCGAAGCGAATAAGCCCCCGCCAAAGCTGACAGCGTGGAGACGGTTGTCGCTTTTTCAAAAGCGACCGTGCCTGTGTTGGTGGCCGCGATGCGCGCTTCAACCGCCTTGAAAACCCCTTGGAAAGCGGCCCCGCCGCCGGCCTGCTTGATATGAACCAGATCGGGCAGGGTGGTGTTACCGACCAGTCCCGTCACGGTCAGGGATCCGGTTGTGTCGAGGACCGTCGTTCCCGAGTCGATGGTACCCAGCCTGATGCCGCCCGATCCGCTGGCCAGTGTCGCCTTCACGCCATCGGCAAACAGCGATGTCACCTGGATGGCACCTGAACCCGTGGCAAGGGAGGCTTCCTTCTTCACCCGCAAGTTGCCAGCCACAAAATTGGCGTTGGTAGTTTGCAGGGTATCGCCGTCGAGGTTCGTGGCACCGGCGGTGTTCGTGAAACCGCCGGCGAATGTGAAATTGTCGACGCCCGAGGCATCCCCAAGGGTCAGCGCACCCGTGCTGGCGACCACGACGGGGTCGCTGAAGGAGGCGCTGGAGTTGAAGGCGACCTCGTAGGCCCGCGCGAATGTCTCGAGGCCGGAGGCGTTCACCTCGCCAACGAACTCCACCCTGCCGGTGATGCCCGCGCTGTTTTCCTGAAGGCGAAGCACACCGAGGTTGGTGACGCTGGCGCCGTAGGTGATCGACTTGGAACCCGACACCACCTGAAGGTCGCGGCGAATGGTGGCGTCACCACTGACTGTCGAGGCGAAATCGATCACCCCGCCGCTTCCATTGGAAGCCACGGTTTTCACGATGCTGGTTCCGGCGGCGGCCGGCAGGGAAACCGCCCCGCTGAACGACACCGACCCGTTCGCGGTGATGATGGATCCGCCAAGTTCCACGGACCCATTGCCCGATTGTGTGAAGCCCACGCCGGATGCAGCGCCCGTGCTGATCGTGGCCCCGGCGGCGATGGTCAGGGCGCCGTCGTTGTCAACCGTCATCTTTCCCGTGCTGGTGACCTGCTGGCCGGCCGAGAGGGTGATGCCGCCGGTCCGTGCCGACGCCAAGGCGATGGATGCCGCTGAAAGTCCTCCATTGATCACAATGGTTCGTGAGGAAATATCCACCGACCCGGTTCCGGCCTGGCAGTTGTTCAAGGTGACCCGGTCGTTTCCACCGGCGCCCGTCTCATTGACGGCAAGGGAAAGCGATGTTCCGCCAAAATTGGAGTTGGAAAGGTTGGAAAACGAGATGGTTTCGCCGACGGCCGCCTCGGCGCCCAGGGAGATGCCCTTGAGGGCCGCGGCAAACTGGGTGGGCGTGTCGGTGAAACCGCCACCCTTGTTGAAGGAGAGCGTGACTGATTTTCCCTGGTTGCCGTTTCCACCGTCGAATAAGTCTTCGCTGCTTTGAAGGATCAACTCGTGGGAAGAACCTCCGGCTAGCACATCAAGGATCAGGTTGCTGGCGCCAGTCGAGGGATTGATGGTGGAAAGCGTCAGGCTGCCAGCGTTGAACGAAAACTGAATGTTGGCGGGCGTTTCCCTGGCTTCAAGCGACTCAAGCCTGGGTGGCGGCCGATAATGGGCTGTCGGTCGCTTGCCGGTTTTCGGATTGGCATGACGACCCATGGCACCGAATCTCCGCGGCCATTCCATCAGCCATGCACAACCACCCTACCAACAATACGATACTATAATCTATCTTCTGATCTTATCTTCTGCAATGCCATATACAACCTGTGCGCTCCTGAAATGTCTACGGAATCAATCGGCAAAACCGGTCCATGTTCAGCCCTGATTTTTCTGACGATTGAGTCGCTCAACCCGATTCCACCATTTCAATTTGAATGATTTCATCATGAACTGTTGCTGGAATGGGAAGCCTTGGCGGTTTAACCTGAAGTATTGGTCCCGCCTGTTTTGTTTCTTTCAGGGGCATTCGTCGTGATCCAAATGGCCGTTCTCCTGGTGGCCGCGGCAGGTCCGTTGCCCGATGGATTCGTTGAAAAGGAACTGATGCCTTTGTTGCGGCAGCACTGCGGCAAATGCCATTTGGATGGCAAGAACAAGGGCGGCTTGGCCATGGATGGCAGGCTCGCCTTGGAGAAGGGCGGTGATACCGGCCCGGTGCTGGATTCCAAGACCCCCCGCCAAGGCACGCTGGCACGATCCTTGTCGTACGAGGGGGAACTCAAGATGCCCCCCACAGGCAAGTTGCCCAAGGAGCACCTCGACAAGTTCATGCTTTGGATCGACGCGGGCGGTCCCCTGCCCGCCGGCAAGGCGCCCGCAGCCAAGACGCATGCTTCCGCGCCCGCCGACGACGCCAAGTACTGGGCCTATCAGCCGGTGGGGCCGGTTTCTCCCCCGGTTGTTTCTGGCAACGCCTGGGCCCGCAACGCCGTGGACGCGTTCATCCTCGCCAAGCTTGAAAAGGCCGGCCTGAAACCCAATCCGGAAGCCGACAGGCGAACGCTCCTTCGCCGCCTGAGCTACGACCTGACTGGCTTGGCCCCAACTCCCGAGGAAATCGATGCCTTTGTCGGCGATCAGGCGACGGATGCCTGGGAAAAGCAGGTTGACCGCTTGCTCGCCAGCCCCCATTACGGCGAGCGTTGGGGCCGCCACTGGCTCGATGTGATCCGCTACGCCGAGACCAACGGCTACGAACGCGACGGCGCCAAGCCCAACGCCTGGCGATTTCGCGACTATGTCATCCGTTCGTTCAACGCCGACAAGCCGTTTGACCGCCTCATCCGGGAAATGATCGCCGGCGACGAGGTCGCGCCCGAGGATCCGGATGCCATCACCGCCACCGGCTACTACCGCCTCGGGATATGGGACGACGAACCGGCCGACCCGCTCCAGGCCCGCTTCGATGAGTTCGACGACTTCGTCGCCACCACCAGCCAGGCGTTCCTCGGCATGACGATGAACTGCGCCCGCTGCCACGACCACAAGATCGATCCCATCCCGCAGGCGGACTACTACAGGCTCCTGGCTTTCTTCCGCGACATCCCGCGCTATTCCAACGACCGGAATGTGATGTCCGCCTCCAGCCAACGCGATATCACCCCACTCGACAGGCGGAAATTGTACGAGGACGAACTTCGCCAGCGGCAGGACCTGGTCGCCAAGCTCACCGCCGACAGGACGGTCCTTGAAAACACCATCATCAAGAGGATGGGCGCCGAGGACCAGCGGGCAAGCGAGGGACCCGACCGTCCGCTCGTGCTGAAGAAGCTCAAGGAATTCCAGAAAGGCGACGAGGGCCAAAGGCTGCGGCAACTCATCGACAGCGTCCGGGAGATGGAGCGGAAACCGGTGCCATCGCAGGTGTTCACGCTCGCGATCAACCGTTGCTCGCCGCGTCCGGAGCCGACCCAGGTGATGGCCCGGGGAAATCCCCACGCTCCCGGAGCGACGGTGGAGCCGGGATTCCCCAAGGCCCTGGGAGGCGCCACGCCCGCGATTCCCGTCGCTGATCCCAAGGCCCCCTCCGCGGGGCGGCGCAAGGTGCTGGCCGAGTGGCTGGCCTCGCCCTCCAACCCGCTCACGGCCCGGGTCTGGGTCAACAGGATCTGGCAGCACCACTTCGGCAGGGCCATCGTCGCCTCGAGCAACGACTTCGGAAAGTACGGCATGCCACCCACGCATCCGGAACTGCTTGACTGGCTGGCGGGCGAGTTGGTCCGCCAGGGTTGGAAGGCCAAGCCGATCCACCGGCTGCTTCTCACATCGAGCGCCTACCGGATGTCGAGCGCGGGCCGTGCCGACGCCCTGGCCAAGGACCCGGGCAACAACCTGCTGTGGCGCCAACCGATGCGCAGGCTTTCCGCCGAGGAGGTGCGCGACTCGTTCCTGCAGGCTTCGGGGCGTCTGAGCCTGGAGATAGGGGGAGAAAGCGTCTATCCTCCCATACCGGCGGAAGTGCTGGCGGGGCAGTCGGTGCCCGGCTCGGGATGGCCCGTTTCCCCCCCGGAAAAGTCAACGCGCAGGAGCGTCTATGTCCATGTGAAGCGCTCATTGCAGTTGCCGGTGTTGGGCCAGTTCGACCAGGCCGACCCCGACTCAAGCTGCCCCGTGCGCTACACCACCACCGTGCCCGCGCAGGCCCTCGGACTGCTCAACGGCAAGTTCAGCAACGAACAAGCCGGACACATGGCCGCAAGGCTCGGGAAGGAGGCCCCGGGCGACATCCGCGCCCAGGTGGCGCGTGCCATCCGCCTCACGACGGGCCGGATTCCCGTGGCCGCCGAACTTGACGCCGACGCGGCGTTCGTGAAGTCCACCGTGGCGGCGGGCACCTCCGAAACGGAGGCCCTTCGCCAATACTGCCTGCTGGCCCTCAACGCCAGCGAGTTCCTCTATCTCGACTAGGGAGATCCACCATGACACAACCGCGCCAATTCTGCGGAAGGACCCGACGCGAATGGCTCTGGGAAACTGGCGCCGGCTTTCCCGCCGCCGCCCTGGCCGGAATGCTTGGCAACGACTTCCTGGCCCGGCAATCCCGCGCCGCCGACGGCTCGGCCTGGACCAACCCGATGGCCCCCAAGGCCCCGGGCGCGTCGCCCAAGGCGAAGTCCGTCATTTTCCTGTTCATGTACGGCGGGCCAAGCCATGTCGACACCTTCGACCACAAGCCCGACCTGTACCCCCTCGACGGCAAGACCATCCCCGTGAAGACCTTCGGCCGGGGCGGACACCGCAACCAGGGGCGCGCCGTGGGGCCCAAGTGGCAGTTCCAGCCCGGAGGAAAATGCGGAAAGCTGGTTTCCGACCTCTTCCCCAACCTGCGCAACCGCGTCGATGACATCGCGTTTGTCCACAGTTTTCATGCCGAATCACCCATTCACGGCTCGGCCATGCTCATGATGAACTCCGGGCGGGTTCTCTCGGGCTTTCCCTGCCTGGGATCATGGGTGACCTACGGCCTGGGCACCCCCAACCAGAACCTTCCGGGCTTCGTCGTCATGCTCGACCGTACCGGCGGCCCCATCTCGGGCCCGAAGAACTGGTCGAGCGGCTTCATGCCGGCGGCCTACCAGGGCACGCTGCTCCGCGCCACCGGCAACGCCCTCAACGACCTCAACCCGGTTCTCTCACCCGCCGACCAGCGACGAATCCTCGACCGCCTGGGGCAGAAGAACCATGAACACCTTCTCACGCGGTCCGACAACTCCGAGCTTTCCGCCCGCATCGCCAGCTACGAACTGGCCTACAAGATGCAGGCGAGCGCCCCCGAGGCCGTCGATTTTTCCCGTGAGGACCAGTCAACCCGCGATCTTTACGGCATCGGCAAGGGGCGCACCGACGACTTCGGCCGCAAGTGCCTCCTGGCCCGCAGGCTGGTCGAACGCGGAACCCGGTTCATCCAGATCTATTCGGGTGGCGCCCACAATGACGACAACTGGGATGCCCACAGCGACATCGTTCGCAACCACGAGAAGCACGCCGGGAACACCGACCTGCCGATCGCCGGCCTGCTCACCGACCTCAAGCGGCGGGGCATGCTCGATGAGACGCTGGTGGTGTGGGGAGGCGAGTTCGGACGGCAACCCACTGCCGAGTACGCGCAGGGTACCGGACGCGACCACAACGCCTACGGATTCACCATGTGGCTTGCCGGCGGCGGCATCAAGGGCGGCATCGCCCACGGCGCCACCGATGAGCTGGGCTCGGCGGCCGTCGAGAACCGCTACCATGTGAAAAATCTCCACGCCACAGTGCTTGAATTGATGGGCCTCGATCCCAACGGGCTCTCGTACTTTTACGGCGGGCTTGACCAGAAGCTTGTCGGCGTCGAGCCTGTCGAGCCGATCCGCGCCATCATGGCCTGAGCCGTGCCTGCACCGGTCGATGTGCTGGGACTGGGATGCCTCGCGGTGGACGAGCTATTATTGCTGCCGCGCTGGCCCGAACCCGACACCAAGACCCGCCTGGCCGGCCGCGACAGGCAAGGAGGCGGACTGACGGGCAACGCGCTGGTGGCCGCCGCCCGTTACGGGGCCCGTGCCGCCTACGCCGGGCCTCTGGGACGCGATCCTGACAGCCAATTCATCAGGGACCTATTCGCCCACGAGGGCGTCGACCTCTCCATGGCCTCGGAGTCATCCTCCGCGCGTCCGATCCGCAGCACCATCCTGATCGACCAGGAGCGGCACACGCGCACTGTATTGTTTGATCTCGCCGGGTCGGTTGGAGCCCAGCCGGATTGGCCACCCGAACCAACCATAACGGCCGCCCGGGTGCTGTTTGTGGACCATTACGGCATTGAGGGAATGATTCGGGCCGCCCGTATCGCGCGGGCCGGCGGCATTCCCGTTGTTGCCGACCTCGAGCGGGATGAATGGCCCGGGTTTCATGACCTCCTGGCCTTGGTTGACCACCTCATTGTCACGCGGGCTTTCGCCTCGAGGCTGACGGGCTTGGCTGATCCCGCGGGAGCGGTTGACCGCCTTTGGCACTCCGGCCGGCAAGCGGTGGTTGTCACCTGTGGAGAGCGGGGTTGCTGGTGGCGGGCCGCCGATTCAACCCGTCCCGCCCATTACCCGGCTTTCACGGTTCCCGTGGTCGACACCACCGGATGTGGCGACGCTTTTCACGGGATTTACGCCGCCTCCCTGGCCCTTGGCGAACCGTTGTCAACCCGGCTGGAGCATGCCTCGGCGGGTGCGGCACTCAAGGCCATGCATCCGGGTGCCCAACGCGGTTTGCCGACCAGGGAAGCGATTCTGAGGCTTTTGCTGAATCCGACGATCAGTCCGACGAATCATCCGTAACGGCAACCCATGGCGGGTTCCGGCACGGGAGAACCATTCATCATGTCGGACATCAGCATTACGGAACATTCCCAAACACGGCTTTCCCAGCGTGGCATCACCGAATCCATGCTCCAACTGGTATTCGAATATGGCCGGGAGGTCTTCACCAAGGGCGCCATTTGCATGATCGTGGGTCGCAAGGAAGTGGAATTGCATATGGAAAGGGGTATCGACCTCCGCGGCGTGGAAGGCCTGCATGTCATCTGCCCGACCAGAACCTATGGCCTGGTGGTCACGGCCTATCGCAACCGCAATTTCAGGGGTGTGAAACCGAATTTGGGTGGAGGCCGCAACACACCTGCCAAGGTGCTCAGGCGCCGGCAGGAAAGATGGAACCGCCAACACCGTGACCGCCACCCGGCTTCAGAATGAACTAGCAAACTTTTGTATCCTGTTGAAAACCCTGTCGGGTTCCAAGGACGGGATACACGCATGCGAAGCACATTCAGAACAGTCATCGTGGCATTGGCTTCAATCGGCCTTGGTGTGGCACTGCTAGCGATCATCGCTGGCACACTACGCCGGGCCATGGCGAACCCCCGTCCCGAGCTTGGTGAATCCGCGGAGGAGTCCAAGGCGCAAAACAAGCAGGCGCTGCTTGAGGAAGACTGGCCCGGTTTCCGCGGACCCGGCGGCACCGGCATCAGCCCCTCAGGCAAGCCGCCCCGCGAGTGGGGCAACGGCAAGAACCTGGCCTGGAAGGCTGATTTGCCGGGTGCCGGCTCGTCATCGCCCATTGTCGTGGGTGACTTGGTCATCGCATTGTGCTACAGCGGCACTCCCGAATCACTGACCCGCCAACTCATCGCCTTTGAAAAGAAAACCGGGAAGCGGGCCTGGATTTGGGAAGCCAAGGCCGACCGCGCCGAGGATCCCAACACGGGATTCATCACCGAGCACGGCTATGCCAGTTCCACGCCGGCATCCAATGGCAAGGTTGTTGTCGCCATGCTGGGCAAATCGGGGGTCGCATGCGTCGACATGGCGGGCAAGGAACTTTGGCGGGCCCCCACCGGAACCATGTCGGCCAACCGCCGCTGGGGCAGCGCCGCCAGTCCCGTCATTGTCGGCGACATGGTTGTGGTGAACGCGGCTGAGGAGGCGCGCGCCATCATGGCCTTCGACTTGGCCACAGGCAAGGAGCGCTGGAGGGCGGAGGGTGCCTCGCTGGAACTTTGCTATGCCACGCCGCTTCTGGCCCGCAACGCCGCTGGCGAGGAGGAGTTGATCCTTGGGGTACCGAATGAAATTTGGTCGATCCGTCCGGCCACCGGAAAGCTGCGCTGGCATGTTGAGGCGCCCCTGCCGGGAAATGTCTCCCCGAGCCCGGCGGCGGGCGATGGCATCGTCCTCATCCAGGGAGGCTACCCGTCCACGACGCTGGTGGCGGCTCCGCTGGGCGGCAAGGGCGCCCTGCCCCGTGATGCCATTCGCTGGCAAAGCGGAGTCGCCTCCTATGTGCCAAGCGGGCTCATCAGCTCGGGATTGTTCTACTGCGTCACCGACAAGGGGCAGGCGATATGCCTCGAGGCCGCCAACGGCACCATGGTGTACCAGGAGAGGCTCGACATCCGGGGCGCCGAGGCGCGATCCAAGCCCGTCTACGCCTCCTTGGTTCTGGCCGACGGCCACCTCTATGCCACCACGCGGCGCTCCGGCGTTTTCGTCTATCCCGAGGGCAAGTCCTTCTCGAAGCCGGCCGTCATGAAGCTGGGGGAAGACGAGGATTTTTCGGCCACGCCCGCCGTTTCAGGTGGAAGCCTTTTTCTAAGATCAGACAAGGCGCTTTTTTGCCTCAGGCGGTGATTCACTCCTCACCGGCGGGTTCCGGGCGGGCGTTGAACAGGTTGAACACATTCGGCACATGATGCTTTTCATTGGTGGCGTAGGACCCGGCGCCCCCCTGGAGCCTGGGAGCGAACGCGTACCTCAGGTTGACATGCCGGTGGAACCACCGACCCGACCAATCCATGCCCCAGGTGCCGTCCAACGGACCGGCAGGCCCGCTGGACCGCTTGTGAAGGATCGCCGGCACGCCCCCACCCACGGGAATGAGGATGTTCCCCCTGGTCAGGCTCG
>VGXS01000054.1 GCA_016873225.1 Planctomycetota bacterium | reverse complement strand
AGCGTTCGGCTCATGAAATCAATGTACTTAGCCCGCCTTTGGCCCAAGTGGGGGTTATTGAAAGAAACTGTTATTGCCGGGTCAGCGGAACAAACGCGGCTGGCCTGTCGATTCCAGCACGCTCATCCACAGGTCGCCATCGGGGTCGACCGTGTTGCGTTGACGGATCGCCAGCGAAATGGGCACATGAATGAACCGGCCATGCCACCGGCCAACCACCATCTCCGTGCGCCCGGCCATGGCGGCATGCACGGCGTTGTGCGCCAGGCGGATGCAGTAGACGGCGTCGAACGGGTTGGCCGGCACGCTGCGAATCGTGTAGCTGGGATCGATGTGCTTGAGATTGATTTCCTTGCCTGTTCCCTTGAAATGCTCCTGGATCCGGTCCTTGAGGAACACCCCGATGTCGAGGAGCTTGGCATTTCCGGAGGCATCCGTGCCCGTTGATGCCTTCGACTGGTTCATGATGTCCTGCCCGGCCCCCTCCGCGACCACGATCACGGCGTGGCCCCGGTCGGTGAGCAGCTTGTCGATGTGCCTGAATAGGCCCTGATCGCCCTCAAGACGGAACGGAACCTCGGGAATCAGCACGATGTTGGCATCGCCAATGGCCAGAGACCCGTAGCAGGCGATGAATCCCGAGTGGCGTCCCATGAGGCGGACGAGGCCGATGCCGTTGGGTGATGCCGTGGCCTCGGCGTGGGCGGCGCGGATGCTCTTGGCGGCCTCGGTGAAGGCGGTCTGGAACCCGAAGCTCTGGTCGATGAACGCGACATCGTTGTCGATGGTCTTGGGGATGCCGACGACGGCGATTCGGGCCTGGCGGGCCGCGATTTCCCTGCCGATGTCGAGGGCGCCACGCATGGTGCCGTCGCCGCCGACCACGAAGAGCATGTTGATGCTCATGCGCTCGAGGCAATCAACGATCTCCGAGGCGTCCTGCCGGCCGCGCGAGGTGCCCAAAAAGGTGCCGCCATGCTCGTTGATGCGGGCGACGGTATCGCGATCGAGGTCGACCACCTGCCGGCCGTAGCTGGCGATGAAACCTTGGTAACCATTGCGGAATCCGTAGATTTTCCGCACCCCGTACCACTCGGATAGCTCCAGCACCAAGGCCCGAACGACATCGTTGAGGCCCGGGCACAGTCCGCCGCAGGTGACGATGCCAACCCGGGTTTTGGACGGATCGAAGTAAATCTTGGTGCGCGGGCCGGCCGGTTCGAAGGCCGGCAAGTCCTGGATGGAACCCTTGCGCTGGCTCAGCGCCGAAATCGTGTCGTCGAGCAGCACGCGGTCGCCTTCCTCCACGGCGTGGTAAGTCGGCCTGCGATCCTTGAGCAGGGGCATGAGCGGGCTGGGAACCCGGCATGGTCCGAGGGTTTTCACGACCAGGTCGCGCTGGTGAAGGGCCAGATGGCCTGTTGGGTCCCACGATTCATCCACGGTCGAATAACCACCCTTGGCTTCAGCCGTCGCCGGATTGAGTTCCATCGAAATCCTCCCCATGCGGGAACGAACAACAAGCAAATGTCGTACCTTTCATGAAATCGGGGCAGGAAAGGGCTTCAGGGTGCATCGGTTGCCCATGGATTGGTCAGTTGGCGCACGAAATCAGGCAGGGTCGGGTTCCAGGTGGACATCCACCCCGACGGTGACGGTGTGCTCGCCGCCGCCGACGAGCACGCCCAGCAGCGGGCTCACATCGGAGTAGTCGCGGCCATGGGCGATGGTGATGTGGTCGCGTTCGGGCAGGAGGTTGTTGGTGGGGTCGAACTCGGTCCAGCCGTGGCCGGGGCAGAACGCCGCCACCCAGGCGTGCGAGGCGTCGATACCCACCAGCCGGGGCTTGCCATCGGGGGGACGGGTCCGGATGTACCCGCTCATGTAGCGGGCCGGAAGCCCCAGGCTTCGCAGGCAGGCCAGCATGAGGTGGGCCAAATCCTGGCAGACGCCCTTGCGCCTGATGAACACCTGCTCCACCGGCGTGCCGACATGGGTTTCCCCCGGGCTGAAGGCGACATGGCGGTGAACGCGATCGTTGAGATCGGCCAGGGTTTCCAGCCATGGCCGACCGGGCTTGGCGCTCTCCCGGGCAAAGGCCTCGAGTTCGCGCAAGACCGGCACATGCGTCGAGGGGTAGGCGAACTGGGCGGCTTCAAGAGCTTCGGGGCCCGCTGGAATCCGCGCCGAGGCGGCAACCTGCTCCCATGGCGGAGTGGGTTTGCCGGAGGGATTTATTCGGGGCCTCACCACCACCAGGCTGGTGGCGAGCACTTCCAGCCGCGCGTGCGCCGATTGCAGGCTGAACTGGGTGATGTGGTTGCCGAACGGGTCGACCCGCTGCCTGATGTTTGACGGCCGGGGTCTCACGAGCAGCCTGAAATCGACACATTCCTGATACGGGGTGTCGCGAGGCTGGAGCATGGCGGAGTGGTGGGACGAAGCCACCTGGGTTTCGTATTGGTGGACGGTCTTGTGCAGGATCCGGTAGCGGGGCATGTCAACCGCCCCTCGATCGCATCACGGCGGTTGGCGCCAAGTAGGTCGAGTAGATGGCGTCGCTGATCGCCGGCAGTTCGTGGCGCAGCGAGTCGAGCGCCAACGCGACGCCCGACCGGCTCCAGCCGCCCGGTTTTTGGGCCAGCTCGTTGGGATCGAGCAGCCTGACGCGGGTGGTGGCCGCCATGAGCAGCCTGCGGGCGGGGTCCGGCAGGGCGGAGTCGCGGGCCCGGGGCAGGTGGGCCAGGTGATCCTCGACGGCCTCAAGCAGCGAGACGATCGACCGCGGACTGCCGGTGTCCATCAGCAGCAGGTCGTAAACGGCGGCGATGTTGGGGATGATGTTGTAGCGGGAGCGGTAGGTGATGGAATTGTCGGCGACTTCCAGAAGGGCCTCGAGCATGCCGGGATGGTCGGCGGACCTGGACTGGAGGCCGCGCCAGTAGAGGACGGCCATGAAGAGGGAGCGCTCGACGCGCACGCCCATGTCGAGGAACCGCCAGGCCTGGGTGCGGGTCATGTTTTCCGCGGCAAGGCCCTGCAGGGCGCACAGCATCGGCAGGGCGCGGTGCAGCGCCGAGAGGGCGCAGGTGGCGGCGAGGGCCTCGCTTTCCTCGAGGCGCTTTTCCATTTCCGAGATCGGTTCGAGCAGCGTGCGCGCCACGCGGAAGGTGTCGGTCGAGAGACGGTCGCGCATGACCAGGGCCAGCCCCGAGACGCGGGCCAGGACCGACCTGAGGCTTGAGGGCTTTTCCGGGTCGAACACCGCGGCGATGAGGGCCTCCTCGAGGTGCTGGGCGCGGGGCGCCTCGGCGGCGGGCTGGCCCTCGTCGAGCCATTGTCCCGGCGGGATGATTCCCTGGTGCACCAGGGCCCTCACGAGAGGTTCGAGGCCGGGCGCCACCATCCGGCTGTTGCCGGCCGGCTCGCACCGGGCCAGGGTGGCGCGCAGCAGCCGGAGGGTGGATTCGGCGCGCTCGGTGTAGCGTCCCAGCCAGAAGAAGCAGTCGGCCACCCGGCTGGGCAGGTTGTTGCCGGCGCGCTTGAGTTCCACCGGCTTGCCGGCGTCGTGAAGGAGCGTGGTTTCCTCGGGGGGACCGTTGTCAGGTATCCAGGCGTCCTTGGTGCTGCCTCCCCGCTGCATCGTGATGAGGCCATAGCCCTCGCCGGCGGCGACACGGCCCATGCCGCCGGGCATGGCGGCGTAGCCACCCTTTGTGGCGGTGAGACACACCCTCAGCGCGTAGCGCCTGGGCGCCAGCTTGCCATCCACCCAGCCCGGCGCCGTGGCCAGCTCGATCCGTTCCTGCGCCACGAAGCCGTGCGGCTGGAACCGGATCCGATCCTCGAGTTCGCGGCGAGGCAGGGCGTTGGGCGGCGGGCCCCGGTCGCGGCTCGAGTGCGGCCTGAACGCGGGCTTCACGAACAAGTCGTCGAGGCGGGACAGCACATGGGCCTGCGCCGACTCCTGCCCGCACCACCAGGTCGCCACCGACGGGATCAGCAGGTCCTCCCCGAGCACCTCCCGGCAGAGCCCCGGCAGGAACGCCATGAACGCGGGGCTTTGCAGGATTCCGGTGCCCAGCATGTTGGCCACGCCCACGGTGCCGGCGCGCAGGGCCTGAGTGAGGCCGGGGATGCCCAGCATGGAGTCGTTTCGGAGTTCGAGGGGGTCGCAAAAATCGTCATCCACCCGCCTGAGCAGCACATCCACGGGCTCGAGGCCCGAGAGCGTGCGCAGCCAGAGACGCTCGTCGCGCACCACGAGGTCCTGCCCCTCCACGAGGGAATAGCCGAGGTAACGGGCGAGGTACGCCTGCTCGAAGTAAGTCTCGTTGAACGGGCCGGGGGTGAGCACGGCCACGCGAGGCTGGTCTCCCGGCCGCGGCGACAGTTCGGCCAGAGACTGCTGCATGACGCGGAAAAACCCCGCCAGCCTGCGGACATTCATGGCGCGGAACGGTTCGGGCAGCGTCCGGCTGGTGACGATGCGGTTTTCAAGCGCGTAGCCGGCGCCCGTGGGAATCTGGGTGCGGTCGGAAAGCACCCACCACCGGCCGTCGGGCGACCTGCCGACATCGGCGGCGTAAAGGTTGAGGAAGACGCCGCCGGCGGGCTTGATCCCCACGCACGGCCTGAGGAAATCGGGCTGGGCGTAAAGCAGGCCGGGGGGAATGAGTCCCTGCCTCAGCAGGTTCTGGGCACCGTAACAGTCGGCGAGGATGAGGTTGATGAGGGTGGCGCGCTGCACCAGGCCCCGCTCGAGGTGCGCCCAGTCGGCGGGGCTGATGACCAGGGGCACGGGATCCAACTGCCATTGGCGGCTTTGCCCGCCCCCTTCGCCCTGGGTGTTGAAGGTGATTCCCTGTTCCTGGATGAGCCTTCGGCCGGCTTCCCAGCGCCTGGCCAGGCCCGCGGCACCAAGCGCCGCGAAGGAAGCCATGAGCGGCGTGTAGGAGTTCCTCACGCCGCCGGCGGAATCCACCAACTCGTCGAAGACTCCCGCGGGGGGCTTGTAACCCTCGAGCAAAGGCGACACATCGCCAGCCGCGGGCTTCTCCTTGGTCGGTTGCCGGGGGGAGATCATCGGGCTCGCAAATCCAGGGTGTGGGGATGGTCGGGGTGAGGGCTTTCCAGAGGGGCTCCGACGCGTCCGGGCGTGTGGCCGTGCCGGAAGAACCGGGCCAACCGGCGGCTTTCAGCCTCGTTGGCGTTCACCGGGAAGGTATCGTAACTGCGTCCGCCGGGGTGCGCCACATGATAGCTGCACCCGCCGAGGGACCGTTCGTTCCAGGTGTCGATCAGGTCGAACACCAGTGGCGCGTGCACGCCGATGGTGGGCTGCAGGCATTCGGGAGGCTGCCAGGCCCTGAAGCGGACTCCGGCCACGGCCTCGCCGTTGGCGCCTGTCGGCATCAGCGGCACCCGCCTGCCGTTGCAAGCCAGCGCGTAGCGGTCTCCCGCGAGACCGCGGGCCAGCACCTGCACCCGTTCGAGCGAGCTGTCGACATAACGAACCGTGCCGCCGCCGCCCGCTTCCTCGCCCAGCACATGCCAAGGCTCGAGCGCCGTGCGCAACTCCACCTCCACTCCCCGGGCGTTGAAGTCGCCGATCTTGGGGAACCGGAACTCATAGTGCGGATCGAACCAGGAATCCTCGAACGGGAGGCCGGCGGAGCGCAGGTGGTCGAGCACCTCGTGGAAATCACGCCGGCAGTAATGGGGCAGGAGCCAGCGGTCCTGGATGTCGGTGCCCCAGCGAACGAGGTCGCGGCGATACGGCTCGTCCCAGAACACCGACACCAGCCCGCGCAGCAGCAGGTGCTGGGCCAGGCTCATGCGCGCGTGCGGGGGCATCTCGAACGCCCGCATCTCCACCAGGCCCAGCCGGCCCGAGGGGCCATCGGGTGAATAGAGCTTGTCGATGCTGAATTCGGACCGGTGCGTGTTGCCGCCGGCGTCGATGAGCAGGTTACGCAGCAAGCGGTCGGCCATCCACGGGGGCAACTTGCCGAATTGACCGAGCTGGCGGTCCATTTCCGAAAACGCCAGTTCCAGCTCCCGGAGGGAGTCGTTGCGCGCCTCATCCACCCTTGGCGCCTGCGAGGTGGGCCCGATGAACAGCCCGCTGAACACCCGCGACAGGCTGGGATGGTTCTGCCAGAAGCCGATGAGCGAGCGCAGCAGGTCGGGCCTTCGCAGGACCGGGCTGTCGGCGGGGGTGGCGCCACCGATGAGGATGTGGTTGCCGCCGCCCGTGCCCGTGTGCCGGCCGTCGACCATGAACTTCTCGGTGCCCAGGCGCGTTTCCCGCGCCTCCTCGTAAAGGATGGTGGTGCGTTCCACCAATTCATCCCAAGTGCGGCTGGGGTGCAGGTTCACCTCGATCACGCCGGGGTCGGGCGTGACGGAGAACTTGTTGACGCGGTAATCATTGGGAGGTTGTTCCCCCTCGATCACCACCGGGTAGCCGGTGTGCTCCGCCGCCGCCTCCACGGCGCCGACGAGGTCGAGGTAGTCTTCCGTGGAGGCCACCGGGGGCATGAACACATGGAGGCGTCCCTCGCGCGGTTCCACGCACAGGGCCGTGCGGATGACCCAGGGTGCCGACTGTCCCTGCGCCGGCTTTGTTTCCGGGGCAGATCGGGCCGGTTCCGGCCTGGGCTGACGCCGGCCACCTCCCGGGCCCCCCTGGCCAGCCAAACCTTTCCGGCGAGGGTCGGTTGAGCCCACGAATCGCTGCCTCGGGAACGACTTGGGCAATTCAGGCAACCGCTCGTCCATCGGGTCGTGGGGCCTGAGCCACGGGTATTCTCCCTTGGACACCCACGGGATCGAGTCGATCGGCAAACGCAGGCCCATGGACGAGTCGCCGGGAATCAGCCACAGCGTTTCGCCGTCGCGGAGGAACCACCCGCCCGATTGCCAGCCGGGCAGGCCGCTGGCCGCGGGGCCCTGCACGGGCAGCGCGTAGCCCACCACGGATCCGAGGCCCTTCTGGAAAACCCGCGCGAGCCGCTCGCGTTCCATCGGGTCGGCGAGGTTGCTGGAGAGGGGGGTCACATTCGCCGGCAACCGCCGCTCGCGCCAGGTGTAGTAAAACACATCCTCATAAGCGGGCATCAGCCCGCCGGCGTCCACCCCCAGTTCCTCGGCGATGCCCTGGAGCAATTCGCGCGCCTGCGCCTCGCCGTGCCGGCCGGGACGGTCATCGTCGGCGAAAAGGGCCGGATCCTCCCAGATGGGAACGCCGTCGGCCCGCCAGAACGCCGAGAGGGCCCAGCGCGGTAGCTGCTCCCCCGGATACCACTTGCCCTGTCCGTAATGGAGCAGGGCGCCGGGAGAGTATCGGCCCGCCAGGCGGCGCAGCAGCCGGCCCGACAGGGCGCGCTTGGCGGGGCTGACCGCCGTGAAGTTCCATTCGGGGCCGTCAGGATCGTCGATGGAGACAAAGGTGGGCTCGCCGCCCATGGTAAGTCGCACATCGCCACGCTCCAGGCGCCCGTCGATGGCCCGGCCCAGCTTCCGGATCCGTTCCCAGTCCTCCTCGGTGTAAGGCTTGGTGACCCGCGGCGTTTCCATCACGCGCGTCACCGCCATGTGGTGATCGAGCGCGGCCTCGCACTCGTCCACCGCGCCCGTGACCGGCGCGGCGCTCTTGGGTTCGGGCGTGCACGACAGGGGAATATGTCCCTCGCCCGCGAGCAGGCCCGAGGTGGGGTCGAGCCCGATCCAGCCAGCCCCGGGAAGGTAGACCTCGCACCACGCGTGCAGGTCGGTGAAGTCGGCCTCGGGCCCCGAGGGGCCGTCGAGCGACTTCACATCCGCCGCCAATTGGATGAGGTACCCGCTGACGAAACGGGCCGCCAATCCCATGTGCCTGAAGGCGTGCGTCAGGAGCCAGGCGCTGTCGCGGCAGGAGCCGGTCGCCTTGGCCAGGGTTTCCTCCGGTTCCTGGACACCCGGCTCGAGCCGGATCGTGTAGGCCACGGCCTGGTTCACCTTGCGGTTGATGTCGACGAGCAGGTCGATGGTGCGCGGCTTGTCGCCTTCCGCCGGGCGGATTGTTTCGAGGAAACCCTTGAGCCGGGAAGGCGCCGGTAATGTCTCGAGGAAAGGGGCCAGGTCGCGAGCGAGGTCGGGTTCGTAGGTGAACGGGTAGTGGGAGGCGGATTCCTCAAGGAAGAAGTCGAACGGGTTGAGCACCGACATCTCGGCGACGAGGTCGACGGTGATCGAGAGTTCCCGCATCGGTTCGGGAAAAACCAGCCGGGCGTTCCAGTTGGAGAACGGATCCTGCTGCCAGTTGATGAAATGTTCGCCTCCCTCGATCACCTGGGAGAAGGAGAGGATGCGGGTTCGGCTGTGGGGCGCGGGGCGCAGGCGCACGACATGGGGGCCGTGTCCGACGGGACGGTCGTACTTGTACCGGGTGACATGCTTCAGGGCGACATGAATGGCCATGGACGGGCGCGGCCTCCCCGGGAGGATGGGCGTGAATCGGTGTGGCGCGGGGAGAGGGAGGCGCGGTGAAAAACCGCATCAGCCACTTGCATCCATCGTAGCAGCATAGGCTTGCGCCGCAATCCGGCCCGGGAAAACGCCGGATGCCTCTTCATATTTGGCGATCGCCACGCATAGGCACCTTCGTGACCATCTCTCCAAGAGAGTCCGCTGCCGGGCGCCCCGTCAATTGATTTCTGCCGCAAGCATTACGCCAGCGCGCCGGTGATCACATGGCCGTGGACATCGGTGAGGCGGCGCTCGATGCCGTTGTGGTAGACCGAAAGCCTCTCGTGGTCGATTCCCAGCAGGTGCAGCAGCGTGGCATGCAGGTCGTAAATGGTGGTGACGCCTTCCACCGCCTTGTGCCCGAACGGATCGGTGGCGCCATGGCTGTGCCCGCGGCGGATGCCCGCCCCGGCCAAAAGCACCGTGAACCCGGCCGGGTTGTGGTCGCGGCCGCTGGCCTCCTTCTGGAAAGTGGGCATGCGCCCGAACTCCGTCACCAGCGCCACCACCGTGTCGTCGAGCAGGCCGGTGCGCTTCAGGTCGGCCAGGAGCGCCGCGGCGGGTTGGTCGAGGATGGGCGCGTGCACGGAATACTGCTTCACCAGCGTCTTGTGCCCGTCCCAGTTGCCCACGCCCTCGCCCATGGCGTAGGCGCCGTTGAACAGTTGCACGAAGCGGGTGCCGCGCTCGAGCAGCCTTCGGGCCAGGATGCAGTTGCGGGCGAAACCGGCGCGCACGGGGTCTGCCTGGTCGGCGCCGTACATCCGCAAGGTGCCCGCGCTTTCGCGGGAGAGGTCGGCGGCCTCGGCGGCGGCCACCTGCATGCGGCCGGCCATCTCATAGCTGGCCACGCGCGCCTCCAGTTCGGAGTCGCCGGGGTTGCGCGCGAGCGCCTTGCGTTCCAGCAGGCGCAGGTATTCACGGCTTTTGCGGTCCGCCATTGGATTCAATCCGGCCGGGGCAGCCAGGTGCGGCAGCGGCTTGGCCGCGTTGAACGCCACCCCTTGGAACATGGCGGGGAGAAACGCGCTGTTCCAGTGGTTCGAGCCCACCTGCGGGCCCCCGCGCGGGTCGGGAATGGCCACGAACGCCGGCAGGTCGCGCGACGGACTGCCCAGCGCGTAGCTCACCCAGCACCCCATGCCGGGGAAACCGTCGAGCGTGAAACCCGTGCTCATCTGGTTTTCGGCGGGGCCGTGCGTGTTGCTCTTGGCCGTCATGCCGTGGAGGAAGCAGAACTCGTCGGCCATGGAGGCGAGGTTGGGAAGCAGGTCGGATACCATCTTGCCGGATTGGCCCCTTGGCCGGAAATCCCAGGGTGACCTTGTCAGCGCCCCCTGCTCCCCCTGGAAGGTGACCAGGCCCGAGGCGCCCGGCATCGGTTGGCCATCGAGCCTGATGAGTTCGGGCTTGTAGTCGAACGAGTCGAGGTGGCTCAGCGCGCCGGAGCAAAAGATGACGAGGGCCCGGTTGGCCTTGGGAGTGAACAACGCCGGCCGCGCGGAGGCGGGTTCCCCGGGTCGGATCAGGGGCCGGTAGGGAACGACGGCATCGGCGCGGGCGAGCGAGGCCAGGGCGATGGCGGCGAGTCCGCCGGCGGGTTCCCCCAGGAACGCGCGGCGGTCGAGCAGGAAACGGCCACGGGCGGACATGCCGGCCTCCTAGCGGATGAATAGCCACTCGCTGCTGTTGAGGACGGCGCGGCACAGCGCCGGCAGTCCGGCGTCGGCCACGAGGGCCAGGGCGCCGGACTTTTCCTCGGCATCGGGCAACCTGCCGTTGACGAGCCTGAACAGAAGGTCGACCCGCGCGCCGTCGTCGGCCGCCTCCCGGTGAAGCCTGTCGGCCATGATCCCTGCCTGCTGCTCCATGAACGGGCTGTTGAGCAGCGCCAGGGCCTGCAGCGGCGTGATCGACCTCGACCGCCTCGGGGCGATCTGCCCGGCGTCGGGGCAGTCGAAGGCGCCGAAGATGTCGTCAAGCTGCATGCGCGGCTTGGCCTGGTACACCATTCGGCGCCATTGGGGAGGGCCGAAGGTTTTCCTGGGGGTGTAGACCTTCACATAGTTGCTGTTGGGCTCGAACAGGTCGAACCCGGGGCCGTACATCGCGAGGTCGAGGTTGCCGCAGGCGGCGAGGATACCGTCGCGGATGGCCTCGGCCTCGAGGCGGCGGGGTGCGAACCGCCACAGCATGCGGTTGCCGGCATCCTTGGTCATGGCCTCGGGGCGCATGGCGCCGGCTTGCCTGTAGGTGGCGGAGGTGACGATGAGCCTGTGGATGGAGCGCGGGCTCCAGTTGTTGGCCACCAGTTCGCAGGCAAGCCAGTCGAGCAGTTCGGGATGGGAGGGGGCGGCGCCGTTGCGACCGAAGTCGCTGGGCGTGGCGACGATGCCCTCGCCGAAGTGGTGCTGCCAGAGCCTGTTGACGATCACCCTGGCCGTGAGCGGGTTGGAGGGGCTGGCGATCCAGCGGGCCAGGGCCAGCCTGCGTTCGGGTTCGGGGAGGCCCGGGGGAAACGGACCACCCTGTCCCAGTCCGCGGATGGTGCCGGGCGGCACTTCCTCGCGCGGCTGGGTGGGGTCGCCACGGTGAAAGCGGCGCAGGGGGCCCGGCTCGGCGAAGGTGCCAGCATAGGCCTTGGCTCCCCCGGTCAGCTTCTTTTCCATCGCGTCGAGCTCGGCCAGCTTCGCGGCGGCTTCGACAAGCCTCGCGGTTTCCGCCTCCGACAGCGGCGGGCCGGGCTTGGGGCTGAGCACCTTGCGGCCCTTCGGCAGGCGATTGGCCGATCCGGCCACCCGCTTCCAATCCGATCCGTCGGCGGAGGTTTCAATCGAATAAGCGGTCGGAACCCTGTCGGTGAAGACGCGTTCCTCGCCGCCCCTGTCGCGGCTCCAGCGCGCCTCATGGACTTGGACCACCTTGCCAAGGTCGACCATGAGCCAGCCGGAATCCCTCTCGTTGCCGATCCAGCTATGGTCGTTGCCGTACCGGCCATCGGTGAGGTGGACCGCCTGGTGGATCGCGATCCCGGGCAAGGTTCCGGATACCGAGACCCTGGCTCCGCGGGCGGCGTTGTTGCCCGCCTGGTCGATCACCTCGAACTCGTCGATGCACGGTTGCGCGCCCGAGGAGGCGGTGATGCTCATGCGGGCGAACCGCGCCATGACGGGTCCCAGCGGTTCGGTGTTGAGGGCGTGGGTGACCGGCGGCCTGAGTCGGGATTCGAGCGGGGCCACGGAGGCCTCGATGGCAAGCCTTTCCTTCCGGATCGCCTCAAGCCTGGGGCTTTCGGCCGCCGAGGCGGGAAGGGCCGTCTCCCCGTGCCTCGTGCCGGCGAGAGCGGCGGTGATGGCGTGGTAGTCGGCCTGGGTGATCGGGTCGAACTTGTGTCCGTGGCATCGGGCGCAACCCAGCGTGAGGCCCAGGAAGGCGCTGCCCAGGGTGCCGGCCATGTCGGCCAGTTCGTCGGCGCGCTGCTGGGCGGTGAGGGCGGGGTCGGGACTTTTCACCTGGTCCCACGGGCCGCCGACAAGGAACCCCGTGGCCTCGGGCGCGCCGAGCCTGTCGCCGGCGATCTGCTCCATCACAAACCTGTCATAGGGCTTGTCTTCAAGCAGCGACCTGATCACCCAGTCGCGGTAGGGCCAGGCGTTGGGGCGCGCCTGGTTCATCTCGAAGCCGTGGCTCTCGGCGAAGCGGACGGTGTCGAGCCAATGGCGGGCCCAGCGCTCGGCGTGGCGGGGCGATGCCAGGAGTCTGTCGACTCGCTTTTCCCAGGCCTTGGGATCGGGGTCGCGGATGAAGGCCTCGGTTTCCGCGGGGCTTGGCGGCAGTCCCGTGAGGTCGAGGTGCAAGCGTCGCAGGAGGGTCGCCTTGTCGGCCGGCGGCGAAGGTTCAAGGCCGGCGGCGGCGAGCCTGCCGCGGATGAAGGCGTCGACGGGATTGGCGGATTGGGCCGGATTGGTCGTCCCCGGAGGTTTGGCGCGGACGGGGGTGGAAAACGCCCAGTGGGGCCGGGAGTCACCGGTCGCGGCCCCAGGCTTCAGTCCTGACACCCATCCTGTGAGTTCCTTGATCTCCACTGGATTGAGAGGCGACCCGGAGGGGGGCATCCGGTCGTTGCCCGCCGAGGCAACCCTGCGGAGGATGGCGCTGTCGGCCGGCTTGCCCGGAACGAGCGCCGCGCCGGAGTCGCCGCCGGCCAGGGCCCGGGAGTCGGAATCGAGGCGGAGGCCGCCGCGTTGCTTGGCGGGCCCATGGCAGCTGACGCAGCGGGCCATGACGGCGGGTGGAGGTTCCCCGGGAAGCAACAACAGGATTAGGTGCAGGATGGACACGGCGGAAGTACCGGCGGGAGGGTGTTTCTTTTCTTCATTAGAACGGGACATGTTACGGCTGGCAATCGACGGCTGGCATGCGAAAACAGCAAGGGCCGGGTCGACTGACCCGGCCCTTGCCGGCAAGGAACCCGTCGCGGCTTGGCGCACCGGTGGGAGTGACCCAGAAGTCCCTCCACGATTGGTCCGCCGCTGCCCTTCCCCCGCCAGGGAAGCCGGCCGATTGCCCGCACGCAACCGGCCGGAACAACCGGCCCTCGCACTTATCCGAAAGAGCCGGGCTCAGGCCCAACTCCCCCTACGGACAATGGTGCGGATAGCCCGGGCGGTGAGAATGGCGCAAGGGCAAATCCGTGGGAAAAATTCGTCTTCGTCACTTTTTCATCAGTTAAATTACCTAGGCAACCCAAATTGCGAGGTGTGTGTGAAACAAGCCTGCTGGACGCTGTGGCATGTTCGTATTCCGCTCAAGCGCAAGGTGAAGCATGCCTCGCATGAGCGGACCTTCACCGACAGTCTGGTGGCCCGCTGCGTATTATCAACTGGTGAAACGGGTTGGGGCGAGGGCTTGCCCCGGGACTATGTCACGGGTGAAACGGTAAACGGCGCCTTGGCCTTGGCTGGCGCAAGCCCGTTCGCGACGAATCTGAATGCCGGCACCTGGGAATCGGCGGTTCGATCCGCCGAGGGCATGGCCCTGAATCCCGTTGAAGGTGATGGCCGTGAAATCGGCGGGAACGCGGTACGCTGCGCGCTGGAACTGGCCTGGCTCGATGCCTGCGGACGCAAGTTTGGAAAACCGTTGGCCGGCATCGTCGCCATGCTGGAACCCTTGCTGGCCAAACCATTTGAAGCGGTTCGTTACAGTGGTGTCATCACCTCGTCGAAGGGCTGGAAACTGGCGCTTTTGGCCCGTTTGTACCGTTACACGGGATTCCGCCATGTGAAGATCAAGGTGGGAATCTCCGGGCAGGATGACCCCGGGCGCTTGAAAACGCTCAGAAACATCATGGGGCCAAACCGGCAGATCCGGGTGGATGCGAATGAGGCGTGGAACCTCACCGAGGCGGTTGGTCGCTTGGAGGCGCTCAAGCCTCTGGGAATCGCCTGGGTTGAACAGCCGCTACCCGTGGAATCCGACCATGACCTGCGAGCCCTGAGGGAAGCCATCGGGGTGCGGGTGATGCTGGATGAGTCGTTGTGCGGAATGAACGACGCCCGTGCCCGGGTGGCGGGTGGCGAGGTCGACCTGTTCAACCTGAGGCTTTCCAAGTGTGGAGGATTCATCCCGTCCTTGCGATTGATGGCATTCGCCAGGGCATCGGGATTGGGTTGCCAGTTGGGATGCCAGGTGGGTGAGACCGGCATCCTGAGCGCCGGCGGACGGCATTTCGCCCAGGCGGTAGCCGGATTGGAAGCCGTGGAGGGATCGTTCGACCGGTTCTTGGTGAGGGAGCGCCTGACGGTGGAGGACCTCACCTTCGGCTTGGGTGGCAAGGCGCAACCCATTGTCAAGGCAGGTCTTGGGGTGACCGTGGATCCTGCCGCCGTTGAACGCGTGGCGGTGAGGGAGGTCGCGCTCGATGGCTGAACCCACGGTCTTGACCGCGAGCGACGGAGCGCCCTTGAACCTGTGGCGTACACCGGCGCGAGGCACGCCATGCGGTTCAGTTCTCATGCTTCATGGCATCCAGAGCCATGCCGGATGGTATGGGCCCACCCGTTCGGTGATGGCGGAGCGAGGTTGGGAAACGGGGTTTTTGGACAGGAGGGGTTCCGGCCGGCAAACCAGCGGCAGGGGTGACACGCCCAACTGGATGCAACTGGTTGATGACATTGCAGTTGCGCTCAAGGAACTCACGCCGCGCCCGCGGGTTTTGGTGGGTATCAGTTGGGGGGCCAAGGTCGCCCTGGCCACGGCGAGGAAGCATGCCGGCCTGGTTGATGCCGTGGGGCTGATCGCCCCCGGACTCTGCCCGATGGTGACACTGCCGCTTTGGCAACGCCTGGGAATCTTGGTCAAGCGGCTGGTGAATCCCGGCGCGCTTGTGGACATTCCGCTGAGCGACCCCGAGCTATTCACTTCCAACCCCAAATGGATCATGTACTTGGAGCAAGACAGGCTCTGCCTTCACCAGGCCACCGCGAGGTTCCTGGTGGAGAGCGCGTGGCTTGATTCCCACTTGCTTTCGGGGCGCTGGAAGTTGCCCGCGCTGGTGCAGTTGGCCGGGCGGGAAAGGATCATCGACAACATCGCGACGCGTCGCTGGGTGAGGAAGCGGCTGACGGGGCCACGGTTGATCCTCGAGTATCCGCGGGCCTGTCATACCCTGGAGTTCGAGGATGACGATGCGTGGCGCCGGGACCTTGTGTCGTGGATGGCCGGCGTGGCCAGGAAATAAAATCGGATTTTATTTTTTGACGCTTCCCAAAAACGCGAGCTAGGGTTGCCTGTTCGGGCCGGTGGTTCGGATGAAAACCCCGAATTTGCAAGGCTTTCGGGCTATTCATGTCGATTCCTCTATGGTCTGATGAAAGATGGGAAATCCGTGCTGGATGGAGACCCTCCAGCCGGGTTTCAGACTGACGGACCACGCTTCGGAAGAAAGATCCGGGGCGTGGCCGCCGGCGCATGGGGAGGGGCGACATGAGTCCCGCAGGAAACCGAAGGGCTAATTCGCCTAAAAAGGTTCCGCCAAGAACGGATTGGCTCAGCCAGGCCATCGGCAAGATGGGTGCCATCACGCGCATCCTCACCGAGGGCACGCCCCGGCAACCCTGGCAGCGTCGTTCCCTGTTGATTGAACAGTTTGAACCTCGCGAAACTCCGGCTGCGCTCATCACCGGTTTCAGCGACGACACCGGAACCCTTGGCGACAGGATCACCTCGGACAGGACCATCACGCTTACCGGAACGGCTGCCGCCAATTCGTTGGTGAGGCTTTACGAAGGCCCGGCGCTCCTGGGATCCGCCACGGCCACCGCCCAAGGTTCCTGGTCGGTCACCACGGCGCCGCTGGCCGACGGCACCCACGCCTTCACCGCCACCGATTCGGCAACCAGCGAATACCTGACGGGAGCCCCGTTCACGCTGAAGGCCGACGGTTCAAGCCCTTATGTCATCTCCAAGGACCTCGGCCAAAACTGGACATTCGAGGCCGAGTACAAGATGAATTCGGACAACAGCGGAGGTCTCAATACCTTGTTGTCCTATGGCATGTACACGGATGGCGTGCTTGTGCGGACCCTCAGGGGCGACGGTCTTTTCCTCAAGGGCAATGATTTCGGATACACCGACCTTTTTGGCGGGCCGACGACCAATGGCAATTTCGTTTCCGTCAAGGTCACCTATGCGAATGATGGCACGAACGGCACCCTCAAGGTTTATGCCGGCGGCCTCCTCAAGGCAACGGCGGTGGTACCTGGCGCGCTGAATCCGGCGGACAAGACCATACGAATCGGTTCGGCGCACCATGCCAACAATGAGGGTTTTGACGGCCAGGTCCGCAACATTAAGATCAACACAGGTGCTGAAAGTGCGCCATCGCCCGTTTTCACTGTCACCGTGGATGCCTCAAGCCCCACGGTTTCCATGGGACCCGTGGCCACGCCTCGCCAAGGCGATGTCGACTCGGTCGCCGTGGAGTTCAGCGAAGCGGTCACGGGACTTGACCTGTCCGATTTTGCGTTGACGAAAAACGGGCAGCCAATCGCGATGACTCAAAATGTCTCGGGTGGCCTTCCCGCCCAATACTTCAACAACATGTCCTTGTCCGGAAATCCTTCCCTCAGCCGGACCGACTCGACGATCAACTTCAATTGGGGAGGTGGCAGCCCGGCTGCCCAGATTTATTCGGACGGATTCAGCGCCCGCTGGGAGGGGTTCATCCTTCCGCAGTTTTCACAGACTTACACATTCATCACGGAAACCGATGATGGCGTGCGCCTGTGGGTGGATGGCAAACTTGTCGTCAACGCTTGGTGGGACATGGGGCCCACGCGCATTTCCGGAACTGTCGCCCTGACCGCCGACAAGCTTGTTCCGATCAAGATGGAGTACTACGAGAACGGCGGTGGCGCCGTTGCCAGGCTTTCATGGAGCAGCATCTCGCTGGCCGAGCAAATTGTTCCCTCCAACCGGCTGTTTTCCTCCGTCAGCGCTTCACTTAGCGGATCTGGAAAGTCCTACACATTGTCCGGGCTTTCGAACCTCGGGTCTGGCGAAGGCGACTACAACCTGTCTCTGGCGGCGGGCGCCGGTTCCGACACCGCGGGAAATCCTTCCATGGCCGCCTCGGTGGCCTGGACCGTTGACCGAACCGCGCCGGCGGCGCCGGTGATCGCCTCGTTTTCCCCGGATACCGGAACGGTGGGCGATCGCATCACTGCCAAGTCCTCACTGACCTTTTCCGGAACAGGGGAACCCAACGCCATCGTGACGGTGAAGAATGGCTCAACCGACCTTGGCACCACTCTTGCGGGTGCCAACGGGACATGGTCGTTCACCACGGCAAACCTGACCGACGGACAGCGTTCCTTCACAGCCACGGCGACTGACGCTGCCGGCAACCAGTCGGGCGTGTCGTCGGCGTTGGTGGTGACGATCGACACGGCGGCGCCAGGTGCGCCGGTCATCAGTTCGTGGAGCGACGACACGGGCGTGCCCGGTGATGGGATCACCTCGGATACCACGATCACGCTGACGGGATCAGCTGAAACTGGAGCCAGCGTCTCAATATTTGATGACACGATCCTTTTGGGTACGGTGACGGCTGCAGCGAATGGATCTTGGTCGTACACGACGCCTGTGCTCCCTGAAGGATTTCATTCATTCCGTGCCACGGCGACTGACGCTGCCGGGAATCAGTCAGCCGCGTCGTTGGCTTTGGTGGTGACGATTGACACGGCGGCGCCGGCGGCACCGGTGATCAGTTCGTGGGGCGACGACACGGGCGTGCCGGGTGACGGTATCACCTCGGATGCCACGATCACGCTGACGGGCGTTGCCGAGTCGGGCGCCACCGTTCGGATCATGGATGGCGGGGCGCTGTTAGGTTTGGTGACGGCTGGGGCGAACGGACTGTGGTCGTTTACCACACCAACACTCACAGATGGATCTCATTCATTCCGCGCCACGGCGACGGATGTGGCGGGCAACCAGTCGGTCGCTTCGTCGGCGTTGGTGGTGATGATCGACACGGCGGCGCCAGGTGCGCCGGTGATCAGTTCGTGGGGCGACGACACGGGCGTGCCGGGTGACGGTATCACCTCGGATGCCACGATCACGCTGACGGGCGGTGCCGAGTCGGGCGCCACCGTTCGGATCATGGATGGCGGGGCGCTATTAGGTTTGGTGACGGCTGGGGCGAACGGACTGTGGTCGTTTACCACAGCAACACTCACAGATAGGTCTTATTCATTCCGCGCCACGGCGACGGACGCGGCGGGCAATCAGTCGGTCGCTTCGTCGGCGTTGGTGTTGACGATTGATACGAAGGCGCCAGGAGCGCCGGTCATCAATTCGTGGAGCGATGACACGGGCGTGCCGGGTGACGGGATCACCTCGGATGCCACGATCACGCTGACGGGCGGTGCCGAGTCGGGCGCCACCGTTCGGATCATGGATGGCGGGGCGCTATTAGGTTTGGTGACGGCTGGGGCGAACGGACTGTGGTCGTTTACCACAGCAACACTCACAGATAGGTCTTATTCATTCCGCGCCACGGCGACGGACGCGGCGGGCAATCAGTCGGTCGCATCCTCGGCGTTGGTGGTGATGATCGACACGGCGGCGCCCGGGTCGCCGGTGATTTCCACCTTTGGCGACGACACGGGAATCCAAGGCGACGCCCTGACCTATGACACCACGATCACCCTTTCCGGCTCATCGGAACCGGGTTCCACGGTCTTCGTTTTCGACGGCGTGAATTTTCTCGGCACCGCCACGGCGAACAGGGATGGCGCCTGGTCGTACACCACCACCGCCTTGGCCGATGGCGTTCATGTCTTTTCCGCCAAGGCTACCGATGCCGCCGGCAACCAGTCGGGTTCCAGCCAGGGTTTTTCGGTGCGGATCGACTCCGCCGCGCCGGCGGCGCCATCGACGCCAACCGTTTCAGCGACGCTGAATGCCGAAGGTTTCTGGGTGGAAGGCGTAGCCGAGGCCGGCGCGTTGGTGAGCGTGGCCCGAGGTGGAAACATCATCGGCAGCCAGCAGTTGGCTCCCGGGCAGACGGCGTACTCGATCCCCGTTCCGCTGGCCCAGGAAACGGTGAACCTGCTCGATGTGACGGCGACCGACGCCGCGGGAAATGTCTCGACCGCCACGCGGGTGACCGTGACCGAGGTGTCGAGCCTTCCCGTCATCTTCACCGTGACGAGCGAATCCGACGCCGACTCGGGCCTGTACCACAGGGGCACCTTGCGCTGGGCCATCAACCAGGCCAACGCCAGCGCCGGCACCGACATCATCCGCTTCAACATTCCCGGCGGCGGGGTCCGCACCATCACGCCGGCCACGGTCCTGCCCGTCTTGGCGGGCGGCATCACCATCGACGGTTATAGCCAACCCGGCGCCTCGGCCAACACCGCGAACATCGACGGGG
>VGXS01000053.1 GCA_016873225.1 Planctomycetota bacterium | reverse complement strand
GGCCTTCGCGCCGCGCGCCTGGACCGACTCCGACAACGCCGAGCTGGCCCAGTCGGTGGCCACGGCGTCGGAACTGGCCCGCAGGTTCTGCGGCGCGCCGCTGGGCCCGTGGGAGACCGCTGAGATCCACGATGTGGCCGGGGCGCGGGAGACCGCCGTGCGGCACCGGCCGGCGCGGGCCCTGCTGTCGGCGGCGGCGGAGCCGGCACCGGCCCTGGCGATCGGCCGCGACCGCGCGGGAACGGTGCGGCTTTCCACCACCGCGCTGGTGCTGGCCGACGAAGCGGGCGGCCGCGCGCTGCCCCTGGCCCAGTTTCCCACCGCCATGGCGCTGGCCTCGGCGGTCAACGCCGGCAGCGACGGCTACACCGCGGCGCTGGCGCCCGGCGCCGCGTCGGCCCCCTCGGACCGGCTGCACCTCGAGGGAGGCGACCTCCTGCTGGGTATTCCGGCGCGGGCGGTGAGGCCCGGGCGGCCGGTGCCCGTGGTGGCCTACGGCGCGGTGCTGGCGGGGGCCAGGTTCGACTCGCGGAGCCAGCGGGTGGACCTGGGAAGGCGGGTGGCGGGGCCTGTGAGGCTGGTCGTGGAGGCGGGGCACGACCCGCTACCGGAGCCCGTGGCCGAGGCGGTGGCGCAGATGGCCGCGGCGCTGTGGTGGACGGCGCGCGGCAACCCTGCGGCCGCCGAGCCGCTGCCCCACCCCGCCGGGCGGGCGCTGCTGGCGCCGTTCAGGCAGTACCGGATCTGAAGTTGTCACAAGGAGGAATCGTCATGGCGGACAAAAGCCCGGCCTGGAACACGACCTGCGCGATCTGGCACGAGGCGATGGCGCCGGCGGCGCCTCCCGTGGCGACGGGGGTGCCGTGCCGGCTCGAGCCCGACCCTGTGCTCGATTCCCTCGGGACGCAACTGGTGTGGACGCACCGGCTGCTGGTGCCCGCGGGGACCGACCTGCGCGACGGCGCCGACGGCGGCCTGGCGCCGCAGGTGGCGGTGCCCGACGCGGCGGGCACACGCTTCGAGGTGAGGTTCGTGGCGGTGGCCGGGCGGGGCGGCGCCGGCGAGCACAAGGTGGCGAGGCTGAGGAGGCTGAGGCCCGATTGGCCGACGGACAACATCTAGGCGACGGGGAGGCTGGCGATGGGATGGCTCGAGGCGGCCGAGAGGCTGGGGGTGCCCGCGGCGCTGTTGGCCGGCGTGCTGCTGGCGGCGGGGAGGGCCTGCGCCTGGGTGGGCCGGGAGGTGGTGGTGCCGCTGCGCGACAGGCACCTGGCGTTCCTCGACCGCACCGAGCGGTTGCTGGCGGGGCAGGAGCGGTCGCTGGGCCGGCTTGTCGAGCTGACGGAGCGGATCGACGCGCGCACGGGTGACGGGAAAGCGGAACCAAGGGGAGGGGAATGGCGATGAGGTCGGCGCGGAGGCATGGTTGGTTGAGGGATCCGGGCGCGGTGGCCCGGGTGATGGAGCGGTTGCCGACGCCCGTGTTCGGCGACACGCCGGCGGGCGTGGCGGCGCCGCCCGATGAGGCGTACCTGTGGGAGGCGTGCCGGAAGGTGACGGGCGCGGCGCTGCCGGCGCGCGACCAGGGGGCGGTGGGCAGTTGCGTGGGGTTCGGCGCGGCGACGGCGATCGAACACACGCTGTGCGCCGAGATCGCCTCGGGCGAACCGGACGGCTTCGCCCCGATCTGCCAAGAGATCGTTTACGCCGGCAGCCGGGTCGAGGTGGGCGGCGGGAGGGTGCGGGGCGACGGATCGGTGGGGGCGTGGGCGGCGGAATTCGTGAGGCGCTGGGGCGTGGTGGAGCGGGGAATCCACGGCCGGCACGACCTGAGGAGGTACGACCCCGCGGCCTGCCGCAGGCTGGGCAAAACCGGAGTTCCCGACGATTTGGAGCCGCATTGCCGGCGGCATCCGGTGGCGGGCGTGGCGCGGGTGACGCGCTTTGACGAGGCGTGCCGGGCGCTGGCCTCCGGCTACGGCATCGCGGTGTGCAGCGACCGGGGCTTCGGCACGAGGCGCGACGCCGACGGCTTCGCCCCGCCGCGGGGCACCTGGAACCACTGCATGGCGCTGGTGGGCTACCGGCTGAAGGTGCGGCCGGGAGGTTACCTGCTCAACTCATGGGGGCCGGGGGCGCACACCGGCCCGCCGGGCCCCGGCGATCCGCCTCCCGGCGGCTTCTGGGCCGACGCGGCGGTGGTGGACGCGATGCTGGGGCAGGGCGACTCGTGGGCGTTTTCGAGGGTGGCGGGGTTTCCGGCGCGCAGGGGCGCCGGCGAGGGGAGGGTGTCATGACGGAACTTGAGGCGTTGTATCCGCTGCCGGAACGGTTTCCGGCGGCCGCGGCGGGGGTGGTGCTGGCGTTTCCGCGCGGCGGGTCGCGCGACCTCGCGGAACTGGCGCACGCGCTGTGGGAGATCGCCGGCTTCGCGATCCGCCTCACGCGCGACCGGCCGGTGGCGGGCGCCGGCCTGCCCGAGCCCCTGGTGGACTTGCTCGTCCGCCTGCTGCTGAGGCTGTTGGGCCAGGCCTTCTGAGGTGAAGGGGGGGCCGGGTGTGTTTGGCACCCGGCTTCCTTGCCGGCGGCGCCGGGACCCACTCCCCGGCGGGCTTGGCCATTTCATATCCTGTCGGCATGAGCCAACTCCTGCCCCTCACCCGCGACGACATCGCGCCCCTGGTGGCCCTGAGCGACGGCACCGGCTTCTTCAAGCCCTTGGAACTCGAGGCGCTTGACGAGGTGCTCACCGATTGCCTCGACTCCGCCGACGACCTCGCCGGGCAGGAGGCGTGGGTCCTGTGGGAGGAGGGGAGGCGCGCCGGATTCGTTCACTACGCCCCCGCCCCGATGACGGTGGGCACCTGGCATGTCTATTGGCTCGTGGTGGACGCGTCGCTCCAGGGGCGCGGGCGCGGACGGGCCCTCATGGACTGGGCCGAGCAGCGGGTGAAAGGCAAGGCCGGCCGTGCCATGTTCGTGGAGACGAGCGGAACGGAGCGGTATCTCCCGACACGACGCTTTTACGAGAAAATCGGATACGAGCGGCAAGGCGTGTTGCGCGAATTCTACGCTCCGGGCGACGACATGGTGGTGTACCGGAAGGGGATATGACCCCGACGGCGGGCAGGACCGTCGCCGTTGTAGGAATGGGCAAGCTGCGATCAATGCGTTTTAGCGGCGTTGCCGTGATAAACCGGGTTGACCGGACAAGCCGGAATGCCGGGAAAAGAACGGAAAACGGCAGAATCCGTCCAATTGGCGATCATTTCCTCAAAAAACCGACTTGCATTGCCGAAAAACATTCTTAGCCAGGGCAAACCCGGCGCGGATCCCTCCATCCGACACCGCCATGGGTCGTGAGGGTCTCCGCCAGGAAAGGTCCGGGCAGCCTGACGCGGGAAAACCGCGAGGGCCGGCAAGGGAACGCGTCCCGATGGACCGACCAAGTTCCCGGACCCGGCGTTCGTGATTTCCGTGATGGGGACTCCGCAAGGTCTCCATGCGTCGGGTTCAAAAGCTCCCCGGGCGGCTCCGCACAAGTCGCCCGGGGGGGTGGCCCAGACGGCAGGCCGGGTCCTGCCTTGCAACCCTACGGAGTCGTTTCGACATGAAGAAACCCGTCTTCACCACAGGCCAAGTGGCCAAGATCTGCAAGGTCGCCCCACGCACGGTGAGCAAGTGGTTCGACTCGGGCAAGCTCCGCGGCTACCGGATTCCCGGCAGCCAGGACCGCCGCATTCCCCGCGACCACCTCATCCGGTTCCTCAAGGAATACGGGATGCCCCTGGGGGAACTCGAGGAGGAAAGCTGGCACAAGGTGTTGGTGATCGGCGCGGAGAAGCTGCTCCTTGACCGCGTCCAGGAAATGCTGCCGGTCTCCGAGGAGTTCCGCTACGAGGTCGCCAACAGCGGCTTCGAGGCCGGCATCCTCGCCGAGAGCTTCCATCCCGACAGCATCATCATCGACCTGGCGCTGGGCCGCAGCGAGGGGCTGCAGATCGCCCGCAACCTGCGCCGCAACCCCGCCTACGAGCAGACGCTGATCGTGGCGCTGGCGAGCGAGGACGAGGCCGACCAGGAAGGACTCGTCCAGTACGGCTTCAACGAATCGTTCAAGAAGCCGTTCGATGTCGCGCTGCTGGCGGAAAGGATCCGCACGCGGGTTGAAGAGAAGCGGGATATGTGATTTTCTTGGCAGGACGCCAGGAAAACCCGGGGCCCCGGATGTCGAGAGCCATCCGGGGCCCCCTCATTGGCCCGCGGTCAGCCGGGCCCGCCGACCTCGAGGGCCAGTTCCCTCGGAAGGGCGGCGTGCAGGTCCCAGGCGCGGGCCAGCGGCGCCCCGCCCCCCACCGCCACGATGAGGTCGGCCACGCCGGGCGCCCAGCGCCACTCGAGGTCGGTGGCGCTGGGCGCGGGCGGGCCGTCGGGATGCGAGTGGTAGACCGCCAGCACCTCGAGGCCCATCTCACGCGCCCGCCTGAGCGCCTTGAACAGGCCGGCCGGTTCCGAGATGAAGCGGGTGGGACTGGCGAGCTGGTTCACCAGGGGCAAGGCGGCGACGGCCTCGAGCACGCCTCCCGCGCGCGTGCCGGCGAGCAGACCGCAGCATTCCAGCGGCGCCTCGGCCAGTGCCCGGGCCGACACTTCCGCCCAAACGGGGGCGGCAAGACGCAACTTGGCCATGGCGCAATCATGCTGACCCATTTAAACTGACCTTTTCACCCTTTTCTGGAGGCGGGCGGCAAGCACATGGCAGAGACGCGTCGTGGCAAGGTGGTTCTGGCATACTCCGGCGGTCTTGACACCTCCGTCATGGTCCCGTGGATCCAGGAAAAGTACAACATGGATGTGGTGACCTTCACCGTGGACCTCGGTTGCACCGGGGACATGGAGAAGATCAGGCAGAAGGCGCTCAAGACCGGCGCCGTCGATGCCGTCACCCAGGACGCCCGCAACCTCTTCGTCGACTGCTTCGTGTTCCCGGCGCTGGCCGCGGGGGCGCTTTACGAGGGGAAATATCCGCTCGCCACGGCGCTGGGCCGCCCCCTCATCGCCAAGCTCATGGTGGACGCCGCGCGCGCCCACAACGCCACGGCGGTGGCCCATGGCTGCACCGGCAAGGGCAACGACCAGGTGCGCTTCGATGTCACCTTCCAGACGCTCGCGCCCGACCTGAAGATCATCGCCCCCGTCCGCGAGTGGAAGATGTCGCGCGACCAGGCCCTCGAATACGCCGCCAAGCACGACATCCCCGTCGAGGCGACGGTGAAGAGCCCCTACAGCCTCGACATGAACTTGTTCGGCCGGTCGTGCGAGGCCGGGGTGCTCGAGGATCCGTGGACCGAGCCCCCCGAGGAGGCCTTCGGCTGGACCACGAGCCCCGAGAGCGCCCCCGACTCCCCCGCGTATGTCACCATCGAGTTCGAGTCGGGCCGGCCGGTGGGCCTCGACGGCAAGGCGATGGACGGCGTGCCGCTCATCGAGGCCCTCAACGCCGTCGGCGGCGAGCACGGCGTGGGCCGGATCGACCATGTCGAGAACCGGCTCGTGGGAATCAAGTCGCGCGAACTGTACGAGGCTCCCGCCGCGGTGATCCTGCACATGGCCCACCGCGAGCTCGAGTCGCTGTGCCTGAGCAAGCAGGCGCAGCGGTTCAAGACGATCGTGGCGCAGGAATACGCCGACCTCGTCTATAATGGGTTGTGGTTCAGCGGATTCCACCAGGACCTGGCGGCGTTCGTGGCCTCGAGCCAGCGGTTCGTGTCGGGACAGGTGCGGATGAAGCTGTTCAAGGGCCAGGCGACCGTGGCCGGCCGCAAGAGCGACAACAGCCTCTACAGCAAGAAGCTGGCGACCTACGAGACAGGCGACCAGTTCGACCACGAGGCGGCCAAGGGCTTCATCCGGCTGTGGGGCCTGGGCCAGCAGACGCAGGCGAACATCCAGCTCCTCAAGGATGGCCGGGGGTTCACGCTGCCCGGCATCGCCGGCACCGGCGGAGAAACCGGCAAGGCCTGAACCGCCGAGGCGAGTTGATGGCCGGGAGAGCGCCTCCCGGCCTTGACGCCGATTTGACGGATCGGAGACTCTCTTTTCCATGAACGAGTCCACCCTGACGGTCAGGCAATTGGCGGACATGCTCCGCCAGGACGCCCGCGATGTGGAGAAGATGGCCTCCCGCGGCCACCTTCCGGCCCGCCGCGTGGGCGGGGAGTGGACCTTCGCCGCCGCTGAAATCAACCTTTGGCTCGAGAAAAGGCTGCCCGGTTACTCCGACGAGGAACTGAGCCGGTTCGATTCCTCGGCCGAACCCGAGCGCGGACCGGTGGTGTGCCAGCTATTAGCCCAGGACAACATCGAGCTCGGACTGCAGGCGAGGACGAGGTCGTCGCTGCTGCAGGAGATGGTGAAGATCGCCGAAAGGTCGTGGCAGGTGTGGGACCCGCAGGCCCTGCTCGCCAGCCTCCGGGAACGCGAGCAGCGGTCGAGCACGGCTCAGGCGGGTGGCGTGGCGATCCCGCACCCGGCCCGCAGGCTGCCCGACGCGCTGGGGGAGTCGGTGGTGTCGCTGGCGCGCCTCGCCGAACCGCTGAGCCTGGGAGCGCCCGACAACGCGCCGACCGACCTTGTCTTCATGGTGGCCTGCCGCAGCGACGGGTCGCACCTGCGCGTGCTGGCCAGGCTGGGGCGGCTGCTCATGCGCCCCGAGGTGACCGAGGGCCTTCGCGCCGCGACAAGCGCCCGCGACGCCTGGCACCTGCTCGAGGAAGCCGAGCGGACCCTGTCCGCCAACCCCCAATGACGCCGCCCGACGCCGCGGCGGTGATCGCCGGCGGCCGGCCGTTCTCGCTTGTGGTCGCCGGCGGCGGCACCCAGGCGATCGCGGCGCTCCAATCCACTCCCGGTTGCTCGCGCGTGATGCTCGAGGCGAGCGTGCCTTATGGCGCCGCGGCGCTCGACCGCTTCATCGGCAAGGTGGTGGTCCCGCGATCCGGTCCGCTGGCGGCCAGGGCCATGGCGTGGGCCGCCTGGCGCAGGACCGTCTTTTCAGGCGGCGCGGGCGCGGTGGGCGTCTCCTGCACCGCGGCGCTGGCGACCGACCGGCCCAGGCGCGGCGCCGACAGGGCCCATTTCGGATGGTGCGACGGCCTTGTCTGCCGCTCGTGGGCCCTGGACCTGGGCGGCATACCAGGAAGGCAGGAGCAGGAACGGGCGGTGAGCGCCTTCCTGCTGGGCCTGCTGCGCGATCCCGACGCCCCGGGCCTGCCCGGCGAGGACCGACCGGGCGAACACGGCCGGCTGGCGGAGGTGATTTCCGGGGCGCGGGCCTGGGCCCGCCTGGAAGTCGACGGGCAGGCGCGCGCGAACCCCGCCCCTGAGCTCGTGGTTTCCGGATCGTTCAATCCCCTGCATGCCGGGCACATCGGCCTGGCCCGGGCCGCCGAAAGGCTCACCGGCCGGCGCGCCGCCTACGAGATCACCGTGGCCAACGCCGACAAGCCGCCGATGCCCGCGGCCGAGCTGCTGCGCCGCCTGAGGCAGTTCCACGGGGTGGGGCCGGTGGTGGTGACGCGCCTGGGCACCTTCGCGGCCAAGGCGGAGGCGCTGCCGGGCGCCATTTTCGTGGTGGGGCACGACACCGCCATCCGGGTGTTGGAGGAGCGGTTTTATCCGCCCGGGACGGGCGGCCTCGCCGGCGCCCTGGCGCACCTGAGGGAGCGGGGCTGCTCGTTCCTCGTGGCCGGGCGGGCCACGGAGGACGGCGTGTTCCACCCGTTTCGCGAAGAGGAGGTGCCGGAATCCGCCAAGGGACTGTTCCGGGCCATTCCCGAGCCGGAGTTCAGGCTTGATATCTCGTCATCGGAGATCCGCGCCAGGCTCGGCGCCGTCTAGGCGCCCTTCCCGGCGACCGCCCAGCCGGCCACGAAGCCGCCGACACCGAGGCCCACGCTCAGCAGCAGGTAGGCGACCGCCTCGGCGAGGCGCTCCTCCCTGAGCAGCATGACGAACTCCCGGCTGTAGCTTGAGAAGGTGGTGAACCCGCCGCAGAAGCCCAGGCCCCAGAACAGGAACATGGCGGAGTTGACCGGGCCGAATTGGCGCAGCAGCCAGCCGGCAAGCAGCGAGCCCGAGGCGTTGATCGCCAGCGTCGAGAGGTGGGACTGGGCGGAGGGAAGCCCCCCCAGTCGAAGCAAGAAGCTGAACAGGTGCCTCGCGGCCGAGCCCGCGGCGCCTCCCGCGCCCACGAGCGCCAGGGCATGAAGTTCGTCGGTCCAGGATCCGGGCATCGGGTCGGGTTCCGGGCAGGGGATCAGGCCGCCAGGCGGCCGGCCATCCATCGGCCGGCGGAGAGCCCCGAGAGCCAGGCGCCTTCCGAGCGGTCGCCGCCGAAACCCTCGCCTGCGAAGACGACGGGGTGGGAAAGATCCGGGGCGATGTGGCGCTCCGGGATGGTAGCCGAGACCCGGGCCAGGCGCCAACGCTTGACATGATATTCGCCCAGCGGCTGGCCCAGGCGGGCCTGCACACAGCCGAACAGCCGGAAGGCGACGAGGTCGTCACCGAGTTCCCAATACTGCCTAGAGAATTCGGGGCCGGCGAGCAGGGTGAGGGCTCCGGGTTCGCCCGACACACCCTTGGCGTGGTTGTCGGCCACCCAGGCCACGGGCTCGGGCCCGCAGGGCAACGCGCCATCGGCAATGCCCGAGGGGCCTCCCAGGCGGGCCATCACGGCCAGGCAGCGGTGGTAGCTGATGGCGGAAAGGCTGTCGCGCGCCTCGCCGGGAAGTTGGGCGCCGCCGGCCTCGAACAGGCCAACGGCTTGGGGAGCGGGTATGGCGATGACGAGGGCGGACGCCGTTTCCTCGGTTCCATCGTCCAGGCCGAGTCGCCAGCCTTCCCGGTCCGACGAGACGGCCAGCACCCGGCAAGACTGGCGAACGGGCAAGCCCCCGGCCAGCCGGCGCATGAGTTGCCTCATCCCGCCGGGCACCCGGTAGTGCGGGCCCGGTTCGCTGGCGGGCACCGCCCACCGGGAAATGATGCCGGCGTCATTCCACGATCCCAGCGCGGAGGAAAACTCGGGTGATTCGGCGTGGAAGTGCTGCAGGCCGTGGTCGAATAGCGCGGGGCCGATCCGCCGCGAGGCGACGCGGCCCCCGGGTACGGCGCCCTTGTCGAGCACGAGGACGCTGTGGCCTTTCTCCTTCAGGCATGTCGCGGCGGCGAGCCCGGCAAGGCCCGAACCCAGCACAATCACCTTTTCCGCCTTTTGTTCAGCCATGACTTACTCTTAGGCCGAAACGCGGGGCGAGGCGGGGTTCGCTTGATTCCTGTATCATTTTTTCATCCCCCAGCGGGCGGCCCTGACGCGGCGGCGGGGGATTTCCGGGAGATTTTCATGGCGGATTGGCAGCGTACCGTGACCTGTGGCGCCCTGAGGGCGGAACATCTCGGAACCAGCGTGACACTCAACGGTTGGGTCAATTCCCGGCGGGCCTACAACCAGCAGGTGTTCCTCGACCTGAGGGACCGTTACGGGGTGACGCAGGTGGTGATCGAGGCGGACGCGGGAAGTCCGCTGTTCGACATCGCCGACGGAACCGGCCGCGAATGGTGCCTTTCGGTGAAAGGGGAGGTGCGCCGCAGGCTGCCGGGCAAGGAAAACGCCGAATTGGCCACGGGCGCGGTGGAGGTGGTGGCCCGGCACCTCGAGGTGCTCAACAAGTGTCCCACCCCTCCGTTCGAGGTGACCGAGTTCCCCGGGGAGGAATTGGCCGGCGAGGACATTCGCCTGCAGTACCGCTTCCTCGACCTGAGGCGTCCAAGCCTCCAAAAGGCGCTGCTGATGCGCAACCGGCTCAACCAGACGATCCGGTCGTTCCTCGACGGGCGCAGTTTCGTGGAGGTCGAGACGCCGCTACTGGGCCGCAGCACTCCCGAGGGCGCGCGCGACTACCTCGTGCCCAGCCGCGTGCATCCGGGATCGTGGTACGCGCTGCCCCAGTCTCCCCAGCTCTACAAGCAGCTGCTCATGGTTTCCGGGATCGACCGCTATTACCAGATCGCCCGCTGCCTGCGCGACGAGGACCTCCGCGCCGACCGCCAGCCCGAGTTCACCCAGCTTGATGTCGAGATGTCGTTCGTCGACCAGGACGACATCCTCAAGCTGATCGAGGACCTGGCGGTGGAGGTGTTCCGCTCCTGCCTGGGGATGGAGGTCACCGTGCCGTTCCCGCGGCTGTCGTATGACGAGGCGATGCTGAGGTATGGCTCCGACAAGCCGGACCTTCGCTACGGGCTTGAGATCACGGATGTGACCGACTGGGCGGGCGGATCGGGCTTCAAGGTGTTCCAGGAGGCGGTGGCCGCCGGGCATGCCGTGCGGGCGATCAACGCCACGGGCGCGGCGGGCCGTTTCTCGAACACGGAACTGAAGCCGGGAGGCAAGCTCAGCGAGGTGGTGACACGGGCGGGCGGCAAGGGCCTGGCGTGGCTGAAGGTGGAGGAGGGCAAATACACCGGCGGCATCGAGAAGTTCTTCGCCGCGGGAATGCTCGAGGAACTTGGCCGCAGGCTGGGGGCCAAGCCGGGCGACCTTCTCCTGCTGGTGGCCGACGCGCCCGACAAGGCCGCGGAACTGTTGGGCGGCCTGCGCACCCACCTGGCGGCGCAACTGGGACTGGTGCCGGCCGACGCCAAAACCTTCAAGCCCCTGTGGGTGGTCGACTTCCCGTCGTTCATGCGCGATGACGAGGAGGGAAGGTGGGTGGCGAACCATCATCCGTTCACGGCGCCCCGGGTGGCGGACATCGCGAAATTGGAGTCGGACACGGCGTCGGTGAAGGCGCGGGCTTACGATCTTGTCATCAACGGGTACGAGTGCGGCGGCGGCAGCATCCGGATCCATGATCCCGTCGTCCAGGAACGGTTGTTCGCCGTGCTCGGCCTCCCCGCCGAGCAGGCCCGCGAGAAGTTTGGATTTTTGCTCGACGCGCTTAAGATGGGAGCGCCCCCCCATGGCGGCATCGCGCTGGGCCTCGACCGGTGGGCGATGATCCTTTCGGGCACAGCGAATATCCGCGATGTGATCGCCTTCCCGAAGAACCAGCGCGCCCGCGACCTCATGACGGGGGCCCCCGCGCCCGTCGACGCGAGGCAACTCAAGGAACTGGGGCTATGAGCGCGAACACCACCACGACCCAGCAGGGCGAATCGGCCGAGCGGCCCTCTGAGGCCCCGCTCCGCGTCCTCCTGGTGGAGGACGACGCGCACATCGGCAGGCTCGTGGAGAGCGGGTTCACCGCGGCGGGACAACAGTGCGACTGGGCGAAGACCGGCACGCGCGGCATCGAGGCGGCGCTGACCCAGCGGTACGATGTGGTGGTCCTCGACATGATGCTTCCGGAAATGTCCGGGCTGGAAGTGCTCAGGAAACTGCGATCCGAGGGAGTCCGCACGCCCCTGCTGGCCTTGACGGCGATGGGTTCGGTTGACGACCGCGTGGCCGGCCTGCGCGCCGGCGCCGACGACTACATCGTCAAGCCGTTCGCCTTCACGGAGTTGTTTGCCCGCGTGGACGCGGTCTGCCGCCGCAGCGGCCATCGCCCGTCGCCCATGCTGACCTCGGGCCCCGTCAGCCTCGACCTGACCAACCGCCGGGTGACGGCGAGCGGCAAGCATGTCGACCTCACCCCCACCGAGTTCACCATTCTCGAACTGCTCATGCGCAACGCCGGGCAGGTGACCACGCGCAAGGCCCTCTGCGAGCATGTCTGGGAGGGCGACTGGGATGGCGTGACGAATGTGATCGAGGTGCACATCAACCGCCTGCGCAACAAGCTCGCCCAGACGGGCAACGACGGCATGATCCAGACGGTGCGCGGCCGCGGCTATTCGCTGCGCTCGGGAGCCTGACCGTGCTGATGGCGGCGAGTCGATTCATCCGGTCGCTGCGCTTCCAGCTTTCGTTCTGGAACACCTTGGGCGCCCTGGCCATCCTCTTGGCCGTGAGCCTCGGATTCTACCTCGGCGTCGGCTACCTCATGACGCGCGAACTCGACCAGGTTCTCGACGAGGACTGCCGGGAACTGATCCTGCTCATGGAGCAGGGGATCGACATCGAGACGGTTCGCGCGGCCCTGGCGCGCAAGGCCGAGAGCCACTCCGAGCAGGAATGGTACGGCAGGATTCAGGCCGCGCGGTCGGTGATCGAGGCGGGCCCGGTTCCCCCCGAAGTCCTGGCGCTCGGCTGGGATGGCCCGGATGGCCGCATCCACCTGGGAACCACCTGCCTTGTCCAGCGGAGCGTCCGGGGCGTGAGGGTGCAGGCGGGCTCATCCACGCGCTTCCTCGCCGACGACCTTTACCGGATGAGGCTGGTCCTTGCCGTCGTGGGGCTGGCGACCCTGGTGGCGGCGCCGGGGTTGGGCTATTGGCTCGCCGGACGGGCGACCGAACCGTTGGGCACGATGCTGTCCATGGCGAGGACATTGCGTCCCGAGGCGCTCTCGGGCCGACTTCCGTTCCGCGAGGTGGGCGACGAACTCGATCTCTTGGCCAAGACGATCAACGGCCTTTTGGACCGCATCCAGCATTACACCGCGCGGCAGAGGGACTTTGTGGCCAATGCCGCGCATGAACTGCGGTCGCCGCTGGCCGCGATCAAGGCGTCGATCGAGCTGACGCTCGACACGCCGGCGTCGCCGGAATCGCGCCGGGAGACGCTCGTTGACATCCTCGAGGAGGTGGAATCCCTCACCATGCTGGTGAACCGCCTGCTTTTGCTGGCTGAAAGCGATGCCGGCGGCCTATTGGACAACGGCCAGTCGACCGATCTGGCCGATTTGTGCCTGCGGGTCGCCGACATGTTCCGCGGCGTGGCCGAGCAGCGGGGAATCGTCCTTGAGGTGGGTTCCCTGTCGGCGGGCAAGGTGCGCGGCGACAGGGGGATGCTCAAGCAGGTGCTGTGCAACCTGGTGGACAACGCTCTCAAGAACACTCCCGAGGGCGGTTCCGTGGCCCTTGGCGCGTCGGTTGACAACCCCGCGCAACCCTGCTGGTTCACCCTTGAAATCGCGGATACCGGGCCCGGTTTTCCGGCGGACAAGCTGGCCCGGTTGTTCGAGCGCTTCAGCCTTTCGGGCACCACGGTCCGATCATCCCGGGGCACGGGCCTTGGGCTTCCGATTTGCAAGGCCATCGTGGATGGGCTGGGTGGCTCGATCCGCGCCGAGAACAAACAGCCCAACGGCGCCCGGATGGTGGTGAGGTTGCCCGCCGCGCTCTCATGAAGGCCTCATAGCTTTCATGGAATTCATCTTGGTTGCCAAGATTGCCTGTTTTTAACCTTGCCAAGTTGCCTCATGGCCTCGTTTTCAGGCACGATTCTCCAAGACATTCCTTTGTCTTGGTGCCCGCCATGACCAGCCAAGCCCATTCCGCCGTCCTCGGCCACGGGATCACCCGGGATCATCACAAAAGCTGGAAGGAATTGCTTCCCGAGTTGGCATCGTTCCTGCCCAACCAGGCCCCCGTGACAACTTTCGTTTCCCAGAATTCCTTGCGTTTCATGGAAAATACCCCATTCCACGACGCGCTGGCCCGGGCCCGCCGCATCCTGGGAATCCATGGATACCTTGAACTTGATGAATTTGCCGGGTTTTACCGGTAGGGCGTCATCAGCGACGCCGACATCGCCGAGGGGATCGAGCGGTCCGGGGTCTTGCTGGAGGCGCTTCCCCAAGGCTGGACGGCATTTCGGTGGGCAACCCTGTTCCTGCTGGGGCCGGCGCCCGGACATGCGCGTGCCAGCCGGGATTGGATCGTGGGCGAGAGGCCGCCGCGCGGCCTGAGGGGGAATGATCCGGTTCATGTCTGGAACAGGGTCAAGGCGCTTCCGTGGAATGCCGGGGGACACGCGCCAACGCCGGCCGATGACTTGCCCCTGATTGAATTGCTGGCGCGCAACGAGGCTGAAATACCCTGGTAAAGGCTCAGGCAGGAACTGGGGCCCCTGTGCGCGATGTACCTCGACCGTGGCTCGGCCGATTGGTCGATGCCCTCGAGGAAATCGGGTTTCCTGAAGTTCGCCCTGGGAATCATGGCCGACCAGCCGACAACCCAGGCCTGGCTGGCGGATGCGGGCCGGGAAGCCCGGGAAGCGCTCGACCGCGAGGTTTCGGCGGAGGACCTGCTTTCGGAACTCCTGTTCTGGCAGCAACCGGACGACGCGCGGCACGCGGCAATCCTGAGGCGCAGCATGATGGCGCATCCGGGCTGAGCCGGGATGATGTGGCGGCTGGAGTGCCAGCCAACCGAGCGGGCCGAACCGGACCAACCCGTGAGCCTGGTGGATTACCTGGCCGCGCAACTGCTCCTGGAGAAGCACCTTTGCCTGGAGGCATTCGGCGGCCCGGGGAATCGGCGCGGTTCGGGAGCCGGCCTCAGGTCCGACCTGACGATCACCTTGGATCCGGCGGGACGCGCGGCCCGGCATGCCCCCGATGAGGCATGGGATTTGTACTTCGCCATCGCCTCGAAACCCTCTCCCGGTTTGTCGTTGCTGGAAGACCAGGACCCCCACAAACTTTGCCACGCGGTGGAATCGTTCACACGCGACCAGAGGCGCATGGTTTGGCAGGAGGCGTTCGAGGCGGCGTACCGGAACAAGGTGCTCGCCGGGTTCCGCGCCAGGCGGGCCAACCCCGACCCGGGTCCGGCAGCAAGGCCGGAGTTCCAGGTGATGACCTGCCTTGACGACCGCGAGGAGTCGTTCCGCCGGGCGGTGGAGGAGTTGTATCCGGACGCGGAAACCTTCGGCGGCCCGGGGTTCTTCGGCTTGCCGATCCGTTTCACGCCGCTGGGCCAGGCGATCACGCAGGACCAATGCCCGCTGCATGTGAAGGCGGCGCACCATGTGCGGGAGGTGCCCGCCGAGGTTCGCTCGCACATGAGGCTGCAGCGGCAGCAGAGCCTCAGCCGGATGATGCACCGGCTGGATTCGGCCAGTAAAAATAGTGTCAGCGGATCGCTTTTAGTGGGTTTGATCGGCCTGCTCGCCTATCCGGCGGTCGTGGTGGGCTTCCTGCTGCCGCACCTCGGGGCGCGCCTCCGCGCCGCCATCGCCCGGTTCGTCCGCTCGTTCGTGAGGACAGACTTCGAGATGGTGCTGGAACCGGGGGAGGGAGCCTTCACGCCGGCCGAGCAGGCCGACCGGGTCCATGCCCTCATGGTGAACATCAACATGAAGGGGCCTTTCTCCCGCGTGGTGGCGTTCCTCGGCCATGGATCGACCAGCGTGAACAACCCGCACAAGTCGGCCTATGATTGCGGCGCCTGCGGTGGAAACGACGGGCTGGGCAACGCCCGCCTGCTCAACCAGGTGGATATCAGGGCGGAACTACAGAAAAGGGGCATCAGGATCCCCTCGGACACCTGGTTCGTCGGCGGGCTTCACGACACCTGCAACGACTCCGTGATGTTCGAGGACCTTGAAACGGCGCCCCGCTGGGCGACAGCCATGCTGTCCGAGGCCCAGGCCAAGCTGAACAGGGCGGCGGCGCACAGCGCCCTGGAAAGGTGCCGCAGGCTGCATTCGGCCAAGGGAATCACGGCGGCGGGCCGGGCGCTCCGCCATGTGCAGGGCCGGTCGGCCGACCTCGGGCAGCCCAGGCCCGAGCTGGGACACCAGAACAACGCCATGGCCTTCTACGGCCCCCGGTCGATGACCCGGGGCCTGTTCCTCGACCGGCGTTCGTTCCTGATCTCCTATCATCCGGATGCCGATCCCGAGGGCGTCGCCATCGGGAAACTGCTTCCGGGAATCCTGCCCGTGATATCCGGCATCAACCTCCAGTACTATTTCTCGCGCGTGGACAACGACACCCTCGGAAGCGGCACCAAGCTGCCCCACAACCCGGTCGGATTCTTGGGGGTGCAGGAAGGCGCCACGGGCGACCTTCGCACCGGCTTGCCGAAACAGGCCGTGGAGATCCACCAGCCCCTGAGGCTGCAGGTGATGGTGGCTTGCCGCGCCGGAATCTTGGAGTCGATTCTCTCGAGCCAGCCCGAGGTGGCTAGGATGGTTCGAAACGGCTGGGTGCGGCTGATACGCGTCGATCCCGATTCCGCGGAGGCCAGCATCCACATCGAGGGCGAGGGATTCGTGTCGGCGGGATCGTCCGGTTCGCCCGTGGCCGAGGTGGCCCGGTCTGCCGATTGGTTCGCCGGCCGGATGGAAAGCCTGGATCCGGCCCTGGTGGTTCCCTCGCCCCGCGGGGAGGTGTCCCGTGCCTCCTGAAATTTCCCCGGACATCGCCTCGCTGCTGGTGACGCTGATCATCGGGATTCCCGTGGCGACGAGCTTGCTCCTTGCCGTGTCGATGGCCTTCCTGAAGCCTACGGAGGATTGGGAAAGGCCCGTCGCGCGCCTGGCGATGGGAGCGATGGGCGCCTGCCTGCTGCTGGTGGCCCTCCTGGCGGGCGTGTGGGTGACCGGCGGCATGAGGCCGATGGAGCTGACGCTTCCGTGGAAGGTGTTCAGCGAGTGGAACATATTCCTGTACGACGGGATCAGCGCGCTTTTGAGCCTGGTCGCGACGCTGATGGGCCTGGCGACGATCCGTTTCTCGGCGACCTACCTGCACCGCGAGGGCGGCTTCACCCGGTTCATGGCAACGGCCCTGTTGTTTTTAGGACCCATTTTAGGGGCCATCTTCGCGGACAATCCGGTGCAGATGGCGGCATAGTGGGAATTCATCGGCGCCAGTTCGCTGCTGCTGATCGGTTTCTACCATGAGCGGCCGGGACCGTGCTCCGGCGCCGTCGCCGTGCTGCGCCAATACCGCATCGCCGATGCCGGCATGCTGGTGGGCTGCGGCCTCATCCTGGCGAACGAGGTTCATGGCGAATACGGTTCCGCGGCGTTGCTGCCGCCCGAGGTGCGCGATGTCGCCGCGATCGGCTTCGCCGTCGCCGTGCTGGTGAAGAGCGCGCAACTCCCCTTCAGCGGCTGGCTCCCCAGGGCCATGGAAGGCCCCACGCCTTCAAGCGCCCTGTTTTATGGCGGTCTTTCACTTCATGTGGGCCTGCTGCTGGCGGTGCGCCTCCACAGCCTGTGGGTCACTTCCCCGCTCGCGCAGTGGATGTTCATCGTCTGCGGCGGATTGACCGCCATCGACGCGGGAATCCGCAGCCGCGTCCAGCCCGATGCCAAGACGGCGCTGGCCTGGAGCGCGATGTCCACCATGGGCGTGATGGTGGCGATGATCGGGGTTGGCCTGTGGGCCTGGGTGGTGCCCCTGGTGGCCGGCCACGCGGTGATCCGCTGGTATCAGTTGATCCGCTCGCCGTCGCAACCGATGGACCTTCTGTGGTACCGGAAGTCGATGGGCCTGTCGCTGGGGAGGGTGGCGCAGACCCCCGTGGCGGTGCATGCGTGGCTATTGGCGCGGAAGCTTTTCCAGGTTCCATCTGAAATGGTCGGGCGGTCGCTCCAGGCCTGCCGCGCCGCCTGCCGCGCGCTGTTTCCGTCGAAGGTTCGTATATTATCGAGCCTTTTACCGCTTTTTGTGGCCCTTGCCTACGCTTGGACACTGTCTGACAGCCAGGTCGGAATGATCCTGACGATCGGGTCGGGGCTCATGGTCCTGGTCATGGCGCTGGCTCCCTTCCATGTTCCCGAAAACCGGCCGATGCTCACGGGCGCCGCGGGCGCCTGCGCCATCGCCATGACAGGCGCGCTGATGGCTTCCGACCACGATTTCAACTCCACGGTGCTGTTCTCCGGCGGGATTGTCATCACCTTGAGCGCCGTCATCAGTGTCCTCGGTTCTGACGACCTCGCGGATGTGCTTTCGGCCACGCTCAAGGGCTCCACCGGCATGGCGCTGCTGGTCCAGTCGTATGGGCATGGCATCGCCATGGGCGCCGCAGTTTTCCTTGCCTTGACGGGGATATTGGCCACATGGCTGCTTTCATCCGTGGTGGCACGCCTTGGCCCGGTCGATTGGAGCCGACTTGGCGGCGTCGCCCGGTTGGCCCCCCGGTTCCATGCCGGATTCCTCCTGCTCATGGGCGCGCTCATCGGCATGCCGCCTTGGGTTTCGTTCATGCTGGTGGACGGGGCGATGGAATCGGCGTCGGCTTTCTCGCCATGGATGTGCCTCGTGCTTGCCGGGTTCTGGGCGGTGGTGGCGTTTCGCGTTGGTCGGCTCACCATGGAATGCTGCTGGGGGCCGCCACGCGGCTTGGTGTCGGACGGCCCCATCCCCGACCTGCTCGACCGGGAATGGATACCCGTGCTGGCGGTGACGCTTCTTCTGGGAGCCACGGGCCTTGTCCAAAGCCTGGGAATCACCAGGGAATCTTGGTGGTCGCCAACCAGTCCCGCGACTTCCGGCCTTATGAAATATGATCAGAAGGCCATGGATTCACTCTTTAATTTCAGCGGGTTTACAGGATGTGGAGCCCCGCAAAACATGCCCGGATGCGCGCAATCCGGCATGGGAGTTACCCCAGTCGCCCTCTGTGGTACATCCTTAAGATGGATGATAACAATGATTAAACCTCAGGTCAGCGGTGTTTCCACGGCAGGTCGTGATTGGGTCGCAGATCTAACGGCCGGAGTTGTGGTTTTCTTGGTGGCGCTGCCACTTTGCCTAGGGATTGCATTCGCATCAAACGCTCCACTTATTTCGGGAGTGCTCGCGGGGATCGTTGGTGGAATCGTTGTCGGCTTGATTAGTGGATCGCATTCCAGCGTCAGTGGCCCGGCAGCAGGCTTGACTGCTGTTGTTGCCGCACAAATTCATTCCGTCGGATCGTTTGAAGGATTCCTGTTGGCAGTCATGTTTGCCGGTTTCTTGCAGATCATTTTAGGTGTTTCTAGGTGTGGATTTGTTGCCAAGGTCATGCCTAGCAGCGTGATCCAGGGCTTGCTGGCAGCTATCGGGATTATCCTGATCATGAAGTAGACGCCTGTTGTCGTTGGCTACATGGTTGAAGCCGGGGATCCATCCGCATCTTCATCTTTTATTGGGCGTTTTCTAAGCCGGATTCACCTTGGAGCCGCGCTAATAGGGATATTCTCAATTCTTTTCATTTTCATTTGGGATTCAACCAAGACCCTGAAGAAATTGGTCCTTCCCGCACCCTTGGTGGTCGTGGTGCTTGGGACTGTTTTTTCACAGGCAATCGGCTTCAGCGGATGTTTGGCTCCATTGGAGCCAAACATGCTTGTTCAAGTTCCCGTTCCTGAAAGCCTTAACGGCATCGCGGACCTTTTTGCACTCCCCGATTTTTATCAAATAAACAATCCTGCCGTTTACTTGGCGGCGGCCACTATCGCCGCGGTCGCATCGCTCGAAACTTTGTTGAATTTGGAAGTTATTGACAAGCTTGATCCCATGAAAAGGTCGTCACCGCCCGACCGGGAATTGCTTGCCCAGGGAGTTGGGAACATGGTTTCCGGCCTTATTGGAGGATTGCCACTCACATCGGTCATCGTTAGGAGTTCGGTCAATCTTGGCACGGGAGCCAAGACCAAGGCCTCAGCTATTATTCATGGCATCCTGCTCCTTTTTTGCGTTGTCATGCTGCCAGCGGTTCTTAACCTCATACCGCTGTCATGTCTTGCCGCCATACTCATCACTACGGGTGTGAAACTGGCTAGTCCGGGTCTGGTTTATGACAAGTGGGCCAAGGGCAAGAACCAGTTCATTCCATTCACTGTTACTGTTGTTGCCATTGTTTTA
>VGXS01000052.1 GCA_016873225.1 Planctomycetota bacterium | reverse complement strand
GCTACGAGGACGCCCTGTACCAGTACCGCAACGCCCAGACCCGGCTGACCGACCCCGTGCAGCGCCTGGTCGCCTTGGGTGGCGAGGTGCGATGCCACTCCGCCATGAACCAGTTCACGCTGATGAACTCGCGCCTGCAGGAGATCAGGCAGGCCCTGCCCTCCCTCGAGGAGAAGGTCCGCAAGCAGTGGGAAGGCTGGCTCGACCTCGCCTCGCGCTCCCGCGGCACGCCGTGAGAGAACTAGAGCCAACTTCAAATAACTGACCTGCTCAAAACCCCGACACCCGCCATTATTCCGTTAGCCCTTTCATGTCCCTGAAGCGTCGAACGGCGCGAGTGACCTCTGAACTGGCGCTAGGTTGTTGAATGTCCGCGAGGGCCCCTCACTTCGTTCAGGGCTCCTAAGCATCATCAGCCTTTGTTCGGCCTTCATATTGAGATCCGTTTATCGCTTAGGAGCCCTGAACGAAGTGAGGGGCGAGTCGATCATGGAACAACACCAGAACCCATAGCGGAAACAAATGATCCTTAGTAGAGCCGAAGTAAATGGGGAGAATTAAAATAGACTCGGTTTGCATTTTTATAGGGACTATCAATCCAGTTCATCTATTTAAAGCTCGATCTAAGCCCGCGGCCGATCGGGGCCTTGGCGCTTTGCGAATGACAAACCTCTCGCCATTGTGGCATTGATACGACCACCTGAGTCATGGAGCCAATGGCTTGGGCTTTGGTTTGTTGCGAGGTTAGGCACGAACTGGTTTTTGTGAACCACGCCAATCCGCAATCATGAATTGGCGATTGATCGATATTGCTGGCAAAAACATGAAATCACATTGAATCAATCCCCAAAGAGCCAGCAGCACAGGCGCGTAGCACCGGAGTGACCGGGTGAATTTCCATTCGACCCCACTCACTCCGCCTTCGGCCGCGTTCGGGCCTCTTGTGCGTTTCTGGTCCGGTGCTGACAGTGAAACGGGGTGGAAAATGCCATGGCCGGGCTGTCACCCGGCGCTCACCAACCCGCCCCTCCACTCAACACCAATACACCATCCAATCGAGGCAGATTCCCGTTCACTTTCCACTCACTTGCGCCAAATTGGCAGCCAATCGGCGCTTCCGTTTTTGGCCAGGTCGAGTTATGCCAAAATGGCAGACATTGTTTTGATCACCCCTGCTTTTCCGGTGAAAAGCGGCGTTCCAAGCCATGGCACGGCATATGCTTATGGTGCCTTCATGGGATTGGAATCATGACGCTGTGGGAGTTATTTCATGGACCTTTCGAAATACACCGAGAAGGCGCAAGAGGCAGTCGTCGGGGCGCAAAAGCTGGCCCAAAGACTTGGCAACGGACAGGTGGAACCCGAGCACCTGCTGGCCGTGCTGCTGGACCAGGACCCCGGCCTGGCCGTTTCCATTATCAAGAAAACCGGCGTGGCGCTTGACGGCCTCAAGCGCAAGGCCACCTCGCTGGTGGAAAACCTGCCCAAGGTCTCGGGCAGCGGCGCGGGCATGCCCGGCATCACCCGCAGGTTGGGTGACATCTGCCTCAAGGCCGAAGACGAGGCCGGCAACTTCAAGGACGACTATGTCTCGGTCGAACACCTGCTGCTGGCGCTGCTGTCCGATGGCGGCGCCGCCGGCAAGGCGCTCAAGGAATTCGGGCTGAGCCGGGACCGGCTCATGCAGGCGCTGCAGGAGGTGCGCGGCAGCCAGCGGGTGACCTCGCAGAACCCCGAGGCCACCTACGAGGCCCTTGAAAAGTATGGCCGCGACCTCACCAAGATGGCCGAGCAGGGCAAGCTCGACCCGGTGATCGGCCGGGACGAGGAGATTCGGCGGGTGGTGCAGGTGCTTTCCCGGCGCACCAAGAACAACCCGGTGCTGATCGGCGAACCGGGCGTGGGCAAGACCGCCATCGCCGAGGGTTTGGCCATGCGCATCGTGCGCGGCGACATACCCGAGGGGCTCAAGGACAAGCGGATCGTCTCGCTCGACATGGGCGCGCTGATCGCCGGGGCCAAGTACCGCGGGGAGTTCGAGGAGCGGCTCAAGGCGGTGCTCAAGGAGGTGGCCGACAGCCAGGGCGTGGTGATCCTGTTCATCGATGAGCTTCACACGGTGGTGGGCGCGGGCAAGGCCGAGGGCGCCATGGACGCGGGCAACCTGCTCAAGCCGATGCTGGCGCGCGGCGAGCTTCATTGCATCGGCGCCACCACGCTGGATGAATACCGCAAGCACATCGAGAAGGATCCGGCACTGGAGCGGCGGTTCCAGCCGGTGGTGGTGGACCAGCCGTCGGTGGAGGACACGATTTCCATCCTGCGGGGCCTGCGCGAGCGGTACGAGCAGCACCACGGGGTGCGGATCAAGGACTCGGCCATGGTCGCCGCGGCGGTGCTTTCCAACCGTTACATCGCGGACCGGTTTTTGCCCGACAAGGCGATCGACCTTGTGGATGAATCAGCCGCGAAGCTGCGCACGGAAATCGATTCCATGCCCGCGGCGCTGGACGAATGCCTGCGGCGGCGCCGGCAACTGGAAATCGAACAGCTGGCGCTGAAAAAGGAGAAGGACAGCGCCAGCAAGGAGCGGCTTGCCAAGCTGGAGAAGGAGTTGGCCGAGTTGAAGGAGCAGTCCGACACGCTGCAGGCCCAGTGGCAGGCCGAGAAGGGCCGGGTGCAGAAGTTGCGCGACCTGCGCGAGCAGATCGACACGACGAAAACGGCGATCGAGCGCGCCGAGCGCGAGTACGACCTCAACCGCGCGGCGGAGCTGAAGTACGGCAAGCTGAACGAGCTGGACAGGGCGCTGGCCGAGGCGGAGAAAGACCTCTCGGGCACGCAGGGCGGCGGCAGGCTCATCAAGGAGGAGGTCGACGAGGAGGACATCGCCGCGGTGGTGAGCCGTTGGACCGGGGTGCCCGTCACGCGGCTCTTGGAGGGCGAGAAGCAAAAGCTTTTGCACCTGGGCGATGAACTTCACAGGCGGGTGATCGGTCAGGACGAGGCGGTGACGGCGGTGGCCGAGGCGGTGCTGCGGGCCCGCTCGGGGCTGAAGGATCCGCAGCGGCCGGTGGGCTCGTTCATTTTCCTGGGACCCACGGGCGTGGGCAAAACCGAGCTGGCGCGGGCACTCGCCGAGTGCCTGTTCGACGACGAGCGGGCGCTCATCCGCATCGACATGTCGGAATACCAGGAGAAGCACACGGTGGCGCGGCTCATCGGGGCGCCCCCGGGCTATGTGGGCCATGAGGAAGGTGGCCAACTCACCGAGGCGGTGCGCCGCCGGCCCTACGCCGTGCTGCTGTTCGACGAGATCGAGAAGGCGCACAACGATGTCTTCAATGTGCTGCTTCAAGTGCTCGACGATGGCCGGCTCACCGACGGGCAGGGCCGGGTGGTCGACTTCAAGAACACCCTGGTGATCCTGACGAGCAACATCGGCAGCCATAAGATTTTGCAGTACAAGGGATCGTTCGTGGGCGAGGTGTACGAGCGCATGAAGGACACGGTGCTCGACGAACTGCGCAAGCACTTCAGGCCGGAGTTCCTCAACCGCATCGACGACACCATCGTGTTCCACGCGCTCGATGAGCGGCATTTGGGGCGGATCGTGGACATCCAGCTTGGCAGGCTCCGCAAGCGCCTCGAGGAGCGGCAGATCATTCTCGATCTCAAGCCCGCGGCGCGCGACCACCTCGTGCGGGAAGGGTATGATCCGGCCTATGGCGCCCGCCCGCTCAAGCGGGTGATCCAGCGCGAGCTGGAAACGGCCCTGGCGAGGAAGATCCTCGAGGGCACCATCCGCGACGGGCAAACGGTGACGGTGGATGCCGGAACGGACGGATCGCTGTCATTCACGGCGCGCTAAGGGAGGAATCGGGGCATGTCCGGCGGAAACTGGAATCCATCATCGGTCGGGCAAGACTCCCGGCGGCGCGGCATGCCTTGGACGGTGTTCGCGCTGGGCATCCTCGCCGGGGTGGCCCTGCTGTCGCTGCGCGACCGGCTTCTGCCGGGCCCGTCGGCGCCCATGGGCGAGCCGAGGCTGGTGGCCCCCCGTGGCGAACTGGCCGGCGACGAGCAGTCGACCATCGCGCTGTACGAGACGGCCCGCAAGGGGGTGGTTCACATCACCACGCTCGTGGAGCGCAACTCGCGCGGATTCTTGGGCGGCCGGGAGGTGAAAAGCGGCACCGGATCGGGCTTCCTTTGGGATGCCGCGGGACATGTTGTGACGAATTTCCATGTGATCCAGCAGGCCGACGCCGCCGAAGTGACGCTGCACGACCGCTCGGCATTCCGGGCGCGGGTGGTGGGCGTGTTTCCCGAGGCCGACCTGGCGGTGCTGCGCATCGACGCCGGTTCGGGCAAGCTCGAGCCCTTGCCCATCGGCAGTTCGCACGACCTCAAGGTGGGCCAGAAGGTATTCGCGATCGGCAACCCGTTCGGGCTCGACCAGACCCTAACCACGGGAATCATTTCGGCCTTGGGGAGGGAAATCGACGGCGAGCAGGGCCAGCGTATCCGCAACGCCATCCAAACCGATGCCGCGATCAACCCCGGCAACTCGGGCGGCCCCCTGCTCGACTCCGCCGGCAGGCTCATCGGGGTCAACACGATGATCTTCAGCCCCTCGGGCGCCTCGGCGGGCATCGGGTTCGCCATTCCCGTGGATGATGTGAACCGGATCGTTCCGCAGCTTATCTCCGACGGGAAAATCGAACGGCCGGCGCTGGGCATTTCGCTGCTTCCCGAGGCCACGGCGCGTTCGCTGGGCCTGGAAGGACTGGTCATCAGCGAGGTGGTGCCGGGCGGCGCGGCCCACAAGGCCGGCCTGCGGGGACTTTCCGCCGACCGGTTCGGCCGCACCCGCCTGGGCGACATTCTCATGAAAATCGAGGGCGATTCCCTCACCTCCCTGCGCGACCTGCAAAACCAACTGGCTCGCCGCAAAGTGGGGGAGGAGGTCACCGTGACGGTTCTCCGCGACGGTGAAAACCTCGAGGTCAAGGCCGTTCTGGCGCCGCAACCCGGGCTCTGGCGCTGACTTAAGCCAACCCTTGATTTTAACTCAAGTTTTGCGCTATCTGCGCCGCACTGAGGAACCGTGTTCGTACCGGGAGTGCGTCCATGCGCAGGATCAAGTCGTGGTTGACCAGCGGCGCCGCTTTGGGAATCGCCTTCATTTCAGGGCCTTCCCGGCAGGCCCATGGCGCTCCACCCGATGCCGTGGAGGCGTTCCGCCTGGAATTGAGGGCCAACCCGGCGGATCCGGCGGAATGGGAGGCCCGGTTGCGCCGCCGCGCCATGGAACTGGTTTCGCTCAAGGAAGTGCGGGAAGCACTGCAACTGGCCGAATGGCGAACCGTTCCCGGCGACACGAAGGCGCAGGGGGTGGAACACCGACTCCGGGCCGAACTGATGAACCGGCTTGTGGAAGGCTACAGGCAAACCCTGAAATCCGCCGACAGCAAGTCGGCCGCCCAACTTATGGAACGGCTCGATGAGGTGACCCGGGGCCAGAACACGGGGATATCGATCCTTGAGGCGTGCGCGGAACTACTGCCCGAACTGGAAAGGCAGGTGAGGCAGGGTGAGCCCGAGGCCCGCCTGAGCGGCCTTCGGGTGATCGGGCGGATTCCCACGAAGCAGGAAACGGTGCTGGGCGTGCTCAAGGAACTGGCGGGGCCGCAGCAACCCGCTGAAACACGGTTCCTCGCCGCCGAGGCGATTGAATCGCAGGTGAGGCTGAAAACAAGGGCTGGCGAGAAGTCGAAGGCCGCCTATGAGGCGGCGGGCCCGTTCGCCGTGGCCGCGGGCCCGGTGATCCGGATGCTGTGCGCCGACAGCCAGCCGAAGGTTCGGCAGATGGCGATGACCTCCTCGCACCTGGTGGCGGTGGCGCTCAATGCCTCGCTTGCCGAGCCGATCATCGCGCCCGCGGGAACGGACCCGGCGGCTTACGCGCTGCATTCCCTGGTGCGCGCCGACCAGTTTGCCCTGCTTTCGGCCGTGCGCGACTTGATGCCCGCCGCTGGCGTGGCCCTGCGCGACCCCGACGCCTCAGTGAGGGTTCAGGCCCAAAAGTTCTTCGACGAGACGGCGCGGTCCAGGCTTTCGTGGAACGCCCTGTCGGGCGGTTCCGGCCAGGATCCGCTGCGGGAAGGGCTCAAGACGATCCTGCAGACGCTTGTCGAGGCGACCCGCGATCCCGATGCCCGGGTGCGCCGGGCGACGATCGATGTGCTCGAGTCGATGGGTTCCGACGCCGGCCCCGCCGGCCCGGCCCTTGCGGAGGCGCTGGGCGATTCGGACGCCTTCGTGCGCTGGGCCGCCGTGCGGGCCATCTCCGCGCTTGGAGGCGAGGCGACCAAGGCCGCGTTGCCGCGCCTGAGGACCCTCTCGGCCGACCCCGACACCGATGTTCGCGAGGCCGCCGCCGCGGCGGTGAGGCGCCTCGAACCCCGCCGATAACCTTCCCGGCCTGTTTGCCACCACGGGCCCGCCGTGCTAGCGTGAAACATAATTCAAGCTTGGTTTCCGCCGGCATGGAGGCGCCCGGATGCTGCATGTGGTCGTCCGTCCCAAGGACGGGCCCGAAATGGTGGTGGACCACCCGGTCGGCACATTGACGCTCGGCAGGTTCATCGTGGGCGGACCCCGTTCGAGCGATCCCTGCCGCATTGAATGGAACGACCCGTTCGTCTCGGGCAAGCATGTGGAACTGAGCGCCGGTTGGGGCAACATCCTGAAGTTCAGGAATGTGAGCGCCCGCAATCCCGCCCGCCTCGAGAACGGGACCATCATCCCGCCCAATTCCGAACGCGACATCCCCATGGGGCCTTCGCTGCCATTGATCTTCACGATCGGCGAGACCCATGTTCAGGTCCACCTCGTGGATGATCCCATGGCCTCGGTTCCGATGGCGTCGCTGGCGGGATCCGACGCCAGCCTGCGCCTGGAGGATGTCGAGGTGTCGACCGACCAGGCGGCCGAGCGGCTCGCCGGGTGGCTCAACACGGTGATCGACCTTCAGCGCAGCGCCGCCAGCAGCAAGGCGTTCTTCCAGCAAACCTCCAAGGCCCTGGTCAACCTGATCGGACTGGACAGGGGCCTGGTGCTCCTGAAGCGCAAGAACCGCTGGATGGTGGAGGCGCGCCACCCCGAGGGTGATCACGACGGCCCGGGGCGCGAGTTTTCCACCTCGGTGCTGACGAAGGTTGAGGAGGACCGCAAAACCTACTTCAGCGACGGGGCGAACCTCGGCTCATCCGAAAGCCTCGCCTCGGTGAAGGCCGTGGTGGCCAGCCCCATCCTGGACCACAAGGGAGAGGTTAAAGGCGCCGTCTACGGCATCCGCGACAAGGCCTCGCGCAGCCGGCTGGGCCAGATCACGATCGGGAACCTCGAGGCCCAGATGGTGCGACTGCTGGCGTCCACCGTGGCCGTCGGCATGGCGCGGCTGGAGACAGCGGCGAACTTCGAGGCGTTCTTCGGATCGGAACTGGCGCTGGAACTCGAGAACAACCCGGCGCTGCTGACCGGCCGGGAACGCGAGATTTCGGTGCTTTTCGCCGATATCCGCGGGTTCTCCCGTTTCTCGCAGGCGCTCGGCCCGTCGGAAACATGCAAGCTTGTGGGCGAGGTGATGGAAAAGCTGAGCCAATGCGTCCGCGACCAGAAGGGAGTGATCGTCTCCTACATGGGCGACGGCATCCTCGCGATGTGGAACGCCCCGCAGGAGCAACCCGACCACGCCATGCGCGCCGTGCGCGCCGGGCAGGCCATGATCCACTGCCTCGGGGAAGCCAACCAGACCTGGAGCGGCAAGACCGGTGGACTGAAGGTGGGAGTGGGCATCAACAGCGGCCCCGCCTCCTGCGGGAACACGGGAAGCTCGTTCAAGTTCCAGTACGGCCCGCTGGGCAACACGGTCAATGTGGCGAGCCGGGTGGAGGGCGCCACCAAGCACTTCGGCGTGAGCATGCTGGTGACGGCGTCGACGCGCGCGCTTCTGGATGAGAAGGTTGCCGTGCGCCGTGTGCGGAAAGTCATGCTCAAGGGGATTCCCGAGGCGGTGGACCTGTTCGAGGTGCCCGAAGCAAGCGGCGGGGCGGAACCGGGCGATTTCATCAAGCGTTACGAACAGGCGCTGAAGCACTACGAGGAGGGCAGGCACCTCGAGGCCGTCAAGGGTCTGCAGAGCCTGCTGGCCAACGCGGCGGAACCCGACGGCCCGACGCTGGCGTTGCTCATGAGGGCGGTGGCGGCCCTGGGCCAGATCGAGCAGGGCTCGCCCGTCGAGGAAATGCAAGGCAAGTGAGGGATCCGCTCATGAAGGATCTGGATCGTCGCCAATGCCTCGCGGCCCTGGGCGCGGCCACCGCCTTGGCCGCGAGGGCCGATGAGCTCCCCCAGGACCTTTCCACCCGGCCCGGCGAGGACTGGCCCACCCTGCTCGGCCCGCGGGGCGACAGCGTCTCCACCGCCCCGCCGCCGGGGCCCTGGCCGCAGGCGGGGCCCAAGGTGGTCTTTTCGCTTGAAATGGGCGAGGGCTACGCCATGCCGTCGGTGGCGCGCGGGCGGCTCTTCGCGTTCGACCGCGCCGGCGACAAGGCCCGTGTGCGCTGCGTTCACGCCGAAACCGGCAAGCCGATCTGGGAGTTCAGCTACCTGACGGCCTACGAGGACAGGTACGGCTACGACGGCGGTCCGCGAACCAGCCCCGTGGTGGATGGCGCGCGCGTGTATGCCTACGGCCCCGAGGGAATGCTCCACGCGCTTGACGCCGCCACCGGCAAGGTGTTGTGGAAGCGGGACACCGTCGCCGAGTTCGGAGTGGTGCAGAACTTCTTCGGCGTCGGCAGCACGCCGGTGATCCACGACCGGTGGATATTGGCCCAGGTGGGAGGCAGCACGCGTGAATCCGATCCGGCCGACTTCGGCAACCTGAAGCCCGCGGGCACGGCGCTCGTCGCCTTCGACAAGCTCACCGGCGCCACGGCCTGGAAGTCGGGTGACGACCTCGCCAGCTACGCGAGTCCCGTGCTCGCGACCCTGGCGGGGCGGCCGGCCTGCCTGCTGTTCGCCCGCGCCGGCCTGTGGGCCTTCGACCTGCCCGATGGCAAGGCGCGGCTCCTGGCGCCCTGGCGGGCCGGCATCCTCGAAAGCGTCAACGCCGCGAATCCGATTCCCCTCGATGATGGCCATGTGCTCATCTCGGAGACCTACGGGCCGGGCGCGGCCCTCGTGAAGGCCGATGCCCGGGCCGCGGAAATCGTCTGGAGCGACCGCGACAAGCGGTTCGGCAAGAGCCTCCAGGCGCATTGGTGCACGCCCGTGCGGATGGATGATGTCGTCTTCTGCTCCTCGGGCCGGCATGAGGGAAACGCCGAACTGAGGTGCGTGCGCTGGCGGGACGGCAAGGTCCTCTGGAGCGAGCCGGACCTCGGCCGCTGCTCGGTTTTGCGCGCTGGCGACACCCTCGTGGTGCAGGCGGAAAGGGGCGAGGTGCTTTTGGTGGCCGCCAGCCGGGAAAAATACACCGAGAAGTCGCGCCACCGCCTCGCGGATCCGCTGGGAAGGCCGCTCCTGCGCTACCCGTGCTGGGCCGCGCCGATGATGGCCCGGGGGCTGCTCTACCTGCGCGGCGCCGGCCGCCTTGTCTGCGTCGAGGCCCGGGGCTGATCGCCCAGCGGCTCAGGCTAAGATATCCTCGATCAACTCCCCGTGAACATCGGTGAGCCGGCGGCGGGCGCCGTTGCTGTAGTAGGTCACTTTCTCGTGGTCGAGACCCATGAGATGAAGGACCGTGGCGTGGAAATCATAAAGCGTCGCCTTGCCCTCGACCGGAGCGAATCCCAGTTCGTCGGTTCGGCCGTGGTGGAAGCCCGGCTTCAGGCCGGCGCCCGCCATCCACATGGTGAAGCCGAGGGGATGGTGGTCGCGTCCCTTGGCGCCAATGCCCTCGGTGATGGGCGTGCGACCAAACTCCGTGGTCCAAAGGACCAGGGTGTCATCCATCATTCCGCGCGCCCTGAGGTCGGCCAGGAGGGCGGCCGCGGGTTGGTCGACAAGCCCGGCTTGCTCGCGGTGGTTGACGATGATGTCCTCATGGGCGTCCCAGTTGATGCGGGGAGAGCCGAAGGCCCCGCCATGGATGACCTGCACGAATCGGACGCCCCTCTCCACCAGCCTGCGCGCCAGGAGGAAATTGCGGGCCGTCGGCCCGACGCGGGGATCATCCACGCCGTAGAGCCTGCGCGTGGCGGCGGCTTCGGCGTCGAGGTTGGCGGCCTCGGGAATGCTGGACTGCAGCCGCCCGGCCATTTCGTAGGCCTCCATCCGGGCCCGAACCGACGGGTCAGCGGCCGCGAGGCCTGAATCGAGGTCGCGAACCAGGGCCAGCGACCGGGCACGGCTCTCAGCCGAAACACCCGCCGGTCGGTCGAGGTCGTCGACCAGGGCGCCCCGCGGGCGGAACGACACCCCTTGGTGCTCGGCAGGAAGGAAGCCGTTGCTCCAGTTCACCGAGCCTCCCGCCGGAAGGCCCCGGGGATCGGGCAGGACCACGAAGGTCGGAAGGTTCTCGGTGGCCCGGCCCAGGGCGTAGCTCACCCAGGAACCAAGGCAGGGAAACCCCTCCTGAATGAATCCGGTGTTGAGCTGGAAGGCGGCCGGGGTGTGGTTGGGGCTCTTGGCCACCATGCCGTGAAGGAAGGTGATGTGATCAACCTGACGGGCCAGGTTGGGGAACAGGTCGCTGACCCAAGCCCCGGTTTCACCATGGCGCGCGAACTTGAACGGCGAGCCCATCAAGCGGCCCGGCCTGCCGAAGAAGGTGTCGACCTTGTGGCCTTGGGCATCCTCCCCCGTGCGCCTCAGCAACTCCGGCTTGTGGTCAAAGGTGTCGACATGGCTGATGCCGCCGGGATTGAAGATTTGGATCACCCGGCGGGCCCTGGCGGGACGATGCGGGGGCGCGGCTCCCAAGGCGAGCCCGTCACGGGCCAAAAGCCAGGCGGTGGCCATGGCTCCCAGGTCGGCGGCGCCCCCCAGCCAACTTCTTCGGTCGGGCATCATCGCATGGCTCCTAGTCGACACGGGTGAAGGAACCGCTGTTGAGGACCGCCCAGGCGACCGCCTCAAGCCCGTCGGATTCCGCCAGGCGCCGGGCCCGCGCCATGGCCGGGCCGTCGGGTTCGCGGCCCAGGGCGATCAGCCACAACCGCGCCAGGCGGTCGTCGGGCCGCGCGGCTTCCGCCGAGGCCCGCGATGCCAGCGCCCGGGCGCAGCGGGCGCTAAGGTCGCCATTCATCAGCGCCAGCGCCTGCGCCGGGGTGGTGGTGACGGCGCGGGTTGGCGTGCGCACGCTGGGGTCGGGGCAATCGAAGGCGTCGAGCAGGCCGCTGCGAGCCGAGCGGACCTGCATCCTGTACACGGTGCGCCTCCACAATTCGGGATGATCCTCGGGCCTCTCATGGTAGAAGGTGGAATTGAAGGTGGATATCAGGAACGGACGGTAAGATGGTCCGCCCATCCGACGGTCGAGAAGGCCGGCCACATGCAGGAGATTGTCACGCACGGCCTCGGCGTCCATGCGGCCGGGAGGAAAACGCCACAGGAGGCGCGAACGCGCGTCGACTTCCATGGCCCGAGCGACTCCGGCCGACGACTGCCTGTACGCCCTCGACGACATGATGTGCCTGTGCAGCGCCTTGAGGCGCCCGCCCCCGTCGCGGAAGAACGCGGCCAGGTGATCGAGCAAGGCGGGGTTTTCCGGCTTCTCGCCGGCGTTGCCCAGGTCGCTGGGCGTGGGGGCCAGGCCGGCGCCAAAATGCCATTGCCAGACGCGGTTGGCCATGGTGCGCCAAACCACGGGATTTTCTGCGGATGACAACCAAGCGGCCATAGCGTTGCGACGCTCCGAGTCGGTGGCACCGTGGGCAAGCGAGAACCGCGCCGGCAGGCACGACAGGCTTGAAGGATCCGCCTCCCCGCGAGGCTTGTCGACATCGCCACGGTGCAATATCCGCGCGAGGCCGGGGTCTCCCGGAACCACCGCGTAAACCTGCTCAAGCGGAGCCTCCTTCTCCGAGTCGATGGCGGAGATGGCCTTGGAGATTTCAGCGAGGCGGTCCCGTTCGGCGGGAGTCAGGACATCGGCAAGGCGGGGAAGCCCGTCGGGGCCCGCGCGCCAACTCGATTCCACCTCGGCCGCGTCGAGCGCGCGGTCGTATATCCGGGCCTCGGATGTGGCCCCCTCGTAGTGGCCGCTGCTGCCATGATGCCTCAGGCCCATCACCACTTTCCAAGCCCCGGATGGCCTGACGGCCGGCCCGCGCGAAGCGGGGGTGTATGCCGGCGCATATGGCCGCCCGTTGCGGTAAAAAGCGATCGAACCGTCTTCCTTGTAGGCAATCGCCAGGTGCACCGGGCTGTCGCCTGCCTCCTCCGGCTTGGCCCCGCTTCTTCCCAGCGGCCTCGACCTGGCGTAATTCTCGCTTCCCGCCATCCAGAATCCCGGTTCAAGCTCGCCAAGCACGATCGAATCGAAGCCCTTGCCGTCGAGGCTTTCCACGGTGATCACGCCGCCGCCTCGCTGCGAGAGGTTCGCCGGCCTGGTCCAGACCTCGAGGGTCTTCGATGCCAGCGCGAAGGCAACTGGCGCGCTCTCGGCGAACGCGCCACGGCCGGGAGTGACCAGGCCGGCCGCGCCCATGACCGCGCCTTGGCGCGTGAAAAGTTCCACGCCCGCCACCTCGTCGACAAGGCCCTTCGACAGTCGCCAGCGCAACCTTGGCAGTGGAACGGCCGGTGACTTCGACTTCAGTCGGGCCAGCGCTCCCGATTCGATTTCCCCGCGTCGGGCCACCCATTCGCCTCGTCGGCGAGCGCGATCGGCCACGGAGGCCTCGCGCCTGGTCAGGGCCTCGGCGGAGGCGCGGACACGGGAACCATGCCGGGCCCCGGCCAGCGCGGCCTTCAGGCGGTGATAGTCGGCGAGGCTGATCGGATCGAACTTGTGGTCGTGGCAGCGGGCGCAATGCACCGTCAGGCCGAGGAAGGCCTGCCCCATGGTTCCGACCATGTCCTCAAGTTCATCCTCGCGGGCCTTCATCCGCACCGAGGGATTGTTGGCGCCGTTTCCCGCCTCGTCGTAAGGGCCCGCGACAAGGAAACCCGTCGCGGAGACATCGCCTCCGCGCTCCACTGGAATGAGGTCTCCGGCAACCTGATTCCTGACAAAATCCCCATACGGCATGTCCGAGTTCATGGCGCGGATGACCCAGTCGCGGTATGGCCAGGCATCCTCGCGCGGCTTGTCCCGTTCATAGCCCTGGCTCTCGGCGAAACGGGCGACATCCAGCCAATGGCGCCCCCACCTCTCCCCGTAGGCGCTACTCGCCAGAAGACGGTCCAGGAGCCTGTCCCAGGCCCCGGGAGCGGCATCCGCCAGGAACGCTCTGGTTTCCTCGGGCGTTGGCAGCAGGCCCGTGAGGTCGAGATGAGCGCGCCGCAGGAGAGTGACCTTGTCAGCCTCCTGAGAAAGCGACAAACCTCGCGCCGAAAGCCCGGCAAGCAAGAATCGGTCGATGGGATGGGGTTCGGTGCCGGTGGGCCAGGCGGGTGCCTTCAGGGGCGCGATCGACCACGGACGCGCCATCGCCTCATCGTTGGCGGGCAGCAGAAGGGCCGAAAGAAGCAGGACCATCGGCAACTCCGAAAGGGAACCTGACTTGATTGTCCCGCCCCGGGATCACCAAGGCAAGAAACAATGAAAGGGGCCGGAGACCCGCGGTCCCGGCCCGAATGACCACTGGCATGCCTGTGGCGTCAGTTGTCGAACTGAAGCTTGGAGATGTTGATCTCGGGACCATCGTCGGCTTGGCGCCGCACCTCTCCCAGATGGGTGTAGCGCGAGGCGAGGAAACGCGGTTCCCAATCGGGCTGCTCTTCCTTCTCGCGCTGGCAGTCGATGCACAGCGAGGAGTACGGCAAGGCGTTGAGCCTCTTGGCGGAAATTTTTCCGCCGCAGCCCTCGCAGCGACCATAGGTTCCCTTCTTGAGGCGCATAAGTGCCTGATCAATCTCGGTAAGTTCCTCGGAATCCCGTTCCGCGAGGGTCGAGTTGATCTCGTCGTTGTCGGAGTCGAAGGCCGCGTCGGCCTCGTCGCGGCTGCCACCTTGGCTGCCGCCCAAGCCGGTCATGTCGGAACTCAGTTGGTTCAGCAACTCCTCCCGGCGGGCAAGGAGGCTGTTGTACAAACGCAGTAGCGCATCGCGACGGATCATGTTCCACCTCCCATTCAGGCTGCCAAAGCGACCTTTAGCCAGGCAGGGGGCATCTTTCGCGTCCCGTTGACCCGCCCCCCGCGACTGCCGGTCTTTCGGCGTCCCAATCTGTTGAAATCTATGCGACGAACAAGCCCGGCGGGTTCGCACGATCCTGAAATTTTTTCAGGACGCCAAATTGGAAACGATTTTGCCGGTCAAACCGATTGCGCGGCCGCGATTTTGGCCCGGGCGTAGCTTTCCGGGTCATTGCAGTTCAGAAAAGACCGCAGGTCGGGATCAACTCGCCGCAACTCGGCCTCCTCAACCATGGCCGCGGGCGCCGCTTCGAGAAGATCCATCAGGCGGTTCTGTCCCCTGTTGATCAACTCGCGGGCCAAGCGGCCAATGTCCGTGTCGTAGGCCCCGGGAAACGGTTGCGCGACTCCGCCGCATAAGCCGACAACCACGGACGCGGGCCGTGCCAGCAACACCCTCGCCAGTTCGATGCACAGGATGGGAGAATCGCATGGGCAAACCAAGGCCCTGGTCGCCATCGGTTCCAATGCCGACAAGCCCGCCGCCAAGCCGTGCAAAGGTCCGGCGTGAGGTTGCGCGTCCCGCACCAGCATCACTTCGTTTGGCAGCATCGGAAGCGACTGACCGGGCGCCGCGCAAACGGCGAGGGGCGCCAGTCCGGCGCCCCCGAGAAGGTCGATCATGTGGGCAAGAAGCGGGCGTCCTCGCCAATCAAGCCATGCCTTGGGAGAGCCCATGCGGCGGCTTTCGCCTCCGCACAGCACAAGGCCGGCGGCCATCACTGGGCGGTGAGTCCCCACATCGCCAAGGGAATGACCCGGCTGAACTGCTCGCCCTCGAACTTGGCGGGAATGATCGGCTGGCCGGTTGCCTTGTTCCAAACAACGGCCCAGGATCGCATGTCGCGCTTTTCAGAGTCCTGGGCGACATGCTGCGTGTTGTAGTTCTTCACATAGCTTTGGATGAAGCCGATCGTTTGCAGTTCCTTGCGCAGCAGCTTGCTCCCGGCAAGGTTGCTGTCCTTGATCGCGAGGATGTTCGTGAATTCCTGGTCGCCAACGGCCGGTTTGGCGCCTTCCTTGCCCTTGGGCATCGGCTTGGGCTTGTCCGGGTCGAATCCGGGGCGAACCATCGACAGGAATCCCTTGGCCTCCTTCTTGGCGGCGTCATCCTTTTCCCCGTACAGGAACGCCATCTGCACCCTATCCTTGCCCCGGCGCAGGGTGATGTCCTTGAGCCACGCCTGCATCGGCACGGTCTGCCCGGCAACCCTGGGGCTCAGGTTCAACCAGATGCCGGCAACAATGTCCTTGCCTTCAGGCTCGTAGATCTTCTTGATTCCCGTCGAAGTGACGACCTTGGGCCGGAAGGGATTGCCGCCCGGCTTGATCATCGGCCCGCTTGAAACGAGTTCCACCCGCTTGCGGCTGAATTCCTGGGCCATCCATAAGGCGCCGATCGTGGCGCCTTCACCCGCGCCGATCACATAAAGGTCGGAGGAGTTGAGTTCACCGGAGTCGTTCTTGGAATCCAGGAACGACTTGGCCGCGGAAATGTCATTGACCAGGTAGAAGAAATACTTGGGCGGAAACCGGGAGGCGTCGAGCACATTCGCGGTGTTGGCCTTGGGGGTTCCCAGAATCTTGTTGTGCGGGTTGCCGACTTGGCCGGTCATGGGGTTTTCAGGCAGGATGTTCCAAAAATCCTGGGAAACACCCGTGCTTTCACCGTGTCCGCGGAAGTCGAAGGAAAGAACGGAATGGCCGTCGGCCTGCAAGGCCCCGGCGAGGTCGGCCCAGCCATCCTGGGCGCTGCTGCCGCCCTTGCCTTTTTCAAAGCTGTGCAGAAGCAGGAAAGTGCTGCCTTTCTTCCCCTTGCTGCCCGGGTAGAACTTGCCGATCAGCGTCACTCCATCGACGGTGTCGAACTTCACCTTGTCGGCCTTGGCCTCGGCGGCCTGGGCCGACGCGAAACTGGCGATGAGGACAAGCGCTGCGGCGGTCATGGTTTTCTCCACAAACTGTTGTCTATTCCAAATCTAAGTGCGGGCGCCGGGCCGATCAAGAACTTCCTGGCCGGTTCATCGGGAAGGAACAACCCTTCCCAGCGCATAATTGCGTTTACCCTTCCTTAACAACAGGTATTCCCCATGCAGCAGGGTTTCCCCCGCGACGGGAGACTGGAATGCGTCACGGGGCCAGGGCCGGTTGTTGATGTACACGCCCCCTCCCTCGACATCCTTGCGCGCCTGGCCCTTGCTGGATGAAAGGCCCGACATCAACAGCAATTCGGGGGCGCTGAGGCCGGAGGCCCATCGCTCCGCCGGAATTTCGAACGCCGGAACATCACCCATGAGTTCGGCCAGGGCGTTGGGCTTGAGCAACGCGGGGTCGCCACCGAACAGCACGCCGCTGGCAGCTTCGGCCTCCAGCCTTGCCGGTTCGCCATGAACGAGATCGGTCACGGAGCGCGCCAGGGCCGCGTGCGCCTCCCTACCCTCGGGCCGGGCGGCATGCGCCGACTCCAACCGTTCGATTTCCCCGCGGGAAATAAAGGTAAAGTACTTGAGATAGCGGATCACATCCCGGTCATCCACCCGGATCCAGAATTGGTAGAACCGGTAGACGCTGGTCCGGGCCGGGTCGAGCCACACCGCTCCCGCCTCGGTCTTGCCGAACTTGGTGCCGTCGGCATTGGTGATGAGTGGGAGGGTGAGGCCGTAGGCGTCGTCAAGGCCTCGCTTGCGGATCAGTTCCGTGCCAGCGGTGATGTTGCCCCATTGGTCGCTTCCGCCAATCTGCAGGGCGCATCCGTGCTCGGCCCTCAAATGAAAAAAGTCATAAGCCTGCAGCAGCATGTAGCTGAATTCGGTGTAGCTGATGCCCGCGTCCCGGTCCTCCATCCGCTGCCTGACGCTTTCCTTGGCAACCATCGCATTGACGGTGAAGGCCTTGCCGACATCCCTGAGGAACTCAAGGAAACCAAAGCGGCCAAGCCAGTCATGGTTGTTGAGCACGAGCGCGGCGCGCGGCCCGGGGGTGAAATCAAGGAATCGGGCCAATTGAGCGGAAACGCCCCTGATATTCCGGTCGAGGGCATCTGAGTCGAGGAGATTGCGTTCCTTTGATTTGCCGCTGGGGTCGCCAATCATCCCGGTCGCCCCTCCCGCCAAGGCGATCGGTCGGTGGCCGGCCAATTGAAACCGCCTCAAGGCCAGCAGGGGAACCAGGCTGCCGACATGAAGGCTGTCGGCGGTGGGATCAAAACCGCAGTAAAGCGTCAGGCATTCGCTGGAAAGCCGTTTGGCCAATTCCTCGGGATGCGTGCAGTCGGAGACAAGCCCCCGCCAGGTCAGGTCTTCCAGCAATCCGGGATCCAATTCCGCCATGGGCCAACTCCGGGCCAACGCCGCCGGGGTCCGCCCTGTCGGAAGCGGTTGCCAGGATCGGCCATGGCACTATCCTTGATAATCTAAGACCGGGGCCGGACGGGCAACCCGGACGCGTTCTACCCAATGGCCCATCGGACTCATTTTCATGGATTTGGCGGCATTCATCCGTGATGTTCCCGACTTTCCCAAGCCGGGGATCATGTTCAAGGACATTACCCCGCTCCTCGCGGCGCCCCACGCCTTCACCCATGCCATTGACGCGATGACCATCTGGTGCCGCGCCCGCAAGGTGGATGCCATCGCGGCGGCCGAGGCCCGCGGGTTCCTCTTCGCCGCCCCCTTGGCCATCCGCCTGGGCGTTCCCCTGATTCCGCTGCGCAAGCCGGGAAAGCTTCCTTATCTCACAACCAAGGTTGATTACGACCTGGAGTACGGCACCAACTCCTTGCACATGCATGTCGATGCCATCAGTGCGGGGCAGCAGGTGCTGTTGGTGGACGATCTTTTGGCAACGGGCGGCACCATGGCCGCGGCTGCCGAACTGATCCAAAAAGCCGGCGGGCAGGTCGCCGGATTCCTTTTCGCCATTGAACTGTCGTTCTTGGGGGGAAGGGCCCGGTTGGGGAAGCACCCGGTCCACTCCCTTTTGACCTACTGACCGAATGTCGCCGCCGGATACTTGTTCCGGCATGTCGTGGGGGCACCGCGCGTGAGCAGTTCAGAATCGTTCAACCCGGACTTCGCCAAGGGCGGGGGCATGATCCCGGCGGTGGCCCAGTGCCACCGCACGGGCCGGGTCCTGATGCTGGCCTACATGAACGAGGAAGCCTGGAAGGAAACATTGGCCACGGGCCGGGCCGTGTATTATTCACGAAGCCGCAACAGGCTGTGGCGCAAGGGGGAGGAGAGCGGACACTTCCAGCAGGTTCACTCGATCCAGCTCGATTGCGACCGGGACACGATCCTTTTGCAGGTCGAGCAGGTCGGCGGGGCCGCCTGTCACGAGGGTTTTCCATCGTGCTTTTTCCGCAAGCGCCAGCCGGACGGCTCGATCATGATCGTGGAGGAACGGGTGTTCGATCCGTCCAAGGTTTACCGAGTCTGACCGCAGGAACCAGATCGTCATGAGCCAATCCATCGCCCCCGGGGTCCTGAAACTCGGCCTGCCCGCCGGCAGCCTCCAGGAAGCCACGGCCGAGTTGTTTCGCAAGGCCGGATACAAGATCGCCTTCGCCAGTCGAAGCTACTACCCGACGATCGACGACCCCGGCATCCACTGCACCCTGATCCGGGCCCAGGAAATGCCGCGCTATGTCCAGGATGGACTGCTGGATTGCGGCCTCACCGGACACGACTGGGTTCTGGAAAACGACGCCAAGGTTCACGAGATGGCCGAACTTGTCTTCAGCAAGGTCAGCCGCAAGCCGGTCCGCTGGGTGCTGGCGGTGCCCGAGGACTCACCCATCCATTCGGTCAAGGACCTGCAGGGAAAGCGCATCGCCACCGAGGTGGTGCAACTCACCCGCCGCTGGCTCGCCAGCCACGGAGTGACGGCCCATGTCGAGTTCTCGTGGGGCGCCACCGAGGTGAAACCCCCACACCTGGCGGACGCCATTGTCGAGGTGACGGAAACGGGCAGTTCCCTCAGGGCCAACAAGCTGCGCATCGTCGAGGACCTGTTGCAATCGACAACGCGCTTCATCGCATGCCCCAAGGCGATGGACGATCCGAGCAAGCGGCGGAAGATGGAGAACATCGTGCTGATGCTCAAGGGCGCCATGGCCGCCGAAGGCAAGGTCGGCCTCATGATGAATGTGCCGAGGGAGGCGCTCGACCGCGTGCTGAAGGTGCTTCCCGCCCTTCAAACGCCGACGATTTCAAGCCTCGCGGATTCATCCTGGGTTGATGTGAACACGATCCTTGACGAGTCGCAGGTCCGCGACCTCGCCCCGCTGCTGAGGGATGCCGGAGCCCGCGGCCTGGTGGAATATCCCATCAACAAAATTATCGACTAAAGTCATCCTCATTTTGTTTGCGGCAACAAGCGGCCGAACCGAGGCGCATTGTCCCCGCCTACTTAGGGGCTCTAACAAAAGGTCTTGACCTTACAGCTGCAGAGGTTAAGTTTGATCCGGTCAAGGAGGATCGGAGATGGCCAAGCCCCTTTTGATGGATGACCTATGGGAGAGGATCAAGCCTCTCCTTCCCCCCGTCAAGCGAAATCCCAAGGGCGGTCGTCCCCGTGTTCCCGACCGTTTGGCCCTGACGGGAATTCTATTTGTTGCCAGAACAGGAACGGCGTGGGAACTGTTGCCACCGGAGTTGGGCTGCGGCAGTGGCATGACCTGCTGGCGGCGCCTTCGGGACTGGCAGGTTGCCGGAGTCTGGCAAAAGGTCTGGAAGGCACTCCTTGATGAGTTGGGTTTGG
>VGXS01000051.1 GCA_016873225.1 Planctomycetota bacterium | reverse complement strand
ACCGCCGCCGCCGTAGCCGCCACCGCCGCTACCACCGCCGCCGTATCCGCCACGGCCGCCACCGCCGCCGCCGTAACCGCCACGGCCGCCACCGCCGCCGTAGCCACCACCGCCGCCGTAGCCACCACCGCCGCCGCCACCCGGCTTGGGACGGGCTTCGTTGACCGTCAGGGCACGACCGTTGATGTCCTTGCCGTTCATTCCATTGATGGCCGCGTTGGCCTCTTCATCCGTGTTCATCTCAACGAAACCAAAGCCCTTCGAGCGGCCCGTCTCGCGATCCAAAACCACCTGCGCCGAAACAACCGATCCGTGTTCAGCGAACATTTCCGACAACTCGGAGTCACCCACCGAATACGGAAGGTTTCCGACATACAACTTCTTTCCCATGAAGGGTCTCCAGGGCCTGCCGGCCGAACTCCCGCTCTTCGGGTGAAATCGGTTCGGTGCCCGCGCGCGCAAGGGTCACAGAAGGAACAAGAACTCGCACCGCGCGCGCTCTAGAACACATCCGGTTGCCCAAGCAGACACAATCAATCTACTCGGCCGATTGGCGGAGCGGTAGGGCATTTGCGCGGAAATGGCAAGAGTGGCGCCGGGATTACTCGGCTTGCTCTTCTTCCAACTTGGCGCGCAGCGGGCCGCGGTAGGTGATGCGTCCCTTGCTCAGGTCGTAGGGGGAAACGGCGACGGTGACGATGTCGCCCGGCAGGATGCGAATGAAGTTTTTGCGGATTTTTCCCGCGATATGGGCCAAAAGTTCATGGCCATTGTCAAGTTTCACGCGAAATTGGGTGTTGGGAAGCGCCGTCAGCACTTTTCCCTGCATCAGGATCGATTCTTCCTTTGCCATGCAAACCCCCGGTCAAGTTCATGGGATCGACGACTCAAATGATTATTGTAACCGCGTCATGGTTTTCAGGCCAGCGGTCAATTGGCATCCGGTTGCCGCTGAACTTGGTTGGCTGGCTCAACGCCTTCAGCTTCCAAATTCAAGTTCTGCTTTCAATGCCTATTGCAGCTGTTATTGTGTCGAATCTGCCATATCCCGGTAGCCACCAGTCAACACCAAGGCCACGAAAGTTGGCCGCCAACGGAAATCCTTTGGAATCATTGACGATTCATGCCGGCCAAGGGCCCGGCTGTTGCCTTGCAAGTTGGGCCGAGTTCAGCGGCTTTGCCCCGGATGAACCAATTCGGAATTCCCGTGTCGCTGGACCTTTGAAACCCCGGTCCATTTCCAAGGCCCGAACGATTCCTGTGGCTTTCCTTGGCTGGCATTGATGGAAGTGCCCCAACATGCCTGACGGGTGAACAATGGCCCCTGGTGTTTGCGCCCGTCTGGACGACCGCCACTGCTGATACGATTGGAAACATGACAAATTCAGACTCGACAAAAATCGGCGCGGGTCGCCAGCGACTTCTTCTAGGTGCCCTTGCGGCGTTGGTGGTGCTTGCCTGCTTCAGCATTTGGAACGGCTTGGAAAGTCTTCGTTGGGGGTGGAGGCTGGACCGCGGCAAAGCCTTTTTGGCCGGGCACGATCCTGAAACCGCTTTTCCTATTATGGACAGATGCGCCAGGGAAAACAGCACCAGCGCCGAAGCGGCGTTCCTTGCCGGACAGTCCGCCCGCATGACCGATCGCCTTGATTCGGCCAAGTATTGGCTCGATCAGGCACGGGGCAGGGGTTGGGCAGAACCCGCCGTGGAACTTGAGCAGGCCCTGTTGGGAATACAAGCCGGGGTGGTTTTTCCTTACCGGATATTCGCCGAAAAGTGCCTTGAGGTGGAGCAACCGGATCGCCCGCGAATTCTTGAGGCGCTTGCCCGGCACCATTTTCTTGGCAAGGAATATCCCATCGCTCGCCGCTACGCGACCGAATGGTCCGCGGCGGAGCCCGACAATCCATCGGCTTGGGTTTGGCTGGGTCGAGCCGACCTGTCGCTCAAGGACTTTCCTTCCGCTGCCGAGGCATTCTCGAAAGCCTTGGCGTGTGATAGTTCCAACTCATGGGCCATGGAAGGGCTTGCCGCATCGTGGAGAAAGCAAGGCCGGGCCGAGGAGGCCCTTGGAATGGCGCTCAAGCTAAAGTCCGCCGATCCCCGCGGGGTGGCATTGGACAGGCTGCTTGGCTCTTGCCTGGCCGATTGCGGCAAGCTCAAAGAGGCGCTACCGGCGTTGCGCAAGGCCCTTGCCTCCGATCCCAATGACCATGAGGCCGCTGTCGAATTGGGTCGTGTGCTGCTGGCCAAGGGTGATGCGGGAGAGGCGCGCAAGTTTCTTGAACAGGCCGTCAATCGGCGGCCGCTCGACGCCGAGGCCACCGGCTATCTTGCCGATGCCCTTGAGCGGTTGGGCGAACGGGACAAGGCCGCGGCGACAAAGGCAAGGCTTGAGGAGGTACGCGGGGCCTTGAAATTGGCGGACCAATTCATGGGGGAAATCGCCAAGAATCCCAAGGCCATCGCCCCTCGCTTGGCCTTGGCGGAACTTTACCTGAAAAACGGCATCAGGGTCGAATCAGCCCGGTGGGCGGAAAGCGCGCTCGTGATGGAACCGAGCCATGAGCGGGCGCGGGAACTCCTTTCGCGCGCCCGCGGCGAAAGGCCCTGACTGCCTCCCGGCGGTTCAATCACGGTTTTCCCAACCAACAAGGATCCACAAAAAAGCGAGGTGCCGCGGGATTGTTCCGCGGCACCGTCAGATGGCCTGTTTTTTCTCGGACCGGATCAACCCTTCGAGCTGGCGGGAACGCCGGCAGTTGGTCCGTCGACCTGCCCGGCCACGCGCAGCGTCGATTGCTGGTGCTGCACGAAGCCAGTGCCCGCCGGGATCAGGTGTCCGAGGATCACATTTTCCTTGAGGCCCACCAGTTGGTCGACCTTTCCGGCCAGGGCCGCCTCGGTGAGCACCTTGGTGGTTTCCTGGAACGAGGCCGCGGAAATGAAGCTTTCCGACTGGACCGAAGCCTTGGTGATTCCAAGGAGAAGGGGCTTGGACTTGGCGGGGGAGGGCTTTTCCCAAGTCGCCGGCTTGCTTCCGGCGTCCTCGAGTTCGCGCTTCTCCGTCTCGTAGGCCTCCTTCGAGATGATCTTGCCCGATTCGTACTGGGAACCATTCTGCGTCTTGATCTTCACGCAATCGCGCAACCGCTCATTGACGGCGCGGAAGGCAAACTTGTCGATCACCGAACCGGGAAGAAGTCCGGTGTCTCCCATTTCCGTTACCTGCACCTTGCGGAGCATTTGGGAAACAATGATCTCGATGTGCTTGTCGTCGATGTCCACGCGCTGGTTGCGGTAGACCGACTGGATCTCGCGCACGAGGTAGTTCTGCACCGCCTCGATGCCGTTGATGCTGAGGATGTCATGGGGAACGAGCGGCCCATGAACCAGCGGGTCGCCGGCCTTGACATAGTCGTCGGCCTGCACGCGCAGGTGCTTGCCGGCGGGAATCTGATGCTCGACTTCCTTGCCGGTGCGATTGCCGCGGTCGTCCTGCTCCATCACATAGATCGTGCGCTTGTTGCGCTTCTTGTCGCCAACCCGGATGGTCCCGGTCACCTCGGCCATGACGGCGGGGTCGCGGGGGCGGCGGGCTTCAAAGATTTCCGTCACGCGGGGCAGGCCGCCCGTGATGTCCTGGGTGCCGCCCAGTTCGCGGGTGGTCTTGGCCACGAGCATGCCGGCGCGCACTTTTTGGCCGTCGGTGACATCGATGAAGGCCTTCTCCGGAAGATAGGTGGCCCACTTCTTGTTGCCCTTGGCGTCTTCGATCACGATCTGGGGGTGGCGGTCTCCCCGGTGCTCGAGGATCACAAGGCGTTCCTGGCCCGTGTCGCTGTCCGTTTCACGGCGCAGGGTTTCGCCGTCGATGATGTCCTCGTACTTCACGATGCCGTCGCACTCCGCCACGATCGGGATGATGTGGTGATCCCAGCGGCAGATGATCTCGTCCTTGGCCACTTCCTGGCCATCGGTCACGAACAGGGTTGATCCGTAGGGAATCGCGTAGGTTTCCACCGACGCGCCCTTGGCTCCGCTGGTGATCGAAACCTCGCCGTTCCTCGAGGTCACGATCCGCTGTTCCCCCGCCTCGTCTCCCGTTTTCAGCACCGTGGTGACCCGGTTAAACTTGATCTTTCCGGGCTTGCGGACCTTGAGTTGATCGTCCACCACCTCGCGGCGGACCACGCCACCGATGTGGAAGGTACGCATCGTAAGCTGGGTGCCCGGTTCACCGATCGATTGCGCGGCGATGATGCCCACCGCCATGCCTTCCTCGACCATGGAGCCTGTCGCCAAGTCCATGCCGTAGCACAGGCGGCAGATTCCGAGGGCGGCCTGGCAGGTCATCGGACTGCGCACCATGACCTTGTCGAGACCCATCTCGCCAAGCTTGTCGATTTCCTTGCCGGCTTCCCAGGTGATCAGTTCGTTCTCTTCAACGAGAACCTTGTCGGTCGTGGGGTGGCGGATGGTCTCATGGCTGACGCGGCCCCGGAGGATTTCGGAAAGGGGCCGCTCGACCTCGTCACCCTTCATCAGGGCCTGCTTCGTCACGCCTTGGGTGGTGCCGCAATCATGCACCGTGATCACCACATTCTGGGCCACATCGGCCAGCTTGCGGGTCAGGTAGCCTGAGTCGGCCGTCTTGAGGGCCGTGTCGGCGAGGCCCTTGCGCGCGCCATGCGTCGAGCTGAAGTACTCGAGCACCGAAAGGCCTTCCTTGAACGAAGCCTTGATCGGCGTCTCGATGATGGTGCCGTTGGGCTTGGCCATCAGTCCGCGCAACCCGGCAAGCTGCCGGATCTGCTCGATGCCGCCGCGGGCGCCCGAATGGGCCATCAGGAAGATCGGGTTTAGGTAGGGACGGAGATGTCCGCGTTCGTCCTTCCGCTTCTCGTCGCGGAGTTCGGACATCATCTTGCCCGTGATGGCGTCGCGGGCTCGGGTCCACACATCGATCACCTTGTTGTAGCGTTCCTTGTCCGTCAGGTCGCCTTCGTCGAACTGCGACTGGTACTTGATGACTTCCTTGTCGGAGTCGGCGAGCACCTTGACCTTGTTGCCGGGGGTGCGAAGGTCGTCGGTGGCGAAGCTCAGGCCCGAGCGGGTCGATTCGCGGAAACCGATCCGCTTCATCCGGTCGAGCAGGTCGATCGTCGCGCGGCGGCCGAGGATCTGGTAGCAGTCGGCGATGATGCGGGCGAGCATCTTGCTTGACAATGACAGGTCGTAAAACGGCATTTCGGGATCGAGGATTTCGTTGAAGATCACCCGGCCGACGGTTGTCATCTTGCGGTCGCGGTCGAGGCAGGTCATTTCGTCGATCTTGAGCTTTTCGCCGACGATCCGCTCGGTGACGAACTTTTTACCTGCCGGCAGGCGGACATGGATGCGCGCATGCACCCCGAGCTTGCCGTGGCCGTATGCGGAATAGACTTCCTCGACGCTGGCGAACGACATGCCTTCGCCGGCCTCGCCGGACTCGCCCATCTGCCCGCGGCTGGCCGTCAGGTAGTAGCAGCCCATCACGATGTCCTGGCTAGGCGTGATGATCGGCTGGCCGTTGGCGGGGCTGAAGATGTTGTTCGTCGACAGCATCAGCACCGTCGCCTCGACCTGGGCCTCGACTGAAAGAGGCAGGTGGACGGCCATCTGGTCGCCGTCGAAGTCGGCGTTGAAACCCTTACAGACCAGCGGGTGGATGCGGATCGCGTTGCCTTCAATCAGCACCGGTTCGAACGCCTGGATTCCCATGCGGTGCAGCGTGGGGGCCCTGTTCAGCAGGACAGGGTGCGACTTCGTGACTTCCTCCAGGATGTCCCAAACATTGTCATCCTTGCGCTCAAGCATCTTCTTGGCCGACTTGATCGTGTCGGCATGCTTGAGTTCCTTGAGGCGGCGGATGATGAACGGCTGGAAGAGTTCCAGGGCGATCTTCTTCGGAAGGCCGCATTGGTGCAGCTTCAGTTCCGGGCCCACCACGATCACGGAGCGCGCCGAATAATCGACGCGCTTGCCGAGCAGGTTCTCACGGAACCGGCCCTGCTTGCCCTTGATCATGTCGGTGAGCGACTTGAGCGGACGGTTGGAGTTGCCCAGAACGGGCCTCTTGCAACGCCCGTTGTCAAACAGGGCGTCGACCGACTGCTGCAGCATCCGCTTCTCGTTGCGGATGATCACCTCGGGGGCGTTGAGGTCGCACAGTTTCTTGAGGCGGTTGTTGCGGTTGATGATGCGGCGGTACAGGTCGTTCAGGTCGCTCGTGGCGAAGTTGCCGCTGTCGAGGAGAACGAGCGGGCGCAGGTCGGGGGGAATGACCGGGATGCTGTCGAGAACCATCCATTCGGGCCGATTCGACGGGCCGCCGAGCCCTGAGTCCCGGAGGCTTTCCACCACCTTGAGGCGCTTGACCAGGTCGCGAAGCTTCTGCTTGCTGGGCTTCTGCTTCTCGTGCTCGGCGAACAGCTCCTCACGAAGCTGCTGGGCCAGCGTCACCAGGTCGAGCCGCTCCAGGAGCCTCTTGACGGCCTCGGCGCCCATCCCCGCCTCGAAGGTTTCGCCGAACTCGGCGCGGTATTTCTTGTACTCGTCCTCGGTCAGGACCTGCCGCTCCTCGAGCTCGGTATCCTTCGGATCGATGACGACATAGTCCTGGAAATAGATGATTTTCTCGAGGCTCGATGTCTTCATGTTGAGCAGCGTGCCAAGCCGGCTCGGCATTGCCTTGAAGAACCAGATGTGAACGACCGGCGCGGCGAGGATGATGTGACCCATCCGCTTGCGGCGAACGCGGCTGTGGGCCACCTTCACCCCGCAGCGGTCGCAGACCATTCCCTTGTACTTCATGCCGCGGTACTTGCCGCAGGAGCATTCCCAGTCCTTCTCGGGCCCGAAGATGCGCTCGCAGAAGAGGCCGTCGCGCTCGGGGCGGTAGGTCCGGTAATTGATCGTCTCGGGCTTCTTGACCTCGCCGTGGGACCAGGCGCCCTTGATGTCGGCGGGGTTGGCCAGGCTGATGCGCACGGATGAATAATCGTTGATGCGATCGTAGTTGGTTTCGCCGCTGCTGCCGTTGCTCATGGTGGTGACTCCCTGAAACGAATGCTGGCATCCAGAACGCGGACTGTTCGTTGGCCCCGGCCGGGCTCACGCGCCGGCGGGGCCGATGGTCGGGTCGGCCTCAGGCATTCAGCGGCTTGGAATCGCCGTTGCCGCCAAGCATCGAGGTCGACTTCTTCTCGAGCTGGATGTTGAGGGCCAGCCCGCGGATCTCATTGGTGAGCACATCGAAGCTCGCGGGTGTGCCAGCCTCGAGGGTGTTCTCGCCCTTGACCATCGACTCGTAGATCTTCGTGCGCCCGTCGACATCGTCGGACTTGACCGTCAGCAGTTCCTGGAGAATGTAGGCGGCGCCATAAGCCTCGAGCGCCCAGACCTCCATCTCGCCGAACCTCTGCCCGCCGAACCGGGCCTTGCCGCCCAGGGGTTGCTGGGTGATGAGGCTGTAGGGGCCGGTGGCCCGGGCGTGCACCTTCTCGTCGACGAGGTGGTGCAGCTTGAGCATGTAGATGTAACCCACCGTGACAGGCTGCTCGAAGCGTTCGCCTGTGCGGCCGTCGAACAGGTAGCTTTTGCCCGACTCCGAGAGGCCGGACTGGGACAGCGCCGTGCGGATCTCCTCCTCGGTCGCGCCGTCGAAGACTGGCGTGACGGCCTTGAATCCGCTGCGGGCCGCCGCGATGCCCAAGTGGGTTTCAAGGATCTGGCCCACATTCATGCGGCTGGGAACACCCAGCGGGTTGAGGAGGATGTCGACCGGGGTGCCATCGGCGAGGAACGGCATGTCCTCCACCGGCAGGATCTTCGAGATGACCCCCTTGTTTCCGTGGCGGCCGGCCATCTTGTCCCCGACCGAGATCACGCGCTTCGTGGCGACATAGACGCGCACCATCTGCTGCACGCCGGGCTGCAGTTTCTCGCCAAGACCCAGCCGGTTGATGCGGAGGTCGCGGGCCTCCATCATCTTGTCGAGCACCTTGCGGTGCTTGGCGTAAATTTCAAATACCCGCTTTTCCTTGGCCTTGGGGCATTCGATGTGCTCAAGCCGCAATTCGGCGGCCTCCGCGGCAAGGGCCGTCTCCTCGCGGGAGGCGCCCAGCGCCTTGCCGTTGCGGGCATCCTTGAGCGCCTTCACATCGAGTTCTTCGCACAGTTCCGAGAGCAGCCGGCGGTATTCCTCGGAGATCTCCCGGTTGAAGCTTTCGCGGATCGACGTCCCCTGCTCCTCCAGGGATTTCTTCTCGGCATCGGACATCGCCGACTTGCGCTTGAAGTGCTCCGTCTGCACGACGATGCCTTCGACGCCCGAGGGAACCTCGAGGCTGTCGTTCTTCACATCCTCGCCGGCGCGGCCGAAGATGGCGTGGAGCAGCTTCTCCTCGGGCGTCTGCTCGCTCTTGGACTTGGGGGATACCTTTCCGACTAAGATGTCGCCGGGCGTCACGAAGGTGCCGACCATGACGATGCCGTTGTCATCCAGGTTGGAGAGCGCCTTGGTGGCGACATTGGGGATGTCGCGGGTGAATTCCTCGCGGCCCAGCTTGGTGTCGCGGATCTCGATGTCGAACTCCTCGATGTGGATCGAGGTGTAGGTGTCGTTCTCGACAAGCCGCTGCGAGATGATGATGGCGTCCTCGAAGTTGTAGCCTTCCCAGGACATGAACGCCACGAGCACATTCCGCCCGAGCGCCAACTCGCCATTGCGGGTGGCGGCGCCATCGGCGAGCACATCGCCCGTCCGCACCTTGTCGCCAATCTTCACCAGCGGTTTCTGGTTCTGGCAGGTGTGCTCGTTGAGCCCGATGAACTTCTCGAGCGGGTGAACCCTGACATCCTGCCAGGAGTCGCCCTTCTTGTTCCGCACGCCGATCTCGATGCGGGTCGAGTCGACGAACTTCACCTCGCCGTCCATGTCGGCGCGGAGGAGCATGCCGCTGTTGAGCGCCACATCCGTTTCGAGGCCGGTGGCCACCACGGGGGCTTCCGTGATGAGCAGGGGAACGGCTTGGCGCTGCATGTTCGAGCCCATCAGGGCGCGGTTGGCGTCATCATGCTCCAGGAAGGGGATCAGGCCGGCGGAAACGCCCACCATCTGCTTGGGGCTCAGGTCCATGTGGGTCACATCGGTCGCCTTGGCGATGATGAACTCTCCCTGGTGCCTGATGATGATGCGGTCATCCTGCCCCACGATCTTCCCGTTGGCCACATCCGTGTCGGCGGGGGCGATGTAAACCTTCGGGTCCGATTCCTCGTCCGCGCGGAGGTGGACCACCTCGTTGGTGAGCACGCCCTTGCGCACCAGCCTGTAAGGCGTGGTGAGGAACCCGTACTCGTCCACTCCGGCGTAAACCGACAGGTGGGAGATGAGGCCGATGTTGGTGCCCTCAGGGGTCTCGATCGGGCAGATGCGGCCATAGTGGGAAATGTGGACATCTCGGACATCAAATCCAGCCCGCTTGCGGTTGAGGCCGCCCGGCCCGAGCGCCGAAAGGCGCCTTTCGTGCGTCAGTTGGGATAGCGGATTGGTCTGGTCCACCACCTGGCTCAGTTCGCCGCGTCCGAAGAAATACTCGATGGAGGCCGCCACCGCCTTGGGGTTGATCAGGCTCTGGGGCGTCATCTCGTGCTGTTCCTTGCTCTGCATGCGCTCCTGGACCGTGCGCCTCAGCTTCACGAAACCCTTGCGGAGTTCCTCGGCGGCAAGTTCGTCGATGGTTCTGACGCGGCGGTTGCCGAGGTTGTCGATGTCGTCGATGATCGCGTCGGCGTCGCCCTTGCGGAGCTTGAGCAGGTACTTGATGGCGTTGACGAAGTCGAGGTGGTGGAGCGTCATCAGGTCGCCGGGCACCGACTCCTCCTGCCCGAACTTCCGGTTGATGCGGAAACGGCCGACCTTGCCCATCTGATAACGGGTCTTGTCATAGAATTTCTCCTTGAACATCTCCCGAGCCTTCTCGAGGGAGGCGGGGTTGCCCGGACGAAGGCGCTGGTAGATCTTCAGGATCGCCTCCTCATGGCCGCTCGTCTGGTCTTCTAGCAGGCTGTTGAGGATCAGCTTTTCTTTCGCGTCCTTCACGATGACGACGGATTTCACATTCTGCGATTCGAGCTTTTCAAGGAGTTGCTCGACAAGCTGGTTGCCGGCCTCGGCATAGATCTCGCCGGATTCCATGTCGATCACATCATCGGCGAGCACGGCGTCCTTGAGCTTGTCCATGTTCTTCTTGGTGAAGGCAACCTCCTCCACCTCATGGAACGCGGCGATGATGTTGCGTGCCGTGGAGTACTGCGGATCCAGGGCGCGAAGAAGGGTCAGCGCCGGAAACTTGCCGGACTGGTCGATCCTGACCACAAGGCTGTCCTTCTTCGTCGTGTTCAGTTCGATCCACGAGCCGCGGTCGGGAATGATCCGGCACGAATGGTAGTCCTTGCCGGCTTCCACGGTCTTGACGAAGTCAACGCCGGGAGACCTGTGAAGCTGGCTCACCACGACGCGCTCGGCGCCATTGATGATGAACTCGCCTCCGCCCATCATGATGGGCAACTCGCCGAGGTAAACCTCCTGCTCCATCGGTTCCTGCTTGTTCAGGCGGAGCCGAACCTTGAAGGGGCGACCATAGGTCAGCCGGAGTTGGCGGCACTCATCCGGACCATAAAGCGGCTTGCCAAGTTCATAGTGCAGGAATTGCAGGGAAACCTGCTTGTCGAAACTGTCTATCGGGAAGGTTTCCTCGAGAACCGCCTGCAATCCCTCGGGATCGCGGCGAAGGGGATCGGCCTCATACTGGAGAAAACGGTCGTAGCTTTTTTTCTGGACCGCGGTGAGGTTGGGAACCTTCGTCAGCTTTTTCTGTTCCTTGTCATCGGCGAAACGGCTGTAGTTTCGCGTTTCCTTGGGGTCGATGATGCGTTCGCTGGCGACTGGCATGGTGCTTTCCTCCGCGATGCGACTTTCAAATTCGAGCCCCACGACCGGCCCGACTCTTGTCGGGAAGGAAGTGGAATGACGGGCTTACCGGACGGTGTGGCCCGTGGAGTCTTCAGGTGAGACGGGCTTAATGGAAGCCCCAAATCGGAATGCTGAATAGCTGGGGGGACGACTCTTTGAGGGCCGTCTCCGAAGCGAAGAGCACTGGATATGTTTCATAACTTCCAAATGTATGGCCTGTGCAAGTCATGTCAAGGGGCGGCGGAACATTTCCGCCACCCCTTGCAGGATCTCCAGTGTGACGCCGGGCGGGGTGATTACTTCACCGTCACCTTGGCGCCAGCTTCCTCGAGCTTCTTCTTGATCGCCTCGGCGTCTTCCTTCGAGGTGTTTTCCTTGACGGGCTTGCCACCAGCCTCGACAAGGTCCTTGGCTTCCTTGAGACCAAGCTGGGTGATTTCGCGGACGACCTTGATGATTCCGATCTTCTTGTCGGCGGCGACGCCACCTTCAAGGATCACGGTGAACTCGGTCTTCGCGGCGGGGGCGGCATCGCCACCACCGGCGCCACCTGCCGCGCCGCCAGCGGCCGGTGCGGCCATCATCACGGCGCCGCCAGCGGCGGGCTTGATGCCGTGCACCTTCTCGAGGTAGTCGCCCAACTCGACGGCCTTGCCGACGGTCAGGGCCACGATCTTGTCGCCGAGATCCTTGATCTCGGGCGAGAATGTCTGCTGTTCGCTCATCGCATTCGTTCCTTTCAATCCGTTGCCGTCGCCAGGAGAAGCGCCTCGCGCCGGTTCAGGATTCATTCAACAGGGGTCAAACCGTGCGTAATAGACAACCATCAACCGGCCGCAGCCGGTGTTTCCTTGCCTTCGGAAAGGCTCTTGATCTGGGATGCCAGGTTGGCGCCGGGAGCCTTGAGCTGAGAGGCGATCCTGGCGGCCGGGGACAAAATCAACGACACCACGCGGGCGACGGCCTCGGCGCGGGTCGGCATCTTGAGAGCCTGTTCAAAGGAGACGGGCTGGCCGTCGGCCAACGCACCCTTGAGGACGAGCTTGTCCTTGTAAGTGCCGGCGTTCTTGGGATTCTTGAGCTCCGACTCGACTTCCCGGCTCAGTTCCGAGACACTTGAACCGCCAAAGGCGATGATCGTCATGCCGGTGAAGAGGGGAGAATCACCCTTCACGCTCATGCCAAGGTCGCCCATAACCTTGCGGGCCAGGCTATTCTTGACAACCCTGAGCCGGATCTTCTTCTTGCGAAGACGGGACCTCAGCATCCCGTTGGCATCGTTGTCGAGCTTGTTGATGCCCATGAAGACGAAGTCGCGGGTGTCGCCCAACTCGTTCTTGAGCGCCGTGATCTGCATGTTCTTGACTAGCTTGCTCATGATTCAGGAATCCCTTGGTGCCGTTGTGTCCGATCCGCTCACATGTTCACCGCGATACCGGGCGTCATGGTCCCGGCCAGCGTGATGGAGAGAATGTAGTTTCCCTTGACTCCGGAAGGCTTGACGCTCCGGATCTGCTCGACGAAGGCCGTGATGTTGTCGGCGAGTTTGTCATCCTCGAAGTCCATCTTGCCGACACCCGCGTGAACATTGCCGCCCTTGTCGGCGCGGAACTCGACCTTGCCGGCCTTGAATTCTTTGACCACGGCGGCCACATCGGCGCCCGTCGGAATGACCGTACCCGCCTTGGGAGTCGGCATCAGGCCGCGGGGGCCCAGCACCTTGCCCAGCCTGATAACTTTGGCCATCATGTCCTGGGTGGCCAACGCGACATCAAAGTCAGTGAAGCCCTCGTCCTGGATTTTCTTGATCAGCTCATCGCCACCCGTGTATTCAGCGCCGGCCTTCTTGGCGGCCGTGAGGTTTTCTCCCTGGCAGAACACCAGCACGCGAACCGACTTGCCGACCCCGTGGGGAAGACCGACGCTTCCGCGGATCATCTGGTCGGCCTGGGTCGTGTCAATCCCGAGGTTCATGTGGATTTCCACGGTTTGGTTGAAACCACCCCGATTCTTCCCGCGACGGGCGCCGACAAGCGACTTGGTCACGCTCTTGAGGGAGGCGATGGCCTTGCGAAGGGGCTGGGCGCCATCCTTGGAAATTCGTTCGCGGATCGAGTGAATCTCCTGCTTCAGCTTGCGGCCAAGGCGGGGTGGTCGGCCGGGCTGCCTACCCTTCTTTTTCCCGCCTGATTCGGCGGGTGCGGACGGAGTGGCTGCGGTTTGGGCAGGTTCGGCCGCCGGTGCGGTTTCCACTGGCTTGTCGGTATTCTTGGCCATGTCTTTGCTTCCCGTTGTTCTCGTGCTCGTTGAGCCGGCTGGTGCCGGGTTATCCTTCCACGGTGATTCCCATGCTGCGGGCCGTTCCCTCGATGATCCGCATCGCGTGTTCGACATCGCTGGCGTTGAGGTCCGAAAGCTTGTCGGTCGCGATCTTGCGGACCTGGTCTTTCGTGACCTTGTGGTTCTTGTACTTGCCGCCCTTCTTGGCCTCGGCGGGGATAACTTCCTTGCCCTTCTTCTTTTCGTGTGGAATCTTGGCCGCGATCTTCAGGAGCACCGACGCGGGTGGACTCTTCACGACGAATTCGAAGGAGCGGTCGCTGTAAACCGTGATCAGCACGGGCAGCGTCAGGCCTTTGCGGTCGGCCGTCTTGTCGTTGAAGTCCTTGACGAACTTGCCGATGTTCACGCCGTGCTGGCCGAGGGCCGGACCCACGGGCGGAGCGGGGGTGGCCGAGCCACCCGGACATTGCAGCTTGATCGTCGCCGTCACTTGCTTGGCCATCGTTCCTTCCCGTTACCTTTCCCGCGATCAATGAGCGCCCACTGGCGCCACCGAAGCGTCACAGTTCCTCGACTTGCCAGTATTCCAGTTCAACGGTCAGCGACCGCCCGATGATGGTTACCTCAACCTTCACCTTGGCCGCCTGCTCCAATATGTCCTTGACCTCGCCGTCCATTCCGGAAAAAGGGCCATCCTTGATCTTGACCCGGTCGCCGATGTCGTATTTGGGACGGCTCACGACGGCGGTGGAAACCTTTTCACCCTTGTTGTGCAGCATCCGCTGCACTTCAACTAGCGGCAGCGGATCGGGCGCCTTGTGCATCGAGCCGCCAAGGAATTCACCGACTCCTGAAACCTCGCGCAGCAGGGTCACGAGCCTGGGATCCATTTCCAGCTCAATCATCAGGTAGCCGGGATAAAGCTTCCGCTTCTTGATGACGATTTTCTCGCCCTTTTCGCCCCGCCGTTCGGTGTATTGCTCGACCGGAATGTAAATCTGGCCGAACTTGTCATCGAGGCCTTCGATCTTGACCCGACGCTCGATGTTTTCCTTGATCGTATCCTCGCGGCCGACCTGAACGCGAAGGACATACCAGTCCTTCTTGGCCGATGGTGCGGACGCGGGCGGAGTCGCCTCCGCGCGGGGAGAGCCTCCCGCCGCCTCTTCGGCGATATGTCCGGCATCGCTGCTCATATCGTCCATGTCCCCCGGGGTGGCCGCCATCGCGTCACCATGTCCTCTGTTCAACGCTGCGGTTTCGCTCGTCGCCGCCGGAATTAAATTGGAGCACGCTGGTCGCCGTGAGCACGCCACGCCACATCTGGTCGAGGCCCATCATCAGCGCCGCCATGAGAAGCATGCCGACGATCACCACCACCGTATCTTGCCACAACTTGGTTCGGCTTGCCCAGGAAACCTTATTCATTTCCGCATCGGTCGAAATCAGGAAGTCGGCGAAGGCCGGAACCTGCACAAGCCTCACGGCGAGCCAAACGAGCAGGGCCGTGAACACAAGGGCTTGGGTGCCTCGTGACGGAAGCAGCATCGCCTGGCCCCGGCCGTCGGGCCGGACGGAGGGTGGCACGGCATCCTTGAATTGGATTTCACGGTAAATACCGAAGTAGGCCTTCTCGTCGGGATTGGAGATGAGGCGGTTGATCTTGCGGACGGTTTCATGGCTTGCCAGTCGGCCCGGTTCAAAAACCACGGGCTTGCCGTCGACGGGGATCTCCTGCCTGTCGCCGCGAATCTTGACAAGCTGGCCGCTGGATCCCGAGGACATCAGTCCGACGATTCGTGAGTATTCGAGCCGGGAAACATGGTCACCCTTGGTCATCGGAGCGATGCCGGCCGATTCCACGGTGATGAATTCGGCATCATGCGGATCCGAAACGGCATAATAACCGGTGAATGGCATGGTGAGGTTGGCTGGCGCCAGCACTCCGGCCTGCCATGCCGTGTAGACCCCGCTGCCGATGAACAACCACAACCCGGCCAAGGTGGCCCGGCGCATCCTGTGGCCCTGCTGGGGCTTATAGGTGCCTGTTCCAAACCAGCCCTGACGGTCGAGTTCCTGCATGAAGGGAGGTTCGGCAAGGAACTTGTAAAGAGCCACCCCGATGGCCAGAAACGGAAGGGCCACAAGGCCGGCCAGCATTGGAAAGCGGAAATCTGTTGAACCGGGAGTATCGAGACCACCGGCTGCGACCATGGCCATGGCGGCGAACAAACCAAGGACCACGCCGCCCGTGAAGTACCGTGCCCTGCCGATGGCGCCGCTGGGAAAAAACCGATGGGAAAGCAGTCCGATGGTGAGCCAACCGGCGACGCATGCCAGCCAGGCGGCATCCCGGTGAAGTGCCGCGGGCGCGGGTTGGTTGTTGGCATCAAAGCCAGCCGGGCAAAAATCGGCCAAGTAAAGCGCCAAGCCAAGCAGGAAGAAGCCCGCCAAGCCTTCCCAGGCGATTCCGGGTGACTTGGAGCCTCCCGATGCAGGTTGTGCTGAGCCGCCTGACATCAATGCCTTCCCGAATGAAGCGGATCGGGACATCCCCGATCCCTGGCCTTCCCGATCAGCACGAGCGGAGGGAATCGAACCCCCAACCGCCGGTTTTGGAGACCGGTGCTCTACCAATTGAGCTACGCTCGTTCCTGACTTCCTCGCCACGAGCGGGGAAGCCCGAAATATCTACTTCTTTCGATTCTCCTTGTGGAGAGTGTGCTTTCCGCACGACTTGCGGTTGAAGCAGAATTTGAATCGTTCAAGGCGGTCGGATCCCCGGGTTTCCTTCTGGGCCCGGTAGTTCCTCCAGCCGCAAACGGTGCATTCAAGCCACACGAACTCGCGCATGATTCCGTTCCCCGCAATCGCAAGGGCCATGGGGTAGCTGAAGCCAGCCCCATGGCCGGAGTTCTCGTTTTGTTGTTACTCGAGGATTTTCGTCACAATGCCCGAACCCACCGTGCGGCCGCCTTCACGGATGGCGAACCGGAGTCCGTCCTCCATGGCGATCGGGCTTTCGGGGAGGAGTTCGACCGTGAACTTCACATTATCGCCCGGCATGCACATCTCAACGCCGTCGGGCAGCTTGATGTTGCCGGTGACATCCGTCGTCCGGAAGTAGAACTGCGGACGATAACCACTGAAGAACGAGGTTTTGCGACCACCTTCGTCGGCCGTCAGGATGTAAACCTGGGCCTCGAACTTGGTGTGGGGCTGTATGGAACCAGGCTTGGCCAAAACTTGTCCGCGTTCGAGGTCGTTGCGTTCGATACCTCGAAGGAGCACGCCGACATTGTCGCCAGCGATTCCGCGATCGAGCGTCTTTTGGAACATTTCGACGCCGGTCACCACGGTCTTGCGGGCGTCCTTACGGAGGCCGATGATTTCAACTTCCTCACCGACCTTCACCTGACCGCGCTCAATGCGGCCTGTTCCCACGGTGCCGCGACCCTTGATCGAGAACACATCCTCGATGCTCATGAGGAACGCCTTGTCTTCCTCGCGGGCGGGCAGCGGAATGTAGGAGTCGAGGGATTCCATGAGCTTGTCGATGCAGGCGCCGGCGCCGTCATCCTTGCCCTCGGACTGCATCACGGCCAGCGAGTTGCCGCGGATGATCGGGATCTCATCACCGGGGAAACCGTACTTCGAGAGAAGCTCGCGGATTTCCATCTCGACGAGTTCCAGAAGCTCGCCGGACGGATCGTCGGCCAAGGCGACATCGATCTTGTTCAGGTAAACCACGATGCGGGGCACGCCGACCTGACGGGCGAGGAGGATATGCTCGCGCGTTTGGGGCATGACGCCGGCGTCGGCGGCGACAACGAGGATGGCGCCATCCATCTGCGCCGCGCCCGTGATCATGTTCTTGATGTAGTCGGCGTGACCGGGGCAATCGACATGCGCGTAGTGCCGGTTGGGGGTTTCGTATTCCACATGCGCCGCGGCGATCGTGACCGTCTTGAGGTCGTCGCGCTCGGTGCCGCCCTTGGCGATTTCCTTGTAGGATTTCACCGATGCGAGCTTGTTCTTGTAGCCTTGCCGGGCCACGATCGCTGCCGTCGTGGTGGTCTTGCCATGGTCGATGTGCCCGATGGTGCCCACATTCACGTGCGGCTTGGTACGCTTGAATTCTTCCCTAGCCATCTTATCCCTCTCACATAAGACGCTGTTTCCGACAGCGTGCCTTGCCAATCGAATCGGGCCCCGATGAACGCGAAAGGCGCTCACCCTCCCTCACGAACCACCTCGACCGCTGGCGCGACAACACGCCTCGCCTGGCCGAGAGCTGCTGGTGGGGATTGAACCCACGACCTCTTCCTTACCAAGGAAGTGCTCTACCACTGAGCTACAGCAGCTTGTCATGCCTGCCATAGAGCGGGTGATGGGACTCGAACCCACAACATCCTGCTTGGAAGGCAGGTGCTCTAGCCATTGAGCTACACCCGCTTGAGTTACCTCCTGGCCGGCGGCCATGACTGGGCAGGGAGGGATTCGAACCCCCGTAGGGCAAAGCCCGGCAGATTTACAGTCTGCTCCGATTGGCCACTCCGGCACCTACCCATGACGGCCCATCTTTCCCCAAGCTAGCGGTGGGATTTGAACCCACAACCACTGGTTTACAAAACCAGTGCTCTACCGTTGAGCTACGCTAGCAGCGCTTCGCTCAGGGAAAGACTTATCGTAGAGGGGGGTTGAAAGTCAGGCAAGGGAATCTTAGCGGTTCGCCGGGCCTTTCATTCTCCTTGCCGGGCAACCCCGAGCGCCCGCATGCTTGCGGGCTTCATCCACCTGAAATCCAGGCTTTGGCCCACGGAGTCGCGGGAATCAATCGCGCCGGGCCCTGCCGCCGCCCGGGAACCGGCGGGTCTTGGGAAAGGATCCACCGGATTTCTCCAGGCTTTGGGGAAGATTTCCTGAGCGCGATGATCCAGCTGGATTCATCGGATCCGCCGTTGAGGCGCCTCTCCAGGGCCTCGCCGGTCTCCCGTGGCAGCCAATCACCGGCGCCCGGTCCGTCCGCTGGCGACCTGAACACATGCGTCACCATGAGGCCGCCGCCTTCCCGCCGGACCTCAACGATGGATTCGGCGGCCGCCAACCAGGCCCGGGAAGGCCAGAATTCCGAACCCAGCGCCATCAGGCTCTCCTCGGGTCGGGTGGCGGCAACGAGCCATGCCAGATAACCCAGCCAGAGGGCGAAACCCGCCGCCGCCAATGCCAAGGTCGCGTTATTCCGCCGCATCTCGTTCATCCTGCCATCCCGTCCTGGGGCACGGCAATCGTGTAACCGGCGACCAGGTCATCCGGAATGTTGAAGACGCCGTCGAAATCCTCCACCCGGTCGCCATCCTGACGGGTAAGCAAGCCACCCTCGATCAATTTGAAGACCATCTCGCCCAAATTCCGTGTCGTGCGGATGCCCCAGCACTCGAACACCGTTGGAGCCATGAGACCAAACCATTCGCGAGCCAGTTCCAAGGCCGAAACGGCGATTTGCCTGCCGGAGAGGTGGATTTCGTCGATTCCCGCTTCCGGCCCGGCACCGCTGGCCCTTTCAATCGCCTCAAGCACGAATTCGTAGGCCTCATACGGCCAAGTCGAATCATTTTCGCAGAAGGAATTAAGATCGGGTTGGTGGCGTTCGTCGCTCATCCGTCAGCATCCCTGCGGCGCCAGAAGGGCGTTCGCGGCCTCGATGCCGGACCGGCACGCCCCTTCCATCGTGGCCGGCCATCCGGTTCCCGTCCAGTCTCCCGCGATCGCCAAACCGGGAAACACGATCCCTGGCCGGGGCCTGTCGTTCTCCACCCCGGGAGGCACCCTGAAGGTTGCCAGGTTCTCGCGCACCACCTTCGACTTGATCAGCCTCGCCCGCCTTGAAGCCGGGCAAAACCTGCCGATGTCGCCGATGACGGCGTTGGCGAGTGACTCCGCGTCGTGGTTCGTTTCATCGATCCCGGAAACAACCGCCTGCAGGTACCCATCACCGGCATCGGCCACGGGATGGCGGAAAAGCCACTGGGCTGTCGCGCCCACCAGCGCCGCGTGGGCGGTAGGCAGGACGCGCCTGTCGAACCAGAGGTGAACCGCCGCGATTCCCGCGCGCCTGAGTCTTTCGCCGCGGCACCTGACGGCGCCCTCCGGCAATCCCGCGAGCAACGCGGGCAACCGCTCCCACGGAACGGCGAGGACGACCGTTTCGGCTTCGAGGCGCGCACCGTCCCGAAGGGCGATGCCCGTGACGCGGCCGCGGCCCGGGAGCAATGTTTTGCAATCGGTGGCGGTGAGGATCCGCACGCCGGCGCCGGCGAGCCTTTCACCCATATGGCGATGAAAAAGATCCTCAAGAGGAATGATCGGAAGGCGCAGTTCATGCGAATCCCTGGCGGCGAGGAAGCCGTCGATGAACACCTTGCGGGCCAGCCGCGGGCAGGCTCCGTCTGAAGGCTGGTTGAGCGCGCTAACAATCACGAGGTCCCAAAAGTCCCTCACAACCCGCGCGCCTTGTCCCCGCCGAGCGAGCCACTCGCCGAAGGTCGGGGCCGTGCCGGTGCCACGCACCGCCAGCGAGGCGATGGAGGCGGCGATCCCGGCCTTGTCGGCAACACCGAGGTGATGGAGTCCGGCGAGCGCCCAGGCGAGGTGGCCGGGGGGGGGGAGCCTTGAGGCCTCGAAGCGGCTCCGCCTTCCGCCGTGACTGAGGAAATGGATGACGGGATGGGGTCGCAGCAATCCGGAAAGGCCCATTTGGCGCAGCAGCGCCAGCAGGCTGGAGCAACAACCCATGACGACATGTTGGCAGGAGTCGACGAGTCGACCTTTCTCGACCGGGTCGGGAAACGAACGGGCGCGCCCGCCAAGCGCGTGCCGCGATTCCACCAAGGTGACCCGGTGGCCGGCCTTCGCGAGGCGCCAAGCCGCGGCGATGCCGGCGACACCTCCTCCGACGACAATCGAGCGCTGGCTGGTCACCATGATGAACCCATGATTAACCATTATCCGGGTGCGGTCCCCGGCCGACAGGTGTGAAAATTCGGAGCATCATTCCTTGACAGCGGCCGTGGAGGGGTTACCCTGATGTGGTGCCGGTTAAGCCGGCCGTTTTCTTTGACAAGTCGGTGGGTGGAAGGAGCCACGTTAGGCGCGGCGAGCCCTTTTAGGGCTGGCTGCGCAGGCCGAGTCTCCTGTGTGGTGACTCGGCGATTGAGAGCTAGCCTTATAAAAGGGC
>VGXS01000050.1 GCA_016873225.1 Planctomycetota bacterium | reverse complement strand
ATCGACAATGCTGTCGGCATGACTCCCCTCCTTGGGACCTATTGCCATTACAGCTGCAACTCAGTTATTCTTCAATATATTTATCTGAAGTCTACTCTAGCGAGGATTATCGGGATGAATCGTCTCGCGTGCTGCTCGTTGTCGCTGGCCTGTCTCCTTCTGGCTGCCTCCCTCCACGCCGAGGAAACCCTGCTGCGCGACGTAATCGATCGCGAGATCAAAGCGGGGTGGACAAAGGAAAACCTCACTCCGCCCACGAAGTCATCGGACACGGTGTTCCTCCGGCGGATCTACCTCGACCTTGTTGGTGTGATTCCCAGCTACGACGAGGCGACGGCATTTCTCAAGGACACCGACCCGAAGAAGCGCGAGAAGCTCATCGACAAGCTCTTGGCCGATCCGCGCTATGCTCGACAGCAGGCTCAGGTATTCGACCTCGCCATGCTCACACGCAGTCACAAGCTCGTTGAAGGTCAGGTTGGCTATCGGAATCGTGGCCGATTCCGTGAATGGCTCGCCAAGCAGTTCGAGGCCAACGAGCCGTACGACCGGATCGCCGGCAAAATTCTCCAGGCCGAGGAGGATGGCTCGCAGCTCTTCTTCGCTGTGTACAACGGCGCCGACGAGATGGTTACTGCCGTCTCCCGCTTCTTCCTGGGAACGCAGATTCAGTGTGCCAAGTGTCATGATCATCCCTACGAGCCGTGGACGCAGAAGGATTATCACGGCATGTCCGGCTTTTTCGTTCGCACGATGGCCGTGGAAGTTGCGGGAAAATCTGAAGTCACGAATCAAAAGGGCAAACAGTACCGTGTTGGCGAAAAGACGGTAGGCGAAGCGTTGTTTTCGCTCGAGAAAATCGATCCGAAAACGAAGAAGAAGGAAACCATACCCATCCCGCCCAAGTTTCTTCTGGGCGACGTCCTGAAAGAACCGGAGACGCCCAAGGATTTCGTGGAACCGAAACTGAAGCCAGGTGAGGTACCGCCGAAGCCAGTGTTTTCCCGGCGTGCGAAGTTCGTCAGCTGGATGACCGCGAAGGAGAATCCCTTCTTCGCGAAGGCGGCCGCCAACCGATTCTGGGCCCAGTTCATGGGCCGCGGGTTTGTGCATCCGGTGGACGATTTCAACTCGCAGAACCCAACGAGCAATGAACCGTTGCTTCGGGCCATCGAGAAAGAACTGGTTGCCCACAAATTCGATTACAAATGGCTTGTTCGTGAAATCGTTAATAGCGAAGCGTACCAGGCCACCGACCTTGGCAATGTGACCGACGCGATGCCGAAGTTCTACGAACGGGCTCGCATTCGGCCGTTGATCGTCGAGGAGTTGGTCGCCTCGCTGCACGTCGCCACGGGGTTGCCGCTCGAATCGGCTCTCAAGACCGAGCCAACCAAGGATATGTTGCAATACCTGGGCGAACCGGCCGACGGCCAGGGACGCTTCCAGGGGAGCATGACGGAGCACTTGTTCCTGCACAACGGCGACCAGTTCCGCGGTCTGTGTCGGCCCAACAAGGGCAATCTCTCGGAGCAGCTCCTGGCGAGCACGGAACCGTGGGAGACGAAGGTCGAGAAGATGTTTCTGTCGGTGCTGAGCCGCCCGCCCAGCAGCGAGGAAAAAGAGCGATTCGTGAAGTACCTGAGCGTTCCGGTCAAGGAGGCGAAACCCACATCCACGCCCATCGAAGAGGCGATGTGGGTGCTGGTCTCGTGTTCGGAGTTTCGACTCAATCGATAATCAAACCATGGGCAAGCACATGAATACGAATATCCAGTCGGGCACCTGCAACTCGGGGCACCACCTGTCCCGCCGCTCGCTGATGAAGGGCCTGCTGACCACCGCGAGTGGGATGGCCGTCGCCAACTGGGGTGCGCTCACGCATTCGCAGTCAATCGCCGCGGAGGCGAAACGCACCGGCAAACGCTGCATCATGCTCTACATGGCCGGCGGTGTCAGTCAGATCGACAGTTTCGACATGAAGCCCGGTCGACCGACGGCCGGTCTATTTCGGCCGATTCAGACCAAGGTCGCCGGCATCCAGGTCTGCGAATACTTGCCGAATATGGCGAAGCACGCCGACAAGCTGGCGATCATTCGCAGCATGCGAACGAAAACGCCCGATCACGGCCCCGGCGGCTATTACATGCACACCGGGTACCATCCCAGCGAGCGGTTTCCGCACCCGGAAGTCGGCTCAATGATTGCGAAGTACTGCGAGAACCCCGAAAGCGATTTACCAAGTTTCGTCAAGATCGGCTCACAAAGCGGACTTTACGGCGCGGGGTATCTTGGCCCGCAGTTCGACCCGTTCACTGTGAGCGATGATGGCAAGCTGCCAGCATTCGCGAATCCGGCCGTGACGTCCGAGATTCAAGACCGTCGCGGCGACTTGCTGAACTTCATGGAGCAGCGGTTCAGGGAGCAGCGACCGGGCGAACCGTTCGCGGCTCACCGAACCTCCGAACTGCGTACCATCCGCCTCATGAAAGCACGGAAAACGTTCGATGTCTCCGCAGAGTGGGAAAAAGCCAAGCAGCGATACGGCAATAGTGACTTTGGCCGAGCGTGCTTTACGGCGTTCAAGCTCGTGCAAGCGGGGGTCCCCTTCATTGAGGCGGCTCACGGTGCCTATGACAGTCACAACGACAACTTCCCGGTCCACAAAGCTTGCTTCCAGGAACTCGATCCCGCATGGGGGTCGCTCCTGCAGGACTTGCAGGATAGTGGGTTGCTCGATACCACCCTGGTCGTTTGGACCAGCGAGTTCGGCCGAACACCTGCCATCAATTTCCAGGCAGGCCGAGATCACTTCGGCCGAGCGTGGACCGTGGTCCTTGCTGGGGGCGGCATCAAAGGCGGCCAACATTACGGCTCCACCGACCGTGATGGCTTCGAGGTGAAGGAGAATCCAGTCAGTGAAGCCGACTATCTCGCAACCATCTATAAGGCCATGGGCGTGAACTATAAGGCCAAGCACTTCCTCGGCTCACGCCCCATTCGGGCCACGGAGAAGGGGTCGACGCCAATTGATGAGGTGTTGGGGTAAAGACGTGCGGGCATCGGTGTTCCCGTTTTCGGGGTCAACTACAACTGCAATCAAGCGATACTGGGGTCTTGGTGAGCCGCTCGTTTTTGTGTGAGGCATCCTGTTGATGAGATTCACCTGGACCGTATTGATAATGCTCTCCGTCGGACTGCCGATCCGAGCTGCTGAACCACCAAACTTGGCGCAGATCGGCGTGCCGTTCGTTGCGAAGTATTGCGTCTCCTGCCACGGCGAGAAGAAACCGAAGGCCGATATTTCTCTGCACACCCTGACCTGCGACCTCTCGAAACCGAAAGAATTGCAAGTCTGGCAGGCGGTGCTTGCTCAGATCGACAGCCGTGATATGCCGCCCAAAGCGAGCAAGCAACCCACAGACAACGAACGGACGCAGCTGCTGCAATCGTTGACTGCGGCCATCAAGGCGTCCGGCGTGGTGCTTGATGACAACAAATGGCTGTCGCCGGTGAAGGGGAACTACGTCGATCATCAGCTGCTCTTTTCCGGTGTGCCGGCGAAGGAGATCACCGGCACGAAGGCTCGGCTCTGGCGAATCACAGGCCCAGCATACGAAGATTACATCGATAAGCTGATCAAGCGTTTCATCCTGGGTCTCCGGAACTACGGCGAATTCCGCCTGACCGCCCCGTGGAACTTCACCCCGCAGAAAGACTTCCCCGACTACGCCTCGGCCCACCGGGTCGGCGAAGCGGAGATCGAGTACCTTTTGCGAAATGCGGCCATCGTGTCCCAGGCGATGATCAAGCGGCACTCGGGCAACGTGCCGAGTTACGGCGGCTACATCAAGGAACTGGCCACGCTGATCAAGGCGGGCATGAAGGCCACCCCCGAGCAGGCGGACGCGGTCCTGACACCGACGTTCCGTGAGTTGTTTGGCCGGGAACCCTCGGACCGCGAGAAGGAACGCTACGGCACTTTTCTGCGGAACACGACGGCGAGCCTCGGGGGAGCGGAAGCGGCGGAGCAACTTTTGATCGCTCTACTCTGCCAGACCGAAATGATCTACCGCATCGAAGTGCCGAACAAATTGGGCACGCCACAGAAACTCGATGCACGTTCGCTGTCGCGGTCCCTGGCGTTCGCGTTGACCGATCAACTACCGGATCAACTGCTGCAGGAAGCCGTGGCTCAGGGGAAGTTCGGCACGCGCGAGGAAGTTGCAATTCAGGTGCGGCGGATTCTCGACGACGCGAAAGTCGAGAAGCCACGGGTTCTGCGCTTCTTCCGGGAATACTTCGGTTACGACTCGGCCCCCAACGTGTTCAAGGACGAAGTGACGCTCCAGAAGATCGGCGTTCGCGGAGCCCGCGGCTGGAACGCGGACTTCTACGTCAGTGATGCCGACCAGCTTGTCCTTTCGGTGCTGGCTCAGGACCGCGACGTGCTCCGGGAACTGCTGACGACGACGAAGACGTTTGCCATGACGAATCCGCCACAAGATCGAAGGGGCACCAAGAGCGATGAATACCGACTCAAGAAGCCAAACTTCGAGCAGGACGAGCAGACGTTGATCAAGGTCTACGAGTTGCCCATCAAGGCGCGGGCCGACTGGGATCCGAAAAAGACGTACGACTTCCCCGAAGGGCACCGCCTCGGCCTGTTGACGCACCCGGCCTGGCTCGTGGCTCAGTCCGGCAACTTCGACAATCACGCCATCCATCGTGGCCGCTGGATACGCGAGCGGCTTCTCGGTGGGCGGATTCCCGAACTACCGATTACCGTCAACGCGATGCTGCCGGACGAGCCTCACCACACGCTTCGCGATCGGATTAAGGTCACCCGTGAGGAATACTGCTGGACCTGTCACAAGCAGATGGACCCGCTCGGCCTGCCGTTCGAGCAGTTCGACCACTTCGGCCAGTTCCGCAAGGAAGAGATGGTAGTCGATCGAGAGGCCACGGCGGACAAGAAGAACCTCAACAAGAACGGCTTGCCTCGACAAACAATCCACAAGCTGGTGCCGCTCGACACGACCGGCGAGGTGAGTGGCAGCATCGACCCGAAGCTCGACGGGCCGGTGAAAGACCCGTTTGAACTGATCCGCCGTCTCGCTCACTCCGAGCATGTGGAGCAGGTCTTTGTGCGACATGCGTTCCGCTATTTCCTCGGGCGAAACGAAACTATGGCAGACGGGCCGACGCTCATCGCCGCTCACCAGGCCTACCGCAAGAACGGTGGCAGCATGAAGGCCCTGATCACGGCCCTGCTGACTTCCGACGCCTTACTCTACCGAACCAACCAATGAACGGGAGAATTCAGACCATGAGCCGGATGGATCGACGTTCCATGTTGGCCAGGACACTCTCGACTGGTGCGGCCACGCTCGCCTTCGCTCCGTTGCTGAACAAACTCTCCGCCCTGGAAGCGGGCACGTACAAGACGCCGAAACGGGTCGTGTTCGTCCTCTTCGGCAACGGGTTCCATGAGAAAGGCTCCATTCCGAAAGAGCTTCCCGCCCCCCAACTGGAGGGGAAGAAGACGACCACGTATCCATTGGAGAAGTTGACGCTGCCGCACGACATCGAGCCGTTCACGCCGTGGAAAGATCGCCTCGCCATCGTCCACGGTCTGCGTGCGGGTTCGGTTCACCCGGATCACGGAGCGGGGTTCGGTGCTCTTTCCGGGATGAACGTCGGGGTCGGCGACGACAAGATCCGGAACGTGTTGGGGGAGTCGATCGACGCCGCAGTCGCCCGCAAACTCGGTGGCATCTTCCCGCTGCTAAACCTTGGTATCGATCCGGGGCAGCCGAACACCAAGGCGATCCGCTGCTCGTCCGCTTGGGGGGCGGGCCAGCCGCTTGCGGCCCAGTGTCGCCCGGAACTGGCCTACGAATCGCTCTTCGGCGGCATCGGGGCCACGAAGAACGACTTCGCCACACGAAAGAACCTGCTCGACCTGCTCAACGACGACATCAAGGAACTGCGGTCGCAACTCCGCGGAACCGAACTCGTGCAGCTCGACTATCAGATCGAAGCTTTTGAATCCCTTAGCAAACGCAACGCGAAACTGGCCGAGATGTTCGACAAGGGCGTTCTGGCGAAGTCCGCGCCAAAGCTGCCGACCCCGTACCCGGTAAAATTCACCGACACCGTGACGGCCCAGTTCGACATCGCCACCTCGGCCATCGTCACCGGCCTCACGAATGTTGTCACGATCGCCACCGAACTCTGCACCATTCGCGGCAACTACACCGGCATCTCGGACATGGGCACGCACGGCGTCGGCCACAACGAGAAGGACGTGAAACTCGGCATCGCCGGCCTGGAGATCCTTCCGCTCGTCCGCAGGCACATCGCTGAGCGCACCGCCGCTCTCCTCGGTCGCCTCAAGGAGATGCCCGAAGACGGCGGCACGATGCTCGACAACACCCTCGTCGTCTTCACGAGCGATAGTGCCAACCGCCAGCACACCCACGGCGAGAACTGGCCCTTCGTTTTGCTAGGCAACCTCGGTGGGAGGATCAAAACCGGCCAACTGGTCGTCTATCCGATCAGCAAGGACAGCCCGACGTACAGCGGCACGGAGAACCGCCACATGACCGCCGCCGCAGACAACCCGACGATCAACGCACTCTATAACACGATCCTGCACGCCGTCGGCGCTCAGCGGGATCACTTCAACCTTATCGGTGCGGATCAGAAGAACCCCGCCATGACTGGCCCACTGAAAGAGCTGCTGGTGTAATTCAAACAAGTGAGTCCCTTGTCCGCTTTCCAAGAGGACTGTGTTCGACAGGTCGGCCAGAACCGTGGATTTACTTGACGATCGTAAAACCTCAGGCCAAGAAGTAGACCGAATGCATGCCCCGAAAGGATTAGCGAACGCCATGCGTTTCCGAAGATCCCTCCTGATATTGAGCTGGTGTGCGCTGGCGGGTCTACCGTTCGCAGCCGCGCAACCCGCGCCTTTCGCCGAGACCAAGGTGATCCACACGCTGCCCTGGAACAGCGAGGTGATCACCACCGTTGCGTTCATCGGGAACGACAAAGTCGCAGCGGGTAACAAGCATGGAAGCATCCTTGTCTACAACCTCCCCGCTGCGAATAGCGATAAGTTGGAGCCAGTGCGCCGACTGGTCGGTCATACCGGTGCCATCAATCGCCTCCTCGTCACGCCAGACGGGATTACGCTCATTTCCGCGAGCAACGACCGGACTGTGAAGTACTGGGATGCGCTGAGCGAGGCCGGCGAGCCCGGCAAGGTTGTGCTCAACGATGGTGTGACCTTGAAGGGGGTCGTCGAGAAGGTGGACAAGCTGCCGAATCTCCCACCACCGCACGAAGTGGCAGTGGTCGTGCAGAAGCCGATCAAGGAACTCACGGGGCATAACGAGTGGGTTCAGGGGCTGGCCCAGACGCCCGACGGCAAACGGCTCGTCACGGGCGATGACCAAGGCGTTGTCATTGTCTGGGATCTTCCTGCCGGGAAGGAACTGACTCGTTGGCAATGCAAAGATTGGGTGAGCAGCCTGGCGATTTCACCGGACGGCAAGACCGTGGCCGTCTCACAGCACGTGCCTTACAGAGACAAAGTGAAGATCCCGCCCACCTTTCATCTTTGGGACGCCGACACCGGAAAATTGAAGGCCGATCTCACTAAGGAAATCGTGGGGGGCATGTCCGCCGTTGCTTATTCGCCTGATGGCAAATGGCTGGCGATGTGTCGAGGCAACATCGAGCAAGAGGGCCCCACCGGTAAGGTGACGTTGCTCGAACCGACCACCGGCAAAAAGATTCGCGAACTGACGCCCGGCCACTCCCGCGGGGCGACGGACATCGCCTTCCATCCCGACGGCAAGCACCTCTTCTCCGCGGGGCGTGACCAGGTCGTGAAGATCTGGCAACTCGAAGACGGCAAACTCGTCCGCGATCTCGGCAAGTTCCTGGACCGCGGCTTCTGGATCACGTCGCTTTCCATCTCCTCGGACGGCCGCCTCCTCGCCGCTGCCGATGATAATGGCCGAAAGGTCCTGATTTACTCCTTGACGGGAAAATAAAGGGATTTCCATTCTTCGGTTCATCATCCTTACATTTTCCACGGCCGTCACATTCACCAGTTTCGCGGATGCCCATGAAATCAATCCACGCCTCGCGAAGGAGGTCGACCCCAAGTTGAAAAAAGAATTCGAGTACCTCGTTTTCGATCTCGGCAACGGCGTTGAACTGAAGCTGGTGAAGGTTGCAGCCAAAGGGAAGACCTTCACGATCGGCACGACCAAGGAGGACCAGGAAAAGGTCGCGACGGACTATTTCAGCGGCAAGCGACCGGCGCAGATGGACTTCGAGGATTCGGCTTCCGTTACACTCACCGGCGATTACTACATCGGCCAATTCGAGGTCAACCGGGCGCAATTTTGCCGTTTCGTTGAGGAGATGAAATACGTCACCGATGCCGAAATGTCGGAAGGCGGTTACGGCTTCAACGAAGAAACGATGAAGTTCGAAGGCCGGGACAAGAAATACACCTGGCAGAACACGGGCGTTAGCACCGCTGGAGAAAAGCATCCGGTCACCAATGTCAGCCGGAACGATGCCCGCAAGTTCTGCGAATGGCTGATGAAAAAGAGCGACGGCAAAATCAAGCTGCTTGAGGTGCGGCTGCCCGGCGAAGCCGAGTGGGAATACGCCTGCCGCGCGGGAAGCAGTGGGCGCTTCTGCTTCGGCGACGAGGGCGAAAAGCTCGCGGACTTCGCCAACATCGCCGATGCCTCCTGGCACGAACGCTTCCCCAATCCGCAGGCGATCAAGGGAAAGGATGGCCACGTCTTCGCGGCCCCGGTTGGTCAGTTCAAGCCCAACGACTTCGGCGTCTACGACATGCACGGCAACGTCTGGGAATGGTGCGACGATTTCTTCGGCAAATACTCGGCGCTGCCCAAGGAGGGCAACGCACGCCAGACCAAGAGCCAGGGCGAAGGCCGTCCGGTGTTACGCGGCGGTTCGTGGGGGCTTCCCCCCGTCGCGTGTCGCAGCGCCAATCGCTACCTTGTCGGCGCCGGCCCGAGCCGCTACGGTGCGGCTGGGTTTCGCGTGATTGCCGTTCCGTGAGTTGAGCTTCATTTCTTGGGAATGAGACACTCCAATGCGCCTCTGCAAACTTCTCTTCATTCTCCTCGCTTGCGCTGCCCATTCGCGTGCCGCCGACGCTCCGCCGATTCTCGACTGCACGGGGCCGAACGGCGCCGATGCCAAGACGTTGCTGGCCGCTCAGAAGGCCTGGGCCAAACATCTGGGCGAAACCAGCCACGAGAAGGCGTTTCCGCTCGACAAGTCCGGCAAGGCAACGGTCGAAATGGTCCTGTTGCCGCCGGGCAAGTACTATCGCGGCGAAAGCACGTCGGCCGTGGTCGTGACGCTCACCCAGCCGTTGTGGGTCGGCAAATACGAAGTGACGCAACACCAGTACGCAGCGATCATGGGCGACAATCCCAGCCATTTTCGACGCGAGGGAAAGGATTCTGCCGAAACTCCCGTCGAGTGTGTCAGTCACCTGGATGCGGAGAGGTTCTGCGAAATCGCCTCGGGAGTCACGAACGCTGATTTTCGCTTGTTGACCGAGGCCGAGTGGGAGTTCGCAGCCAAGGCGGGCACGCGAACCAAGTACTACAACGGCGACGGCAGCGACAAGCTCGGCGACATCGCTCAGTTCGGCGGAAACAACCGCAAGTCCACCACGAAGGTCGGCAGCAAGGCTCCGAACGCGTTCGGCCTGCACGACATGTCGGGCAACGTCTGGGAGTGGTGCTCGGACTATTGGGCGGAAGCCTACGACAGCAACTCGTCCGTCGACCCGATCGGCCCAGACAACTCCGGGCAAGGTGGCGTGACACGTGGCGGCTCCTGGGCAACCGGTGCTGACAACTGTCGCTCCGCCTACCGCACCCGCGATGGCGAGACCTACGCCGGCAGCCACCTCGGCTTTCGTATTGCTCGTCTCCCGGATGCTCGAATGCCGTCGCAACCGCCGCCGATTCTCGATTGCACGGGGGCGGAAGGAGCGGACGCAAAAACGGTCGTGGCATCACAAAAAGCATGGGCCAAGCACTTCGGGTTGAGCAACCATCGCCGGTCCTTCCCCCTCGACCAGGCGGGCAAAGTCTGGGTGGAGATGATCCTGCTGCCGCCGGGGAAATACTACCAGGGGGATGAGAAGAAGCCGACGCTCGTGAATATCCTGGAACCGATGTGGGTCGGCAAGTACGAAGCGACGCAACAGCAGTACGAAGCGGTCGTGGGGCGCAATCCCAGCCACTTCAAACGAGCGGGAGCCGATGCCGCCTTCTACCCGGTGGAAAAAGTAAGCCACCTCGACGTGCTCAAGTTCTGCGAGGTCGTTTCCGCGAAAATGGGAGCTGAGTTTCGTCTGCTGCGTGAAGTGGAATGGGAATACGCCTACCGGGCCGGCACCCGCACCCGCTTCTACAACGGCGACGCCAACGAAAAGGCTCTGGAGATCGCTCAGTGCTCCGCGAACAACTTCCTCAGTACCGCAAAAGTCGGCAGCAAGGCCCCGAACGCCTTTGGCTTCTTCGACATGGGGGGCAACGTTGCGGAATGGTGTGGCGAACCGGTCGGCCAGCGGCAGAGTCTGGAGCTTCCGAAGGATCCCAATGGCCTGGATACCAGCCTGGTGCGGGCCAATCGCGGCAACGCCTGGGACAGCCAATGCCGAAGCTGCAACGCCACCGGGCGGAGCCTCAACACCGAGGCGTATGCCGGCAGTCAGATCGGCTTTCGCCTTGTCCGGCAAGTTCGGGCGGCTGCTTCGACGCCGAAGGAGCCCAAGCTGAAAATGCTCGACACGCACGTCCACTTCTTCGACGCGACCCGGCCCACCGCCCCGCCCCGGCCCAACGACGGTAAGCCGATTCCCAAGCCGATGCTGCCGGACGACCTCAAAAAGCTCTCGCAGCCGCACGGCGTGGTGGGCTGCATCCTCGTTGAGGCGAATTCCATCGTGGAGGACAATCAGTGGTGGCTCGACCTGGCAAAGACGGATCCGTTCATCGTTGGTGTCGTGGGCCGACTGGACCCGGCGTCCGACGATTTCGAAAAGAACCTGCGTCGCTTCGCGGCCAATCCGCTCTTTCGTGGCATCCGCATTTATCACAACGAAATCAAGGCTGGCCTGCAAGGGAAGCTTGTCGAAAGATGCAAGCTCCTGGAGGAACTGGGGCTCACCCTGGATGTGCTGGGAGGACCGGATTTGCCCGCCGACGCCGCCCTGCTAGCGGCCAAGCTTCCAAAACTGCGGATTGTCATCAACCACGCGGCAAATCTGCGAGTCGACGGCAAGGAGCCGCCGCCGAAATGGCGGGACGGCATGGCGGCCGCCGCGAAACACCCCAACGTCTATTGCAAGGTCTCGGCCCTCGTCGAGCAGACCGGTCGTAAGCCGGCGCCACGTGATGTCGAGTATTACCGTCCGGTGATCGACGCGCTTTGGGATCTGTTCGGCGAAGATCGGCTCATCTACGGCAGCAACTGGCCCGTGTCCAACGGAGGAGCGCCCTACGACACCGTCATCGGAATTGTGCATGATTACTTCACCTCCAAGGGAGAACGAGTTGCCGCCAAATTCTTCCTCGGTAATTCGCAGACGGCATATGCCTGGCAAGCCCGGTAGGCCGGGCGCGAACGGATGTCTCATCAGTGAGCAATCTCGGTCATCCCGTCTCATCGGTGAAATGGAGTCTCAAATTTGGCTGGGTTGCAGATTGTGAATGGCCCGGATACATCGCTGAAGGGGCCGTATTTGCCAGGTTTTTCCAATGAACGCTGACGAAACGCTTGAATCGCTACTCGGAAAAATGCTTCGATCGGTGCCGGAATCCTGGGAGGATTACGATCCGTCGGCATTAAGCGCACTTCGTGAGCATGCTTTGTCCGCACTCGCGGCGGCGGGCATGATTGAACGGCGAGTGACACTGCGGCTGCGGATGATCGGCCATCCTGTTGCAGTCGAAGCGACGATCACGCTGACCGGTGAAACCGGCTTGGCTCAGGCGATGCAGTTCGTGCTTGCCGACATCTGGACCGACTGGCGTGAAGCATACGAACGGCACCGCAGCGGCGAACTTAAGGATTCGCCAATTTCTCACTGTGAACGAATCGGTGTCGAGCAGTGGCGTTTGACGGCGGAAGGCGTCGTCGCTCGGAACGACTTGAACGCGGGCGATGCGACCACGGTAATCGACTTCGTGTTGCGCCGTGGCTTATTCGATGGAACGCCACGGATGCTGCCCGACGGGCGGATCAGCCAACGGTTGCCAGTGGCCGGCAAGGGATCGCTGGTCCGCATGCAGCGGATCACTGGTGAGGTACAAGCCGGTGTGACCATTTTGAACTGGGAAACCGGGGCACAGGCGTTCGCGGCGGCTTTTTCGGAGTTCATCAAAACGAAACCGCCGATAGCGGAAGTGCCGGCATCCACCGGTGAAAAGGAACCGTCGCTGAAATTGCTGAGTGTCTATTCCAACGGCATGTCTGACGAACGGATGAAGCAGGCGGCCCAGGTGCTTTCCGATGAAAAGCTGACGGCCAACGAGAAGCTGACCAAGATCGACGGCCTGATGCCCTTCCCACCCACTGCTTCGGCCGAGCAGCTCGGCGAGATACTCGGCGTCTCGAAGCAAGCGGTGATGAAGACGGTGTGGTGGCGAAAAAATCGCCGAGGTGAAACGCAAAAGGAGATCGACGACCGGTTCCAGGATCACGAAGACAGAAGGGGCACGCCAATCGACCGTCGCCGGGTGAATCGCAAGGAATCATCCAGCGACGACGATGATGACGACCGGTAACCGGTTGTCGCCAAGTTACCGCCCGGAGAATTCCCAACTTTTTTGAGCCGCACGGTGCTGTACCGCGCGGCTCGCTTCATTTCCGCAGGTTACCGCGCCAGGTTGCCGTCGCCCGATTCTGGATATGCGAGCCGTGCTGTACGGCGAGCGATCCGTGGAAACGGCAGTCATGAACGAGACCTCTCCTCTGGCACTCAGGCCGCGAGACGCGGCGAAGGCTCTCGGCATCAGCCCCCGGTTGCTCTGGCAATTGACCGAGGACGGCAAGGTGCCCTGCGTCCGCGTCGGTGGAAGTAAACGGCAGACGGTGCTTTACCCCATCGCTGAACTTCAAACCTGGTTGAGCGAACGGGCCAACGCATCGAAAGGGGGTGTGCAATGACCCCCCGCGAACTGCTGGAAACGGCCATTCGTTACACGGAGCTTGGCTACCGCGTGTTTCCGTGCATTCCCCGCACGAAGCACCCGATCACCGAGCACGGCTTCAAGGACGCCTCAACCGATCCCGCTCAGATCGAGTGTTGGTGGTCGCAACATCCAACCGCGAACATTGGCATCGCGGCCGAGGGAATGTTGATCGTCGACATCGATGGCGCGAATAACCCCTGGCCCGGCGATCCAGAACGATCGGCCGACCTCGCCAGTGCCGGTGCTGTGGCTCAAACGCCGCATGGCGGACGACATTACCTGTTTCGCCGACCGGAGGGCAAGGATTGGAAGTGTTCTGTGGGTAAGCTTGCTCCCGGTGTCGATATCCGAACCGACGGCTGCTACATCGTGGCCGTACCCTCGGTTATTCCCGAAGGATCGTACCACTGGGTTGAAGGCCTGAATCTCGAAGAAGGGCCTGACCAGTTGCCCGTACCTCCCGCATGGTTGGTGGAACGACTCGACACACTCACTTTTGGTTTCGCGACGGTGTCAAACGTCGTGGTTGCCTCCGGTGTGGCGAACGCGATCCCCGAAGGCCAACGCAATGCCACCCTCGCGAAACTCGCCGGCACGATGCGATGTGTCGGCATGTCACGAGCGGAAATTGCCGCTGCGCTGCACCGGACCAACTTTGACCGCTGCATTCCACCACTGGATGAACTCGAAGTGGACAAGACCGCTGCGAGCGTCGCCCGCTACGAACCCGACCAGATCGCCACAGCGATGGCTGAGAATCATTTTCAGGAGATGTTCCCAGCCAAGCCTCGTCATCCGATACCTGTGGGCAAGGAGACTCGCATCCGCTGCGTTCCCGATGTCATTTGCCTGGCGGACATCGAGCCGCAAAAGGTTCTCTGGCTCTGGCCCGGCCGCATCCCGCTCGGTCGGCTCATGTTACTGGTCGGTCGTCCCGGTGCGGGCAAGTCATTCCTGACCTGTGACATGATAGCCCGCATTTCGAGAGGATCACACTGGCCCGAACCGGGCTTCAACAAAGCACAACTTGGGGATTCACTTCTCATTTGCGCTGAGGATGATCCTGCCGACACGATCGCCCCGCGTTTGATTGCGGCCGATGCGGATCGGAGGCGAATCCACCTGCTCAAGGCGGCCAAGATCATCGAGGTCGATGGCAAGGAACACTCGGTTGCCTTCGACCTTTCCAACGTCGATCTCGTCCGCGACACGTTGGAGCATCTCCCAGAGTGCCGAATGGTCGTGATCGACCCGATTGGCAGCTATCTCGGTGGTGGGGTCGATGCCCATCGTGATAACGAAGTTCGTTCCGTTCTCGCTCCTTTGGCTGTCCTTGCGGCCGAGCGTGGTGTCGCGATTGTCTTGGTTTGCCACACGCGGAAGGCGTCGGCCAGTTTCGCGGATGACACGGCACTCGGCAGCCGGGCGTTCGTCGGCCTGGCCCGATCCGTTCTACATCTCACCGCGGATGAGAATGACCGCGACCGAAAGCTGCTCCTGCCGGGCAAGTGCAACCTGAGCGTGTCGCCACCGGGCTTGGCGTTCCGCATCGTTGGCGACCCGGCACGGCTTATTTGGGAACCAGAACCTCTCAAGGGATTCCACGCCGATGACGCGATGACGCCGGGCGACAAGGAAACCACCCGAGGCCCCGCCCCGACCACCCGCGATGCGGCCACGGTCTGGCTGGCGGAACTGGTCAGGGCCGGCCCGATGCCGGTCGAGGAAATCAAACAGCAGGCCAAGGCCGCGGAGTTGGGCTGGCGCACCATCCGCCGGGCCAACGAGGTGCTCGGCATCGTCCCACGTAAGCGGACATTCGCCGGCGGGTGGGAATGGGCCTTACCCGAAGGTGGCCAACCTGACGCCGAAGGTGGCCATGATCCGCGAAGGTGTCCAAGTAGCGAGAAACCTGGCCACCTTCGGGAAAACGAAGCGGAAAACGGCCAAAAACCCCTGTACTCCTGGGAAGGTGGCCAGGTTGACGACAACTTGGCCACCTTCGGTGACGACGCGGGTAACGTGGCCACCTTCGAGGCCGATGGCGGGTTGTTCCCCGAACACCGCGGACTTCCGGACTGAACATCATCACCAAGGAGGATTCGGATATGGCGAGCATCACAATACAAGCCTCTGGCAAACGCTGCATCCAGTTCGTGAATGAAGACGGTGGCCGCAAAACGATCCGGCTGGGGGATTGCGACCGCAAAACCGCAGAGAGCATCTGCCGGCATGTTGAGGCGCTGCTCTCGGCGAAAAACTCTGGTGAAACGATCAAGCCAGCCACGGCAGCGTGGCTCAAGGATGTGGGGAAAAAGTATCGGGACCGCCTCGCGGCCGTCGGCTTGATCGACGCCCCGCAGCGATTGCAACTCGGCGATTTCCTGAAGCAATACATCCTCTCCCGCCCGGATGTGAAGCCGGCCGCTCTGGAGGTCTGGCAGCAGCCGTGCCGGAACCTGACCGAGTTCTTCGGCGCGGACAAGCCGTTGAGAAACATCACCACTGGCGATTGCGATCAGTTCAAGGCTTGGCTACTCACCCAGAAACTCGCGACCAAACTGCACTTTCCGCGACTTCCTCCATGTCATGCCGCCAGGCTCAGCAGGCGTTCGGCCGCGTCGGCGATTTCCGCCGCGGTCGCCGCGGGTCGTCGTCCCACGGCGACGCCGACCGGTGGCCCACCAGCCCGGCCTCGTCCCGCCCCCGCGCCCACGCCTCGGTCATCGCGAACGCCCACAGGCAGATGTGGAACGCCCCCACGTTCGCCCAGTGGAACCGCGTCTGCTGCTGACCCGCCCCGACGACCTCCTTGCAATCCCGGAACGTGGTCTCCAGGCTGAACCGGTTCGCCACCCCGACGAGCACGTCGGCGACGGACGCCGCCGGGTCGGAGCAGAAGAACGCCACCCAGCCCGTCGGCTCGTCCACCAGCACCACCCGGATCGCACCCCCGGCCGGCCGCCACGTGGCGACGAACGTCTTGTACCGCTTGACGGCCGGCTTCCCGTACAGGTCGAACGTCCCGGTGGCCCACCCCCGGCGTTGCCCGGCCCGCTTCGTCAGGTCGATCCGGTGCTCGCCGTAGGTCCGGTTCGGGCCGCGTCGCCCCGGCCGCCGCGGGCCCGGGACGGTCCACAGGGCGGCGTCCTTGCGGAGGCGACTGATCACCGTCACCCCGAGGGCCTTCATCGGCTTGAGGAACGGGGCCTTGGCGTACGCCCCGTCCGCCACCACCCACAGTGGCTTCCCCAGCATTCCCAGCCAGCACTTCGCCCACCCCATGAGGTCCACGGCCATCGCCAGCTTGGTCCGGAACGCCGGCCGGTGCGGCGGGTCGATGCTGCTCAGGTTCTTCCGCCGGACGTACAGCCGGGCCAGCAGCGGGAGGGCGACGACGCCCCACGCCGGGTGGCTCGCGAGCAGCCCGAGCACCACCCACACGTGCCCGTACACGAACGCCGACCCGGCCGGCCCGGGGCACGGGTTGTGGTGGACCCCGGCCCCCTGGACATGCGGCCCGGACCGCGCGGTCGGGGTGTCGTCGAGGGCGAACGTGAGCCGGTCGGCGTCGGCCACCAGCGGCTTGACCACGTCGTGGGCGAGGCGGGCGGCGATCCGGTCGGCCCGGTTCCCGGCGGCCGACACCGTGGGGTAGCACCGGCGGTACTCGCCGCTCAGCCCGGCGGCCCGGATCCAGCTGGTGACGGTCGGCGGCCGCGGGCGAGGATGGCTCCGACGAACAGCCAGGCCAGCCGAGGGCGGGATCGCGGGTCGAGGGCCGTCGCCAGTTGGGAAAACCAGTGGCACGACGGGGGGAGCGGGTGCGAGGATGGCATGGCGGGTTCCGTCCGGGTGGTGGCTGGCCTGGTAACCGCCATCGTCCCGGACGGGCCGGCACTCGTCTACCCGACGGAGCTCACCAGCTCAGGTGTGAGGAAGTGGCGGAAAGTGCAGGTGGAAGAAAGGGGTCTGAATGACCGGAATTCGCCAAAAGCCTATACCCATACACAGGGGAAATGTGGTTGACCGGGTTCGAGGGCTAACAGAAACTCATCCAACACTCGCACCGAACGCCGTCATCCGGGAACGGCAGGGGTGCCGGCCATTAATCATCGAATCCACCAACCACAAGAAAGTAGATACGGACATGCTGCAACTGAAGTACAGCTTTACCATGTCGCTGGTTCTGTGCCTTCTGGCCGGTCTCGCGGTCGGTGTGCCGGCACAGGATCTGAAGCCCAAAGCCAAGGGAGCCAATGACGCCTTGCCGCGGCCAGACGGTAAACCGGCCGACATGACCAAGGCCGTCAAGGTCTTCATTCTCATGGGCCAGTCGAACATGCTGGAGATGGGTAACGTCGCGGGGGACAAGGACGGGACGCTGGAGCACGCCGTCAGGAAGGAAGGCCTCTACCCCTTCCTCACCAACGACGCGGGCAAATGGACGACCCGACAGGATGTTCGGTTCGTAGCCGTGATGGGGAGCGGCGGCCCGGGCAAAACCCAGGTCCGAAAGGATGAATGGCTGACCGTCTCCGGCGGCAAGATCGGCGTGGAGCAAGGCATCGGCCACCACGTCGGTAACGCGCTGGAGGAACCGGTCCTGGTCCTCAAGAGCGCGATCGGCAACCGCAGCCTCGGCTGGGACCTGCTCCCGCCCGGCTCACAGTCCTACGAGTTCAAGGACCCCAAGGACGGCAAGACGTACGTCTACGCCGGGTACGGCCAGAGCCCCGACCGCTGGGAGAAGGGCACCGAGCCGAAGCCCATCAAGTGGCAGGCCGGCCTCCAGTACGACGGCGACGTCGCCCGCGCCAAGGAGGTGCTCGACAACCTCGGCAAGTACTACCCCGGTGCGACGAAGTACGAGGTCGCCGGCTTCTTCTGGTGGCAGGGCGACAAGGACCGGTACAACGCCGGGCACGCCGAGGTGTACGAGCGCAACCTGGTGGCCCTCATCGCCGCGCTCCGTAAGGAGTTCAAGGCACCGAACGCCAAGTTCGTCTGCGCGACCCTCGGCCAGACCGACAAGGACAACCCCTCGGGCAACGAGAAGATGCTCCTCGAGGCGAAGTTCGCCGTCAGCGACCCCAAGAAGCACCCAGAACTGAAGGGCTCGGTCGCCACCGTCTACACCCACCCACTGAGCATGGGCAGCAGTTCCAACGCCCACTACGGCAACAACGCCAAGACCTACATGAACGTCGGCCTCGGCATGGGCGAATCCATGGTCAAGCTGCTCAAGGAAGGCAAGTGACCGGCTGTGGCAACCCCAGGTTGCGAGCCGCGAACTGCACCAAGTACCGCTTCACCGAATTGGGGGCCGGGCGATGAAACGAACCGCCATTCTGCTCACCGCACTGCTCGCGGTGCCCGTGCAGGCTGCAGAGAAGCCGAACATCATTGTGGTCGTGGCCGACGACCTTGGGTACGCCGATGTTGGGTTCCAGAGGTGTAAGGACATCCCGACCCCGCACCTCGACGCCCTCGCGAAGCGCGGAGTCGTCTGTACGAACGGGTACGTCACGCACCCGTTCTGCTCGCCCACCCGGGCCGCCCTCCTGACGGGACGGTACCAGCAGCGATTCGGGCACGAGAACAACCCCGCGTGGCTTCCGGAGAACAAAGACGTCGGCTTGCCGCTCGATCAGCCCACGCTCGCCGACGCCCTGAAGAAGCTCGGATACTCCACCGGCGCGGTCGGCAAGTGGCACCTCGGCGCGCATCCGTCGTTCCACCCGAACCGCCGCGGGTTCGACTCGTACTTCGGGATGCTCGGCGGCGGCCACCAGTACTTCAACCACAACACCTTCAAGACCGACCCGATGAAGGCGAAACAGGAGTACTTCATCCCGCTCGTCCGGGACGAGAAGCCGGTCGAGGAGAACGAGTACATGACCGACGCCCTCGGGCGCGAAGCCGCCGCGTTCGTGGAGGCCAACAAGGCGAAGCCGTTCTTCCTGTACCTCGCGTTCAACGCGCCGCACACGCCGCTCCAGGCCCCGCAGAAGTACCTCGACCGGGTGAAGGATATCAAGGACGAGAAGTTGCGCACGTACGGTGCCATGGTCTGCGGGATGGACGACGCGGTCGGCGTGCTGGTGGCGAAGTTGAAGGAGCACGGGCTGACCGACAACACCATCGTCTTCTTCTTCAGTGACAACGGCGGCCCGGTGGGCGTGACCAACTGCCGCAACACCCCGCTCCGGGGGGCGAAGGGGGAGGTTTACGAGGGCGGGATTCGAGTGCCTTTCGTGGTGTCATGGCCGGCGAAGTTGAAGCCAGGCACGTTCGACCACCCGGTGAGTTCGCTCGACGTGTTCCCGACCGCACGCGTGGCCGGTGGGGGCGACGCGCCCCGTAACCCCAAGCTCGACGGGATGGACCTCCTTCCGCACCTGCGCGGCGAGTCGAAGGAGTCGCTCGCGGACCGGGTGCTGTTCTGGCGCACCGGCGGCGGTCAGAACTTCGCGGCCCGCGCGGGCACGCTGAAACTGGTGAAGGTCGGCAAGAACCCGGCCGAACTGTACGACCTCAGCGCCGACGCCTCGGAGTCCACGAACCTCGCGGACAAGAAGCCCGCAGACGTCGCTGCCCTCCAGAAGCGACTCGACACCTGGAATAATGAACTCGTCGCGCCGAAGTGGGACAATCCCCAGGCCGCCAAGAAGAAATGACCCCCGAGGAATTCCCGTGCTCCGACACTCCATCGCGTTCCTGGTCGCTGCCGTGGTCTCCCCGCTCGCGACCGCAAGCGAGCGAACGAAGACGCCGAACGTAGTGATCATCATGGCGGACGACCTCGGCTACGGGGACGTCGGGTGGCACGGCGGACCGTACAGGACTCCCTCCCTCGACAAACTCGCCAAGGACAGCGTCCGGCTCGAACAGCACTACAGCCTACCGGTGTGCAGCCCGACGCGGTCTTCGCTGCTGAGCGGGCGGTTCAACAGCCGGTTCGGGTGCACCAACCCGCAGAACCCGCGGGTGTTCCCGTTCGACACGGTCACGCTCGCGGTCGCGCTCAAGTCGGTCGGCTACGAGACCGCACTGTGCGGGAAGTGGCACCTCGGCTCGAAACCGGAGTGGGGGCCGCAGAAGTTCGGGTTCGATCACTCATACGGGTCACTCGCCGGCGGCGTCACGTCGTACACGCACGTGTACAAGACCGGCGAGTTCGCGAAGACGTGGCACCGCAACGGCAAGTTGATCGAGGAGGAGGGACACGTCACCGATCTGCTCACGGCGGAGGCGGTGCAGTTCATTCAGAAGAAGCGGGCCGGACCGTTCTTCCTCTACGTGCCGTACACCGCGGTCCACCTGCCCATCGACGAGCCGAAGGAGTGGCTCGACCTCTACGCGAAGGAACCCGACCTCGGCGTGCGGCAATACGGGGCGTGCGTCTCACACATGGACGACGGCGTGGGCAAGATCCTCGCGGCACTCGATAAGGCGGGTGCGCGCGCGAACACGCTGGTCGTCTTCCTCTCCGACAACGGCGGTTCGACGGACACGCAGAACAACGACCCGCAGTACGCGGGGAAGCACCCGGAGTTCAAGATCCCGGCACGCAACGGCGCGCTCCGCGGGAAGAAGGGGCAGGTGTACGAGGGCGGGATCCGCACCCCGGCGCTCGTCTCGTGGCCGGGCGGGCTGAAGCCGCGCGACGAGCACTCGCCGGTTCACGTCGCGGACTGGTTCCCGACGCTCGCCGGCCTCGCGGGATACAATCCAACAGTCGATCTGAAGTGGGACGGCTTCGACCGCTGGCCGATGTTGACCGGCACCGCGAAGCCGGAGCCCTGCGTGCTGTACTGGCTCGGCCCCGGCGGGAATAGCCTCGCGCTCCGGAAGGGCGATCTCGTGCTGATCCGCCAGAACAAGAAGCCGGACGAGTTGTACGACCTCGTGGCCGACCCGGGGCAGAAGACCGACCTCGCGGCGAAACGGCCCGGCGCACTGAACGAGTTGACCTCGTTGCTCGCGAAGGTCCGCGAGCGCGACAACGACGCAAAGGTGAAGTAACCATCCTACGGAGGTTTTCCATGCGCCTGCTCCTGTCCCTCGTCGTCGCGGTGGCGGGTTCGCAATTGCTCGCGGCCGAGAAGCCCACCGTCGTCGTCGTTCTGGTCGATGACTTCGGCTACGAGTGCGTCGCCGCCAACGGCGGGCAATCGTACAAGACGCCGCACCTCGATCGCCTCGCGGCCGCCGGCATGCGGTTCGAGCATTGCCACGTCCAGCCGCTCTGCACGCCCACCCGCGTGCAGCTCATGACCGGCAAGTACAACGTCCGCAACTACCTCAACTTCGGCACGCTCGTGCGAACCGAGACCACGTTCGCCCACCTGCTGAAGAAGGCGGGGTACGCCACCGGCATCTGCGGCAAGTGGCAACTCGGCCGCGAGAAGGATTCGCCCCAGCACTTCGGGTTCGACGAATCGTACCTGTGGCAGCACACCCGCCGCCCGCCGCGGTACGCGAACCCCGGACTTGAGCACAACGGCAAGGAACTGAACTTCACGAAGAGCGAGTACGGGCCGGACCTCGTCAACGACTTCGCCATCGACTTCGTGACCCGGCACAAGGACAAGCCGTTCTTCCTGTATTACCCGATGATGCTGACCCACAGCCCGTACCAGCCCACGCCCGACAGCCCCGACTGGGACCCGAAAGCGATGGGCGAGATGGTGAACAGCAACGAAAAGCACTTCGGCGAGATGGTCGCGTACATGGACAAGTTGATCGGCAAGTTCGACGCGAAACTCGGCGAGTTGGGCATTCGCGACAACACGCTGGTGCTGATCGTCGGCGACAACGGCACCGGCCGTGGCCTGACCAGCCGGTTCGGCGGGGCAGACGTCCGGGCCGGCAAGGGGACGACCAAAGCCACGGGCACGCACGTGCCGCTGATCGTGAGCTGGCCCGGGGTGGTCAAGAAGGGGCGAGTGAATGCGGACCTCATCAGCAGCGTCGATTTCCTGCCGACCATCTGTCAGGCGATCGGCACCGACGTGCCGGCGAGCACCGACGGTTTGAGCTTCTTGCCACAACTCCGGGGCGAGAAGGGAACGCCCCGCGAGTGGCTCTACACCTGGTACTCGCCCCGCCAGAAGGCGGACGTCACCGTCAGCGAGTACGCCTTCGACCACGGCTACAAGCTGTACCGCGACGGCCGGTTCTTCGACCTCGCGGCCGACCGGAACGAGTCGAAGCCTCTCAAGGTAGCCGATGTCACCGGGCCGGCAGCCACCGCCGCCAAGAAGTTGCAGTCGGCCCTCGACAAGTACAAGGACGCCCGCCCCGCCGAACTCGACCAGAAGTTCCGCGGTTCCAGCAAGAAGACGAACTGACCCAAGAAGGACTCCCAAATGGACCGCACACTCGCATGCGCCAT
>VGXS01000049.1 GCA_016873225.1 Planctomycetota bacterium | reverse complement strand
CGGGCCGTGCTGGCCCGCCATGGGGTCGAGGAACTGTTCATTCATGGAAGCGGGCATGGAATCGGCCTGGACATCCATGAGGCGCCGTTCTTCCGGCCGGGAAATTCGCAGAAGCTGGAAGCCGGCATGGTGGTGACGCTCGAACCCGGAATATATTGTCCGGGAAGACTTGGCGTGAGGGTTGAGGACGACTTCCTGGTAACCAACGAGGGCGGGGTGCGCCTGAGCCACCTGCCGCGTGAACCGGGACTGGATCTGGGATAAGCGAGAAGGAGCCTGCCGTGGCAGAGGAAAGCGGTCCGAGCCCGTTCGATGTGCGCACCGTGCGCGACCTTGTCGGCCTGATGAGCCGGCACGACCTGGCGGAACTCGAACTGGCCGATGGTGACCGGTCGATCAAGCTGAAGCGGGCGGTTCCCGCCCCGCTGGCGTTGACGGCGATTCCGGCGGTGGCGGCGGCGGCGCCCGTCGCGGTGGCCCACCATGCCGCTCCCGCCGCGCACGCTCCGGCCCCGGTCGCGGCGGCCGAGCCCGCCAAGGCCGCCAAGCCGCTGCTCGAGATCAAGAGCCCCACCCCCGGCACCTTCTACGGATCCCCCAAGCCCACCGACCCGGCGTTCGTTCAGGTGGGCAGCAAGGTCAATCCCGGCACCATCGTCTGCATCATCGAGGCGATGAAGATCTTCAACGAGATCCCGGCCGACATCACGGGCACCATCGTCGAGGTGTGCGTGGAGAACAAGCAACCGGTTGAATACGGACAGGTGCTGTTCCGGGTCGATCCCTCGGCCTGATCGCCGGCAACCCAGCAGATCGAGTGAGTTCCATGTTTCAACGCATCCTGGTGGCCAACCGCGGCGAGATCGCCCTGCGCGTGATCCGCGCCTGCAAGGACATGGGCATCGAGGTGGTGGCGGTGTTCTCCGAGGCCGACCGGGGGGCGCCCTACCTGGCGCTCGCCGACCAGGCCATCTGCATCGGCCCGGCCGTGGCGGCGGAAAGCTACCTCAACATCCCGCGCATCATTTCCGCCGCGGAAATCGGCGATGTGCAGGCCATCCACCCCGGCTACGGCTTCCTCTCCGAGAACGCCCACTTCGCCGAGGTCTGCCGCTCGTGCAAGATCGAGTTCATCGGTCCGCCCGAGCAGGCGATGCGCCAGCTTGGCAACAAGAACGAGGCGCGCAAGCTCGCCATGGCCGCCAAGGTTCCCGTGGTGCCCGGCAGCGAGGGGCTCATCACCGAGGAGGGCGAGGCCCTCAAGCTGGCCCATGAGATGGGCTACCCGGTGCTCATCAAGGCGGCGGCGGGCGGCGGCGGGCGCGGCATGCGCGTCGCCCACAACGACATCAGCCTCAAGACCGGCCTCGCCTCGGCCAGGCAGGAGGCCGAGAGCGCCTTCAAGGACGGCTCGGTCTACCTCGAGAAATACATCGAGCACCCACGCCATGTGGAGGTGCAGGTGCTGGGCGACCGCCACGGCAATGTCGTGCACCTCTTCGAACGCGACTGCTCGCTCCAGCGCCGGCACCAGAAGCTGGTGGAGGAGTCGCCCGGGCCCAACCTCCCCGACAGCGTCCGCCAGGAACTCTGCCAGGCCGCCGTGCGCCTCGTGAAGACCGCCGGCTACTACTCCGCCGGCACCTGCGAGTTCCTCGTCGACAAGAACAACCGCTTCTACTTCATCGAGGTGAACGCCCGCATCCAGGTCGAGCACCCGGTCACCGAACTGGTGACGGGCATCGACCTCGTGCAGCAGCAGATCCTCGTCGCCGCGGGCGAGAAGCTCGCCTTCACCCAGGCCGACATCCCCCATCGGGGCTCGGCGATCGAGGTGCGCATCAACGCGGAGGATCCCGCCGCGGGGTTCCGCCCGTCGCCCGGCGTCATCACCGCCTGGAGGCCGCCCGGCGGCCCCGGCATCCGGCTCGACACCCATGTCTCCGCCGGCTACCGCGTGCCCCCCAACTACGACTCCCTCGTCGCCAAGCTGCTCGTTTACCGCCCCACGCGCGACCAGGCCATCGACACCATGCGCCGCGCCCTTTCCGAGTTCCATGTCGAGGGGATCAAGACCACCATCCCGATCTTGCGCGACATCTTCAACGACATCGCCTTCCGCGAAGGCAAGGTGGACACCACCTACATCGAGCGGACCTACCTCAAGAAGGAAACCTGATCCCCGGAGTGCCACATGGTCGCTTGGCTGGTCCTGGCGTTATTCGGGGCCGACGCCCCGGCGGACATGCTGGCCGAACGGCTGGCCCGGGAGGCCAAGCCGGCGCTCCTGGCCGTGAGGTCGCAGGGACGCGACGGCAAGTTCCAGTCGCTGGGAACCGGGTTCCTCATCAAGCCCGACCTCGCCGTCACCAACCACCATGTCATCGGCGACGGCCGCGACTTCATCCTCGAGGATTCCACCGGCGGCACACGCAAGGTGATCGCCGTGGAGGCCGTCGACCGCGACTCCGACCTCGCCCTGCTCCGTCTTGAGGCGCCCAAGGGCAAACCCCCCGCCGTGCTGGCCCTGGGCGACTCCACCAAGGTCGCCGAGGGCGCGCCCGTGGTGGCGCTCGGCAATCCCCGCGGCCTCACCTTCAGCGTGGTCGCCGGGGTTCTGTCAGGCCGGCGGGAGATCGAGGGCCGCGACATGCTCCAGGTGGCCATGCCCGTCGAGCCGGGCAACAGCGGCGGGCCGCTGCTCGACCGCGCCGGCAAGGTTGTCGGCGTCATCACCAGCAAGTCGCTGGTCACCCCTAACCTCGGGTTCGCCGTCCCCTCCGAGCGCGTCCAGCCGCTGGTGGACAAGCCCACCCCGGTGCGCCTCGCCGCGTGGCTCACGCTGGGCAAGCTCGACCCGGAGCGTTGGCGGCCGCTTTCCGACGCCCGCTGGACCCGCTCGGGGGGAACCATCCGCGCCGAGGGTGGCTCGCAGGGCTTCGGCAACCGCGCGCTCTGCCTGCGCCAAGGGCCCATGCCCGAGCTTCCGTGCGAGATCTCCGTCCGCGTCAAGCTGGGCGACGAGTCGGGCGCCGCGGGCCTCGTGTTCTGCTCCGACGGGGGCGACAAGCATTACGGATTTTACCCCTCCGGTGGCGGCCTCAGGCTCACCCGCTTCGACGGCCCGGATGTGTATTCGTGGAAGATCCTCGCCCAGGCCTCCTCGCCCGCGTACCGCAAGGGCGAATGGAACTGGCTCTCGGTGCGCCTTGAAAAGGAGCGCGTCGTCTGCCGGGTCAACGGGGCGGTGGTGTTCAACGAGGCCGACGCGGCGCTCCGGGGTGGTGCCGCGGGCCTGGCCAAGTTCCGCGACACGGTGGCGGAGTTCCAATCGTTCCACATGGGCCGCGAAGCGGTTGTCGCGTTGCCGACCGAGGCCGACCGGGCGCGGGCGGGCAAGGCGGTGGGCGACCGGATGAGCGATGCCACGGCGCTCGACAACCTGTCAAGGCTCGGCCCGCTGGCCGCCGACGCCCTTCGCGAGGAGGCGCGGGAACTCGAGGCGCGCGCCCGGCGGCTGAAAACCCTCGCCGACGCCACGCGGCACCGGACGGCGCTCGACGCGATCTCGCGCCACCTCAAGGAACCCGAGGGGCCCGGATGGCTCGCCAAGGGCGCCCTGCTCCTGGCCCGCATCGACCGCGACGACATCGATGTCGAGGAAAGGCTCGACGAGGTGGCGCGCCTGGCCAGGCGCGCCGGGGAGGCGGCCAAGGGAGCCCCCGACCCAGCCGCCAGGCTCGACACCTTCCTGTTCGAGGAACTCGGTTTCCACGGGGCCCGCGCGGAATACCACCACCACTCCAACAGCGACCTCGCCTCGCTGCTCGACGACAGGGAAGGCATGCCACTGACGCTGGCGATGCTCTACCTGGAAATCGGCTGGCGGATGGGCCTCAAGCTCGACGGAATCGGTCTTCCGGGGCATTTCATCGTGAGGTTGAACCGGGGGGGAGCCAAGCCGGTGTTCGTGGATGTGCACGGCCGGGGCAAGAGGCTGGCCGAGGCCGACCTTCCGGCGCTGGCCGGATTGCCGGGAGGCGCCGCCCTGCCCAAGGGAGTGCTGGAGGCGATGCCCCGACGGGCGATGCTGGCGCGCATGGCCCGCAATCTGGCGGGCTCGGCGGGAAGGGCTGACGACGAGGCGGGCCAGTTGCGGCATTACGACGCGCTGCTGCTGATCGACCCGGAAAGCGGCTCGGAGCGCGGGGCGCGCGCGATGCTGCGGGCCCGCACGGGGGATTATTCCGGGGCGCTCGCCGACATCGACCTGCTGATTGAGAATCCGCCCGAAGGGGTGGATGTCGACAAGCTGGCGGCGCTTCGCCGGCGCCTGGCCGAGGAGGCCCAGCGGGCCCCGAGGTAGCGCCTCACAGCGCCGCGACGCGGCTCACCCCTGGGGCTTCCAGCCCGCCGCGCAGCCCACGGCCTCGGCGACGGACGCCACTCCCAGCGCCCCGAGCGCGCCCGGCAGCGCCTCGATGGCCCTGAGCGCGGCGCCCGGATCGTAAAAGTTCACCGTTCCCATCTGCACCGCCGAGGCCCCGGCCACCAGGTAATCCATGACATCGTCGATGGTGGCGATGCCGCCGATGCCGACGATGGGCAGGCCGGGCACGGCGCGCGCGACATTCCAGACGCAACGGAGCGACAAAGGCTTGATGGCGGGCCCGGAAAGCCCGCCCGGGCCGTTGCCGAGGTAGGGTCGGCGCCGGCGCCAGTCGAGGACGATGCCCGGAAAGGTGTTGGTGAGGCTCACGGCGTCGGCGCCTGAATCGGCCGCGGCCCGCGCGATGGCCGGCAGGTCGGTCACCAGCGGGGTGAGCTTGGCGATGATCGGCAGGCCGGGGCAGGCGTCGCGGCAGGCACGCACGACGCGGCCGCACGCCTGCGGATTGGTGGCGAAGTCGATGCCCCCGGCGACATTCGGGCAGGAGAGGTTGAGTTCCAGCGCGGCGATCCCCTCCAGGCCGCGGGCCATGGCGGCCATCGCCGGGAACTCATCCTCCGCCTTGGCGGCGATGTTGAGGATCACCGGGCAGCCCACGCCCCTCAGGTAGGGGAGGTGATGGTGGAGGAAATGGCCGAGGCCGTCGTTGTCGAGGCCGATGGCGTTGAGCATGCCGCTGGCGGTCTCGACGGTGCGGGGCGGCGGGTTGCCGGCCCGGGGGGCCATGGTGACCGTCTTGGGGACGATGCCGCCCAGCCGGGACAGCTCGGTGACCCCCTCCATCTCGCGGGCGTAGCCGAAGGTGCCGGAGGCGACGAGCACGGGATTGGGAAGATGGAGGCGCCCAAGCCGGGTGGACAGGTCGGGCATCACTCGCCCCCGCCGGAACTGGCGCCCCTGAGCGACTGCGCGGGGTCGGCCATGTCGGAGGAAAAGAAGGTGCCGCGGTCGCGGATGATGGCCTGCGGCGGCAACTGCGCCGAGGCGGTGCGGACGGACGGGTTGCGCTTGAACGCGGTGCCGATGGCCAACACCTCGATCATGCCCCCCGCCATGTCGTGGACGAACAGCTTGACATCGAGCACCCCGTCGGCGCCGATGTCGGTGGCCTCCTTGCGGACATGGGAGAGGCAGTTTTCCCGGGCATCGTAGACGAGCCGGGTCATGGAATTGACCTCGCCGCGCGAGAACGAGCTGAAGAACGCCCTGAGGCCGCCGCCGATGCCCATGGACACGACGCTGCTGGCCAAGAGGAGCCTGAGCGGCTGGAAGCCGAGCTGGGTGAGGTTCCAGAGTTCCTCACCGGTGAGCTCGGAGGTGAAGGGGCGTTCGGGGTCGCCCAGGGCGGGGTGCCGGCTGGCCGTGCCGACCAGCACCATCTCCTTCACGCCGGCGCCGAAGGGCTGGATGGAGGTCTGGATGTCCACCACGCAGTTGGCGCCCGCCTTCCTGGCCTCGGCCTCGATGCGCTTCAGCGCCAGGTGGCGGGTGCGGTTGATCATGCCGGAAAGGGCGTCGACCTCGCCGCCGGCCATCGAGGAAAAGGCGGCCCAGATGTTGCCCCCGGCGCCCAGGGCGTAGGCGACATTCCCCATGACGAAATGGATCGGCTCGTAGCCCGAGTCGAGCTGGCAGAAAAGGTCCTGCCCCGAGCAGGCGGAGCTGAAGAACGGGCGGTCGCCCGGGCGCTTCACCGCCGAGCCGATAGCCAGGAACTCGACCATGTTGCCCAGGCGCTTCACCTCGGTGACCACGCCGGTGAGCCCGTCGGCGCCATGCTGGCGCGCCTCGGCCTCCATGCGGTCGAGCGCGGTGTGCCGCCCCTCGACGATGAGGCCCGTGATGTCGGTGAGCTCGCCGCCGGCGAAGGTCTTGAGGCCCGTGGTCAGGCCGCGGACGAATCCCTGGGAGTGGACGCTGTTGCCGACCACCAGGCCGCCGGGGGCGATGTCCTTCTGCGCCAGGCACCAGATCTCGTTGCCGGAAAGCCCGGTGATCATCATGTCCTGAATCTCCCCCCGCCCCGGGTCATTCGAGGTAGGTGTACCCGTCGATGGCGGCCTCGTAGTAGCGGAGCATCTGGCGGGATTCGGACAGCGAGATGCGGTTGGCCTTCACGGCCTTCTCGACATCGCGGCGGAGCCGCTCCATGAGCTCGTCGGGGCTGTACTGCACATACGAGAGCACCTCCCGGACCGTGTCGCCCTTGATGACATCGTCGACGACAACCTCGCCGTCCTCGTCGAGGTGGACATGCACGGCGTTGGTGTCGCCGAAGAGGTTGTGGAGGTCGCCGAGGATCTCCTGGTAGGCGCCCAGCAGGAAGGCGGCGAGGTAGTACGGCTTGCCGTCGTAGGAGTGAAGCTCGAGGGTGCGGCGCACATCCTTGAGGTCGATGAACTGGTCGATCTTGCCGTCGGAGTCGCAGGTGATGTCGCCCAGCACGCCTCGGCGGGTGGGCACCTCGCCGAGCCTGTGGATCGGCATGATGGGGAAGAGCTGCTTGATGGCCCAGGAGTCGGGCATCGACTGGAACACGGAGAAGTTGCAGAAATAGGTGTCGGAAAGGAGGGTTTCGAGGCCGCTGAGGTCCTCGGGCGCGTGGTCGAGCTCCCTCACCAGGCGGAGGATCTTGGAGCTGATCGCCCAGAACAGGTTCTCGGCCATGGCCCTCATCTCGAGGGAGACGCCGCCCAGGTTGAACAGGTTGACGATCTCGTCGACATGGTGCGTGGCGTCGTGGTACGACTCGAGCAGGTTCTTCTTCTTGAGGTCCTTGAGGACGGCGAAGAGGTCGTGCAGTTGCTGGGGCGCGTCCTCGGGCGGCTGGTCGGGGATCTCGCTCTTGTCGAACCGGGAGACTCCGACGACATCGAAGACCAGCAGGCTGTGGTAGGCGACCACGGCGCGGCCCGACTCGGAGATGATGGAGGGATGGGGAACCTCCTCCTCGTCGCAGATGGTGCGGATGCGGAAGACGATGTCGCTGGCGTATTCCTGGAGGGAGTAGTTGATGCTCGACTCGAAGTCGCTCTGGGATCCGTCGTAGTCGATGCCGAGGCCGCCGCCCACATCGAGGTAGCGGACGCCGGCGCCCATGTGGTGGAGGTCGCAGTAGATGCGGGTGGCCTCGGTGAGCGCGTTCTTGATGCTGCGGATGTTGGTGATCTGGCTGCCGAGGTGGAAGTGGACGAGCTGCAGGCAGTGGGCCATGCCGCGCGCCTTGAGCAGCTCGAACGCCTTGAGCACCTCGGAGATGGTGAGGCCGAACTTGGAGCGGTAGCCGGCCGACGAGCGCCAGCGGCCCGAGCCGCGCGCGGCGAGCTTCACGCGCACGCCGATCGCCGGCTCCACGCCCAGCTCCTCGGCCTGGGTAAGCACCAGCTCCAGCTCGGTGAACTTCTCCACGACCGGGATGATCTTCTTGCCCAGCTTCTTGGCCATCATGGCCATGCGGACGAATTCCTCGTCCTTGAAGCCGTTGCAGATGATCGGCGTGTCGTTGCCGTTGACCAGCGACAGCACGGCGAGCAGCTCGGGCTTGCTGCCCGCCTCGAGGCCGAAGCGGAACGGCTTGCCGAAGTCGAGTATCTCCTCCACGACCTGGCGCTGCTGGTTCACCTTGATGGGGTAAACGCAGCAGTAGTCGCCCTGGTACTCGTGCTCGCGGATGGCGGCGTCGAAGGCGTCGTGCATCTCGCCGACGCGGTGCCGAAGGATGTCGGTGAAGCGGATCAGGATCGGAAGCTGCATCCCGCGCGCCTGAAGCTGCTCGACGAGGGCCTTCAGGTCGATCGCCTCGTCGGGCTTCTTGCCCGGCATCACGGTCACATGGCCGTTCCTGTTGATGCCGAAGTACCCTTTGCCCCACCCGCGGATCCCGTATGTTTCCATCGCGTCGGTGATCTTCCAACGGCTGGTGATGGGACTCTCGGCACCCTTGGCCATTTCGCGTTTCTCCAGACCCTGTTCGCTTCCGAGGCAAAATGAAGAATCAATATAAGGCGCGGGGCCGCCGCCGGGATAGCGTAACTTGGGCGGCCCGGCGATTTAGTAATTGACGGGGCCGCCCGGCTTGCACAGCGCCGGCATCTCGCCCGTGTGGATCTCCTGGCCCATCCTCTGCCTGGCGACCTCCGTGAGGCAGGCCCACTGCTTCCTGGCCTCGTCGTAGATCTGCACCTCGCCCGACTCGATCCGGTACATCCAGCCCATGAGGCGGACCTTCTTCTCGGCGAGCGCCTCGGCGACGGCGGGCTGCGCCCTCAGGTGTTCAAGCTGGAGCAGCACATTGCGCTCCGTCACCTGGTTGAGCCGCTCCAGTTCGGGCAGCGCCGCGCCCGGGCCGTCGATCCATTCCCGGAGTTCCCGGGCGTGTTCGAGCCAACCAGCAACCTGGGGCAGGCCGGCGACCTTTTCGGGTTGCAGCAGGCCGCCCATGGCGCCGCAGTAGGTGTGCCCGCAGACGATGATGTCCATCACCTTGAGCGCCTTGATGGCGTACTCGATGGTGGCCGACTCCCCTGAAACCGGCCCGCCGGGCGCCGGGACCATGTTGCCGGCATTGCGGCAGATGAACAGTTCTCCCGGCTCGGTCTGGGTGAGGAGGTTCGGGTTGATGCGGGAGTCGGCGCAGGTGATGAACAGCGCCTGCGGCGACTGGCCCCCGCTCAACTGCTGGAAAAGGGTCTTCTTCCCGGGCATGACCTTGTCGCGGAACTTGAGGAAACCCTGGATGATCCGAGTCATGTGGCAATCCTCCGGACCCTTGTCTCTGGCGAATGTTCGCGGCCGTTGTCATGATAGTTATTTCATGGGCCTTGGCGGACCTGGGCCCCGGCGGGCCGAAACGCGCGGGATCATCTCGGTCGGAACATTCCCCAATGGCAGAAACCAATCCCACCTGTCCCACCCACGAACAGCTCCTGGGCTACAAGCGCAAGTCGCTGGCCCCGGGCGAGGCCGACCAGATCACCGCCCACCTGAAAGGGTGCAGGAATTGCCAGAAATTGCTGGTCTCGCTCGTCGTGTCCGGAGTGCATTCGTCGAAGTTTTCCGAGGAAACACTCGACCCCGACACGATGATCGCCCCCGGCGGGGCGCGGACCAGCGCCCCCGACCTCGAGGAGGAATCGCGGCGGGGGAAAAAATCGGCGCGGCCCAAGCCGCCGGCCGAATACCCGTTCCTCGAACCTCCCGAGGACTCGAACGAATTCGCCAGGCTCGGCTTCTACAGCATCAAGCGGGTCCTCGGCTCGGGCGGCATGGGCGTCGTCTTCGAGGCGGTCGACCAGCGCCTGGGCCGGACCGTGGCGCTCAAGGTGCTGCGCCCCGAACTCGCCGACGAATCGTATGTGGAGAGGTTCCGGCAGGAGGCCCGCCTGGCGGCGTCGCTTTCCGACGAGCACATCGTCACGATCTTCGAGGTCGGCCTCACCAACAATGTGCCGTTCATGGCCATGGAGTTCCTCCACGGCGAAACCCTCGACGCCCGGCTGGGCCGCGATTCATGGCTATCGGTGGAGGAATCGCTGGCCCTGCTGAAGCAGGTGGCCCAGGGCCTCGTCACCGCCCACGGCGCCGGCCTCATCCACCGCGACATCAAGCCCGCCAACCTGTGGCTTGAGTCCTACAAGGACAGCAAGCAGTTTAAGAGGGTCAAGATCCTCGACTTCGGCCTGGCCAAGGAAGTGGCCAAGGAATCAAACCTCACCGCCGCGGGCATGGTGGTGGGCACTCCCAGCTACATGGCCCCGGAGCAGGTGTACGGCCTGCCGTGCGACCAGAGGACCGACCTCTTCTCGCTCGGTTGCTTGCTCTACCGCATGCTGTCGGGCAAGGCTCCCTTCACGGGCGAGAACACGCTCGCCGTGCTCGAGGCGACGGTGGACGAGGGCCCGGCTCCCGACCTCAAGGCGGCTGGCCGGAAGGCCCCCAAGGCCGTCCTGGCCATCCTCGAGAAGCTGCTCGCCAAGAACCCCGACGACAGGCCCGCCACGGCCAAGGCGCTCATCGAAACCATCGACGCCGTCCTCCGGGGCGGGCAGGCGCTCCACCAGACGGTCAGGGGCCAACAGCTGACGGGCAAGGCCGCCCCCGGCCGCAAAATCACCTGGTGGGTCGCGGGAAGCGGCGCGCTGGCCGCCATCACCGTGCTCACCAGCGTCCTGCTTTTCATGTTTTCGGGTAAGCCCGGAACAGGTGAAGGCAAGGGCGAGGGGGACAAGCAGGGCAAGGAAGGGGTCGCCACCGCGTCGGGAGGCAAGCCGATCAAGGTGGGCGTGCTGTTTTCCCAGACCGGAAGGCTGGCGCCCACCGAACAACCCATCAGGCGGGCCGTGCTCAAGGCGCTCGGCGATTCCGCCGCGGAGGGTAAGACGGCATCGCCTGTGGCCGGTCACCCCGTGGCCATCATCATGGCCGACGGCGGATCGGAACCGGCCCAGTTCGCCCGCGAGGCCCGCCGCCTGGCCTCCGAGGGATGCGAGGTCATCTTCGGGTGCTGGAGTTCCTCGGCCCGGCGCGAGGTGGTGGAGGCCCTCGAGAAACACGAGGGGGGCAACCACGATTGCGTGCTGTTTTATCCGGTCCATTCCGAGGGGATGGAGGACTCGTCCCACGCCGTTTACCTGGGCGCCCTGCCCGACCAGCAGGCCGAGCGCGTGCTGGATTATTCCCGCAAGGAACTGACCCGCGGCAAGCCGAAGGCCAAGGTGTTCGTCCTGGGGGGAGACGCCGTTTACCAGCGCGCCACCGCCGAGGTGGTCCGCATGATGGTGGAGACGCGGTTCGCGGCCGACTTCGAGGTCGGGGGCATGGCGTTCATTCCCACAAAGGTGCCGTTCCAGATCGAACGCGACGCCATTCCGGCGATCGCCGGTTCAAGGCCCGACATCATCATCAGCCTGCTGTCCGGCCTCGACATGAACGAGCGGTTCATCAACGGCATGCGCCACAGCAACGCCAAGGCGGCGCCGATACCGATCTTCAGCTTCAGCCTTTCGGAAAACGACCTCCAGAACATGAGCGACCAGGACGTCCTTCCCGTCGAGTTCATGGCCTGCTCGTACTTCGGGTCGATCGCCGCCAACCGGGAAAACGCCGCGCTCAAGGAACAGTTCCGCGCGGGCAACGCCCCGTTGATCGTCTCCGAGGCGATGGAAAAAGCCTACAACGGGGTGAAAATGTGGCAGGAGGTGCGCGCCGGCCTCGGCGACAAGCCGTCCGCCTCCAGCCTCCGCAAGGCCCTGCTCGAGACCCCCGTCCCGTCGGTCCTGGGAACCTCCGACAGGCTCGTCAGGCCGGAAAGCGCCCCCCTGTCGCTTTACGCCTCCCAGCGCATCCACATCGGACGGATCATCGAGGGGCGCGAGATCTCCCTCGTCACGAATGTGGCGCGGGCCCCCGTCTTCCAGCCCGATCCGTACCCCGGGCCGACGCCCCTTCCAAGGCGCTCCCCCGCCGAGTCGGCCAAGGCCCGGAAGGGATGGACCAGCTACCTCGAGGGACTCAGGAAGGCCTTCGGGGGATCATGGGAAAACACCGGGGTGGAGCCGGTCCGGTTTGACCCGGCACCATGGTGGAAGGACGCCCCCTGAGGCCCGGCGATGATCTTTTACGAACGGCACAACTGGACCAGGCAGGTCTTCGCCCTCAACGGGACCGTCATTCCCAGGGTCATCGGCCGCGTCGCCCTGGTGGCCTTCATCACGCTGGTCCTGTGCATCCTCAAGATGGCGTCCGAGCCGGCCAACAGGGACAGCCTCAGGGGACTGGTGTCGGGGTGGGTCTCCGAGTCGGCCATGGACCGCCTGTTCACCGGCATCGACGAGGCCGAATTCTCCGTTCCCAAGCTCGAGTCAATCGGGCACACCGTGCTGGGCGTGGCGCTTGGCATGCTCATGGCCTTCCGCTCCAACGCCGCCAACACCCGCTACTGGGAGGCCCGCGGCCACTGGGGGATGCTGGTCAACTCGACCCGCAACCTGGTGCGAGTGGGGCATGTGTGGGCCGGCCCGGCAGACGACCTCGCCCGGCTGGTCTCGGCCTATGTGCTGGCCATCAAGCAAACCCTGAGGGAGGACAGGGAACTCGAGGAACTGGCCCACTACCTGCCGGGCCGCATCCTCGACCAGGTCCGCGCCGCGGGAAGCCCGGCCACCTGCCTCTCGCGCCACATGGAGGACTGGATCCGCGACAAGGCCACCCTCGGCAAGATCGACACCCGGACCGCCATGGTGATGCAGCAACTCGTCAATGTGATGGTCGACCAGCAGGGCGCCTGCGAGAAGATCCACAAGACCCCCATGCCGTTCATCTACGCCTCGCTGATCAAGCTCAGCATCACGCTGTTCGTGTTCACGCTGCCGTTGGTGCTGGTGCACACCGCCAGCCTCGCGGCCCCGGCGATCGCCGCGCTGGTGGCCCTGGTGTTCCTGGGGGTGGAGGAGGCGGCGATCGAGATCGAGGATCCCTTCGGGCTCGACTTCAACGACCTGCCGCTCGAGCAGATCTGCGCGACGATCGCGCGCGATGTCAGCCAGTTGGCCAAGAACTGATATTCAGGTGCCCGCCTTCCAGTGGCCGCTGTCCCAGCAAGCGCCCTGGACATCGCGGAGTTCGGCCATCACCTCGGCGAGCAAGGCCTGGTCGAGGGGCTTGGCCGCCGCCGCGAGGTTGCGCTCCACCTCGGCGCGGTCCTTGATTCCCACCAGCGTCGTGGCGATCTCCGGTTTCGAGAGCGGGTAGGCCAGGGCGAGGTCGGAAAGGTCGGCGCCGCGGCGGGCGCACACCGCCGCCGCCCGCCGGCACGCTTCCTTCACGGCGCCGGGCGCCGGGTGCCACTCGGGCGGGCCGGCCATCGTCAACAGGCCCATGCTCATCGGGCTGGCGTTGATGATCCCCGTGCCGCGCCTTCGGGCCACGGGCACCAGCCTCTCGAGCATCGTCTGGTCGAGCAGCGTGGCATGGCAGTAGCTGATCACCACATCAAGCGCGCAGGACTCGATCGCCCGGACCAGCATCCCCACCGGATATCCTGTCATCCCGATGAAGCGGCACTTGCCCTGGCGCTTGAGGCTCTCAAGCGCCTTGAAGGTCTCGTCGAAAACGCGGTCGAGGTCCTTCTCGAACTCGATGTCATGCGCCTGCAGGATGTCGACATGGTCGGTCCGCAGCAGCCTCAGCGATGTCTCGACGCCCGCCTTGATGCCCGCGGCGGTGAAGTCGAACTTGTCCTTGGCGATGCGGCCGCACTTGGTGGCGAGGATCGCGCGCTCTCGCCAGCCTCCCTCGAGACCCTTGCCGATGACCTCCTCGGACCGTCCACCGCCGTAGTAGGGGCTCGTGTCGATGAGGTTCATGCCGCGCTCGATGGCGAGGTGGATGGCGGAAATCCCCTCCGCCTCGTCGAAGCTGCCGTAAAATCCGCCGAACGGCCCGCCTCCGAACCCGACCGCCGGCACCTTGAGTCCGGTGCGTCCCAATTCCGTCACGCGCATCGCCTTGCCTTCCTTTCGCCGGTGGGCGTGTATCCGATGCTCAACCCCGGTACTATAAGGGTTGACGCTCTCATGGCATGGGGCCTGGCGATCGTGACCGCGGTGATGCTGTTCGTGCCCCTGGGCCTGTTCCTGCTCAGGCTGTCCAACTCCATGCTCGGCGACCGTCCCACCATGGTCCGATCAACCACCGACTTCTGCTGGGTCCTGTTCGGCCTGAGCGGCTTCCTGCTGGGCGCCATTCCCGTTTCGCTGGCCCGCCTGCACGACAAGGTTCAGCTTTCGGCGCTGGCGGGCGAGGCGCCAGCCCTGGCGGCAAGCCCGTGGTTCTGGGCGGCGGTCCACGCCGGCTATTTCGCGTTGGTGGTCGTGTTGGCGGCGGTGGAGATGATCGGCCGGCGACGCCGATCCTGCCTGTACCTCATCTATCCCACGCATCTCACGATGCTGATGGTCGACGCCTTCTGGCGGCTTGGCTGGGAGGCGCAAACACGGTCCGGCGCCGCCCTGGTGCACCTGCCCCCGCCCGAGCACGCTGGCCCGAGGCCGGAAATACGATGGGATGACAGGCCGATGGCCGGGGTGTGCGAGATCGACTGGGGCTTGCTGCCCGAGCCGCGCCGGGCCGAACTGGAACGCTGCCTCGATGACCTGTTGACGGCCGAGCACTGCGGCAGCCTGGTTCCTGGAGCGGTGCTCCTGGTGGCCGCGGGGGCCCTCATCATGGGCTCGCTGGCCCTGTCGGTTTTGCAGCTGATGGGCCTATTCCCGCGGTTCTGAACGGGAAAATAAAGCGGAGCGGCCCATCGCAAGGGCCGCCCCGCGCGTGAAACCTTTCGGGAAGCCGGTTACTTCTTGGCGGCCTTGGCGTCGTCGGCGGCGGCTTCGGCCTTCGGCGTCTTCTTCGGCTTCTTGCCAAGCTTCATCACTCGAACCTTGGGAAGGCCGTAAGGGCTGCGGCCGTCGGGGAACTTGTCATCCGCCTTGAGGGCGATGATCCGCTCCGCCCGGGTCAGCACGCTGCGGGAACCCGTCAGGCCGCCTTTGCGCTTGAGACTCTTGTCAATCGACATGATCCGAACCCCTTGCCGTTATCCTCGATGCGAACCTCCTGTATACCTGAAAGCGTGGAAATTGGCAACGGACACCCACGGGCGGACACTGGCGATGCGCGTCACTCTCGATTACGGCAAGACGGGTCTCGAGGTTGAACTTCCGGAGGAAAGGGTGGTGGGCCCCCTGGCCATCCAGCCCGCCAGTCCGCTGGCCGACCCGGTGGAGGCGCTCGACAAGGCGTTGGCCAACCCGATCGGCACCCCGCCGCTCGCCGAAATTGCCAAGGGCCGCAAGGATGCCTGCATCCTGGTCTGCGACATCACCCGCCCCGTGCCCAACTCCCTGATCCTGCCGCCCATGCTCAGGATTCTCGAGGGCGCGGGAATCCCCCGCGACAAGATCACCATCCTCGTCGCCACCGGACTGCACCGCCCCAACGAGGGAGAGGAACTTGAGGAACTGGTCGGCGCGGAGGTGGCCCGCAACTACCGCTGCCTCAACCATCATGGCAAGGTTCGCGAGGAGCACGACTACCTGGGCACCACCGACCGCGGCGTGCCCGTGTGGATCGACAACCGCTACACCCGGGCCGACCTGAAGATCACCACGGGCCTGATCGAGCCCCACCTGATGGCCGGCTACTCCGGTGGCCGCAAGGTCATCTGCCCCGGGATCGCCGGACTGGAAACCGTCAAGGTGTGGCACGGCCCCAAGTTCCTCGAGGATCCCCGCGCCGATTGCGGCATCCTCGAGGGCAACCCGGTCCACGAGGAGAACACCAGGATCGCCCTGATGGCCGGCTGCGACTTCATCGTGAATGTCTGCATCGACGGCAAGCGCCAGATCACCTGGCTGGGCGCCGGCGACATGATCAAGGCCTGGCAGACAGGCGTCTCGTTCGTCGAGAAGGTCGTCAAGGCCAGGGTCGAGGAACCCCTCGATGTCGTCGTCACCTCATGCGCCGGCTATCCGCTCGACACCACCTGGTACCAGGCCGTCAAGGGACTCACCGGCGCCATGCCCATCGTCAAGAAGGGCGGCACCATCATCATCGCGGCGAGCCTCACCGAAGGCCTCGGCAGCCCCGAGTTCCAGCAGGTCATGCGCGAGAACCCCACCCTTGATGGCTTCAAGAAGCGCATCATGACCACCGACTACTTCGTGATGGACCAGTGGCAACTCGAGGAACTCGCCAAGGTGCGCGCCCACTGCAAGGTCAAGGTGTTCACCAAGGGCCTCAGCGCCGACACCCTCCGCGGCTGCCATGTCGAACCGGTCGAGTCGGTGGAGAAGGCCCTTTCCGATTCCATCGCCGAATACGGTCCCGCCACCCGGGTGGGCGTCATTCCCAAGGGGCCCTATGTACTCCCGTATGTCGGCAAGGCCTGAAAGGTCCGCCGACTGAAGCCGGCATCACGACATCGGCCGTCCAAGGCCAACCCGGCCTAGAGCCGGGCCGCCAAGGCCTCGACCTCGCCCCGGTCCACCACCGGCGTGCCGCCCTTGCGGGTCGCCGTGACCGCGGCCAAGGCGATCGCGAACGACAGCATTTCCGCCAGCGTCGCCCCTTCCAGTCGCCGGGCCACCAGCCCGGCGGTGAACGCGTCTCCCGAGCCCACCGTGTCGACCACCCTGACCTTGGGAGCCGGCATCCTCAGCGTCTGGCCCGGCGTGACGAGGATGGCCCCGTCGGCGCCCAGCGTCAAAGCCACCAACTCAAGGCCGAAACGCTCGAGAAGTTCACGCGCCCGCTCCGCCGGCCCCGGGGAACGCAATCCGAGGTATCCCGCCAAAACCGGCAATTCCTCGTCGTTGAGCTTGGCCCACCGCGACCTTGCGAGCGAGGCCTCCGCGACCTCCGCCGAATGGAAGCCTTGCCTGAAATTGAGGTCGCACACCACGAGCGCTTCGGATGCGAGGTCGAGCAGGGCCGCCAGTCCGGCGCGGGACTCCGCCGACCGCTGGGCCAGGGTGCCGAAGCAGACCGCTTTCGCCCCGGACATCACGACGCGCTGCGCCGCCGTGGGACGGAGGGAATCCCAGGCCACATTGGCGAGGAAGCGGTAATCGGCCTTGCCGGCGTCATCCACAACGACATCCACGGCGCCGGTCGGACGGACCGGATCGGTGGCCACGCCCGACACATCCACCCCCCGCCCCGCGGCCATCCCCGCGATAAGCCGGCCATCGGCGTCGTCTCCCACGGCGCTGACCATGGCCGCCGGATGTCCCATGCCCGCGGCATGAATGGCGAAGTTGAAGGGCGCCCCGCCGGGCACCGCGCCGGAAGGCAGCCTGTCCCACAGGATCTCACCCAGTCCGACCACCTGTCCGCTCACGACTCGTTCCCCCGAAATTTCAGGGACTTATTCAATGATTCCTTTTGTCATGGCCATGTTATTATGATTTCATTGTGAGTCTTTTGTAGGGAAATGAATCAGGACCCTCGTTCCCATCGGAGCCTGCGAATGTTTTCCCAAACCGTCGAGTATGCGCTGCGGGCGATGGCCACGCTGGCGAGCCATCCGGACAACCAGTTCTGTCCCGCCCCCCGGATTGCCGAAGTGGCGCAGATACCGGCATCCTACCTTTCAAAGGTTCTCAAGCACCTGGTCGACGCGGGACTTCTCCGTGGCCAGCGGGGCCCCGGTGGAGGGTTCATGCTGCGCCGGCCCGCCAGTGAGATCTCCATCTGGGATGTGGTGGAAGCCGTGGATCCGATCAGGCGGATCAAAACCTGCCCGCTGGACCTCGGGGCCCACAAGACCAACCTCTGCCCCCTCCACCGCAAGCTGGACAATGTGCTCGCCGACATGGAGAAGGCCTTCAAGGAGGCCACGCTCTCCGAGATGATGAACCAGCCGGGATACCCCCAGCCTTTGTGCGACTTTGTCAATTCAACGCCCGCGCCCGCGGTTGAGGGGCGGACGCCGCTGGCCTGAATCAGTCGGCCCGACGGACCACGGCGCCCGCCATGACGACAAGCCGCACATTGCGGATGTCGGAGATATCGTCGAGGGGGTTGCCGCGCACGGCCAGCAGGTTGGCGCGCAGCCCCTTCTTGATGCTTCCCACGCGTTCCTCCATCCGCAGCATTTTCGCCGCGGCGGCCGTCGCCGCCTCCAGCGCCGCAGCGGGCCTCATTCCGTGCCTCACCAGCAGTTCCAGCTCGCGGGCGCCATCGCCGTGGGGAAACACGCCCATGTCGCTGCCGTTGACGATGGCCACGCCCGATTCCAAGGCCGCCTTGAAACTCTCGCGCTTCCTTTCGATGTCGCGGGGCGCGGGCGCTCCGGGTTTCCATCCGGCGTACCGGGCGTAGGCTTCCGACATCGCCATGGTCGGGCAATATCCGATCTTCTTTTCCGCCAGCAGGCGAAACATGGCCAGGTCGCCCTCGTCGCCATGCTCGATCGTCGCCACTCCCGCCATCGCCGCCCTGCGCATTCCCTCGCGGGACTGGGCATGCGCGGCCACCAACACGCCGGCGTCACGCGCCGTGGAAACAATCAGGTCGAGTTCCGACTGGCTGAAGGCGGGCCGGAACGCCGAACCCGGGCCATGGGGAGTGTCGGCATATACCTTGATCCAGTCGGCCCCGGCGCGGATTTGCCGGCGGACCACCTCGCGCAACCGTTCGCCATCGGCTTCGTCCGCACCCTGCGGAATCCGCCATTCGGGCGAGAATGATCTCGGAGCGTAGGAACCTGTCGCGACGATCGCCCGGGTGGTCACCACCATCTCGGGACCTTGGATCACCCGCTTGGCGATCGCCGACTTGACACCCACATCGGCAAGGTCGGCGCCCTCGGTTCCCATGTCGCGGATCGTGGTGAAGCCCGACATGAGGTTGGCCCGGGCATGGACGGCGGCCCGGCAGACCCGTTCGGCCAGCGGCAGCCTCGACACCTGGTCGTCCCACGGTGTTTCCGAGTAGGGGAACAGCAGCAGGTGTGTGTGGGCGTCGATGAGGCCCGGCAGCAGCGTGCAGCCAGGCAAGGGAAGGTTTGTCGCTCCGGCGGGCGCCTTGACCATGGCCGCGGGGCCGGCCTCGGCGATGCGCTCGCCCTCGATCACGACCACCCAGCCTTCGTGAGCGGCGCCCGAACCATCGAAAACCCTGTCGGGCCGGAGAACCATGGCCGGTTCGCCGGCGATGGAGGCCAAGAGAACCATCAGGCCAAGCATGGAAAGGCTCCCCGGCATGGAACCGTCGAATCAAATGGATGCCGTTGATATACTGGAACTTTCCGGGCCTGTAGCTCAACGGTTAGAGCAGGGGACTCATAATCCCTTGGTTGTCGGTTCGAATCCGTCCGGGCCCACTGCGACGCAACGATCCTCCCGCGCGATCACGGGCCGCGGGCCGCGATCAACTTTATCAGACAGTTTTATTCCTTCATTGGCCATCACTTCCACCAACCGCCGCGTGAGCGGATGCCTGCCGGCTCCACTGTGTCCTGTTTTCATGCGCGGAATACGGTTTCCCTGGTTTTGGTCCACCAAATCAACTCCGAGGCGGGCAGCCATGCGGCATGGGCCCGACGGATTTCCCGATCTCGCCCCGCTGATTGTTTGATCGGCGAATCTGGGTGGCGTATCGTCAAAAGCTCGAAAGACAGATCAGGCAACGCACCCGACACCTTGCGGAGAACAGGCATGAAACGCTCGCTTCCGGCCGCCGGCCTCATCATGCTGGCGATGACAACCGCCCAAAGCCACTACATCAGGCCCGACCTCGAAAAAATTCCGGTGGACAGGCTGGTGGCCAACCTCAAGGCCAAGTCCGACATGGAACCCAGGAACGCCCAGGCCCGCTTCAACCTCGCGCGCGCCCACGGCATGGCCTATGCCAGAAAATCGGCGGAAATGGAAATCTTCCGCGGCAAGGCCGACAACGGGCCCTGGTTCGGCTACGAGCCCGCCTTCGTCCCCTTTGGAAAACCTGTCGAGGCCAAGGACAAGGAAGCTGAAAATGCCGCCCGGGGACACCTGCAAGCCGCGATCGAACAGTTCGGCAAGGTCCTGGAAATCCAGCCCGACAACCTCGCCGCCGAACTCGGCAAGGCCTGGTGCGTCGAGCAGTCCGGAGACAAGGCGGCCGCCATCGGCCTGTACAGGAAGGTCGTCGAGAAAGGCTGGGCCAAGGACCAGAAGGCCAAGTTCGCGCCCCTGGGCGGACATTTCATCACCGCCGAGGCCGCCGGCTACCTGACGCCTCTGCTCGACAAGGACAAGGACGCCAACGAAATCGAGATCCTCAAAGGGCGCGTCACCGGCCTTGGCAAATTGCCACGACCCATCACGCCGGTCGCCATCCCCCTTGCCGACGGCTTGGACGCGAGCGACATCCTTGATCCCAACGCCGCCGTGCGATTCGATGCCGACGGCACCGGCCTCCCCGGGCGATGGACCTGGATCAATTCCAGGGCCGCATGGCTGGTCATCGATCCCAAGGGAGACGGCAACATCCGCTCCGGGCTGCAACTTTTCGGAAGCGTCAGTTTCTGGATGTTCTGGGAAAACGGATACGACGCCCTGGCCGCCCTCGATGACAACCACGATGGCGAACTCACCGGAAGAGAACTGGCGGGCCTCTCGCTCTGGCATGATGCCAACGGCAACGGGTTGAGCGAGGCGGGCGAGGTCAGGCCGGTCGGCTCGCATGGCATCGTGGCCATTTCCTGCCGGGGGAACAAGGTGGCGCGAGACACCCTCTGCGCCGCGCGGGCCACCGCGGGAATTCGCTTGGCCAACGGAACGACCCGGCCGACCTTCGACCTCATCCTCAACAGGAAATAACATCCCAAGATCGCCTTTGGAGGACATGCCGTGGTACGACTGACGCCCATTCGCGGGATTCTCCCGGTTCTGGTGGCCGTGGCTTGCCTTGAAGGCCGGGCGGCGGACTGGCCGGGCTTCCGCGGGTCCACGGGACAGGGACTGGCGGCGGGGGAAAAGCCGCCCGTGGAATGGTCGGCGACAAGCGGCATGGCATGGAAGGCATCCCTGCCGGGACCGGGTGCCTCGGGGCCCGTCGTGGCCATGGGCCGGGTGTACATCACCTGCTACAGCGGATATTTCGTTCCGGGCATGCCGGGGGGCAAGGTGGCCGACCTCAAGCGCCACCTGCTGTCCCTTGACGCGGCTTCCGGAAAAACCATCTGGGAGAAGTCGGTACCGGCCAAGCTTCCCGAGGAGGAAAAGATCCGCGATCACGGTTACGCCGCCAGCACCCCGCTGGTGGATGACAAGCATGTCTACGCCTTTTTCGGCAAGACGGGGGTGCTGGCCTTCCATCATGACGGCAGCCCGGCCTGGACGGCGGATGTGGGTTCGGTAACCAGCGGATGGGGCAGCGCCGCCTCCCCGGTGGCGCTTGGCGACCACATCATCATCAACGCGAGCGTTGAAAGCGGATCGGTCATCGCGCTCGCCCGCCAGACGGGCAAGGAGAAGTGGCGCGCCGGCGGCATCAAGGAATCGTGGAACACCCCGGTGGTGATTCCGGATGGAAAGGGAGGCAAGCAGGTGGTCGTGGCCATCGCGGGCAAGGTGCTGGCCCTCGACCCGGAAAACGGGAAAACCGCCTGGTCGTGCGCCACGGACATCCGCTGGTACATGGTGCCGAGCCTGGTCCACGCCGACGGCTTGGTCGGTTGCGTCGGCGGCCGATCGGGAATCGCCTCGTTGGCGGTGAAAACGGGTGGCGCGGGCGACATCACCGCCAGCAACAGGCTCTGGACAAGCCAGAAGGGCTCGAATGTATCCTCGCCGATCCTGCACGAGGGCCACATGTACTGGATGAACGACCAGCAGGGCGTGGCCTATTGCGCCAAGGCCGCCACCGGCGAGATCGCCTACGAGGAACGGATCCCGGGAGCGGGGCAGGTGTACGCCTCGCCCGTGCTCGCCGGCGGAAACATCTACTACCTTTCCCGAGGCGGGAAGACCTTCGTGGTTTCAGCCACGCCCAAGTTCCAACTGGTGGCGTCGAACAGCCTGCAGGACGGAGGCGGATTCAACGGCTCGCCCGCGGTTTCCGGGAACCGGATTTTCATCCGATCCGACAAGTTCCTGTACTGCCTCGGGAAGTGAAGGCCCCCCCGATGAGTCGGATTGATGACTCCCGAGCCAGCTTCACTTCCCTGGATCGCTCGAACCACATGTCCTTCAAATCCTTGTGGAAGGATGCCAGTGAGCCCCTCACTTGGTGAGGCGCACTCAGGACCGGCATCTGAATCAATGCGTTGGATTGACAATGCTGATAAAAATACAAATTAAATATATTAAAGCAAACTTCAAATAACCGACCTGCTCAAGACCCCGGCACCCGCCATCATTCTGTTAGTCCTTTCATGTCGCTCAAGCGTCGAACGGCGCGAGTGACCTCTGAACTGGCGCCAGGTTGTTGAATGTCCGCGAGTGCCCCTCACTTCGCTGGGGGGCTCCTAAGCATTGTCAGCCTTTGTTTGGCCTTTAAATTGAGATCCGTTCATCGCTTAGGAGCCCCCAAGCGAAGTGAGGGGCGAGTCGATCAAGGAACAACACCATGAGCCATAGCAAAAACAAAAGAGCCCCCAGTGGAGCCGAAGTAAGTGGGGCGTATTAAAAAGTCTCGATTTGCATTTTTATCGGGATTATCAATCCAACTCATCTATTTGAAGCCCGATCTAAAAAGGGCCCCAAACGGAGGTGCGAAGCGCCGGAGTGAGCGGGTGAATTGGAATCCGGCACCAAGGGTGCCGGGCCCCGGCTGAAACAACCGTTACTTCGAGCGGAACAGGTCGCTCTGCACGACGCCATGGACCAGCGAGCGAAGGCCGTGTCCGTCCTTCGCGGAGTCGGCCACGATGGCTTCGATCGCGGCCTGGTCGAGAGGTGTCGAAGGTTGGCCGGTGGCGTAGGTGATCAGGTGCCTCGTCACCCCGCGCGCGATGTCGGCGGGGCTTTTCGCGAGGATCTCCCGCAATTGGCGCACGCCGGAGAACGGCTTGCCATCGGGAGTGACTCCCGTTGAATCCACGGGCAGGCCGTCCTTCCAACGGGCGTTCTTCCCCGTGGCCATGGGGGCGGCGACGCGGTAGTTCGCGCGGAAGGCTCCCATGACATCGAAACTTTCCAGGGCGAACCCGTACGGATCGAACCTCGCGTGGCACGCCGCGCATGTGCCCTTGCCGCTGTGCAGGGCCAGTTGCTCGCGCAATGTCCTGGCCCCGCGGGTGTCCGGTTCAACCGGATCGATGTTGGGCGGCGGC
>VGXS01000048.1 GCA_016873225.1 Planctomycetota bacterium | reverse complement strand
GCCGTCGTTTCACCGGATTGCCTCGCTTCAAAAACACGCCGATGAATATCCATCGACAATGCTGTCGGCATGACTCCCCTCCTTGGGACCTACTGCCATTACAGCTGCAACTCAGTTATTCTTCAATACATTTATCTGAAGTCTGCTCTAGTCCTTTCATGTCCATGAAGCGTCGAACGGCGCGAGTGACCTCTGAACTGGCGCCAGGTTGTTGATTGTCCGTGAGGGGCGAGTCGATCAAGGAACAAATGCATGAGCCATAACAGAAACGAAAGAGCCCCGAACGCAGGCGCGTAGCGCCGGAGTGAGCGGGTCGATTCCGGATCAAAACCCGCTCATTCCGCGTTCGAAAGCGTTCGGGGCTCTATTGGTTTTACTCACCGCACGTTTGTGTTTGTTCTGTCGGCGTCAACAATTCAACTCACCCGTTTGAAGCTTGCTCTTGTTCAGGGATCTCAAGCATCTGGTACATGAAATCAGGCTCCTCGGCTTGAGAGCCCTGAACGAAGTGAGGGGCAGGTGTCTTATGCGGGGAACCCCGGGCTTGGCACGGAAACCCATGCTTACTTGAGGGAGGGTGGTTCTATCGGCGGCCGGATGCCCGGGCCTTGGAGGCCTCGTCCGCGAGCAACCATGCCAGAAACGCCATGTCGGTGCGATTGGTCGAGGGGAGTGAGTTCGCGGACGCCTGGGATGAAACCAGACCTTTTTTCGTGCCTCTTCCCGGCGCGCCCGCGGCGGTCGGATCGAGGGCCACTCCGCCAAGCGGCGCACCACGCTGGCGGCCGATCACCTGGTTGACGAACCCACCCCAATCGGTGGCCTGGATGAACGCCGAATGATCCATGAAGTCGGAGATTTCCTCAGCCGGCGTCCTGGGCAGGTAGATGGATAAGCCACCGGAATTCCTGTAGTCGGCCGTCTTGGCTTCGATCGCGGCGTCGAGGCAGGTGACGACCCGCTCGGCCGCCGTGCGGATGGAAGCTGAAACCGAATCTTCCCGGCCGAGGGAAACCATGAAAGACCGCAGGTCGCGGTAGGATGCCTCGGTATACATGCCGATGGCGCCCGTGGCCAGGATGCGGCGGAAGGATGCGAGGTCGGTGGCGTTGCCCTGCGCGGCCTGCGTCGTGAACGATAGGAGGGCCGTCGCCAGCGCATCCATCCCTTGAAGCCTTATGGCCGATAGTGTCGCCTCGGTGCTTCCCGTCGTGGCCGTCGAATAGGCCCCGATCATTCCCCCCACGACATCAGCCACGGCGGCGTTGGGAGTGGCCAGCGTCGCGAACGACTGGGCATACGGGAAACCGGCGCCTTCGACGCTTTCCTGGCTGGCGACAAGGTAGTTGGCGGACTGGCGTAGTCCGTAGGCGTTTTCCGCCATCGCCATCAGGCAGGCATCGTAGGCGAGGATGTCAGGACGCCACCCATTCTGCTCGGCGATGGCGGCCGCCGTTTCGGCAATCGTCAGGTGATCGGATGACTCGGAGTCATAGTTGCTGCCGCCAAGGCCGCTGCCATGGTTCCACAAAACCAGGGCGGTACGGGCGGCGGGCAGCGTTTGGCGTCCCCATGAGAGGAAAGACGACAGGGTTGCCCGGTCGCCCGTGTTCCTCTCGCCAAGAAGGTCGAAGTTGGTGGTGATGGCCGAGGAAGACGCGTCGGCGGCGACCACGGCGCGGCCTGCTGTTCCCCAAGGGGCTTGTGAACCGCCCCCTGTCGCGATGGGTTGCTGGTCCCACTGGTCCCAGAAGAGGCCGATGCGGGAACCCGGCGGCAGCGTCGAGGCCAATGTCTCGAGTTCGTTCACATCCGATTGCGCGAAACTCGCCAAATTGCCAGCGGTCATGTAGACAAGAATCGTCCAATTTCCCGGTACAGTCGGCCCCGTCGGATCGGGCGCGGGAACCACCGGCAAGCCGGTTCCGGGCAGGGGGGCCATGGGTGGGGTGGCCGGAACCGACGGGTTTCCGGGAGATGGCGCCGAGGGCGGAGGAGTGGATCCGCTGGCGGGGGTGGAGGGGGTTGGTGTCAAGGATGGCGGCGTCGGGCTTGGGGGGGGATTGGAGGGTTGCGTGGGACCACCTGGCGGAGGTGAAACCTGGCCCGGATCCAGACGGAGCGAGTAGTTGGGATTCCATCCGCCCCGCGAGCCGGAAACCTTCAGGAAATATGGGCCGGCACCTTGCCGGGAAAGGTCGAGGGTTTGGACGCCGCCGGGGGAGGCCAGCGAAATTCGGGATCCTGTGGATCCGTAAAGCTCGAATATCAGGGCCCCGTTGCCAGCGTTGGTGTCGAGACGCGCCATGGCCCCGGCGCCGGCTTGGGCCAGGCTGAACGAATACCAGTCGGCGGCGTCAGCCATCACGAGGTTGTCAACGGTCAGCGGCGCCGAAACGGCGCCCAGGCTTGTGGCCGATGAAAGGGCGTCATTGTTCTCGCGACTGTCGTCGGCAAGCTTGGCTTGCACGGCGAGCGTGTATCCGCCCCGTTCGGCGCGCTGGTTCGTGACCGCGACATAATAGGATTGGCCAGCGCTGAGGGGCACGCTCAGAAGGCTGGCCCGGGAACCGGGTCCCTCATTGTCGTTCAAGGCGATCCGTTGTCCCTTGCTTGTGTAGATCGCCGTCACCGGATCAAGGGCCGAACCCGCGACCGGACTGACCCTGACATCGTAAGTGGCCGTCCATTTGGGGCTGACCAGGAAGAAGTCGACTTCCGATGACTGGATGGTGCCACGGGTGGTCGCGCCGCCTGTCGCTCCGAGGTTGACGGCGACGGCGGTGGGAATTCGCACCGCGGGTGCCAAATGAACGGCGCTGGGATTCCATCGGGCCTCGAGGGCCTCGAGTGCGGGCTTGCGGGTTTTGTGGCCTAGGTGTGGCATCGCCATCCCCTGCCATTCCCAGCGGACATCCGTACGAAAGCATATTCTATCTTGAAGCTAGTTCGATAATCAACGGATGCAAGCAGGACTTGAATAAATTTATATTTCTCATGGTTTGTGGTTATCAGCATGTGGCTGGCCAAGTCCCAAAATGCCCGAAATCCAGCCTCCGAGAGTTTGAGTGGGTTTTGTTTCTACCGGATTATCGACCATGCCATGTTTCAGCTGTTGTGCCTCGATAACCATGTCACGAGCCATTGATGGATATTTGAGCCAGTGGGAAAACCTGCGCGCCAACGATTCCGGCACCGGGTTTCCAGCTTGCGAGGCGGATTGCGTGAGCGACCGCCATGAAGGAGCATGGCCGGGCGCCGAACCCGTGATGGCATACCATGCCGATGCCGCCAGTCCGTGGGTGTCCTGGCGGGGGTCCCAAGGGTCGCCTCCCTCCACCATGCCGAATTCCGGTGTGGGGCGGATATCCGGGACATCGGTTTCCCCCTTGCGAACCGCCAAACCGAAATCCGCCAACCATGGTTCCCGCGATTCAGGGGAAGAAAAGAGGATGTTTCCTGGGGTGATGTCGCGGTGAATCACCTCGGCGGAATGCATTAATTCCAGCGTCTTGGCGACCTTGCCAACCACATCAAGGGCTAGCGCTGGATCAAGCGGAACCCTGTCGGAAAGCCTCTCGGGAAGCCATGGCATGGCCATCGCCTCCACTCCATGGATGTTCCATCGGTCAAGAACCGGAATGATGCCGGGCAGATTCAACGAGGCTTGGATGTCGATCTCCCGCCTGAACAATCCGGATGGGAATGGCCCGGCGGGATCAACGGTCTTGATGGCGCGGAGAAGGCCGTCCGGTCCCACGGCGCAGAGGATCAGGCCGTGGGAACCAGTGGCATGCACGGCCCGGAAAGTGTAACGGGCGGGCAAGGTTGGTGAAACCATGCCGGATTGTCTCCCGGGTCGCCGGGCCGAAGCATTCAGCGCCCGGTTTTCTTGACCTGCGACTTGAACACGGACTCCGATTCCGAGTCAAGCGCCTCGGGAGCCGTCTGCTTCACCCTCAATCCGGCCTGCAGCAGGGTGGCGGCGGCGTCTCCCACCTTCACACCCTTGGCATCGGCGAAGTCGCGCAGTTCGCGGAGCAAGGATTCACCGCTGTCACCATTGCGGGTGAGCATCGTGACCAGCATATGGGCACCCACGCGGAGCAGGGTCCCTTCCGTGATGGACAATTGCTTGGCCAACACCTTGAGGGCCGTACCCGTCGGGCTTGATGCTAGGATCGGCTTGGATTCCTCGTTCGTGCCGATCTGGTTCGTGAAGATATTGAGGTAATCGAGGATGGCTTGCACGGCCATGTCGCGCATGCCGCGGCGGCCGACATACAGGTCGATCAGGTCAACCACCGAACGGGGCAGGTTGACGACGACGCGGTCGGTGGAATCTTCATCCTTTTGGCGCCATTCAAGCTCCGGCGTGCGGCCCATGCTGGGCATCACATCTTCCACCAGATGCTGCCATGCGATTTCCTTGCTGCCTGTCTTCGAAACCATGATCGTGTGTTCCATTGAAAAACGATGATCCGGACGACATTTAAACTTTACACACAACGATCACAATCTGGCCATGCCATTTTCCAGTTTTTTGTTCATTTGAACGATTTGCAGTAGCAATGCCTGTGGCGGTGATTCAAAAGCGATGGCCTAACCATGCCCGTTTTCGTTGCCGAGGATGCCCAAACGCGTGGCAGCGGGAAAGACGCTTGCAGCCAGTCCAGCGGCTTAAAGGTTTTCAAAGCGCCGAAAAAATCCTCGGGCTTGCCCAGTCTTCCATCGTTGGTGAATTGGCACATGAATTGCTCTCCCAACCCTGCCCATTCTATTTACCCGGGAGGAGATCGTGTTCATGAGCCGATGGATTCGTGTCTTTCTTGCACTTTTGGCCACCGCCCATTTGGGTGTGGCCTTCGCGCAGGAAAAAGAGGCCGCCAACACGGCGGAGTTGAAGAAGTCGATCACGGCGCTTGAAGCCAAGCTGGCGGAGATCCAGAAAACGGTTTCAGCGCCGAAAGATACGGGTGATCTCAAGAAGCTAGAAAGCCAGATCAAGGAAGCATCGGCCAAGGCCAGCGAGAAAATCACCTCCTACGAACTCAAGATCGCCGATGTGGCCAAGACCGCCAGCGAGGCCTCAAAGGCCGCTGGCGAAGCCGGCAAGGCCGCAGGTGACGCTGGCAAGGCCGCATTGGCCGCGAAGGCCGTCACGGACGAGTTGGCCAAGTCAGCCAAGTCTGGTTCTGACATCCCAGCCAAGGTGGAAGCCCTCAAGAAGGACCTCGAAAAGGCCTCCGCTGATGCCGCCAAGACCGCCGGAGACATTGACGGCAAAGCCGGTAACGCGCTGAAGGCCGGCGACACGGCCTGGATGCTTGTGTCATCGGCCTTCGTCATGCTGATGGTCCCTGGCCTGGCCCTGTTCTATGGCGGCATGGTGCGCAAGAAAAATGTTCTTGCCACCATGATGCAAAGCATGGTGGCCCTGTCCGTCGTGGGTATTTATTGGGTGGCAATTGGCTACAGCCTGGCCTTCGGTCCTTCCGTGGGTGACTACGGCATCATCGGATGGTCTCCGAAGTTGGTGTTCCTCAATGGCATCAAGACCGACGATTACCTGCCAGCCTACAATGTGACGGTTTACGCGCATGTGATGTTCCAGGGCATGTTCGCCATCATCACCCCCGCGCTGATCTCAGGAGCGCTCGCCGAGCGCATCCGTTTCGGTCCCTATCTGCTGTTCATCCTGCTGTGGGTGACATTCGTGTATTGCCCCCTGGCTCACATGGTTTGGGCCTTCGACTGGTATTATGACACGCCGGTCGACCTCACCAAGGGCCTTGGCGGATCCGCTGTTGGCATGCTTGGCAAGATGGGCGCGCTCGACTTTGCCGGCGGAACGGTCGTGCACATCGCCGCTGGTGCCGCGGCATTGGCCTCGATCCTCGTCCTCCGCAAGAGGATCGGTTATCCCGAGCAGCCGATTCACCCCAACAGCCTCGTTCTGACCCTCACGGGCGCCGGCATCCTGTGGTTTGGATGGTTCGGCTTCAACGGCGGCAGCGCCGTCATGAGCAACTCTCTGGCCACATCCGCCTTCGCCGCCACCCAAGTGGCTGCCGCCGCGGCGGGTTTGAGCTGGGTTCTCGTCGAATGGCTGCTGCGCGGCAAGCCAACGGCCCTGGGCCTTGCCTCAGGCATTGTCGCCGGGCTCGTCGCCGTCACCCCGGCTTCGGGTTATGTGACCATCTCGGGTGGCGTCGCGATCGGTCTTTTGGCCGGCGTGGTCTGCTACCTGGCTGTCTTCCTGAAGTCCAAGCTCGGCTACGACGACAGCCTTGACGCCTTCGGGGTTCACGGGGTCGGCGGATTCCTCGGCGCCGTTCTCACGGGATTGTTTTGCTACACCTCCGTGAACTCTGCCGGCGCCGATGGCTACCTCGCCTTCCAGGTTCGCGAGGCGAGGATCACCGAGCTGAAGTCCTCGACCAAGTTCGCCGATGTCAGTGCCATCGACAAGGCGGTCCCCGCGCTCGAGGAAGCCAAGGGCAAGGCGACCGAGGCTTTCGACGCCGCCAAGACGGCGTTCGCCGACGAAAAGGATGACAAGAAAAAGGAATCCCTGAAGGCGCCCATGGAAGCCGCTTTCAAGAAGATGTCCGAAGCCGACGGCAAGTTTGCCGAGGCCGTGGAACTGAAGGCTCTCCTGGAAAAGGTTGAGTCGCTCAACAAGGATGGCAAGGGTCCGCTCACGCAACTGGGGATCCAGATTTACGCGTCTTGCTTCTCCATGGTGCTGGCGCTGGTTATCAGCGGTGTTCTCACCGGTGCTGTCCATGCCCTCACAGGCTTCGGCTTCACCACCGACGCCGCCTCGGAAGAGGAAGGACTCGACACCACCGAGCACGGGGAAGTGGGCTTCGACATCGGGCCCGCTCTCCTCACCGCGGCGGATCGTCCCGGTCCCATGCCTCGGTCGGCCGTGGCCCCGCCTTCCGGCGGCAAGCGCTTCAGCCTCACTGTGGATGGAGTCAACGCGACCCTCCTTCACAAGGCCTGGTCCGACCTCTGCCAAGCCACGGCGACTCCGCCTTCGGGCGAGTTCAAGCTGATCTACCCCAATGTGAGCACGGTTTCGGGCAACAAGTTCCGGTTCTCCGGAGGAGACCCCTCGGCGGCGCGCGATGCCATGACCCGCCTGCTTCAGAGGTCCCTCGGTTCCGGGATCAAGGTGTCCGTCGAGGCCTGATCAAATTCCCCGGGGCGTCTGGCCGTTGCCGGCGCCCCACCCCCCCCATCACATTCCTGCACGAGAAAGGTCTGAGCATATGAAACTGATTGTCGCGATCATCCGGCCGGAAAGGCTCGAGGCGATTCAGGTGGCCCTGAACTCGATTGATGTGTACCTGATGACGGTGAGCGAGGTCCGCGGCTGTGGCCGGCAAAGGGGCCACACCGAGGTCTACCGGGGTTCGGAAATCCAACCCCGCCTGATTTCCAAGCTCAAGGTCGAGATCGCCGTGACGGATCCGTTCGTCGAGGCCACAATCGAGGCCCTGGTCCATGGCTCCCGCACTCCTGAAACCGGCAAGATCGGTGATGGCAAGATTTTCGTGATCCCGCTTGAGGATTGCGTGCGCATCCGCACGGGCGAGAGAGGCGCCACCGCCATTGGTCCCTGACAAACCCCGCCCGACGCCCATGGGCGCTGGCCGGCCGGTTCCCCAGCGGACCGGCCGGCCCGTTTTTTTGGTATATTCTGGCTACCATTCCGTCAGCGTTCATCCCGGGGACATCCGATGCTCGCCCTGTTTCTTTTCGCCGCTTTCGGACAAGGAGCCACCCTTCTCGACCAATATATTTCCAGCAAGGATGATTCGTTCAAGTGGAACCTGGAATCCGTCAAGGACATTCCACTTGTCGGAAAAATCCATCACCTCCGGCTGACCTCGCAAACCTGGCAGGGGATCGCGTGGGAGCACGACTTGATCCTTCTTGAACCCTCCGGAACGGCGGGATCCGAAACCATCATGATGCTCAACACCGGCGGCAAGCCCGGCGCCGGCAACCAGGCGTTGGCCCTCGCGATCGCCGCCAGGCTCAAGGCGCCCTTGGCGGTTCTTTACCAGATTCCCAACCAGCCCATTTATGGAAAGACCGAGGATGGCCTCATCGCGGAAACCTTTTCCCGTTTCATCGATGGCGGGGGAAAGGATGGATCGCTTCCCCTGCTGTTTCCGATGGCCAAGTCGGTGATGCGCGGCATGGATGCGATTGAGGCCCATACCGCCAAGGCATGGCCCAAGCCGGCGAAAAAATATGTCCTCACGGGCGCCAGCAAGCGCGGATGGACGACATGGCTGACCGGCGCCGTCGACAAGCGGATCGTGGCCATCGCGCCCATGGTGATCGATACCCTCAACATGCTCGACCAGTTCGATCACCAGTTGAAATCGTTCGGAAAGCCGAGCGAGCAGATACGGGACTACACCGAGCGCAAGCTGGTGCCCCTGCCCGCGGGAGAGGCGCCCAGGAGGTTGTGGGCCGGAGTGGATCCGTACCTTTACCGCGAGCGGTACCAGCATCCCAAGCTGATCCTCAACGGATCCAACGATCCGTACTGGACCGTGGACGCGCTGAACCTTTACTGGGATGGACTCCCCGGAAGGAAGCATGTCCTGATCGTTCCGAACGCGGGGCACAACCTCGACGAGAAATCGGAGGCCACGCCCAGGAAGACCGACAGGGCCCTGGCCAGCCTCTCGGCATTCGGAAGGGCGGCGATAAGGGGGGCTTCCCTGCCCGAGTTCCGCTGGGCCTACACCGGTTCCCCACGGGAAACCCGGCTGAGCATGTCCGGCCCGGCCCGCAGGCTGGAGCTTTGGTTTGCCGAGGCGCCCACGAAGGATTTCCGGCAGGCGCGCTGGAACCGGCAAGAGGTCGCGATTGAGGAATCGGATCCACCCAAGGCCCAAGTGGCCCTCAAGGTTCCCGAGAAGGGATACAGGGCCTACTACGGCATGGGAGAATTCGTTGATTCCGGGGAGCCTTACTGGCTGAGCACCCAAGTGAAGGTTCTCGGAGCGGATTGAGCGGACCAGGCCATACTCAAACGGCAGGGGCGGCCCGGGCCACCCCTTGCCGTCTCACGGACGCTCAGGAGGCGCCAACAAGCCCGTCCAGCACGCGCTCATAGGCCGACTGCGGTTGGACACCCACCAGGCGGTTGACTTCCTTGCCCGCATGGAAAACCAGCACGGCGGGGATGCCGGAGATGCTGAATTGCACGGCGATATCGGGGGTGATGTCGGTGTTCAGCTTGGCCACCTTGGCCTTTCCGGCATACTTGGCAGCGAGCTTGTCGATGGTCGGGCCGAGTTGCCGACAAGGCCCGCACCAAGGGGCCCAGAAGTCAACCAGCACGGGCACCGCGCTGGACTCCACCTCGGAGGCCCAATTGTCCTTTGTCAGTGTGAGAACGCCTTCGGCCATGTTCACCAATCTCCGGCAAGGAAACAAATCTGGAAACGACCTCGAAATCTTCAGGGAACAGCGATAACCCCCGGCTTCATTCGGGTTCCACATCCTCGGGGGGCAAGGGACGCGAGCTGCCGTCGGGGCGGGTCTGCGGGTCTCCCTTGCCTTCCACGCGGAGGACATCGAATCGGGACAAAAGCGGCTTGAGGTCGAGCACGGCGCTGGCGCTGGCCCGCAGTTCACCGCCGATCGACTGTTCGATCGTGGCCACTTCCACCCGGATTCCCCGACGCCGCAGGCTGATGCCGAGGTGGGCGAAATCGGGGTCGCCCGTCAGCAGCACCACGGTTTCGGGACGAATCTGGTTGACCAGGTCCATCGCGTCGACGGCCATGAGCAGGTCGACATCGGCCTTGTAGTGGTTGTCGCCGCTGGGAACGCCGTCCTTGGTGACGACGAGGAACCCATGGATGCGAAGCCAGTGGACGAACCTGAGTTTCCGGGCGCGAAGTTCCTGGAATTCGGGAACGAAGATTGGCGGAAGGCCCACATAGACGACAATCTCACCGACATTGTCGGCGCCGTCGCCTTCGTCGAGAAGGTATTCGCGCACGGCGATCCAGTCGATGCTCTTGTTGAGGCTGCGGGCGGCGGACAGGAGGTGTGATTCGTCGACAAGGGCTAAAATGCGTTGGTTGGACCGGATTCCGGGTGATGTTTGCGTCATGGTTGGTTTCCTGAAATTCTTTTTGTTGGGGTTGAAGAAAATGTCGGTCAGGTTTGTTTTTGGCACCTTATTCACGAAAAGGGACAAGGGGCCGGAAAAAACGGTCGGCCTGCTCCAAGACTAACGATAACGACATGTTGGCAAATTACAAGAATCAGGGGCCGGGTCGGAAACGGCCCGCGGGGCTTTCGTAGGCGGCAATCACCCTCTGGACCAACGGGTGCCTGACGATGTCGGATTCCCCGAGTTCGACAATCGCGAGGCTGTCGATTCCTCCGAGCCTTTCGACGGCATCCTGAAGCCCGCTCCGGGTGGATGGAGGCAGGTCGACCTGGGTCATGTCGCCCGTGACGATGATTTTCGACCCCTGCCCCATGCGCGTCAGGAACATCTTCATCTGCGCCACGGTGGTGTTCTGGGCCTCGTCGAGGATGATGGCGGCCTGGTTGAGCGTGCGGCCGCGCATGAAGGCCAGAGGCGCGATCTCGATGACATCGCTTTCGGTGTAGCGCTTGACCTGTTCGGGATCCATGAGGTCGTTGAGGGCGTCGAAAAGCGGCCGAAGGTAGGGGTTCACCTTGGCGGCGATGTCGCCCGGCAAAAATCCCAGCCGTTCCCCGGCTTCCACCGCCGGGCGAACCAGCACGATTTTCTTGACAACCGACTGGCGCAGCAGGCTGACGGCCATGGCCACGGCCAGCCAGGTCTTGCCGGTTCCTGCGGGGCCGACGCAGATGATGACATCGTTTTCCCGCAGGGCCTGGAGGTACCGGGCCTGGCCCTCGGTGCGGGCGCGCACCGAGCGAAGGGCCAAGGGAGGCGAGGGGGCGGGATGGGGGGCCGGTGCCTGGGCATCGGGCTTCCCGTCGGGAATCAGGTTGATGACGCGTCCCTCGCCACCGAGCGCCTTTTCCATGATGAGGCGGACATCATCAAGAGCGAGCGAGCCCAGCTTTCGCAGGTCGGCGCGCATGGCCGTGAAGACTTTTTCCGCCTGATCGACGGCTTCGACGGCGCCGCGGATCAGGATGTGGTCGCCGCGGCCGATCACCTGGACGCCCAAGGTCTGCCGAACCTCCTTGAGGAACTGGTCCCGGTTGCCGAAAAGAAGCTGGGCCTCGTCACGACTGTCAAGCGGGACAACGGTTTCCTTCATGGGGCGGGAACCCTCGCGGCCATCATTTCGATCCCAATGAACCAGATATAGGCTACCGGACCGGCAAGCAGCAGGGCATCGACAAGGTCGAGCATCCCGCCGAATCCCGGCAGGAGCGTCGAAGCGTCCTTGGATCCCTGGTCGCGCTTGATGAGCGACTCGGCGAGATCGCCCAGAACGCCGGCGAGCCCGACGGTGATGCCGAACATGGCGGCCCAAAGTGGTCCGGGAAGGGGGCCTGGCAGGGGAGTTCCCCTGGGCGCCATCAGCTCGTTCAGCACGATCGCGGTGGCAACCGCGAGCGCCAATCCCCCGGCGAATCCTTCCCATGTCTTGCGGGGGCTGAGAAGGGGGGCCATCTGGTTTCTTCCCGAGTATTTGCCGACAAAGTAGGCGCCGACATCGCCCACCTTGGTGACGGCGATGGCAAGGACCAGGGCGGCAAGCCCGGGAGTTGATTCCGCCGGGCCGCCCAGCCAGCGCAGGTGGGCCAGGGCCGCCGGCAGAAGTCCGAGGTAGGCGCCCCCCCATCCCAGGAGCGCCAGGTGCACCACATGGTGGCCGGGGCCCTTGAAAAAGGCCATGCACCAGAAGAAATGGCCGACAAGCACGGCCAGGTAGACGCCGAGGATGATCTGCCAACTGGTGGCGGCGCTGGCCCCGAGCGCCCGCGTGGCCCAGACCGTGGACAGAAGAATGGTCACGGTGAGAACCATCGCCACCCGTGAAGGCCTTGAGGGCTCGGGGATGAGAGACGCGAGTTCCCAAGCCGCCGTGCCGAACATGCCGACGGCAAGGACGAGGAGAACGGGACAGTAAGGGTAGAGCCAATGATCAACGAGAAGCGTCCCGGCAAGGGCGATGAGGAATAGCGAGCTCGTGGCCATCCGGGCCATCATGGGCCCGTCTCCGGCGAGGCCAGACCGCCGAACCGCCGCTCGCGGCCCGCGTAGTCGCGAAACGCCTGATGGAGCGTGGGGATGTCGAAGTCGGGCCAGCGGCGGGGCGTGACCCAGATTTCCGCGTAGGAGATTTGCCAGAGCAGGAAGTTGCTGACGCGCATCTCGCCCGCCGTGCGGATGAGCAGGTCGGGATCCGGTATGCCCGAGGTGTCGAGCGCCGAGGCCATGGCCGATTCGTCGATGGCTTCGATCGGCAGGCCACCGCTCGCAACCTGTTCCGCCAGGCGCCTGCAGGCGTCGAGGATCTCGCGCCGGGCGCCGTAGTTGATGGCGAGGCAGAGCCCCATGCCGGTGTTGTCGCGGGTGAGTTCCTCGTTGGCGCGGATCTCCCTGAGAACCTGGTCCCCGAGGCCCTCGCGCCTGCCGATCACCTGGAACCGGATGTTTTCCCGGGCAAGCATATCGCGCTCGGAGACCAGGTACTGGCTTAGCAGGGAGAGGAGGAAATCGAGTTCATCCCTGGGGCGCTTCCAGTTTTCGCTCGAGAGGCAGAAGAGGGTGAGTTGGCTGATGCCTAGCCGGCAGCATTCCTCGATCGTGGTCCGGGCGCTGTTGGCGCCCCGCGAATGTCCGTCGGCCCGGCGCCTTCCCTGCTGCTGGGCCCATCGCCCGTTGCCGTCCATGATGATGGCGACATGGTCGGGCAGCCTGTCGGGGTCGAGTCCGACTTGCCTGGCGTAGTCCGCCATTCGCGGGGCCATGGTCCTCAACCGGCTCAAGGGCCTTCTCCCGGGATTCATTCCACCAGAAGCGTCTGGGCTCGGTCCGGCCCCACCGAGACATGGTGGATCGGCACCCCCATGATCGCGGAGATCCGGCGCACATAGGCCCTCGCGTTCGCGGGCAGGTCGTTCCATTTGCGGCAACCGGTGATGTCTTCCCGCCAGCCGGGCATCGACTCGTATGACGGCAGGCATTTGGCCAAGGTGGCGGCATCGGCCGGGAACCAGTCGCGGCGCCGGTCGCCTTCCCGGTAGGAGGTGGCGATCTTGAGTTCATCGAGGCCGCTCAGCACATCGAGCAGCATGAGGGCGACGGAATTCACGCCGTTGACGCGCGCCGTCGTCCTCGTGGCCACGGCATCGAACCATCCGCAGCGGCGGGGCCGACCGGTCACCGTGCCGTACTCGCGGCCGATCCGCCTGATTCGCTCGCCGATTCCCTCGGGTCCGTCATCGAGTTCGGTGGGAAAAGGCCCGCCACCCACCCGGGTGGTGTAGGCCTTCACAACGCCGATGACACGCCCGAGGCTCCTCGCGGGAAACCCGCTGCCGCTGGTGAGGCCGGCGATGGTGCTGTTGGAGCTGGTGACGAACGGATAGCTGCCATGGTCGATGTCCAGCAGGCTGCCCTGTGCCGCCTCGAACAGGATCCGCTTGCCCTGCGCGGCCTGCGCGTGGAGATACTCCACGGTGTCGGTGGCAAGAGGGCGCAGGTAGTCGCCATGGGCCCTGTATTCCGCGACAAGCTCATCCACTGAAAACCGTCGGGCCGACGGGTCCATGGAAGCCAGCATGGCGTTCTTGCGCGGCACGATCTCCCCCAGGCGCGACGCGAGTCGGTCGACATCGAGGAGGTCGGCGACGCGCACCGCGAGGTGCCGTCCCACCTTGTCGGCGTAGCAGGGACCGATGCCCCGGCCCGTCGTGCCGATGCGGTCGGCCAAGGAAGCGGCGGCCTCGCGCAGCCTTTCCTCCTCCTGGTGGTAGGGCAGGATGACATGGGCGCGGTCGCTCACCTTGAGCCGGTCGAGAACTTTGAGGCCGCCCCGCTCGAGCCCCTCGACCTCCTCGGCCATGCGGGGCGGGTAGATCACCACGCCGTTGCCGATGACGGCCGTCACCCCCCCGCGGACCAGCCCGGTGGGGAGGAGCGAGAGCTTGTAGGCCTTTCCCTCGACCACCACGGTGTGCCCGGCGTTGGCTCCCCCGTTGAACCTGACGACGATGTCATGGTCCCCGCCGAGCAGGTCCACGATTTTTCCCTTGGCCTCATCGCCCCATTGGAGGCCCACGACGCAGCTGTGCATGTCTCGATCCGGCAACAGGCGGGGATCACCGTTCCCGCCACGCAATGGGTGGACGAGCCGCCGGAACGGCCGGCGGCGATCAGGGACGGCGTTGGCCGCTTGCCCTGGTCCTATGATGACCTCATCTTAATCGGATCACCCCCGGACCCCAACCTCATGACCAAGGCCGAGATCATTTCGATCGGCAGCGAACTCACCTCCGGGCGCAATCTCGACACCAACAGCGCCTGGCTCAGCCGGGAACTCGCGGAGCACGGGATCGAGGTCGGCTGGCACACGACCATCGCCGACGACCGCGCCGCCAACCTCGACTGTTTCTCGATCGCCAGCCGGAGGGCGGCGCTGGTGATCAGCACCGGGGGACTGGGGCCGACGCTCGACGACCTCACCCGGGAGGTTCTCGCCGAACTGGCCGGGGTGCCGCTTGAATACCACGAGCCGTCGTGGCGGCACATCGAGGGGATCTTAAGGAACCGGAACCGTCCCCTGCCTGAACGGAACCGGGTGCAGGCGATGTTTCCCAAGGGCTCCGAAGTGCTGTTCAACGCCCGCGGCACCGCCCCGGGCGTCTGGATGCGGCTCAACGGCACGATGGTGGCGGCGCTGCCCGGGCCGCCGCGCGAAATGGTCGGAATGTTCCATGACGAAGTGGCGCCGAGGCTCGCGGGAAGCGGGTTGGCCAGGGGCGTGCTTGTCCAGAGGCGCATCCACACCTTTGGCGAGGGGGAGTCGGCCATCGAGGAAAAACTCTCCGACCTGACCCGCCGGGGGCACAATCCCGAGGTGGGAATCACCGCGAGCGACGCGACGATCACCCTGCGGATCTTCGGCAAGGGCTCCACGCGGGCGGCGGCCCAGGCCCAAATCGCCCCCATCGAGGCCGTGATCCGCGAGAGGCTGGGAGGCCTGGTTTACGGCGCCGACGAGGAGGAACTCGAACAGGCGACGGCCGAAGCCTTGGAGGAATCGCACCTGAGCTTGGCGACGGCGGAGGGAGTGACGGGCGGGCTCGTCGCGGCGATGCTCGACCGGGCCCGCTGGAAACGGCGCTGTTACCTGGGGGGCATCGTGGCGCATGGCCTTCCCGGCGAGGCGCTTGCCGGACTTCCGGAGACAACCCGCCTGGAACACGGATCGCGTTCCGCCGAGGCTGCCCTGGCCATGGCGCGCGGCGTTCGCCTGGCGATGGGCGCCGACCTGGGGCTGGCCACCGCGGGCATCGCCTCGCCCGGGGAGGCCGGGCCGGAAAAGGAAGCCGGCCAAGCCTGGGTGGCCCTGGCCTGGCAAGGCGGGGACGCCTGTTGGCCCCACCATTGGTTCGCCTCGCCTGCCGAAGTCCGATCCCGCACGGCCAAGAAGGCGCTCAACCAGTTGCGCCTCCACCTGATGGAGCGGCGGGCATGAGCGACGATTCGCGCTCCGTGGCTCGGCTGGCCGGCACCGTCATCATTCTCGTCTCGGTGGCGCTGGTCGCCGGGCGCATCGCCCTGGTGACCCGGTTGCTGGAACCGGCTCTCCTGCGCAAGTCGACCGACCCGGGCTTCACTCCCCCTTGGCCGTCGGCCCGTCCGGAACCGACACCTTTTCTCAGTTCGAATGACAAAAGCCGCTGGGCCACCGTGAGGTCTCTCACCGAAGAAGGCACCTTCGTGGTGGCGCGTCGCGACCCCGGCATGGTCAGGGCCACGGCGTTGCTGCCGCTGTTCCAGACCACATGGCATGGCGCGCTGGCCTCGGCGGGGACAGGCCACCGCCTGCGCCTCGCCGCGGACAAGGGTTTCCTCTTCGAGGAGGAGGCGTGGCGGACGGTCGACCGCGTGCTCGACCCGGCAAGCCTCGAGTACTACTCGAGCAAGCCCCCGCTGCTCCCCGTGTTGGCGGCGGGCCTGGTGAAGCCGCTGGACGCGCTATTCGGCTGGAAACCTTCAACGCACCCGTTCGAGGTCGCCCGCCTCGTGCTCCTCATCATCAACCTTTTGCCATGGTGTTTGTATCTTGTGGTGTTCAGGAGCCTTCTCGACAAGCTTCCCGTGGGTGAGGGGGCCCGGCTGATCGTGCTCGCCGTTGCCGGCATGGGAACACTCGTCCACCCTTTCCTGATCGTTTTCAACAACCACACGCCCGGAACCTTCGCCGTGCTGTTCTCGATGGCCTGCCTGGCCCGGGTGTGGCTCGCCCCGGCCGGCAGGCCCGCCGGCGCCTCGTGGCACCTGCTCGCGGGCTTGTGCGCCGGATTCGCCGTCACCTGCGAATTGCCGGCGCTTTCGTTCGCCGGCCTCGCGGGGATCGCGCTGTTTCTCAAGTCGCCCAGGGGGGCCTTGGCGGGATTCGCGCCGGGAGTCGCGGCGCCGGTTTTGGCGCTGGCCGCCTGCAACATCGCGGCCCTGGGCCGCCTGAGGCCCGCTTACGCTGAGTTTGGCGGTCCTTGGTACCTTTACGAAGGCAGCAGTTGGTACGATCCCGGCCGGCTCAAGAGGGGCATCGACTGGGCGCGGCTGAACCTGGGCGAATCGGTGCCGGCCTACGCCTTCCATCTCACCCTCGGACACCACGGGCTTTTTTCGCTCACCCCGTTTTTCCTGCTGGCGGCGCCCGGGGCCTGGCTGGCGCACCACGAAAGGAGACAGGACCCGGGGCGCGGCTTTTTGGCCCTTTTGGCCCACATGGCCTGGATCCTCACCGCCGTGCTGCTGGCCTTCTACCTCGTCAAAAGCGACAACTACGGTGGCAATAGCTGCGGAGCCCGCTGGCTTCAATGGCTCACCCCGCTGCTGCTCGTCTCGGCCTTGCCGGCCGTCGACAGGCTCCTCGCTTCCAGGCCAGGCCGTTGGGTGGTGATGGCGCTCCTGGCGATTTCGGTGATGTCGGCCACGGCCGGATCGGGCAACCCGTGGCGGCGTCCGTGGCTGTACGATGCCATGAAGTGGTTCGGCTGGCCGGGATACGAATAAGGCATCCGATTGGAGGGGAAGGAACCGTGAGCGTCGCCCTCCCTTCCAACCGCCCGCCGCACCCCAATATCCCCTGGGCTGTCTTCTGGATTCTTGGATACATCGGGTTCACCCAAATCCCCGCGGCCATCCTCGCCGTGGCATGGCTCCTCATCCTCATGCTGGTGGCTCCGCCGACCGATGCCGAATTGAGGGAGGCGCAAACAAGTCCCCTCGGGCTTCCGGGCATGGGATCGGGGCTCGCGGTGGGCCTGGCCCTGGCCCAGGTCCTTTCCTGGGCCTACAGCTTCGTGCTCCTTCGCGTGCTGGTTGGCCGGGACTGGTATTCAACACTCGGCCTCGACCGCGTTCCCAAGGCCGCCGACCTGGCTGCCGCCTGCGCGCTCGTGCCGGGCATGCTGATTGTCGGCAATTCCATCGTGGCCCTGTTGCCCGGTGCGCCGCCACCCACGGAGGCCGTTTTAGGCAAGGAAACCATGGCCCAGTTCGAGAAGATGATCCGCGCGTGGCCCTGGTGGACCGCCGTGCTCATCATTGGCGTGGGGCCGGCGATCGGCGAGGAACTGTTCTGCCGGGGCTTCCTTGGCCGGGGCCTGGTGGCGTGGCACGGGCCCCGGATCGGCGTCCTGGCGACAAGCCTGCTGTTCGGAATCATGCATGTGATTCCCGCCCAAGCCGCTTACGCGGCGGTATTGGGGGTTATCCTTCATGTGCTGGCGCTTTCCGGCCGCAGCCTGTGGTTGCCGATGATCGCGCATTTCCTCAACAATGGATTGAGCGTGATGGCTTCCTGCGATGACAGCCCGCTCAAGCCGTGGCTGGCCGCGGCCCAGCAGGCCGTCGAGGCCAGGCCGATGCTCTTCCTGCCGGTGGGGCTCGGGATTTGCGCGGCGATCATGCGTCGGCTGCTGGCCGAAAAAACCGGTGGTTTTCCACCCGGACCGCGCGGTTGACGGCGGGGATGAGTCTTTCTGGCGGACGAGGTTCCCATGATGTTTTCCGCGATCGCGGTCCTCATTATCGCGGCGGCGCCCGACGGAGCGTCGCTCTACAAGGCCAAGTGCCAGTCGTGCCATGGCCCCAAGGGTGAGGGCACCAAGAGGTACAAGCGCGCCCTGGAAGGCGACCTGGCGGTGCCCCAGCTTGCCCGACTGATCCGCGAAACCATGCCCGAGGGGCAGCCCAACACGCTGGACCAGGCGGACGCCGCCGCCATCGCGGAGCATATTCACAAGGAGTTCTATTCGCAGTTGGCGCGGGAAAGGTCGCATCCGCCCCGGGTTGAGCTGGCCCGCCTGACGATTCCGCAGTATCGCCAGTCGATGGCCGACCTGGTCGGCTCATTCAGGCCGGCCTCCGGCAAGCAGGGAGCCGAGGGCCTCAAGGGGGAATATTTCAAGAACCGCCGGTTCAACAACGGAGACCGCGTGCTGGAAAGAACCGATCCAGGCGTGAACCTCGCGCTTGGCAAGGAGAGCCCCGTTCCCGGGATGATCGAGCCCCATGAGTTTTCCATCCGCTGGACAGGCTCGATCATTGCCCCCGAGACGGGGGAGTACGAATTCATCGTGAAGACGGAGCACGCCGCGAGGCTGTGGGTGAACGATCCGGATACTCCGGTGATCGACGCGTGGGTGAAGTCGGGCAACGACACCGAGTACAAGGGCGTGACGCGGTTGCTGGCCGGCCGGGCCCACCCCCTCCGCCTCGAGTATTCCAAGGCGAAGCAGGGAGTGAACGACGCCAACAAGACCAAGGCGCCCCCGCCATCGGCGCCCACCTCGATCCATCTTCTTTGGCGCCGGCCGGACATGCCTCCGAGGCTGCTTCCCGCCAAGGCTCTCCGCGTCACGGGTTCATCACCCGTGTTCGCCAGTTCGGCAGCCTTTCCTCCCGATGATGCCAGCCTCGGCTGGGAACGGGGTTCGGCCATTTCCAAGGCCTGGGACCAGGCGGCGACCGACGGTGCCCTAGAGGCCGTCGCCTATGTGATGGCGCGGATCGACGATTTCTCCAAGTCGAAGGCCGCCGACGCCGACAGGACCGCCAAGCTCAAGGAATTCTGCGCCGCTTTCGCGACTCGCGCCTTTCGGGCGCCCCTCGCGCAGGAAACCCGGTCGCTTTATGTCAACAGGCCTTTCACCGGCTCACCCGATCCCGAGACCGGGGCCCGCAGGGCCATGCTCGCCATCCTCAAGTCGCCAAGGTTCCTTTACCCGGGACTCGAGGCCCGGACCGACAGCCATGCCATCGCCGCGCACCTGGCGCTTTCCCTGTGGGACAGCCTTCCCGACCCACCGCTTTCCGACCTGGCGGCATCGGGCAAGCTCGCCCGGCGGGAGGTGATGTTGAAGGAAGCCGAGCGGATGCTTGCCGATCCCAGGGCCCGAGCCAAATTGGCCCGCTTCTTCCATCATTGGCTGAGGACGGACCACGCCGCCGATGTCGCGAAGGACATGGTTCGTTTTCCAGGCTTCACGCGCGACCACCTCGCCTCGCTTCGCGAGTCGCTTGAATGGAAGGTGGATGAGTTCCTTGGCTCGGCCGAAACCGATTACCGCAAGCTGTTTGAGGGCGACTCGGTTCCGCTGGATGGCAAGCTCGCGAAGTTTTTCGGGGTGGAACTCCCGCCCGATGCCCCGATGCGCGATGTCCCCCTGCCGGGGCAGGGCCGCGCGGGAATCCTCACCCACCCGTTCGTGCTGGCGGTTCACGCCTACGGAGCCGAGACCTCCCCGATCCACCGAGGCGTCTTTGTCGCCCGCAACATTTTGGGGGTGGCCCTCAAGCCGCCACCCGAGGCGGTTTCGCCCATCGCGCCCGACTTGCATCCGTCACTGACAACCCGGGAGCGGGTGATCCTCCAGACCAAGCCCACCGCATGCGTCTCCTGCCATGGAATCATCAACCCGCTCGGATTCCCGCTTGAGGCATTCGACGCCATCGGCCGGCAGCGGGCGCAGGACAGGGGTAAGCCGGTCGACACGAAAGGTTCTTTCCTGGACAAGGCGGGAGGCAGGCACTCATTCGCTAACGCCATGGAATTGGCTAGTTTCATCAGGGGGAGTCGGGATGCGTGCGACTCGTTTGTGGAGCAGGTATTTCACCACCTCGCCGGCCAACCCGTGCGCGCTTACGGAAGCGGAAGGCCCGCTGAGCTTGGCGAGGCGTTCACCAAGGGGGGCCACAGCCTGAAAAGGCTATGCTGCGAGATCGCGTTGGTCACGGCGCCCGGGAGCGGCACAAGGGTTGCCGAGTCGGGTTCGTCACCGCTTGGCGGGCGGTAACCCGTTGGCCTTGGCGTACGCGTCCCACTTGGCGAGGGCTTCCTGCCGCTTGGCATCCTCAAGGAAACCCATGTTGTAGGTGGAATTCACCTGGAACGGCTGTCCGACCGTGGTGAATCCGAAGCTGTAATCCTTGTGCGACTGGCCCGTGATGTGCACCAGCATGGCCAGGGCGACATCGCGGACCTGGACGACCCCCATCGTTTTCGGGCGAACCTGGAAGTTGTTCATGTGGGTGGTGTCGGAAAGCAGGGGAACAAGGTCGGGAATATTATCCTTGTTTCCAAGCCTGCCAAGGAGGCTGCAGCAAACTCCCCTGCCATGGGGCGGCAGGTTGCCGTTCTTCAGGAGCGAGCGCGCCAGGGTGATGCCATCCTTGAGGTCGTTGTTCATGCAGATGTAGAGGCTCTGCATCTGGGCGTTGATGTCGGTCTGAGACAGCATCCACGACACGACGATCGCGCGGAGGTTTTCGTTCACCGCGACGCCGTTCCTGCCGCTGAGCGAGTTCTGGATGTTCTGGTTGTAGAGCATCGAGGTGATGAAGTGGAGCTTGTCGGTGGGAATGCGCGCCTGCGGATGCTGGGCGGCGAACATGACGATGGCGACATCATTGGTGGAGAACGGGAATCCGCCGCGTTTGGTTCTTTCAGCGTTTTGGAGCGTCTGGAGCAACTGGACCTTGGCCACGATGATGGTTGGCGCGTATTGAGGCCGCGACTCGACATCATCGATGAAGGTGGGATCGCTGCCGTAAATCTCGGCATACGCCTTGCGCGCGTCGGGCCGCTGTCCGAGCACCTTGCGGAACCTTTCCCAGCCGGGCAGGTTGTCGCTGCCGGCGACGAACCGTGTCAGCATGTCGATCTGGTTCTGCTTGCGCAGGGCCAACGACAGGTCGCGGCAGCGCCTGCGGACTTCGGGGTCGGCGTCCGCGCCGCCGGCCTCGATCGCCGCCAGCGCCGCCAGGCCCAATTTCGAGAGGGCCGCTTCGGCTGATTCGCGGGCGGAAAAGTCGTCGGAACCAAGGCGCCTCACCAGCGCGTCGGGACTGGTCTCGGATTGAGCCAGAACCGCCACCAAGACGGATTTGATAAGCCACATGTCACACCGCCGGTCCTTTTGGATGCATCACATTTAATATAAGAGGGGAATTCGTTTCTCCGCAAACAAAACAGGGGGCCGCTGGCGATGCTTTCCGCCGAATCCTGCAAAGGGCGCCGCCACAGGCTCATGGAAGCGCTGGGCCGCGGCGAGACCCTTTGGCTGTCTCACCCGGATTCCCTTCGCTACTTGGCCGGGTTCCATGTCGACCCGTTTTCGCTGGGAAACGGCTTCGGAGGTGTGCTTTCGATTGAGCCTGACGGGACATCCACCCTGTGGCATGACGACCGCATGCCCGATTCGGTCGGTCATGCCCATGCCGACCGCGGGATCGTTGTGCCGTGGTATGACGGGAAGTCTCCCGCGCGCGGCATCCGGACCTTGGCCTTGTGCGACGCCTTGCCCGCCACCTGGACAGGCTGGTTTCACGATCAACCCGGCCGGCATGAGATCCAAAGGCGCGTGGCATGCGCGTTGGCGTCGCTCCGCCGTCGGAAGGATCCCGACGAGATAGCCTTGCTTGAAACCTGTTGCCGGGCGGCCGAGGCGGGCCACGCCTGGGCACGGCGCAACCTGCAACCCGGCATGACGGAATTGCAACTGTACGCGGGCATCAGTTCGGCCTGCTCTCTGGCGGCATCCCGGGCGGTGATTGTGTACGGCGACTTCGCTGTTTCGCCCGGTCCGGAAAGGAAGGGCGGGCCGCCAACCGAGCGAGTCATCAGGCAGGGCGATTTGGTGATCGTGGATTTTTCGGTCGTGATCTTCGGCTACAGGTGCGACTTCACGGCCACCCTCTGCGCCGGTGAAGCCCGCGACCGGCAGCTCGCCATGTTCGAGGTCGCCCGCGAGGGGATGCGACGGGGGGAGTTGGCTCTCCGTCCGGGAACACCGGCAAGGGATGTCCATGCCGCCGTGTTCTCGGCATTCGTGGATGCCGGCATGGCAGAGGCTTTCCCCCATCATGCCGGTCATGGCCTGGGGCTTTCGCACCCCGAGGCGCCGTTTTTCGTGCCCGGTTCGGAGGATCAGGTGCTGGAGGGCGATGTCGTCACGCTTGAGCCGGGAGCCTATGTCGCCGGCGTCGGCGGGTTGCGCATCGAGCACAATTATTTGGTCACTGGATCGGGGCCGGTGGTGCTCAGCCGGCACCACCTGGGCCCCTGACCATGGAGGCGGGTCAGTCGAGGTTCTCGATTGTGATGTTGCGGAAGTGAATCTCGAAACCCTCGCTCTGGAAGCCGACGGGGCCTTCCTTGAGTTCCGATGAGCATGAGGCCACCTTGCGGTTGTTCACGAAGACGGCAACTCCGCCGTTCTTGTCGCATTCGATGCGGGTGGTGTTCCACTGGCCGATCGGCTTGCGGACTTCGTCGAGGGCCTTCTGGTCGAACTGGTTGTCCTTCACCTTGAGGCCGCCCATGGGGAAGATCTTGCCATGGTCCTTGAAGCGGCCCTGGGGTTCGAGGCTCTTGGGGAAAACCTTGTCGAGCGGTGCCTGCATGTGGATAAGCGCGCCGGAGTTGCTGTCGGGGGTGCTTCCCTCGGGGTAGCGCCAGTCGAACTGGAACTTGTAGTTGGAGAAGCTTTTTTTGGTCCCGAGGTAGCAGAACAGCTTGCCCTTGGTGACGATGACGCCGTCTTGAACCACCCAGTTTTCCTCGGGAGTCACCTTGGTTTTGGCCTGGTGCTTGGGTTCGGTGACAACGGTCCATCCTTCAAGGTTCTTGCCGTTGAAAATGGCCTCGGGCTTGGCGGCATGGCTGAATCCGGCGGGGGCGGCCATCAATGCGGCCAGGGAAAGCAATCGGATCATGAAAATGGCTCCGGTCATGGTGGGGAGGGATAGATCTGGGGTATCGTAAACCCCGCCGGGGTCGAACTCAACAACCTGCTGCCTGAATTGACGGGTCAATGGCAAGGCCCTAGCATCATATTTCACAGGAGAGGTGACAGAGCGGCCGATTGTGCAGCACTGGAAATGCTGTGTGGGGGCAACTCCACCGGGGGTTCGAATCCCCCCCTCTCCGCTCCTTGAAAACAGGTCACGCTCATCTCGGTTGGTGAACGCCGGCTTACGGCGGGCAAACGCCGTGATGGGCTGGGGATTCCCCGGGCTAAGGAACCCCCGGGCTGACGCCCGGGGCTCACCTCAACTCGGACGCCCGGGG
>VGXS01000047.1 GCA_016873225.1 Planctomycetota bacterium | reverse complement strand
CTGCCATTTGACCGAAATCACCCCGGGTTTGCTCCAGCATTTGGAGACAATCCGGGATTTTCGTGAGCCGCGGGGATGTTGCCGGGAGTTTTTTGGTGAAGGCGGCGATGTGCCCGCCCCGCCTGCGGATTGAAGTCCGCCCGGACGCCATGTCCAGCAACCGCCGCGGGCGCCAATGGAAAGGAACCCCAAGGGCCCCGAAGGCGGCTTGGCGGGTTCGTTGTGGCTGGGGAAAGCAAGAAACGCGCCCCGGAACGGGGCGCGTTTCTTGTGATGGCTGCGGTTGCCGCGAGGTCACTTCTTGTCGGCGGCCTTCTTGGCATCCTTCTTTTCCTCGGCCTTCTTTTCGGCCGTTTTCTTTTCCTCGGCCTTCTTAGCGTCCTTCTTAGCGTCCTTCTTACCGTCCTTCTTCGCCTCGTCCTTCTTCGTGTCCTTCTTCATTTCCTTCTTGGGATCTTCCTTGGCGACGATCGGCACGAACTCCACGCCGCGGTTGATGTCGCACTTGGCGAGCGACTTCTTGAGCGCGTCGGCGCCGGCGGGGGTCACCTTCGTCTGCCACAGGTAAAGCTGGTTCAGCTTCGAGAGGCCCTTGAGGCTGCCCAAGCCGGCGTCGGTCACGCCCGTCTCGTAGAGGTTGAGGTATTCAAGGCCGGAAAGGCCGCCCACCGTCTCAAGCGCCTTGTCGGTGATCTTGGTCTTCTCGAGATGCAGCCGCGCCAAGGCCGTCATCCCCTTCAGGTTGGCCACATGGGCGTCGGTGACCGGCTGGGCGCGCAGGTTGAGGGAGTGCACCGTCTTGAGGTCCTTCAGCGGCGTCAGGTGCTCGTCGCCGAAGTTGTCGATCTTCTGGAGATAGGAAACCTCCAGTCGCGGGTCGTTCTGGGCCACCTCAAGCACCAGGGCGCCCAGCGAGCGCAGCTTCTCAATGGCCTTGTCCTCGGCCGGCGTGCGCTTCACCTTTTCCTGGGCGACGATTGAAACGGCGGTGAGGCCGAGGAGGAACGCGAGGGCGACGAACGCTCGAAACATGTTCGGAACTCCGGTGAATCTCTAGGGGGGCCAGGCGGGGCGGGTTATTGTCTCGGGGTCAGGCGCCGGCCAGTTGGGTCCGCACCTTCTCGAGCAGCTTGCGGGTCGCGACGATGCCTTCCGGCTCCGACAACTTCCCGCCCTCGTACTCGATGCCGATCCAACCACGATATCCGGCGCCCTTCACGATTTCCAGCATCCGCTTGTAGTCGGTCTTGGTTTCGTCGCCGTTGGCGTCGAAGTCGTGCGACTTGGCGCTCACTCCCTTGGCGAACGGCATCATCTCCTTCACGCCCTTGTAGCGGTCGTATTCCTTGCCCTCGCCTAGGCGGAAGTTGCCGAAGTCCGGCAGGGTGCCGCAGCGGGGGTTGTTCACCTTCTTCATCACGCCGGCCAGCCACTCCCCGTTGCTCGACAGCCCGCCATGGTTCTCGACGATGATGTTGATGTTCTTGGAGGTGCCGTATTCCGTCAGGGACGCGAGGCCCTCGGCGGCGCGCTCCATCTGCTCCTCAGGGCTGCCCGTGGAGTAGGCGTTCACGCGGATGCTGTGGCAACCGAGGGCCACCGCGGCGTTCACCCACTTGTGGTGGTTCTTCACGGCCTGGGCGCGCTTGGCCTTGTCGGCGTCACCCAGGAATCCCTCGCCGTCGCACATGATCAGGAGCGGGGTCACGCCGTTGTCGGCGCAGCGCTTCTTGAGGCCGTCGAGCACCGCCGTGTCCTCGGCCTTGCCCTTGTAGAACTGGTTGACGAACTCGACCCCCTCGATGCCGAAGTCGCGCTTGGCGATCACCGGGAATTCCATGGCATCCAGCTTCTTGGCGAAAAAGGCGCGGTGAAGCGACCATTGGGCCAATGACACCCGGAACCAGGGAGCGGTTTGGGCGTTGAGCCGGGTGGCACCGAGGGCGAATGCCGCGGAACCGGCGGCAAGTCCCTGAAGAAAGAGGCGGCGGTCGCGAATAGGGCTGGTGGTCATGAACCGGGTCTCCATGCGATGACAATCCACGAGTGATCATGGTGATGGATGACAAGGCGGAGCGCCACCAAAAATCGGGCATTCAGGAACGAAATGGCGTTGAACAGGTGTTCATTTAAGTGTAAATATGTTCACTCCTGTTTGTTTTCCTTAGGAGGTCTTGCCATGCGTCATGCCGAAACTCCCGTTCTCGCCGTTTTTCCCCGGGGCGAAAGCCATGGATGCTGCCCCGTGTGCGCCGGGTCGCTTCTCCAGTGCGGTGCCATGCAGCGCTGCACCCGCTGCCAGTTCGCCCTTTGCGCGGGATGTGGTGACGGGCCGACAACTGACGGGGCTTCCCATGAGGAAATCGCGTGTCCAGAGTAGAACCTTGCTTTTTCTTAATTTAAGAACTAATAATTTGAACAGTCTTGACGATTGCGCCATACAGTGAATGTGAGAGACCTAGACTTAAATGTATCCGTGAACAAGGCCGCCGGGAAAACCGTCTGCGGCGGGCCGCACCAGGAGGGTGGGTCATGCTTGTGCTCAGTCGCAAGGTGGGTGAGGAGATCGTGATCGACGGCAACATCGTGTTGAGCGTCGTCGAGATCACAGGAAACAGGGTAAAAATCGGCATTCACGCGCCGCGTGACAAGGCGGTGATCCGCGGGGAACTTGTCGGAAAGGGCCGGGACCTCGACGCGGTCATCCCCGAACCTGATCCGTCGCAGGCCCCATCACCTGGAATCAGCCAGTCGATGGGTTTGGCCACGGCCCTCGTTTGATACCGATTTCCTGGTGAGGTTCCGGGGTTCCCGTGGGGAACGCGGGCCGCCCAGGAACCCGGGAGGTCCAGCCGGGGGCAACACGCCCCCGACTGCCTGGACGGCCCCGTTCACCACGGCCACACCCCCAAAACCATGGGCAGCATCACGACTACTGCTGCTGCTGGTGCTGCTGTTGCCGGTACAACATCCGCTGGAACTGCCGTACCGAAGGCCTGCCCTGCCTTCGGCTTCCGCCACCACCTGAAGGATCCCGTCCCGTGATTGCCAAGGGGAGCGAGTCGGCGTCAATCCAGTCGGCCGGCAGGCGCGGCACCGCCTGCACCCGCACCCCCACCTGGATTGATTCCTTGGCGTCGCCGCGCCAGGCGCCGCGGTTGGGCGGCACATCGCCATAGTCGCGGCCGATGGCCACCACGACATGGTCGTCGCCCACCAGGCAGGAATGCGTGGGGTCGTAGTCCACCCATCCCTGCGCCGCGCCGGCCCAAACCTGCACCCAGGCGTGGCTTTCGATTTCACCCGGTTGGTTGATGTAGCCGCTGACATAGCGGCACGGGATGCCGATCCTGCGGCAGACGGCGATGAACAGGTGCGAGAAATCCTGGCAGACGCCGGCGCCCAGCTTGAGCGCCTCGGAGGCGGGCGTGCCCGCCTCGGTGCGGCTTTTCTCGTACTTGACCCGCGACTTGATCAGCGCCGTGACCTTGCCGACGAAAGCCTCCAGCGGCCAATCCCCGGATGATCCCAGCTCGGAGACGAGGCTGTCGAGCCAGGGACCGCGGTCCACCAGGCTGGTGAAGCCGAGGTATTCGAGGGCGTCGAGCGCGCCCGGCTGGTCGGATCCCGTATCCACCACCCGGACTTCGGCGATGCGCTCGGAGGCGGGGCGGCGATGGGTTCGCACGAAGCTGGTGGCCCGTACGGTGATCTTCTGGCACGGGCTCAGCACGGTGATCAGCTCGACGCGGTTGCCGTTGCCGTCGCGGTAGGGGGTGCTGGGCACGAGGGGGCTGACGCGGAGCCTGTAGCCCAACGAGGTCTGGTCGTCGTCGGAGACGGGCGCCATCCTCAACTCAAAGACATGCTCGAAGACGGGCGAGTCGTACGACAGCACGGTTTCGTGTTCGATGCGAAGCAACATGGGAGAGTCTCCAAAAAAAGGATCAGACGAAGCGCTCGTTGGCGATTTCGGAGCCCACCTTGGCGCAGGTGTTCTGGATCTCGCCGAGGAAGTTGACGGGTCCGCGGGCGAGGATGTCGGAGGGTTCGAGGTAGCGGAGGTCGCTTTCGAGGCGGCCCAGCAGCCGCTCGGCCTCGGAGACATGGTGGCTCCGTTCCATGCCGCTGATTTCCTGGAGCGATTCCATGCAGCGGTTGAGCCCGAACCGAAGCGAGCGGGGGAACTCCTGCTCCAGAAGAAGGAATCGTAGCACGCCCTCGGAGGTGATGTCGCCCCTGAACCTGCGGAGGTAGGCCTCCTGCGCGCCCACGGCCTTGAGGAGGCCGGACCAGCGCAGGCCCTCGAGGTCGCCGCCGGCGGCCTCGTCGTCGGCCGACTGGATCAGGGCGGTGCCCGCGGCGCTGGCGAGGATGCGGCTGGTCATGTCGATCCGCTCGAGGAAACCGCCCAACTGCATGAAATGGAACGCCTCGTCCCTGGGCTGGGTGGCATCGACAAGCCCGGCGAAAAGCACGCACGACCTCTTGACCGCCTCGAGGAAGCGCGCCGGCGACGCGGCAAACCGCGCCTCGGCCTTGCGGCTCGACATCGACAGGTGGAACCGATTGATCTGGTTCCAGGCCTCGGCGCTCAGGGCCTCCTGGGTGGATCGGGCGTTCTCGCGCGCCGCGGCCACCATCGAGCGGATCGAGACGAGGCCCGACTTGCTGAAGGCCAGCCAGCGCAGCAAGTCCTGGGGCGACTGGTGCGCGGCGTCGACCGTCTCCCGCGTGAACTGGGCCCGGCAACTGAGGATCTCGAGGATCGCCTCGACGGGGCCGGAATCGCCGTCGCCGAAACCGGCGTCAAACTCCACCTGGAACGCCTGGTCCATGAGACGGGCCAGCCCGTCAACCCGCTCCACATAGCGGGCGGCCCAGAAAAGGTTCTCGGCGACGCGGCTGAGCATGGCCCCACTCTTTCCGGGTTCCTGGGCGCGCGTGGTCGGCATCATCACGCCAGCACCCATGTGTCCTTGCTGCCGCCTCCCTGCGAGCTGTTCACCACCAGGCTGCCCTCCCTCAGCGCCACCCGGGTGAGCCCGCCGGGAAGCACGAATATTTCCTCCCCGTAAAGGATGAAAGGCCGGAGGTCGACATGCCGGCCCGACAGCTTGCCGTCCACGAAGGTGGGATGCTGGCTCAACTGGATCGTCGGCTGGGCGATGTAGGCGCGCGGGTTGTCCTCGATCTTGCGCGCGAAAAGCTCGCGTTCCTCGGCGGTGCTCGCCGGACCGATGAGCATGCCGTAGCCGCCGGAACCGTCCACCGCCTTGACCACCAGCTTGTGGAGGTTCGCCAGCACATGCTGCTTGTGCGATGGGATGGTGGGCCTGTAGGTCTCGACATTCCTGAGGACGGGTTCCTCGGCCAAATAGTAGCGGATCATGTCGGGAACGAACGGGTAGACGCCCTTGTCGTCGGCGACTCCGGTGCCGATGCCGTTGGCGAGGTTGATGCGCCCGCCGCGGTAGCAGCCCAAAAGTCCGGGCACGCCGAGGATGCTTTCGGGCTTGAAAACCAGAGGATCGAGGAACTGGTCGTCCACCCGCCTGTAAAGCACATCGATGCGCTTGAGCCCGGTGGTGGTGCGGGCGTGGACATACCCGTTTTCAACGACCAAGTCGCGGCCTTCCACCAGTTCCACGCCCATCTGCCGCGCCAGGAAGCTGTGCTCGAAGTAGGCCGAGTTGTACAGGCCGGGAGTGAGGACCGCGATGGTGGGATCCTCGATTCCGCCGGGCGCCACATGCCTGAGCATCGCCAGCAGCCTGGCGGGATAGTCGTCCACCGGCCGGATGGAATAGTCGCCGAAAATCGGGGCGAAGGCCTGCTTCATCACCTGGCGGTTCTTGAGCACATAGCTCACGCCGGAGGGGGTTCTGCCATTGTCCTCGAGAACCAGGTACTCCCCGGAGGGATCGCGGATGAGGTCGGTGCCGCAGATGTGAATGTAGATGTCGCCGGGAACCTGGATGCCGACCATCTCGCGCCGGTAGGCGGTGCAGCCCAGCACAAGTTCGGCGGGGATGATCTTGTCCTTGAGGATCTTCCGGTCGTGATACACATCGTGGACAAACAGGTTGAGGGCCCTGATCCGCTGCTTCAGACCGCGTTCCACCCGTTCCCACTCGTCGGCGGGAACCACCCTCGGCATGGGGTCGAACGGCATGATGCGCTCGACCCCCTGGTCCCTTCCATAAACGGTGAAGGTGATGCCCTGCTGGCGCATCGTGAGGTCGGCCAGGCGATGCCGGCGTTCAACATCGGCGGGATTGAGATCGGAAAGCCTGTGGGCGATGTCTTGGTAGTGGGGGCGGATGGCGCCGCCATCGGAGACCACCTCATCCCAACCTCGGGGTTGGTAACCATCAAACCAGGAGGTGGTGTTGGAGCGGCGCATGGTCAGCATGGAGAGGTGCCCGGAGCATTGAAACCATGGAATGTGGGGCAATTGCTGTGCCAGAGGGAGCCGCAAAACGGGAAAACAGACAAATCACGCCATTTCCCCCACATTTTGGCCAACTCAGTCGCCTGCCATGCCTTTGAGGCGCCCTAGAAGCAGGCAGAGGCTGCATCCATTTAAATCATTATCGAAATGATCGGAAAAATAATCATTTGGGTCGACAAGCTGGGAATTTAATTGTTTACTATGTTTGTCAACATGAAAGTCTATGTTATTGATAATGTTGATAAATTAAGAAGGAGCCGGATATGAGCCTCTCGCCGAAGGTCGCGAATTCCCGCGATGCCTTCACCCTGATTGAACTGCTTGTCGTGATCGCCATCATCGCGGTGCTGATCGGCTTGCTGGTCCCCGCCGTGCAGAAGGTGCGCGAGGCCGCCAACCGCATGAGTTGCACCAACAACCTCAAGCAGGTCGGCATGGCCCTTCACGGATACCACGACGCCAGGGGCGTGATTCCGGCGAATATCCGCCCCTCACTGAATTCCACCGTCCGGGTGCGCTGGGCCACTTACATCCTCCCGTACATCGAGCAGGATGCCCTCTTCAAGCGGATCGACCTCACCCAGAACTGGGCGACGCCCGCGAACACGCCGGCAACCAGCACCCGCATCAAGACCTATGAGTGCCCATCGTCGCCCAGCGGGCAAAAGCAGGACGGCGCCCCCGACACCACGCCCGCCTGGACCAACATCGTGGCCAACACCGACTATGCGGGTATCTATGGGGTGCATGCCAACCTGGGATCCGGTGCCGGCGGCCTCAATCTGGTGGATGCCGCGAGCGTCGGCACCACAAGGGGCGCCATCTCCAAGACGCAGGGCCTTCGCTTCGCGGATTTCCTCGACGGAACCTCAAACACCTTGTTCGTGACGGAATCGGCGGGCCGGCCCGATATTTACCGCAACGGAAAGCTCGCGGTGGCCGGATCCTCATCGGCCCGTGTCAACGGTGGGAGTTGGTGCCGACCCGCCAGCGAGATCCCCTACCTGCTGGGAACCGACGCCGCGGGCACCACCAAGGGCGGCTCCAGCTTCATCAATGTGACGAACGGGATCGATTACATCGCCGAGGGCGGGCCCGCCTCAACCTTCTATGGAACCGACGGCACCAGCCAGATCTACAGCTTCCATTCCGGCGGAGTGAATGCCACCCTGGTGGATGGTTCGGTTCGATTCATCGCCGCCTCGACCAACATCCGCACCTTCGCGCGCCTTGTCACCCGCGATGGCGGCGAGGTCAACGACCTCAACTGAGGCGCTGGCGACTCCGCCTGATCGGCCCCGCCGGAGGAACCCCCCTCCGGCGGGGTTTTTCATGGCCTGATCCGGAGTGTCAGGGCTTTTTCGGCAATTCCTTGACTTGAAAATCAAGTCCGGCCTGCTTGCCGGGATTGATGGCGGCGCGCAGGGTGGATTTCGTGTTGTATTCGGGCCCGATCGCGGCTTCGCGGGCCGCGCTGCCCATCACGGGATCGGGTTTCGAGGTCGGCCGGGAGGCGAGGATGCGCACGACCTTCGGGCCGGGGGTGGTCCGCATGGTGTAGGCACCCTCGGAGATTTTGGAGCCCGCCGGCGTGGATTTCTGGTCGGTTGATTCGAGGATGATTTCCCCGTCCTTGAGAGGCTGGCCGTCCATCGTGACGGTGCCTGATACCTCGGCGAGGCCGTCGCCCATGCATCCTGAAACCGCCGCCAGGACCGCCGACAGAAGAAAAAGGAAAAATCGCATGGTGTGTCTCCGGATCAGTCGAGCGCGACAACCTCGCCGCCGGCCCGCGTGCCCAGCCCGAGCCAGGTGGCTGGAGTGACGGAGTTGGTGACAAAGCGGACGGAGGCATCGGCCAACGCCGTGTTCACGCCGCCGGAATGCCGGCTTCTGGCGATCGTGAAGGCGTTTGTACCCGATTGCGCGCCACAGGGAGCGCCTTGGGTCGCTCCGCAGTATCCCTGGGTGTTGTCGCCGATCGTGGAGTTGGGCGGGTAAATCGTGCTGAAAGTGGTGCCGGCGTGGATGGTGTTCCACATCCTGCCGCGAACATCGTGGCCTCCCGCGGCCGAGTCGCTTCCCTGAAGCAGTTCGCTCACCATGACGGTGTTGGTGGTGCCGTCGATGACATCGGCCATGCGAGTTTTCGACATGCCGAAGAACATGCCGTTCAGGTTGAGTCCGCGCGGGTCGGCGGTGGGCGTGGCAAAGCTGTTGCCGTGGCAAGCGATGAAATTGATATGGAAACCCTGGGCGTTGCCGGCGGTGCTGGCGATCTTGGGGCTTCCCGGATCGGAAGGGCAAAGGAATGTTGGGATCACGGTCGTGGAAAATGCGGCGAAGCAGGTGTAGCCACCGTTCTGGTTGCCAAGAAGAGTCTGAAGCTGGGTTCCCAAGGCGTCCTGTTCGATGTAGGGAAGGATGAAAGCGGACCAGTTGCTGCGGTTGCGGTCCATGGTACCCACATTGGCGTACCATGTGCCGGAGAAATAACCCAATGGCTGGCCGGGAGGAAACAACCCATTGGCGTCGTGATAATTGTGGAGCGCCAAGGCGATCTGCTTTTGCCTGTTGGCGCAATTCATGCGGTTGGCGGCCTCGCGGACCTTCTGCACGGCGGGGACGAGCAGGCCGATCAGCACGGCGATGATGGCGATCACCACCAAAAGTTCGATGAGGGTGAACCCCTTCCGGATCGTGGGGGGCACGGCATGACTCCTGATGTGATAATTAAGAAATTTTGCCTCTTTACCTACTATCATAAAAAAATGAATTTTTCAACCGGATGCATCGCCCTTGGCATCACCGCCGGGTGAACAGCGGAAGCCCCGCCCAAGGGCGGAATGGGGGACCAACCATGCGATCGAAGGCGTCTTGTCGGCATTTGGCGTGCCTGGCGGGCATCATGGCGGGCTTGGCCACCGCGGGCATGAACCATGCCGGCGCCGACGGCAAACCCCCGGTGCCGGCCCCCGCCGAGATCGACCGCATGATCGTCGCGGAGGTGAAGGACAAACCGGCGGTCGAGGCGAACCTCACCCACCTGTGCGATGTCATCGGGGCGCGGATGACCGGCAGCGCCAACCTCAAGAAGGCCAACGACTGGACGGCGGAGCGGTTGAAGTCTTATGGCCTCGAGAATGTCAGGCTGGAACCCTGGGAGATACCCGCGGGCTGGGAGAGGGGCGTCTGCCGGATGAGGCTGGTGGAGCCGGCCAACGGCCGTGAGATCCACGCGGCCTCCCGGGCGTGGACAACCGGCACCAAGGGCAAGGTGACCGGGCCCGTGGTGGTGATCAATGCCGCCAAGGCCGACGACCTGAAGGCGTACCAGGGCAAGCTCAAGGACGCGGTCATCCTGCCGGGCAAGCCCGCGGAGATCATTCCCGTCAGCGAGGTCGGCAAGCCCAGGGACAAGAAGTCGGCGCCGGTCAGGCCCAGGCCGGGAATCCAGTCGGGCCTGGCGCTGCGAACCCAGGTTCTCGAGATGGCCCAGAAGGAAGGCGCCGCGTGCGTGCTCGCCGATTCGGCCAAGCCGCACGGCCTGCTCAACATGACCGGATCCTGGAAGGGCGACGACCGGGCCACCGCCAGCGAACCGGTTCCCTCCGTTTTCGTCACGCACGACCACTACGCGATGCTCCACCGGCTGGCGACGCGGGAAGGGTCGCCGCCGCGCGTGGAGGTGGAGATCTCCAACAAGATCATTCCCGGGCCGGTGACGGTTTACAACACGGTCGGGGAGATCCGCGGCGCCTCCAAGCCCGACGAGTTCGTCGTGGTGGGGGCCCACCTCGATTCATGGGACCTGGGACAGGGCGCGACGGACAACGGCACCGGGACCGCCGTGGTGCTGGAGGCCGCCAGGGTGCTGGGAGCCCTGGCGAAAAAGGGGATCAGGCCGGCCCGGACCATCCGCTTCGTCCTGTTCACCGGCGAGGAACAGGGTCTTTTCGGATCGAAGGAGTATGTCAAAAGGCACAAGGACGAGATGTCCAGGACCTCGATGGCCCTGGTGCACGACACCGGCACCGGCCGGGTGACGGAGATTCCGCTGCAGGGCTTCGACGACGCCAAGCCGGTGCTGGAACGGGAACTCGGCATCCTCAAGGAACTCGGGGTCGCGGTGGTGCAGGGAACCCAGGGGGGCACCGACCACCTGTCGTTCGCGGCGGAGGGAGTTCCCGGGTTCGCCTTCCACCAGGATCCCGCCGAGTATTACCTGACCCACCACACGCAGAGCGACACGCTCGACAAGGCGAGGTGGCCCGACCTGGTGCAGGGGGCCCAGGTGATGACGGTGACGGCGATGCGTGTGGCGAACCTGCCGGAACTGCTGCCCCGCAAGCAGTCGAAGCCGGCGTCTCCCCCGCCGGCCAAGCCCGCCGCGCCGCCGGCCAAGCCCGCCCGGGTCAGGTTGTCCAGCGCCACTTGACGATGTCCTCGCGGTCGACGCCGTGCTCGTGGGCGTGCCTGAGGCAGTCGAGCTGCTCGTCGAGCAGCATCTCGCGCAAGTGGGCCGCCGAGACGCGGAAACGCGGAACCCTGCCGATGACATCGCGCGCCAGCGTGAAGCGGTCGATCCGGTTGCTGATCGCCAGCTCCAGGGGCGTGTTGATGTTCCCGCGCTCCCTGTAGCCGCGCACATGGAGGTTCTCGTGGTTGGCCCGCCGGTAGGCGAGCCGGTGGATCATGTACGGGTAGCCGTGGAAGTTGAAGATCACGGGCTTGTCGGTGGTGAACAGGGTTTCGAACTCCCGGTCGGGGAGGCCGTGCGGATGGTCGGCCTCGGGTGCGAGGCGGAAGAGGTCGACCACATTGACGAACCTGAGGCGCAGCTCGGGCAGGTGCTGCCTGAGGAGCTTGGCGGCCGCGAGGGCCTCCTGGGTGGCGATGTCGCCGCAGCCGGCCAGCACGGCGTCGGGTTCCAGTCCCATGTCGGTGCTGGCCCATTCCCACAGCCCCAGACCCTTGGCGCAGTGGCGCTCCGCCTGTTCCACGGAAAGGAACTGCGGGTGGTCCTGCTTGTCGCAGACGATGACATTCACATAGTCGACGCTGCGCGAGGCAGTGGTTGGCGACCGCCAGGAGGCAGTTGGCGTCGGGAGGCAGGTAGACGCGGGTCACCTCGGGGCTCTTGTTCGCGACGAGGTCGATGAACCCGGGATCCTGGTGGGTGAAGCCGTTGTGGTCCTGCCTCCAGACCGTGGAGGTGATGAGGAGGTTGAGCGAGGCCACGCTGGCCCGCCAAGGCAGTTCCCTCGACTTGGCGAGCCACTTGGCGTGCTGGTTCACCATGGAGTCGATGACATGCACGAACGCCTCGTAGGTGGAGAGCAGCCCGTGCCGGCCGGTGAGCAGATAGCCCTCGAGCCAGCCCTCGAGGGTGTGCTCGGAGAGGATCTCCATGACTCGGCCGTCGGGGGCGAGGTGCCCGCCCTGGTCGTCGCAGGGCAGGCGCTCGGCGAGCCATGTCTTGCCCGTGACCTCGAAGAGGGCGTGGAGCTTGTTGGAGGCGGTCTCGTCGGGCCCGAAGACGCGGAAGGCCCCGGGATTGTCGCGCATGATGTCGCGGAGCCAGCGGCCCAAGGGCGCGGTGTTCATGGCGCGGGTGGCGCCGGGGGCCTCGACGGCGACGGCGTGGGCCCGGTGGTCTCCCAGCCTGAGCGGCCTGCGCAGCAACCCGCCGTTGGCCTCGGGCCGGGCGCCCATGCGCGCCGCGCCCGAGGGGGCCAGCACGCGCAACTCCGGCAGCAGGGCTCCCGACCCGTCGAACAGTTCCCCGGGTCGGTAACCCGCAAGCCACGCCTCCAGTTGGGCGAGGTGCGCCGGATTCCCAGCGATGCCCGCGAGCGGAACCTGGTGCGACCGGAAGGTTCCCTCCACGGGAACACCGTCGACGCTGCCGGGCCCCGTCCATCCCTTGGGGCTGCGGAGGATGACGACCGGCCAGCGGGCCCGTTCGGGCTTGCGCGCCGCGCGGATGGCGGCGATGCGGTCGAAGGCGGCGTCGAGGGTGGCGGCCATCGCCTGGTGCATGCTTTCGGGTTCCGAGCCCTCCACCAGCAGCGGCTCGTATCCCAGGCCCGAGAAGAACGCGACGAGCTCGGCGCGGGGAATCCGGGCCAGCACGGTGGGGTTGTTGATCTTGTAACCATTCAGATGGAGGATGGGCAGGATGGCGCCGTCGGTGGCGGGGTTGAGGAACCGCCCGCCGTTCCACGACGCCGCCAGCGGGCCGGTTTCCGCCTCCCCGTCGCCAATGACGACGGCGGCGACCAGCCGCGGGTTGTCGAGCACCGCCCCGGTGGCGTGGGACAGGCTGTAGCCCAGTTCGCCCCCCTCGTGGATGCTCCCGGGCAGTTCCGGCGTGCAGTGGCTGCCCACCCCGCCGGGAAAGCTGAACGAGCGGAAGAGCTGCTCCATGCCGCGGATGTCCTGCCCGCAGCCGGGATAAACCTCGGAATAGGCGCCCTCCAGGTACACCGGGGCGATCACCCCCGGGGCCCCGTGGCCGGGCCCGGCGAGGAAGATCACCTCCTCGCCGCGCTGGCGGATGATGCGGTTGATGTGGTGTAGCAGAACGACAGGCCGGGGCTTGAGCCCCAGTGTCCCAGGAGCCGCTTCTTGACATGCCCGGCCTGGAGCGGCTCGCGCAGCAGCGGGTTGGCGCGGAGGTAGATCATGCCCGCGGCGAGGTAGTTGCAGGCCCGCCAGTAGGCGTTTATGGAGTGAAGTTCGGCGGCGCCCAGCGGAGCGCCGGGAACGGTGGCCCGGGCGGGGCCCCAGCAATCGATCTCGCTCGTCATGGCTCGACCCTCCGCGGCGGGGCGTCGCGCGCCTCCCACGGGCAAGTCTACGCGTCCCGGGGGCCGGGTGGCGCGGAGGCGATCAGAGCCTGTTGCTGTATTTCTTCACCCGGCGGCCGAAGACGGGCTGGGAAGGAGCCTGCTCCTTGGGCGCCTCGGGCTGCGGGAGGTCCTTGGGGCGGACACCCTCGAAGCCTTCCACCTCGCGCTTGTCGAGCAGCTTGTTGATGAACGACTCGACATTGGTGAGGCGGTGGCCCTGGTCGGGCGAGACGAAGGCGATCGCCACGCCGTCGGCGCCGATGCGGCCGGTGCGGCCGATGCGGTGCACATAGGCGTCGGGATCCTCCGGGATGTCGTAGTTGAAGACATGGGAGAGGTTCTTAACATCGATCCCGCGGCCGACGACATCGGTGGCGACGAGGTGCTTGATGACGCCGTCGCGGAACGCCTGCATGATCTTCGTGCGCATCCCCTGGGGCAGGTCGCCGTGCATCATCGAGACGCCCTTGACGGTCTGCCGGAGGTCACGGTAGAGGTTCTCGGCCCAGCGCTTGCGCTCGACGAAGATGATGCTGGCGCGGGGTTGCTCGGTCTGGAGGAGCTTGAGCAAAAGGGGCAGCTTGCGGTCCTCGTCGACGGCGACATACGACTGCCTGATCCGCGCCACGGTGGGGGTTTCGGGCGTGATCTGGACTGTTTTGGGATCCTTTTGGTAGCGGTGCGCCAGCCTCAGCACATCGTCGGGCATGGTGGCCGAGAGCAGCAGGGTCTGCCTGTCGGCGGGGCAGCGGCGCAGGATCTTCTCGATGTCGGGCCTGAAGCCGATGTCGAGCATGCGGTCGGCCTCGTCGAGCACGGCGTACTTGAGGCCGTCGAGGCGCAGGGTTCCCCGCATGAGGTGGTCGATGACCCGGCCCGGCGTGCCGACGAGCAGCGGGGTGTTCTTCCTGATCGCGGTGATCTGCGGGCCGATGGCCTGCCCGCCGTAGATGGCGGCGACGGCGAAGTCGGGGTCGCAGGCGATCTTCCTGGCCTCGGCGACCACCTGGAGGGCCAGCTCGCGGGTCGGCACGAGCACGAGGCCCGAGGCGCCCGTCTCATGGAGCGTTTTCCAGTGGTGCAGGAAGGGGACGAGGAACGCGGCGGTCTTGCCCGTTCCGGTCTGGGCCTGGCCGATGACATCGTGGCCCGCCAGGGCCAGCGGGATCACCTCGCGCTGGATCGGCGTGGGGTTGCTGTAGCCGGCCCGGCACAGCGCCTCGAACAACTCGGGGCGCAGCCGCATGCCGGAAAAACCGTTGGTCTGGGGCTCTGTCGAACCGGTGTCCGGTGTATTCCCGGCCGTTTCCGGGGTGGCGTCCGCGTTCGTGGTGGCGGGCTCGGCAATCGGATCTGTCACAGGACTGATTTCTCTCGTTTCGGTAATTTAGCCAATGAATTATATCCCTGGAGCCTGCTGGAATCCAGATGGCGTGGCGGATCGGGAGGCCCCGATGGCGGAACCAAGTCTCGGCATCATCGTCAGGAAGCCCGGTGAGTTGCCGGCGGACCGCTCGCTGGGGCCTTATCACCTCGAACCGCTCGTGCGCCGCGACGAGGAGGGCGCGCTGACGGCCTGGCATGTCCGGCTCGACCCCGGCGCCGTCACGCCCGTCAGCTACCACCTGGTGGCGGAGGAGGCCTACTTCGTGCTCGCGGGAAGCGGAACGGCGTGGCTTGACGGCAAGGCGCATCACCTTGAGCCGGGCGTGTTCCTCCGCCTCCCGCCGGGTACCCGGCACTCGTTCTCCGCCGGCCTTGAGGGCCTCACCCTGCTCGACATCCACGCCCCCGGATGCTGGCCCGACCGCGACACCCACTTCGAGCGGCGCTAGCGCCGCCATTGCGCCGCCGACTGGCGGTGGTACGATCGGCAAGACATCCTTCGGAGAAGCGCCCACCAGATGGAAGGCCCCCCGTCCGCCCCCGGCCCCCGCTACGACTACAGCTCGGGCATTCCGAAGCTGGTGGAGCCGGAAGCGGAACCGGCGCCGGCCCCGGCGGTTCCCGCCGCCCCGCATTCCGCCCAGGTGCGCATGGCCATCGCCGGCGCCTTCCTCATGTTCTGCGGCGTCATGAACCTATTGGCGGGCCTTGCCGCCGCGTTCGCCGCCGTCGTCTTCGCGTCGTCGGACCCCGAGTCGCTGCTGCGGCTCATGGAGAGGCGCGAGCCCGAGCAGGCGGAAGCCCTGCGCGTGAAGCTGAAGAAGGAAAACGCCAGCATCGACGATGTCCACAGGGCCTACCTGAACATGGCGACATTCTTCGCGGTGGGCGGATTGTCCGCGGGGATGGTTGGAATAGCGGGGGGAAGGGCCCTGCAAACCGGAGGAAACTACGGCTTGGCGATGGCGGGGGCGGTGGTGAACGCGCTGCCGTGCCTCAGCCCGTGCGGCTGCGCGATGATCGGGCCGTTCTTCGGCGTCTGGTGTGTCCTTGTGCTGCTCCAGGAGGAGACATGGCAGGCGTTTGGCCGCTCGCGATCCTGGTAGGCGCGCTGGGCCTCGCGCCCGGCGAGGCGCCCCTGCGATGGGGATGCGACGAGGAGGGCGGCGCCCCCTACTGCTTCAAGCGGCCGTCGGGAGACGGCTTTGAACGCGTTGGATTCGAGGTGGACATTGTCCTCGAACTCCGGAAGCGGCTCGGCCGGGCGATCGAGTTCACGCAATATCCGTTCGACAACCTGGTTCCCGGGCTGAAAAAGCGCGACTTCGACCTGGCGATGAACGGCCTGGAGGTGACGCCCGACCGCCGCCGGGAAGTCGCCTTCACGAGGCCCTACTACCTTTACAGGCAGCAGTTGGTGCGCCGGAAGGGCGAGGGCCGGTTCCGGGACTACCCCGACCTGCTCAAGGCCCTGCCCCGGGCACGCGTGGGCACCATGGACGGCACGGCGGCGGAGCGCCTGCTGGCCGCCGACGGGGTCGAGGTGGCCGGATACCCGGCGCCCACCGAGTCATACCGCGACCTGGCCCTGGGCCGCCTCGACGCCGTGCTGCTCGACCTGCCGATGGCGATTTCCTATGCGCGCAACGACCCGGCGCTGGAGTTCGCGGGCGACCCCTTCGCCCCCGGCCGGTACGCCATCGCCGTTCATCCGGACGACCATCCGCTGCTGGAGCGCCTCAACCTCGCGATCGACGGCATGATCGCCGACGGCGCCCTCAAGGCCATCCTTGTCAGGTGGGGTTTGTGGGACGACTTCCAGGAAACCCGGCTGGCTTCCGCCACCAGCGGCGGCGACTGGGAACTTGAGGGCGATTCCGACGCCTTGGACTGGACGCTCTCGCGCTACATCCCGCTGCTGCTCGAGGGGGCCCTCGTCACGGTTCAGCTCACCGCCTGCAGCTTCGCCCTGGCGATGTCGTTGGGCCTGCTGGTGGCCATGGCCCGGCTGTACGCCCCCCCGCCGATCGCCGCCCTGGCGGTGGCCTATGTGGAGTTCTTCCGGGGCATTCCGGTTCTGCTGCTTCTGTTTTTTCTCTACTTCGGCCTTCCGGCGGTGGCGGAGGGTGCCGGTTGGGGCGGGGCCGCCGGGTGGATCACGCCGTTTGTCGCCGCCACGCTGGGCCTGGGGCTCAACTACGCCGCCTACGAGGCCGAGATCTACCGCGCCTCGCTGCAGGCCGTGCCGCGCGGCCAGTGGGAAGCCGCCGCCTGCCTGGGCATGCCCCGGCGGCTCGCCTTCACCCATGTCGTGCTGCCCCAGGCCCTTCGCACCGCCTTGCCGCCGATGACGGGAGACCTCGTGGCCCTGTTCAAGGACACCTCCATCGCCAGCGCCATCGCCCTGGTGGAACTCAACAAGCAGTACCAGATCCTCGCCAAGAGCAGCCTCAAGTTCGTCGAGATCGGGCTGGTGACCGCGGCGCTTTACCTTGCCCTGTCGCTGCCGCTGGGCTACCTGTCGAGGCGGCTTGAACGCGCCTGGAGCCGTCAGCAATGACCACGGCATCCCCGCGGAGCGGGATTGGCATCGGCATCAACGGCCTGGCCAAGCGATTCGCCGACAGGATTGTGCTCGATGGCGTTTCGCTCGATGTGCCCGCCGGTTCCACCATGGCGCTGATCGGCCCTTCCGGCGGCGGCAAGTCGACGCTCCTGCGATGCCTCGCCGGGCTCGAACCGTTCCAGCAGGGGACTGTCGCCATCGGCGAGCGCACGCTCTCGGCCGACGCCAACCGGCAATCGCTTGGCTGGCTCCGCCTGAGCGTGGGGATGATCTTCCAGGATTACCAGTTGTTTCCGCACATGTCGGCGCTGGCGAATGTCTCGGCGGCGCCCCGCTGGGTTGGCGGGCTTTCCGCCGCCGCGGCGCGCGACCTGGCCATGGACCTCCTGCGCAAGGTCGGAATGGATGGGCACGCCGCGGCGTTTCCCGGCAGCCTGTCGGGAGGGCAGAAGCAGCGCGTGGCGATCGCCCGCGCCCTCGCGATGGGGCCCCGCGTTCTCCTCTGCGACGAGATCACCGCCGCGCTTGACCCCGAGACCAAGTCCGATGTGCTGGCCGTGCTCGAGGAGATCCAGCGGGACGGCCTCACCATCATGATGGTGACGCACGAGATCGGCTTCGCCCGCAGGGCCGCCGACCGCGTGGCCCTCTTGGCCGACGGGCGAGTCGCCGAGACGGGCGACGCCCGCGAGGTGATCGACCGGCCCTCCAGCGAGCGCACAAGCCGTTTCCTGGCCAAGGTGATGGGCTAGGGCCGACTTCAAGTGGATGAGTTGGATTGATGACGGTGACAGAACAAATACAAATGTGCGTTGAGCAAAACCAATAGAGCCCCGAACGAAGGCGAAGGCGGAGTGAGCGGGTTTAAATCCAGAATCGACCCGCTCACTCCGGCGCTACGCGCCTTCGTTCGGGGCTCTTTCGTTTCTGTTATGGCTCATGTATTTGTTCCTTGATCGACTCGCCCCTCACTCTGCTGGGGGCTCCTAAGCGATGAACGGATCTCAATAGGAAGGCCAGACAAACGCTGACGATGCTTGGGAGCCCCAGCGGAGTGAGGGGCCCTCGCCGGCATTCAACAATCCGGCGCCAGATCAGAGGTCGCTCGCGCCGTTCGACGCTTCAGGGACATGAAAGGGCTACCAGAATGATGGCGGGTGCAGGGGTCTTGGGCATGTCGGTTATTTGAATTTGGCTCTATCCATGCGCTCACGCGCGGGTCTCACCAAGCCATGCGCGAAGACAGGATGAAGATGGAATCCGACAGGCCTGTTCAACCACCGGCCTGCCTCGAATAAGCCCAATTCAGGTTGGACCCGAAGGCCGGGGCGTTCTTGAACAACCGGTGCTTTTTCAGGAAGGCGGTATTGGTGAAATAAATTGTGCTGAATCAGTACTGTCCGTTTATAAGTCGAAAAGGGATCGCTGGTTATGGCAAGGATTATCTGGTTTTGCGGGGTTTTCCATTGAAAATGCCTGAAATAAAGGCATTTTTTCGAACAAGGTCAGACTCAGAATTTGCAGGGTTTCGCTCGGACTTCTTTCGATCTTCAGAATTTTCCTGACGTTGGCCACCAGTACTTACATGGCAATTGCGATCCAGATCTGGGTTTTAACCGCGTTCTCGGAAATGCAATAAAAGGCTTTGATCTGAAGAACTTTGTTATTTCATTTGAATGAAAGCTCTACCTGCCATCGGCATCGGTACAGTTTCACGATTGTGATAGCCGCCAAATTGGTGTTGTTAGTGAGGAACACCAAGCGGCGATCTTCCTCCGCGTCAGGGAAGGATATTCGCCTCAACCGATCGGGATAATTTTTGGCAGACAGTGGTCCCTTTAGGTGGATGATGACGTCACTTCGCAATCCCACTTTGGTGTCCACTGGATGGCTGAGGCAGCGGCGGAAATCAAGGTTGCTTTTTGCCCGGATCACAAAGAAGGCACCGGCTGTGGTGCAACGGTACAAGCGTTTAAAATTCAGATATCCACGATCCATCACATAAAAATAATTTTCCTCGATCGGTAGCAGGTCGAGAGCGTTCACATCGTGCATTTTTCCCTATGAAACATGAATGAAACAAGGAATGTTACCGCGTATGTCCAAAAGAGTACGCAGCTTGATTGTGGCCTTGCGTCGTCTGAATTTCGCCCAGGGAAACATGCTCAGGCAAAAATCGATAGTCGAGGAATCGAAAGCATAGACAGTTTTCTTCAAGCGCAATCCAAACGGCTCGTTCGCATACAGATCACGACCCTGCCGAATCAGGATTTGCGCGAAGTCGTGAAAGATCTGCCAATCATGGACCCGGTTCGCGTCCGCAAATGTGCTTCGCCGAACCTTTCCACGAAATCCGGAGTGGTAAAGTTTCGGACCGAGGGCATGAAGGCAAGTCTCAATATCTCGAAGGCTTTCGCGATAGGTGAGTTGGGCGAAAGCCAGGGTAAGAAACTGGTCCCGACAGGAAAAGTTCCGAAGCCAAAGGTCGCCTTTGTAACGGCCAACACATTCTTGGAAAGCACGCCGGGGAATGTAATCAAGCAGTTTGGAAAACACCGCGGCCCGGCGAACACGTCGCCCATCGTCACCTGGCCGTACTCCATCGACCCGTCGCCCGGCGAGCCGCTGCCCGACGAGTACGACCTGCTCGTCTACTCCAAGAACGGCCACCGGCCGGGCCTGCTCGAACACCTGTGCGAGCTCTTCCCCCGGCACGTCGTGCTGCACTACGGGCAGTACAAGCGGGACCAGTTGTTCGAGGCCGCCCGCCGCTCGCGGGCCTGCGCCTACCTGGCCGACGACGACCACGGCCCCCTCGCGCTCCAGGAGATCCTGCTTGCCGGCTGCCCGGTGGTCGGCGTCCGCACCGGGGCCCCGTTCATCCAGGACGGTGTCACCGGCGTCTTCGTCGACCGCCTGCCGCCGGGCGCGAGGTGCGTGAAGACTGAAGCGGAGGCATCGAACTTGGTGCGGTGGATGAACGTCGTTCAATCCGCAATGGGGCTTTCTCGGCCCAGTACTCGCGATTACGCGGCTCGGGAGTTCTGTCCCGATTTCGTTCTTCAACGGGTACTCGCCTCGCTCGACACCACTCGTCGGTAAGGAAACCGCACCGCGAGGTGATTCATCGCGTAACGCTGGTCTGTCAAGCGATCACGAGGCGACCAGGCGACTTTTCCGCCGCTAGCGTGCGACGGTTGGGGAAAGAAAAACCGCTTGAATTCTTGCCATCGAGTCGGCGTAGTATAAAGTTATACCAAGTAAAACTTGGTAATTCTGACCCGTGTCGATAAGACCGCAGCCGCGATGAGACCCCCGTTCACCGAAAGAGGAACGAGCCATGACGACCCGCCGAAACGCCTTCACCCTGATCGAGCTGCTGGTGGTGATCGCCATCATCGCGATCCTGATCGGCCTACTGGTGCCAGCTGTCCAGAAGGTCCGCGAAGCCGCTGCTCGGATGTCGAGCCAGAACAACCTGAAACAAATCGGGCTGGCAACCCACGGCTATCACGACGTCCGACAACAGTTTCCTTCCGCCAACGTCGAGGGGCCGGGTGCGAGTTCGCTGCTCGCCGGTCATGCCTGGAATCACAGCCCGTTCATCGAGATCCTTCCCTACCTCGAACAGGACAACCTCGCCCGTCAGTATGTGCCGTCTGTCGCCCCGAAGTCGCCTCCGAATGACCAGATCATCAACAGACCTTTGAAAACGTTTATTAGTCCATCCATGCCAGATCCGCCAGTACCACCTCACTACTCTGGCTTCTCCAGTTATGGGTTTTCGGCTGGGCGGCGTATTCCAGAGCCCTCGATCATCGCGATGGGTGGCGGATACCGAGCCGACGGGGTGATCATCCCGCTCTCGAACGGCACCGTGCGGATGGCCTCGATCACCGACGGTACATCATCTACCCTGTTAGCTGGTGACATGCACTACACGGTGCGGGGGTGGACCTTCACCAGTGGACCCACCGCCGGGCAACCGAGATTGGGGAGCACGGAGTGGGCCGGCGGGGTGTATGGCTTTTCATTCAACTTCACGAACGCCCGGATGAACACCGTCCAGTGGACACCTACCAGCGATCCCAACAACTGGAACAACAGCGGGCAGTGGTCGTTCCGGAGCGTCCATACTGGCGGCTGCAACTTCGTCCTATGTGATGGGTCAGTCCGGTTCATCCGCGACTCGATTCCGCTTACCACTTATCACGCGATCGGCAGCCGTGCCGGTGGTGAACCGATCGGCGACTACTGATCATCACTGAAATGAATAGCTTCAACCCTTTCCGAGGTTTTCCAATGATGCGTTACTTATCCTCGTTAGTCCTCCTCTCCGCCAGCTTGGCAGCAGTGAATGCCGTCGAACCAATCCCCACCAAGTACGGCGACCTGCCCGAAGGGATCGCTAGCTTCGGGACAGCCGTCCACAGCGGGCACCTGTACGTGTATGGCGGGCACACTGGCAAGACGCACACCTACTCCGTCACCGGCCACACCAAAGGCTTCTTCCGCATCTCCCTGGCCAAGGGCGGCAAGTGGGAGGAACTGCCGTCTGACGCGCCGCTGCAAGGGCTGGCACTGGTGGCCGACACGGACGGCGTCTACCGCATCGGTGGGATGACCGCCAAGAACAAGGCTGGGGACCCGGAAGACCTGCACTCCGTCGCCGACGTTGCCAAGTTCGATCCCGCCACGAAGAAGTGGACACCGCTGCCGTCCCTGCCGGTCGCGCGGTCGTCCCACCGGGCAGCGGTCGTGGGGGGCAAGGTCTACGTCTTCGGCGGGTGGACTCTGACCGGTGACCAGAAGAAGGCGACCTGGCCGAAGACCGGACGCGTCCTCGACCTGTCGGCCGCCAAGCCGGAGTGGAAGGAGGTAGACCAGCCGTTCCAGCGTCGAGCGTTGGAGGTGGTCGCATTCGGTGGCAAGGTGTGGGCGATCGGAGGGCTCAAGGCCGAGGGCGGCATCAGCGACGCCATCGACGTGTTCGACCCGGCGACAGGCAAGTGGGCCACCGGGCCGAAGGTGCCGGGGATGCCGGCCAACGGGAACGGAATCGCCGCCGCCGTCGCCGGCGATCGGCTGTACGTCGGTGGCATGACCGGCACCATTTACAGTCTGAACAAGGCCAGTGACAAGTGGGACGAAGCCGGCAAGATGCCGTCGCCGCGGATCCACCACCGACTGGCCGCACTTGACGATTCGAGTTTAGTCGTTGTTGCTGGTGCAACCCGTGGGACGCACCTGAAGGAAGTGGCTGCGGTCGCATTAAAAGGACCTAGTGAACGAAAATAGTCATCTGCTCTCCTGTCCTGCCACCCAGATTCAACTGAACGATGCCGCGAACACCTAACAGACTGTGCCATCAATGGAGTGGAATCAACGCATGAAGAACCTCCCCGTCACCGTGCTATCCGGTTTCCTTGGCGCCGGCAAGACGACGCTGCTCAACCACATCCTGTCGAACCGTGAGGGGATGAAGGTGGCGGTCATCGTCAACGACATGTCCTAAGTGAACATCGACGCGCAGCTTGTCCGCGAGGGCGAGGCCGGGCTGAGCCGCCCCGAGGAGAAGCTCGTCGAGTTCTCCAACGGCTGCATCTGCTGCACACTCCGCGAAGATCTTCTGAAGGAAGTGTGCAACCTGGCCGAGGAGGGGCGGTTCGACTACCTGCTGATCGAATCGACCGGCAAACAGGCTGGCCACTCAGCGCTGTCGCAGAGATCGAGCGCATGGGGCGCCCCGCCAGTCCTGCCGATCTCAGCGATAAACTCTCTTTCGTGGTCCTCTGGTTTTACGAACCGGAACAAAAAGCCTGCATTCATCTGCGATATGGCATGGACCTGCACGGCTTAAAGGTCAACCCACCCGGCTACCAGGGTGCTTATCGAAAAGATGCCGACGGTCGCGGATACACGTTAGAATACTCGATTCCTTGGAGCTTACTGAATGCGGCGGACGATCCACCGCGAGCCGGTGACGAACTGGCTGCGATGTGGCTGGTACACTCGGGCGACCCGGCGGGCCTTAAGTGGCAGGGGCAAATGATTTAAATAATGACAACCAACGAACCAGGCTGGAACTTTTTCCGGGCCGCGACCTGGGGTAAGGCGATCTATGTTCGCAACCCGTAGGCCGGGGCTTCCGTCGTACAACCTTGTTCTCCGTAATTAATGAGGATCGATTATGAACATGAACAACGCACAACTCACCCGCAGACAGATCCTGAAGGCTGGTTCGGCTGTGCTGGCCTTGCCGTGGCTGGAAACATTCGCCCGGGCCGATGAGCAGACTCCGCCGAAGCGGATCATCTGCGTCTGCACCAGCTTCGGGCTGTACGGCCCTTCGTTCTTCCCGGCGAAGGCTGGTCGCGATTACGAAGCCAGTGAATATCTGCGCGTGATGGAGGATTTGCGCGACAAGTTCACGGTCTTCTCGGGCATCTCGCATCCGGACATCGGCGGCGACCACGGCCCGCTCGCCCTCCAGGAGATCCTCCTCGCCGGCTGCCCGGTGGTCGGCGTCCGCACCGGGGCACCGTTCGTGAATGACGGTGTCACCGGCGTCTTCGTCGACCGCCTGTCTCCGGGCGCGAAGTGCGTCAAGAACGACGCGGACGAGATGGCTCTCGGTGTGTTCGTCAAAGGGATTCAACGCGGGCTGGAGATGAGGCAAGACGTCGTACGGGCTTCTGTTGCAGAAGCGTTCGCCACGGAACGGATCGTGGACCAGGTCGTTGCGGCACTGGAGAGGGGGTTAGACTTTCGATTCTGCTGATTGTAGGGCCCCGAGGGACCGGGGGCTAACCAGAACCGATCGAACGTGGATCTGGTTTCGGCCGCCCTGGCGACTGGGACCAGGAACGTCACCAATTCGTCGATCACCGATTAAAGGGACGTGGGCGCGTCGCCGAACCTCGTCTTCCGCAGTAAACCCCCTGCCGGGAACGATTTTTGAAGAACGGCATGTCAGACTTCCGATTGAGCGGGAGTCTAGAAGGTATGGAAGACGCGACAGAAACTCATGAAGCCTTCCTCAAGCTGTTGTTGCGGCATGAGCCGATGGTGCGCGCGGCAATTCGGGCAGTGGTGCGGCGGGCGGAGGATGTCGATGAGATCATGCAGGCCGTCAGTCTGGTCGCATGGCGAAAGTTTGATTCGCTCACGGATCACGATGGCTTCGGAAGTTGGGCGTGTGTGATCGCTCGCTATGAAGTGTTAAAGTTTCAGCGGGGGCGAGCACGCGACCGATTCGTGCTCGACGAGGCATTGGTCGAGCAGATTCTGGAAGAGGCCGCGTCCGACGGTGATGCTCGACGCGAGCGGCTGTCGCTCCTGGAACGTTGCTTGGAGAAGCTGCCGGAAGCTCGGCGCAAATTGTTGTTACAGGTCTACTCGCCGGGCCGCACGACTCGGGCGGTGGCGGAGCAGTTAGGGAAGTCCG
>VGXS01000046.1 GCA_016873225.1 Planctomycetota bacterium | reverse complement strand
CTTCGCTCGCCTTCTTCTGTTCTCAGGCATCACGAATTCTCACAGCCCCAAGCGGCAGCTTACGCCACCACCCGAGGCCTTCTTCGCAATACCTCGCGCTTCACACCAAATTGTCAAAGAACTTGGCTCTAGGCCGTTTCCAATCAGCCAAGCCTGTTCAAGGCGTGGCGGAGTGGAGGTAAAACAATACCGTGCTTCTGGGGGGGTGTGCAAGGGAACATTCCCGAATTCTTCTCATCAGCGGAAATCCAACCGGTCTTTCATGCAGGCCAGACGAACCTGACCAGAAAAGCCACCCCCATCCACCCCTTATGACGGACTCATCATGAAGCTTTTCTTGCCTCTGTTGCCGCTGATCACCCTGCTCACTTCTGCGCCCAACAAGGCCGGGGGCCACCCCAGCCATTGGGCCGAAATCCAAGTCATCGACGATCAAACCGGCAGGGGTGTGCCGCTTGTTGAACTTGAGACTGTCAACAGCATGATTTTTGTGACTGACAACGCGGGAAGGGTCGCATTTCATGAGCCGGGCCTAATGAATCGCCAGATATTCTTCACGGTCAGGTCCCATGGCTACGAGATTCCCAAGGATGGGTTTGGGTTTGGCGGAATCCGGGTCATGCCCAAGCCCGGTGAAACAAGCGTCATCAAGATCCGTCGAACCCAGTTGGCCCACAGGCTTTGCCGACTCACCGGTGAGGGACTTTACCGCGACTCGATCCTGCTCGGCCACAAGGTGCCTCTGACAGGCAACCCTGGACATGTGGCGGGACAGGATTCCGTTCAAACCGCGCGCATGGGCAGCCAAATCCTCTGGCTATGGGGCGACACCTCGCGGATGGAATACCCGTTGGGCATATTCCGCATGGCAGGCGCGCTGACGCCGGTTCCGGATCCCGATCGCCCCGAACAAAACCCCGAAAACGGCATCAATTTCAGGTATTTTACCGACCCATCAGGATTTGTTCGCAACATGATGCCGCTTCAGGAACGACCGGAGGGGGTGATCTGGATCAATGCCCCATGCGTGGTGAAGGGAAATTCAGGAGAAGATGTCCTTGTGGCGCATTATTCACGCCGGAAGGGCTTGGCTGATGAACTGGAGCATGGCATCGCGTTGTTCAACGATGATGAAAAGGTCTTCAAGGTGGCCAAGACTTTGCCGCCCAAGGAAACTTGGCGGCATCCATCGGGCCACCCGATCACGGTGAAAAAAAACGGGGAGGATTGGATTCTTTTCGGAAGCCCGAATCCCAATGTCAGGGTTCGCGCCAGTCTCAAGGACATCATGAATCCGTCCTCTTATGAGGCCTTCTCCTGCGCCATGCCGGAAACCCATCATGACAAGCCAACCCCGGTAATAGGCGCCGACAAGGCTCCCCATTGGCGATGGCAGAAGGAAATACCCCCGACAGACTCTCAAATGGAACTCCGCTGGATCAAGGAGGCAACGATGAAGCCTTCCCAGGCGAGGTTTTGTCCGGCAGACATGGAACAACCCGCGGACCGGATCCATTTGCATAGTGGAACGGTGAGGTGGAACGCCTATCGAAACAAATGGGTTCTTCTGGCATGCCAAGCCATGGGAAAGGCATCTTTTCTTGGCGAGGTTTGGTATTCGGAGGCGGATGACCCTTCCGGACCATTTACCAAGGCCGTGAAGGTGGCCACCCACGACAAGCAATCATTTTACAATGTGAATCATCATGATTTTTACGACCGCCAAAGCGGTCGGATCATCCACTTCGAAGGAACTTACACCAACGAATTCTCAGGCAATCCACACAAGACTCCCAGGTACAACTACAACCAAGTGCTTTATCGGCTGGATTTGAATGACTTGAAGCTGAAAACCGGAAGGTGAACAAAAGCCGCCTGCGGGACTCGAACCCGCGACCTACGCTTTACGAAAGCGTCGCTCTACCAGCTGAGCTAAGGCGGCCTGATATCGGTTTTTAGCCTGTCAACATGGCCGATTCAAGGGAAGCGAAAATCGCCAGGGTTGGCGACAAGCATGAGTCAGGACAGTGGCACGGCTAAGGAGCGAATGACACGCTTTCTGCGATGACTGTGAAAACTATTTGTCCCAACCCACCGATTGGAGGAATCCCGCCAGTGACATCCGCCTCACATTGAAGTCGCGCGCGGCGTCATCCACCTTGCGCATGGCCTTGTAGGCATTGTCCTCCGGCTTGGCCGCCGCCTTGAATGGGTCATCACCCTCAATGAGCAGGAAGGTCTTTTCTGAAATACCCTCGCCCGAGGTGTTGATCTTGAGCGGGTTTTCCTTGTCGTTGAAGTCGATGTAGGCATCGACAATCACGCCCATGTCCTCAAGGCGCTTCACGAGTTCAATCGTGTTGTCAACATTCGGATCACGAAGCGGCATACGGCCCCGAAGAGCGATGTGCTTCCGGTTCGCCAACGCCTTGCGCATGTTGGGCGACCAAAGGGCGTTGTCGACATGGTCGTTCTCGCGGATCGGGTTTCCACCGGCATCCTTGATCTCGCTTACCTCGGCCAGCGAAAGGCTTTTGTCGAGAACCCGCAGAACCACGACCTTGGCCTTGGGCGTCTTTTCCGGCTGACCGTTTTCCAAATTGGCGAAGATGAAGAAGAGGTCGCCGGGCCTGACATCCACATTGGTGCCCATGTTGATGTAGATCTGCCTCGGGTCACGGTCGATCCGGACAACACGGTAGGGCGAGGCCTTTTCGATGGTGATGGCGGTCTGGGCGTTCCTCAGGCCCTCGTTCTCCTGCCTGAGTTTGGTCGTGGCATCGCGGAGGCGATCGATTTCCCCCTTGATTTCCGCAGCGGCCCGGGCCTCCGACTCAACGCGCAACTTCTCAACTTCCGCCTTGGTGGCGTTTCCAAGCGCCAGCATGGCGGCATCGCCATCCTTCTGTTTTTTCTCCACATTCGCGCGGAAGTCGGCGTAGTCCTTCTGCACCTTCTTGACCGCCGCTTCCGCAAGCGTGAGTTTCTGGTCCATGGCATCCTTGTCCACCTTGGCCTGGTCCTTGGCGGACTTGATGTCGGCATCGAACTTCGTCTTCTGGGTGACGAGTTCATTCTCGAACTTCTTCTTCATCACATCCGTCTGGTCGGCGACTTTTTTCAAGGAATCCTTGATGACGCTCCCTTCCTTGAACAATTCGATCGGGGCGCCTGTTCCATCGGTGGCCTTGATCGACTCGATCTCCTTGAGTGCGCCCAGGAATTCGTCGCGTCGCGAGTTCTTCGTCCAGTCGCCTTCGCCGTTTTCAAGCCTGCCACGATCGACAACCGCGTCCATCTTGTCGTTCTCGTCGATCGGCAAGTCCTTGTTGGCCATGTACTTGTAAAGGATGGTGGCGCCGAAGGCATAAAACCGCTTGCGGTTTTCAACATCCTTCTTCTCGGATTCCGCCTTCTTGACGGCATCCTCAAGTTCCTTGTGCTTGGAGAAGCCCATGTAGGTGCTCGTCGCCAGACCGAGAGTCGAGAGGATGAAGAACACAAGCACGATGATGATGGTCGTGCCCGATTCCTGCTTTCGCGCCTTCGCCATGACTGACTTCTCCGGTTTGGAGCCTGCCACGCCCCGGCAGCCGCCGGGGGGCCGGTGGACATTCAGGTGAACCCTAATGCACGGCTGTCCAAAGTCAATCATACGCCCGGGCGTGGTGAAACGGCAGAAGTCGCACATCCGTCGCGGCCGGAAAATCAGGCCCGATTCCACCCTTTTCAGGCTTGTAGGATGAAGGTTGCGTCACGGCCCCGGAGGGCCGAACGCCCGCGGGGCCTTCAAGAATGTCAACCGGCAAGCATCGCCTCGTGGTGGTGGACACCTTTTCGCTGCTGTTTCAGGTGTTTCACGCGATTCCTTCCATGAGCAGCCCGAAAGGCTTGCCGACCAACGCGCTTTTTGGCCTCGCGCGCGACCTCATGGGCCTCCGCTTGGAAAATCCCGACTACCTCGTATGCGCCTTGGATGTCGACGGGCCGACATTCCGGCAGGAACTCTATCCCGAGTACAAGGCCCACCGGCCCCCCATGCCGGCGGACCTGGCCCTGCAGGTGCCTCACATAACACGGTTGTTCGAGGCGATCGGGGTGCCATTTATCGGTGTGCCGGGATTCGAGGCCGACGACATCATGGCCACGCTGGCTCGCGCGGGAGTTGAAAAGGGACTTGATGTGGTCCTGTGCACGACAGACAAGGACTGCCGGCAACTCCTTGGCCCCCATGTGAGGCTGCTCAATCTTCGCCGGCAAAGCTACTTCGACACGGAGGCCCTGAAGGCGGAGTGGGGCGTGACTCCCGGACAGGTGGTTGACCTCCAATCGCTCGTGGGAGACAGCACCGACAATGTTCCCGGCGCGCCAGGCGTGGGCCCCAAGACCGCCGCGAAATACCTCGAGGAGTTTGGCTCACTCGAGGCTCTCCATGCGGCTTTGGGAACCATCAAGGGGAAAAAGGGGGAGGTGCTGCGCGACAACTGGAACAAGGTGGAACTCAGCAGGCAACTTGTGAAGTTGCGGGATGATGTTCCCGTGCCCCCGGATTGGCAGGCTTGGAAGCTCGCCCCGATCAACCCGGTTCCCGCCTCGGCATTTTTCAGGGAGATGGGGTTTCGGGCGCTCACCCGGCAGGTGGAGGAAATGCTCCCGGGAGGGTCGCGGCCCCCCGCGGCGGTTGCCACTCCGGCACGACAATCGGTGCAGGGCGACCTTTTCAGCGCGATGAACAACCCGACCGAAACCGGGGATGCTCCGCAAACCGAGCCGGTTTCGGCCTGGGATTACAGCCATTACAGGGTGGCCCGGTCTCCAGCGGACCTTGATGAGTGCCTGCTCGAACTGGCGCGGCAGGAACGATTCGCCATCGACCTCGAAACAACAAGCCTCCAGCCCGAGGAGTGCAAGATTGTCGGAATCGCGCTGAGTTGGAATGAGGGGCATGGGTGGTACCTACCGCTCATGGGGCCGGCCGGTGAAACGCTCCTTGGGGTCTCGGAAACATTGGATCGTTTGAGGCCCATTCTTGAGGGCCGTCACCCGGGCAAGATCAACCAGAACATCAAGTACGACTGGCGGGCCCTGGCCGCTTCAGGCATCCGGATGGGCGGCATCGTCGGAGACACGATGGTGGCCGATTACCTTCTCCATGCCGGAGAGCGAAGCCACGGATTGGATGAGCTGTCCCGGCGCTACCTGGGCCACCGGATGATTCCAATCACCGACCTGATCGGCCCTTCGTCCCGCAAGGCGGCCCAGAAGAGGATGGACGAGGTGCCGGTGGACCAAGTGGCCCGGTATGCCTGCGAGGATGCCGACGCGGCCTTGCGACTTTCGCGGATTTTGCAAACGGCGTTGGCTGAGGCGGGTCCGCGGCTTCCAGGTCTTTATGCCGACCTTGAAGTTCCCCTGGTGGAGGTGCTGGCGCGCATGGAACGCGCCGGCGTACTGATCGACGCGAGGCGGCTTGAGGCCCTTTCGGTGGAGATGGCCTCCGAGTTGCAGCGCATCGAAACGCAGATCCACTCGATCGCCGGCAAACCTTTCAACATCCAGTCGTTGCCTCAGTTGCGTCAGGTCTTGTTCGAGGATTTGGGCCTCCCCGTTCAGGGCAAGACCGGAACCACCGGGGAACCCAGCACGGACCAGGAAACCTTGGAGAAACTGGCCGCGCTTGACCACCGCGGATCCGAACTGCCGCGGATGCTCCTAAGGCACAGGCAGGTTTCCAAGCTCAAGGGAACCTATGTCGACGCCTTGCCGGGACTGGCGGGACCGGACGGCAGAGTGCGCGCCTCGTTCAACCAGACGGTCACAGCCACGGGACGACTCTCATCCAGCGATCCGAATCTCCAGAACATTCCCGTGCGGAGGGACGAGGGGCAACAAATCAGGCAGGCGTTCATCGCCCCGCCCGGCCACAGGCTCATATCCGCCGACTACTCGCAAATCGAGCTTCGCTTGCTGGCCCATCTCACGGGTGACGAGGCGCTCATCGAGGCGTTCAAGCAGGGGATCGATGTGCATGCCGCGGTTGCCGCTGAGATTTACGGAACCCCCGTGGCCTCGGTTGATTCCGCGATGCGCCGCACGGCGAAGATGGTGAATTTCGGTGTCATCTACGGAATCAGCGCCTTCGGCCTGGCCCAGCGCCTGGGGGTTCCCCGTGAGCAGGCCGCCAGCTTCATCGATGCCTACTTTGCCCGCTACCCGTCGGTTTTGGCCTGGCAGGAACAAATTCTCGACGAGGCCCTTTCAAGGGGATTCGTTGAGACCATTTTGGGCCGACGCAGGTCGATCACCGGACTCAAGTCATCGCGGTCCCACCGTTCCAGGACACAACCCGAGCGGGAGGCAATCAACATGGCCGTGCAGGGTTCGGCCGCCGACCTGATCAAGCTGGCCATGCTATGCCTCGACCGCGCCCTTGAACGATCCGGGCTGGGAGCGCGATTGGTCCTTCAAATTCATGACGAATTGGTTTTGGAATGCCCTGAGCGGGAAACCGGGGCAGCCGCCGCGCTTGTTCGGCAGGCGATGCGTGGGGCCATGGACGCCCATGGTGGACTGCGAGTCCCGCTCGATGTGGATGTGGCCGCAGGCCCCAACTGGCTTGATGTCGAGGCTGTTCCCGATGGCCCGTGAAAGTACGCCCGTGATCGGCGTGACGGGGGGAATCGGCAGCGGCAAGAGCACTGTCGCGAGGATTCTCGCGGGGGACACCGGCCTTGTCATCGATGCCGACAAATGGGGCCATGAGGCGCTTCGCCAACCCGAGATTGCCGCGCGGGTCATCGCCGAATTCGGTCACGGAGTCCTGTCCGATGATAACTCGATCAACAGGAAGGCGCTGGGAGCCTTGGTTTTCCATTCGCCGGAGAAGCGAGCGGCGCTCGAGGCTATCGTTCACCCTTGGATTCGCCAGCGGATCGCAAGCGAATTGGCCCGTGGAAGGCATTCAGGGGAATATCGCGTCGTGGTTCTGGATGCACCCCTGCTGATTGAGGGGGGATGGAAAGATCATGTCGACGCGATTGTTCATGTCGACGCGCCTTTTCAGCAGCGATTGGAAAGAGTCCGTGAACGCGGCTGGGATGAGGAAATGCTGAAACTTCGAGAAAAGGCCCAGATCCCCTTGACCGAGAAGCGGGCCAACGCCGATTATGTGATTAACAATTCTGGCGGGTTCGAATCGCTTTGCGAACAGTCACAAGCTATCGTAAAGGCTCTGGAACCAGGTGATGGTTGATTCGGCAACACGGCCGAAGCCAATCGTTGTTCCCTGGTTTTGGTTTCCCCCCCCGAGGACGGCTTGTCCCGGCGCCTTGAGCTGACTTCAAGGCCATGCCGCGGAAGCCGGATCCCGCCAAAGGTTCGCGTTCTCCCCGCCCTGGAGAGGTTCATGTCGGATTCGGAAGAAGCAGAAAACAAACCCAAGGCCAAGGCTGCCCGGACGAGGAAGAAACCCGCGCCAAGCCCTGTGGAATCGGCGGACGCGTCCATCCCTTCCAAGTCGGCAGGGGAACCCGAAGCCCGGCCGTCCCCCCTCGCGGCGCCGGATCCTGAAACCGACGAATTGACATTCAAGCGCAAGCCCGCCCGCAAGTCATCCGCCAAGCCAACCAAGGCATCCTCAGCCGAATCCACGGCGCCAGTGGCCGCGGCCGAACCAGCGAATCCGGAACCGCCCGCGCCGATGATTGCCGAAAACCAAGATCCCCCGGCGGAAACGCGGAGGCAACCCGATGACGGGCAGGAGGGTCCCCGGGCTGACGATCAAATCCGGCACGGGGAACCCGGGCCGGGCGACGAGGTGGTCAACATCCGTTACGAGGAGATCAAGCGTGGAACGACCTACATCAGCCAGTTGCAGCAGATGACGGTCGCCCAGCTCATGGACATCGCAACGGAAGAAAACATCCCCGATGCCCATGAACTTCGCAAGCAGGATCTCATTTATCGAATCATCAAGGAGCGGGTGCGCCAAAACGGCCTCATGTTCGGCGACGGCACGCTTGAGGTGCTTCCGGACGGCTTCGGGTTCCTTCGACTGGCCGACTCGAGCTACAACCCCTGCCCCGACGACATTTACATTTCACCATCGCAGATCAGGAGGTTCGGCTTGCGGCCGGGCGCCATGGTCGCCGGGCAGGTGAGGCCCCCGAAGGAAAACGAGCGCTATTTCGCGCTTCTGAGGGTCGAGGCGATCAACCAGCAGGATCCGGACCTGCTTTCCCGAAAGATCATGTTCGAGGACCTGACGCCGCTTCATCCGGACAGGCGGTTCATCCTGGAGAACAACCCCGAGGAGATCGGGCTCCGGCTCGTCGACCTGGTCACTCCCATCGGCAAGGGCCAGCGCGGATTGATCGTCGCTCCGCCCCGCACGGGCAAAACCGTGCTCCTGCAGAAAATGGCCACCGCCATCCTCCGCAACCATCCCGAATGTTATGTGATGGTGCTGCTCATCGACGAGCGTCCCGAGGAAGTGACGGACATGGAGCGCACGGTCAAGGGACCGCGCTGCGAGGTGATCAGCAGCACCTTCGACGAGCCGACATCCCGCCATGTGCAGGTCGCGGAGATCGTCATCGAGAAGGCGAAGAGGCAGGTGGAATACGGCGTGGATGTGGTGATCCTGCTCGACTCGATCACCCGCCTGGCCCGGGCCTACAACAACGAGGCCCCGAGTTCGGGCAAGCTGCTCTCGGGCGGCATGGATGCCGCGGCGCTGCAGAAACCCAAGCGGTTCTTCGGCGCCGCCCGCAATGTCCAGGAGGGCGGAAGCCTCACGATTTTGGGCACGGCGCTCGTTGACACGGGAAGCCGGCTCGACGAAGTGATCTTCGAGGAGTTCAAGGGCACCGGAAACATGGAACTGCACCTCGACCGCAGGCTGGTTGACAAGCGCGTTTGGCCGGCCATCAACATCAACGCCTCGGGCACCCGCAAGGAGGAACTGCTCCTGTCGCCCGAGGACCTCAAGCGCCACTATGTCCTCCGGAAGGTTCTTGCCGACATGAACCCGGTCGAGGCCGTCGAACTCCTCACCACCCAGCTCAAGCGGTTCAAGACGAACGAGGAATTCCTGAAGTCGCTCGGGGGTTGATTCCGCCCGCGCAACGATGAGGAGACACCCATGGCACGGTTGATCGAAGGCACGTCGGGGGAAATACCCCCCGGAAGAATCGGAATTATCGCATCGCGCTACAACAGCCTGGTCACCGACGCCCTTGTGGCCGGGGCCCAGGAAGCCTGCCGGCGCCTCGGGGTTGCCGAGGACAGGCTCGACATCGTTCGGGTGCCGGGCGCGCTCGAGATTCCCCTGGCGGCCTCGGTGATGGCCAAGTCGGGCCGATACATCGCCCTGGCATGCCTCGGGGCCATCCTTAGGGGCGAAACCGATCACCATGACCATGTCGCGGCCGTCGCCACCACGGGCATTGGCAACATCATGCGGGATCATGGCGTGCCGGCGGCGCATGGAATCCTTTCCTGCGACAACCTCGAACAGGCGCTGCAGCGCTCCGGTGGCAAGCTTGGCAACAAGGGCGCCGAAGCCATGACGACGGCGCTGGAAATGGCAAGCCTCCTCCCCCGGATCACGGCTGGAAACTAAGTCGATGGCAACCTCTCCCGCCAACACAGCCATGAGGCCTTCGAGGCGCTCGAGGGCACGGGAAACCGCGCTCCAGGCACTATTTGAGATCGATCTGATTCCCAATCGAGGCCGGGTGGCGTCCTTCCCCCTCTTGGAGGAACGGCTCAAGGACGCGGCATCGAGGGATTTCGCGCGCTCGCTCGTCGAGGGCGTGGTCAGGCACAGGGACGACCTCGACCGCCGCATCGTGCTAGCCGCCGACAACTGGCGCCTGCCGCGCATGTCTTGCGTCGACAGGAATGTCCTGCGGCTTGCGGTATTCGAGCTCACCTATGTTCGCGAGACGGCCTTGGGAGTTGTTTTCGACGAGGCGATTGAACTTGCCGGGCGCTTCGGCACAGCGGAATCGAAGTCATTCGTGAACGGCGTGCTCGACCGATGCCGGAAGGATTGGGAATCGGCCCGGGCCGAATTGGGCCTGCCGCCTTTGTCGCCGCCGCAGGCCGGGGAAAGCTGACCGATGCCGCGGGGCCAACCATTCACCGCCATGTGCGCGGCCCTTTCCCGACCGCCCTTCGCGGGGATGGCCGACCTGCACGCGCACACGACGGCAAGCGATGGAACATGGGCGCCCGCGCGGCTACTCGCCGAGGCCCGCAAGGCCGGCTTGGCATACTTGGCCATCACCGATCACGACACACTTGCCGGTTCCATCGAGGCAAGGCGCCTGGCCGGTGCCGGCGACCCCTCCATTCTCATCGGCGTGGAAATCACGGCCTTTCACCGCGGCCGCGACACGCATCTGCTTGCCTACGGGGTCGATCCCGGCCATCCGGGTCTTGGTGGACTCCTTGAAGAAATGCGGGCTCGGAGGCGCCGGCGCCACGGCGCCAGGCTCGAGGCTCTGATGCGGCGCGGAATCCGTGTCCCCGAATTGTCCGATGCCGTCGTGCCGGGGCGCCGGCACCTCGCGCAGGCCCTTGCCGACTTGAACCTCGCGAACGGACTTCAGGACGCGTTCCGTCGGTTCCGCGCCGAATTCATGGCGGAAGCCCGGGACGCGGAGGGCATCGACATCGCCACCGCGATCAACGCGGTCATTGCCTCCGGAGGCAAGGCCGTGTTGGCTCATCCTCCCCAGGGCACGAACCTGGATGGATTGAGATCTCTCAAGGAAATGGGTTTGGCAGGCCTCGAGGTTTACTACCCCGACTTCAGCAAGTCATGGACTTCCACTCTCAAGGCATGGGCCAGGGCGCTCGGCCTCGGGTTGACCGGCGGGAGTGACTGCCACGGACCGGGACCACGCGGCCCCGGTTGCAGGCACATTGAGCCATCGCAGGCCGCCTGGATTTGGCCGGACATCCCCAACCCCGATTCGACTCCTGGAGGCAAGCCATGCTTGGCGCTCTCTGGCGCAAACTGAAGGAAGGTCTCAGCAAAACGCGGGACCTCTTTGCGGGAATCGCGGGGCTGTTCACAGGCCGTGGCCGCGTTGACGAGAACTTCCTCCAGGAATTGGAAAGAAGGCTCCTGTCTGCCGACCTTGGCGCCGGGCCCACCATCGAACTTGTCGCCCAACTCCGCCGCGACTTTCGAGACCGCGAGGCCGGGGACGACCTCAAGGCCCATGTCCGGGCCAAGCTGAGGGAAATGCTCGGGGATGACGACCGGTCGCTCCGCATGGCCCAATCCGGTCCCACGGTGGTCTTGGTCGCGGGCGTGAACGGATCGGGGAAAACCACCTCGATCGCCAAGCTGGCCAGCCTCTTGACACGCCAAGGCAAACGGGTCGTGGTCGCGGCGTGCGACACCTTCCGCGCCGCCGCCGTCGAACAACTCGCCATCTGGGCCGGACGCATCGGTTGCGACATCGTCCGCGCCCAACCCGGCACCGATCCGGCCAGCGTCGCGCACGACGCCTGCGAGAAGGCCAAGGCCCGCGGCGCGGATGTGGTGATTGTCGACACCGCCGGCAGGCTCCACACCCAAACGCACCTCATGAAGGAGCTAGAGAAAATCCAACGGGTCCTTGGCAAGCAAATTCCCGGTGCGCCCCACGAGGCCCTCATGGTCCTCGACGCCACCAACGGCCAAAACGCCATCTCCCAGGCCGAACAGTTCGGAAAGGTGATCGGAGCGACCGGGATCATCCTCACCAAGCTCGATGGAACCGCCAAGGGCGGCGCCGTCTTCAGCATCAAGGCGCGCACGGGACTGGCGGTGAAGTTCGCGGGCGTGGGAGAGGGCATCGAGGATCTTGAACCTTTCGACCCGGAATCATTTGTCGCCGCCCTTTTCGACTGATTGTCGCCAGCTTGGCTGGCGGGGAGCAACAAACCATGGCAAGGAAAGCCGTTATCACCGGGGGAGCCGGATTCATCGGTTCCCACCTTGCCGACCGCTTGGTTTCCTGCGGAGTTGAGGTGGTGGTGCTCGACAACATGAGCACCGGTCACTCCACGAATTTGGGCCAAGGCGTTCGCCTCGTGGAAGGCGACGCGGCCGATCCCGACGCCGTCGCCGAAACTGTTTCCGGGGCCGATGTCGTTTACCACCTGGCCGCCATCGCCTCGGTGCAAGCGGGAATCGACAACCCGCTCCTAAGCCATGCCGCATGCGGAACCTCGGCCCTCGTGGTTGGTGACACCGCCAGGCGGGCGGGCGTTCGAAGGGTCGTGTACGCGGCAAGCGCCAGCGCCTACGGCATTCCCAAAAGCTCGGTGCAATCGGAGGAGGATCCGCTTTCCCCCCGGTCCACATACGCGGCCGCGAAACTGGCCGGCGAGTTGCACCTCATGGCCTTGGAACAAACGCACGGCCTGGAAACCGTGCGCCTCCGGTTTTTCAATGTCTTTGGCCCGCGCCAGCGGCCCGACAGTCCGTATTCGGGCGTCATCGCGCTGTTCGCGAACGCTCTCTTGGCAGGCCAACAACCCACCATTCTTGGCGATGGCTTGCAAACCCGTGATTTTGTCCATGTCTCGGATGTTGTTTCCGCACTTGTCGCGGCGGGAGAAGCGAAGGAAGCCAGCGGCGCCGTGTGCAACATCGGAACGGGACGCGCGACAACCCTCCTTGAACTTTTGGCCTCGCTGGGTGATATCCTCGGGATCAAGCCTAGCCCGGGATTCGGCCCCGCGCGCCAAGGTGACATCAGGCATTCCTGCGCGAACATCAGCCGGGCGAAACAGGTGCTTGGCTACCAGCCAGCTGTTTCACTCCGTGACGGCCTGACGGACACCATCGCCTGGATGCGCGCCCGGCCTTGACCCCGATTATCCCTTCTGGCATGGCCTCCAGTAGCGGATCTTTCGCTTGGTATCAGGGGCCATCATCATGGCGATTGTGGGAAAACGGCGCTGGTTTGTCCTCCCATTGGTTTTGGCAACGGGGTGTGTCGCCGGTCCTTGGCAGAAGGAAGCGGGAAATCCGACGGCCAAGCCGATCATCGGGCCGGAAAACCTCGCGCATGGCAATCCTCTCTTCCTGCCGGTTGGCCCGCAAAGCTACGGCCTCGTGTTTGAAGGGGCCCTCGATGTGCTCGATGAAGTGTTTGATATCGCCTATGCCAACCGCTACGACGGAAGGATTGAATCCTACCCCCGCATAGCACCCGGTTTTTTCCAGCCTTGGCAAGCGGGAAGCACCAGCGGCTACGAACGGATCATGGCCACATTCCAGTCGATCCGTCACCGTGCGGTTCTGGCCATCAACGCCGCGGAGGATGGTGGATTTTTCGTGGATCTCAAGGTTTACAAGGAACTGGAAGACCTGCCGACCCCATCGAGAACAAGCGGGGCCGCCGCGGCGTTCAGGAACAGTTCCACGGTTGACAGGGAATACGAAATCCTCGATCCGAATGTCTACGATCAGAACTGGATACCCTTGGGCCGCGATATCGAGATGGAGCAACTGCTGCTCGGCAGGCTGTCGAGGCGATCGCTTCAGGGCGGAACAGCCCGTCAGCCGTTTTGATTTCTTTTCTTGGATTCCAAGCGCTCGAGCAAGGCAGAGACCGGCGGCACGACACAGTCAGGCCGCACGGTTCGATGATTCCTCGCGAAGGGGCAGCTTGAGTGTGAATATCGAACCCTGTCCAAGGGCGCTTTCCACCCTAATGCGCCCGAAGTGGCTCTCGATGATTTGACGGCACACGCTTAACCCCAACCCGTTGCCGCCGCGTCCATCGGAATCGGGTGTCTTGGTGGTGTAAAAAGGTTCAAATATCTGGCAGAGCCCCTCCGGGGAAATACCACAACCCGTATCCGAAACCCTGATTTCAGCGATCCCAAGGGAAGGATTTTCGCGGGTTTCGACCTTGAGGGTTCCGCCATCCGACATGGCTTGCCGAGCGTTGATGACCAGGTTGAGCAACACCTGCTGAATCTGGGCCGCGATGACGGGAGCCGAGACGGGCGCAAGTTTCTTTTCCAGGCGCACGCGATGCTTGCTAAGGTCCTTTTCTGCAAGAAGAAGGACTTCCTCGACCAGTTTGGCTAAATCGGTCATTTGTCTTTTCTGGGTGCCTGGCCGGGCCATACCCATCATTCCCGAGATAAGCGCGGCCGCTCGATGGGAGGCTTGGACGATGCGGTCGAGCGCCTGTGTCTTGGTGGCTTCGGATGCCGTGGGTTTCTGCGCCATCTTGGCGTAATTCAGGATGGTGGTGAGAATGTTGTTGAATTCATGGGCCACGCTGCTCGCGAGGGTGCCAACGCTGCTCAGGCGCTGGGCTCGAACGAGTTGCTCTTTGAGCATCTCCAGTTCGGCGGCGCTGACGGATTCAATTTCCTCATCCAGCATTTGCGCAATCTCCTCATGCGCCGCTCAGGCCCATGTGAAGATGTATCGGTTTTTCCGCTCCCCTGTCTTCAGTTCCTCATCAATCGGGGAACCGTGGCAATCGCGAAACCGACGGGATATAGTGATTTAGTCAATAAGCACCCGTAGCTCAACTGGATAGAGCGTCGGCCTCCGGAGCCGAAGGTTACAGGTTCGAATCCTGTCGGGTGTACTGACCAAACCTTCCAAGCAACTTTTCGACCCAGGGGTTCACGTCAGGTCGTGAGCCCCTGTTCTCTTTGATCCGCGTTCTTCCGCGAGAACTGGTAAGGGGTTACGTCGCGGTTGTCTCTGCCGTCGTCTCTCTTGAGTCGCGAGTGGGGACATGCCCAGGAGCACCAACTCCGACGGTTGGAAAGAACTCTCGGTGTCTCTCGCATGTTCCCGCGTTCGGGTTATAGTCTCTCCTGGTTTTGCTCCGCGCAGCCAACACTCACGGTTGGGAGCGAGGAGCACGGCGGATGCGGAACTGTCGTTGGCTCAGTCTGGGCCAAGTCTGGCCCGAGATAACATAGGCAAACAATCGAGCGTTCGTCTTGCCTCGCACTGGCCGAACCGGCAACCTGCGATATGCACGGTTGACCGGTGCACGCCGAAATGCTAAAGTGGCTAAGCCACGCGATGTCATGGCCGCTCTCCCGACTCGGGCCCGACCATCGAATTTCGAGTCACTCTTGAGAAACACAATGGACCCAGAGATTGTCCGTGACCCCGTCTATCAGCAACTCAATCAGCGATTGCGCCTGCTGGTTGGCCGGGAGTACACGTTTGGGCAGCAGTTTCTCACGGAACGCGAGATAGTTCAGCGATTTTCCGTAAGCCGTGCGACTGCGAACAAGGCTCTTGCCAGCCTCGTTTCCGAGGGGCTTCTCGAATTCCGCAAGGGTATCGGCACGTTCGTTCGCCAACCCGCGATCTCCTACGACCTCCGCTCGCTGGTGAGTTTCACCGAAAAAGCTCGGGCGGCTGGAAAAACCCCAAGCACTTTGTTACTGACTTTCGGCAAGCTCAAGGCCCGCGAAGTGGAACCGCGAATTGCCGAACGGCTCCAAGTCACCGAATCCGATCTGCTCTGGGAACTGGATCGGGTGCGAGCCGTTGATGGAATTCCGGTGATTCTCGAACATCGCTTCGTTGTTGCTTCACACTGTCCGAAACTGACTCGTTCACAGGCCGAGGGTTCGCTGTATCAGGCGTGGACCCAAACTCATCAACTCTCCATCGCGGGGGCAGACGAAACCGTGCGAGCCGTGCTGCTGACGCCTGAGGAAGCGGAGCATCTGAACGCTTCCGTCGGCTCACCCGCTTTGGAGGTCATCGCGGTGGGGCTGTTGGAAACTGAAATTCCCCTGTGGTGGGAACGCACGCTCTATCGCGCCGACCTGTACGAGTTCCACAGCCGGTTGGGACCAGTCCAATCGGCGAAGCCCCTTCGAGGCCAATTCGTCACGCCATTCCAACCTCCGAGCGGAAAGTGAGATTCACAATGCACTTCCTCCGAGCGGTGTTCCTCCTGTGTTGCTGTGTTCCGGTGGTGAACGGTGCGGAATCGCGCCCGAACATCCTCGTCATCATGGTCGATGACATGGGCTATTCCGACATCGGCTGTTACGGCGGGGAGATTCGAACACCCACGCTCGACACCCTGGCTGCGAATGGCGTGAGAATGGCTCGATTTTTCAATTGTGCCCAGTGCTGCCCGTCCCGTGCGTCGTTGATGAGTGGACTCACACCGCATCAGGCAGGCATGGGCGACATGAACGAACAGGGAGCCGAGAATGAGTTTTGGAAACGGATCGGGTCGCCTGCCTATCTCGGATTCAAAACACGCGGGATCGTCACGTTGCCAGAAGCGTTGCAGACGGCAGGCTACCAAACTTTCATGGCGGGGAAATGGCACCTCGGACGCTCGCCCGAGAACTGGCCGAATGCTCGCGGCTTCGATCGCAGTTTCGCTCTGATCGGCGGCGCCTGCGAGCATTTCACCGGCTATCGTTCCTGGCAACAGAAAGGCCCCATCTCGCTCTTCGTGCAGGATGGGAAGAAGGTCGAGCAACTTCCCCCGAACTTCTACTCCACGGACACATTCACCGATCATCTGCTGAAATTCTTAGCGGACGCCGACGGGTCCAAGCCGTGGTTCGGCTATCTCGCCTTCACCGCTCCGCATTGGCCCATCCAAGCCCATGCGGCGGATATCGAGAAGTATGCCGAGACTTACAAGGACGGCCCCAAGGCCATTCGCGAGTGCCGTTTCAAGCGGTTGAAGGAACTCGGCCTCGTTCCCAAAGATGCCAAATTGCCGGAACTCGATCCGACGGTGACCGAAGAGGCCCAACAAGCCAAGAAGGAGACACGCGACCGCTGGATGCGCACCTACGCGGCGATGGTGGATCGCGTCGATCAGAACATCGCCCGCATCGTGGACCAACTGCGGAAGGCCGGTCAGTTCGACAACACGCTGATTCTGTTTCTGAGTGACAACGGCTCGGACACGGTTCGCGGTCCGCTCTGGGGGCAAGTCAGCAACACGCCGTTCCGCAAGTTCAAGGTCTGGGTGCATGACGGCGGCATTGCATCACCGCTGATCGCCCACTGGCCCAAGGGCATTCCCAAGAATCGCCATGGCCAAATCGTCGGCGATTCCGCGCACATCATGGACATTTTCCCGACCTGTCTGGATGCCGCCGGCGCCAAGCATCCCAAGAAGTTCAACGAGGTCGAGGTGCTGCCTCTGGAAGGGGTCAGTCTCCTACCCGCGATCCGGGATGCAAAAGCCCTTCCAGTTCAACGGGTCCTCTGTTGGGAGCGGATGGGTAACGCCGCGGTTCGGCAGGGGAACTGGAAACTGGTACGGGGATATGGCCCGGCCGCCGCGGATGGCGACATCGCATCAAGCGGCCCCCGTTCCGGCGAATGGGAGTTGTATCGAGTCGATACCGATCCCGGCGAAACCACGAACCTCGCCAGGCAAGAACCAGCGCGAGTGAAGTCCATGGCCCAACGGTACGACACGTGGGCCAAACGTGTGGGCGTGGTGCCCTATGAGAAAATCGTCGAACAGATGCAACCTGCCAAGAAGTAGGAGCACAGATATGCACGCGGCCCTCTTGATGCTCACTCTGCTGCCCGGCGCGGATCCGGCCCCCTCCGCTCCTGCATTCGCAAAGAAAGTCGATCAGCAAGTTGTTGCGTTTCTCAATCAGTACTGTGTCGCGTGTCATGGCGCGGTCAAGCCGAAAGGGGACTTTCGCGTCGATCAGTTGAAGCTCTCGGCGAACGCCGCGGATGCCGAGAACTGGCAACTGGTGCTCGACAATCTGCAACTCGGCGAAATGCCGCCAAAGAAAGCGAAGCAGCCAACGCCCGCGGAAGTCGAGAAAGTCACCGCATGGGTTCAAAGCGAAATCTCCCGCGCCGCCTCGGCGCTGAAGGGCACGGGCGGCGAGGTCGTGCTGCGGCGGCTCAACCGCCTGGAATACGAGAACACCATCGCGGACCTCTTTGACGTGCATGGCAACTTCGCGGCAGGGTTCCCCGAAGACTTGCGCGAACACGGCTACGACAACAACGGCGCGGCACTCATGCTTTCCTCGGCACAAATGCAGGAGTATATGAAGGCGGCCGACTTCATCCTGGCTCGCGCAATCGCGCCCTCCAAGCGGCCCGAGACGGTGCGTAAAACCTTCACGCTCCACGACGGCAATCGCCGGGCCATCGAGTTAGCTAAAAAAAACCTCGCCAACCGGCTGGCGAACTTCGAGAAGCTGACGCCTTTCGAGAAGGAGAACACCCGCAAGATGGATGCGAAGGTCAAGGAAAACCCGGACTCCTACGGCTACCGATTTCCAGTGCGGGATCAGGGCGAGTTGCGGCCGCCCAAGGCGTCCGACGGCCCGGAACTCGACGCCGTGATGACCGTGCAAGAGTACTTCAGCGGCGAGCCCATAACCAGTTGGGTTTTCGGCGTGCGGACCCCCGGCTGGTATCGCGTGAAGGCCGTGGCCTACGCGCTCAAGAATGACGGCAAGCCCGTGCGATTGAAGTTCAGCGCCGGCTTGTTCGGCGCAGATGCCACTCCCAAGGCGGAAACCGTCTTCACCTTCACCGACGACAAGCCGCGTGAGGTGGAGGCGACCTACTACCTGGAGCCCAACAACCGGGTTCAGTTCAGGTTGCTGGACGGTGCGCCCCACTCGCAAAACCGCACACCGATCGACCAGCCGGGGCCCTTCATCGCCATCCGCTCGTTCAGCATCGAGGGCCCGATCTACGAGACCTGGCCGCCGAAGGGGCATCGCACGCTGTTCGGCGACATGGACCCTGCGCAACCCACGCCGGAGAAGGCCGCGGCCATAGCCGCGCACTTGGCGCCGAGACTCTTCCGCCGCCCGGTGGATGCCGCCGCAGTGGCGAAGTATCGCAGTCTGTACGAGAAGTGTGCGAAGACAATGACGCCGGACGAGGCACTGCGGAGCATCCTGGCTGCGATGCTCATCTCGCCGCGTTTTCTCTATCACCAGGAGCCGCCGAACGGTCCCGACGCCTTCGCCATTGCATCGAGGATGTCGTATTTTCTCTGGCGTTCCACGCCGGATGACGAACTGCTGAAAGCCGCGGCCGATGGCAGCCTGCTCGACCCCACCAAGCGCCGCGCCCAGGCCGAGCGCATGCTGGCGGATGACCGCAGCGGGCGCTTTCTCAAAGACTTCACGGGCCAGTGGCTGCGTGTGCGTGAAGTCGGCGTGATGAAGGCGAACTCCGATCTCTACCCCGAATACGAGCTCGAACTGGAAGCCGCCATGCGTGGTGAGACGGAACATTTCATCGTGGAAATGTTCCGGCGCGACCTGCCGCTCGGCAATCTCATCGATTCCGACTGGACCATGCTCAATGAACGCCTCGCACGGCACTACAAGATTGAGGGCGTGGCCGGGCCGGACTTCCGTCGCGTGAGTCTGGACAAGTCGAAGACGGTGCGGGGCGGGTTGCTGACCCACGCCAGCATTCATGCGATCACCTCGAATGGAACGGTTACCTCGCCGGTGATGCGGGGCACCTGGGTGTTGGAGAAGTTTCTCGGCACCCCCGCACCGCCACCGCCGCCCGATGTTCCGGCCATCGAACCGGATATTCGTGGTGCAACCACCATCAAGCAGCAACTCGCGAAGCATCGCACGATTGCCAGTTGTGCCTCGTGTCACAGGAAGATCGACCCACTCGGCTTCGCGCTGGAAAACTTCGACGTCACTGGCGGCTGGCGGGAACGCTACCGTGTCCTTGTTGAGCCCAAGCCAGGCGCTCGCCCCAAACTCTCCGACGGTCCCGCAGTCGACCCCGCCGATGAATGGTCGGGCGTGGGGCGATTCAACAGCTTTCAGGAGTTCCGCGATTTGCTGAAGAAGCGAGAAGATCAGGTCACGCAAAATCTGACGCACCAACTTGCCACCTTCGCCCTCGGCCGTGCGCCCGGCTTCGCCGACCGCCAATCACTCAAGACGATTGCAGCCAAAATCAACGAAAAGAAATCCGGCATGAAGTCGCTTGTGCTCGACATCATCGCCAGCCCCGTGTTCACCAACCCATAATCCATCAACAGGTGCCACCATGAACTTTTCACCCGCTCTCTCGACCCGCCGCAACTTCCTGTGTGGAGCTGGCGTCGCGCTCAGCCTCCCCTGGCTCGAATCGCTCGGTGGCATCGCCCACGCCGCCGAGGCTGGAAAAGAGCCACGCCGGCTGCTGCTCATCTGTCTGCCGCTGGGCATCTTCCGCGACTCCTTCGTCCCGAAGAAATCCGGAACCGACTATCAACTCCCGGAGTATCTAGCCCCGCTGGCCGACTTCCGCGATCGCTTCACTATCGTCTCCGCTCTCGAACATCCGGGTGTCAGCGGCGGTCACGGCGCACAGCCCCGCATCTTCACTGGCGTGCCCTCGGCCGAACGAAACCGCCGCTCGCTCGACCAGTACGTCGCCGCCCAGGTCGGCCAGCACACGCGGTTCGACTCGCTCGCGCTCAGTGCCGGGGCCAATGACTTTGGCTGGACCGACGGCGGCAGCATGGTGCCGGCGGAAAGGAGTGTCGGTGACGCGTTTGCCAAGCTCTTTGCCGAGGACGGCACCGCCAACAAAGCCAAGGTCCTCGCCGAGGTCGGCCGCGGCAAAAGCATTCTCGACCACGTGATGGATGAATCGCGCGACATGCAGCCTCGGCTCTCCAAACGCGACCAGCAAAAGCTCGAGGAATACTTCGAGTCGGTCCGCGCCACCGAGAAACGGCTCGTGAAATCCGAAGAATGGTTGCATCTACCCAAGCCCAAGGTGAACACCAAACCGCCGGCCCCCTTCGCCCCGGACGAGATCATCACCAACCTGCGTTGCGTCTGCGACCTGACCTACCTGGCCTTCAAAACCGACAGCACCCGCGTCATCACGTTTGGCTACGTTCGCCAGGACGCCGTCGCCGTGCCCGGCGTGACCATCGGCTACCACGCCCTCTCGCACCACGGTCAGGACGAAGGCAACATCACCCAACTGAAACGAGTCGAACGGGCCTTCTTCGACGAGTTGAAGACGCTGCTCACTAGCCTGAAGAACACCAAGGAAGGCGACTCGACACTGCTGGATCGCACGACGATCGTCGTGACGTCGAACCTTGGCAGCGGCAACAGCCACAGCAATAAAGACCTGCCCGTGCTCCTGGCCGGAGGCCACTTCAAGCACGGCCGGCACCTTGCCTTCGATCCCGGGTCCACGCCGCTGTGTAACCTGTTCGTCAGCGTGTTGAACCAACTCGGTATTATGGACAAATCCTTCGGAACCTCGACCGGTACGCTGAAGGGACTGGAGTTGATGTGATTCAAAAGTGTTCCGCACGGTCCGCTGTGTGGAACGAACGTCTCCTGACACCAAGCCGCACAAAGGACCCGAAGACTCCCATGGAAAAACTGACATCCACACTCGCGCTTGCCCTCAGTCTCCTCTCCTTCCCGTCGCTCCTTCAGGCAGCCGACTTGAAGCTGCCGTTGAAGCCGGAGGAAGCGAAGATCATCCAGGCCATCGCCACCACGGAGGGCGTCGAGGTCGCGCTGGCTCCCAAGCCGGGGTTCTCGGCCCGAGGAGCTGCGGAGACGCTCGTCAGCCTCGGCGTGCCGAAGGAAGACATCGGCTCAGTGACGATTCAGACCGTGGGCCAGGAGGCTCGCGCGTTCACGGTGACGCACGACAAGGCTGGCCATGTGCTCGCGATCACGGGCAACGGTCCGTGGCTGCGCAACAACACATTGCGCTTGTTCAAGGGTCTACCGGAGCTGCGTATTATCCGCATGGATCACAATGGGTTCGTCGGCAAGGACCCACGCATCCCGGAGTTCGACGGCAGCGGATTTGATGCACTCGTGAAGTCGAAGCTGGCGGACATCAAGATCGGGCTCAGCTTTTCCGACAAGGGCATGGAGCAGTGCGCGAAGATTAACACATTGCGGAGCTTCGGAGTTGGTCATTCACAGGTGAGCGAAGCGGGCATCGCCTACTTCGCCGGGCACAAAGGGCTGACGCATTTTTCCATCAGCGAGATGGGGAGTTCTCGCGTCACCGAGAAGGCGTTCGGGGCGATCGCCAAGATTCCAAACCTGACGCGAGTCGGTCTCGGAGAGTGTTATGTGACCTATAACAACGGGTTTGCGCTGCTCGCTCCGTTCAAGGGCAAGCTCACGGAGATCAACCTCACCATGTGCCTGGCATCGCAAGCGGACTTGGACAAGCTAAAGGCGGATCATCCACAGGCGAAAATCATCACGACCCCGGTGGCCGACATGCCGAAGCGGCACATCTTCGTGGCGATGAACCTCGCCAAGCAGGCACCGCCTGAACTCGCCGCTCCCTTGAACGCTGCCATCGATGAGTTCCGGAAAAAGAAATGAGGGATGATTCGGCCCGTAGTCAATCTGGGAATTGCTGCGATGAGCATCACGACCGATCGACGATCATTCCTGCACACCACCTCGGCCAGTGTGTTGACGGCGGTGTCTTACTCGCGGGTGCTTGGAGCCAATGAGCGTGTAGGCGTCGGCCTGATCGGTTATGGCCTGATCGGGAAGACGCATGCGGCGACTTTCTCCAAGATCGCCGAATGCCAAATCGTGGCGGTCGCCGATTGCCACCGCAAAAGAGCCGACCAGGGCATCACGGCAGTCGGTGGCGGTGCCAAGGCCTATCAGGACTTCCGCAAGGTTCTGGACAACAAGGAGGCCCAGGCGGTAATTGTCGCAACGCCGGACCACTGGCACGCTTTGATGGGGATGATGGCGTGTGCCGCGGGGAAGGATGTCTATGTCGAGAAGCCGTTGACGCTGTTCGTCCGCGAGGGGGAATGGCTGGAGAAAGTCGCCGCACGCACCAAACGCGTCGTCCAGGTGGGCACGCAACAGCGCTCCGGGTTGCATTATCATAAGGCCCGAGAGTTGATTCGGAGCGGCCACCTCGGCACGATCACTTCGGTTCGCATGGATGCGATACGTAATATCAGCCCGGGGTTCGGCAATCCGGCTGATGGCGAACCACCTGCGGGTATGGACTACGATTCCTGGCTCGGCCCCGCTCCACTCCGCAAGTACAACCCCAATCGCGGGCTGTACCACTTCCGCTGGTTCTGGGACTACTCCGGCGGGCAGATGACCAACCTGGGCGCTCATCATCTGGACATCGTCGACTGGTACCTCGGTTTGGATCAACTCCGCAACGTGACCTCGATCGGCGGTCGATTCGCCCTGCGCGACAATGGCGAAACTCCCGATACCCAGGACGCGATCTTCGACTGTGGGAAGTTCACCGCCGCGTTCGTCATGCGTGAGGCGGCCCGCGGGGAACCATCGGGGTTCGGGCTTCGCTTCCACGGCACCAAAGGTACGCTGGCCATCGACCGACGCGGGTTCAAGGTGTGGGCCGATCCGGACATCCTCCCGGCCAACATGATTCCCGGAATCAAAGAAGGCCACCCCGCCGACGGACCCCGTGCCGTGGCCGTGACCGCCGACCCCAAATCACGTACCGAGTCCCTCGAAGACAAAACCGGTGACTCGGCGACTCAGTACCGGGAACATGCCGCGAATTTCCTCGATTGCATCCGCACGCGGAAGACGCCGATCAGTGATCTGGCCAGTGCCCAACGAACAGCGGTCGCGTGCCATCTGGCGAATCAGTCGCTCCGTCTGGGGCGGTCCCTGCGTTGGGACAACAAACTACAAACAATTCCGAATGATGCTGACGCGGTGAAATTGTTGTTGCGTCCGTATCGGGCTCCGTGGGATCGCGAACTGCGTGCCCTCGGCATTGAACTAACAACTGGTTAAAGGTGGAACATGAATCGACGGACCTTCCTGGCCAGTAGTGCGGCTGGCATCGTCGGCACTTCCCTAGTCACGCATGCCGACCAGCCAGCTCCGAGAAGTAACATCGGCCTACTGCTGTACTCCTACGGCATTCGAGCAAGAAGCGACGCGAAAACGGAGTTCGCGCAGCCGGCGAACTTCTTGTCATTTGCCCACGAACGAGGGGCGAACGCGGTCCAACTCGCGCTCGGTATTCGTGATGAGAAGGACTGCCTTGCGATTCGCCGACTGGCCGAGAAGCGGGAGATGGCGATCGAGGGGATCGTCGCTCCTCACAAAGATACCGCGAGCGACCGCGAGCGATTTGACTCGGAACTGAAGACAGCTCAGGCCTGCGGGGCTGCCGTCATGCGTATGGTGATGCTGGGTGGCCGCCGCTATGAGGTATTCCAGCGCGCTGAGGATTACCCGGCTTTTGCGAAGCAGGCTGCAACCGCCCTCAAAGAGGCGGAGCCAGTCGCGGCCCGGCACAAAGTTCAACTCGCCGTTGAGAACCATAAGGATTTCCGGATCGACGAGTTGACACAGCTAATCAAGGCCGTTTCGAGCGAATGGGTCGGCATCTGTCTGGACACCGGGAACAACTTGGCTCTTCTCGAAGATCCCTTCGCAACAGTCACCGCGTTGGCCACGCACACTCGCACGGTTCATCTGAAAGATATCGCTTTTGAAGAGGCTCCCGAAGGTTTCCGCATGGCCGAGGTCCCACTGGGCCAAGGTTCCCTCGACCTCCCCGGTATCGTGAAGGCGATCCGTAAGGCCAACCCCAAAGTGCGTTTTCAACTTGAGATGATCACTCGCGATCCGCTCCTCATTCCCTGTCTGCAGGACAAGTACTGGGCCACTCTGGAACGCGTACCGGGGCGTGATCTTGCTCGAACGCTCGCCATGGTTCGCAAGCAAGCGGTCCCGCAGCCGCTGCCCAGACTGACCAAGATGTCGGCTCCTGAACAGATCGAGCTTGAGGATCGTCAAGTGCGGGAGTCATTCCGCTATGCCGCAAAATCGAAATTGACCGCATAATTGACAATGTACACATGCCAATATTTAACAATTTTCAAAAGCTTGCTTCCATCCTTGGTCTACTTGTTCTTCTGGCAAACACGGCTCACGCCCAGAACAAGGGGCTGGCCGCGAAGTACCCGAAGGATGTCGGCATCGGCCGCGAGAAGGCCGTGCTGTTCCACGACGACTTCGAGGACGGCAAGGTCGGCGCGGCCTGGGACGAGGTCACCCGCCGCAAAGGCCGCGGGGCGACCGACGCCACCGAGCCGTTGGAGGCAGAGACGGACAAGGATATCGCCCGGGGGGCGTTGGCGCCGTCGGTTATCTCGAGATCCTTGATCCTTTGCCATCCCCGACCGATTGGGGGATCAGGCAAGCCGCCAGCCATGCCTCGTTTGTCCCCTACTCCACGCTTCCGCCCATGATCCAGGAGGAGATCATGCGGCGGGTTGCAAGGCACATGAACCAGTTCCTGGAAGCCACCGGGCGATCCCTGCCCGAATCGGATTCATAAACAGCTTCCACTCGATTCCTTTTCACGATCACCCAGGAGATTTCGATGAACCCTGAAAACGGGGACGGGGATACTCCGTCTCCCCACGATTCATTTCCCAAGATATTCCATGTCATCGAGCAGGCAGAGCAGCAGATCCACGAAACCAACCGGATAGCTGCCCGGATTGCAAAATCCGGATTTTTAGTGCGGACCATGCTGGTTGGGCCGGTGATCGCCACCATTCCTCGCGCGCACGCCAATGGCACGGCCCTGCCCCCGTTGGTGATGCGCTCTGCGATTTACGCCCCGCTGGGCTTGGGTGTGCTCACTTCATGGGAGCCCAAGGCGGGCGAAGGAAAACCATGGCGGATTCGCCGCGCCAAGCGCGTGCAGTTTTTCCTCTGCTATGACAGTTGCCCGTACCTTTGGCGCTACATCCTCGTCAAGCGGCACCGGAAACACCTTGGCCAACTCATTATCGCCATGCTGGGCGTGCTCGGCAGGCAACTCAAGCGATTCCTCAACACGGGAGAAGGTTCCATGCGGAAGAAACACCAACCAGACAACCCGTCGGCCCGGATGGCCCATGAGGCGGCGGTCAACAGGCTGGCATCGCTCCTGGCCAAGCTGGTGGCGATCCGGCACCTCAACAATGAGGCCCGAAAAAGGCGGCAAGGAGGCGCCGACACATAAATGCCTTGAATCACACGATGCGGATAGTCCGGTTGCGATCCATGGACTCCTTGTAGTCCATCACATCCTTGAAAAGAATGCGGCGATGGGTACCAACCTTGCGGAACGGAAGAGGCTCTTCTCCAACTGCTCGATGAGGAATGGGCGCGAAACATTCAAAATATCGGCGGCCTGCTGAGTGGTCAGTTCGGCATGGACTGGTATCAGGGTCACAGCATTTCCTTTTGCCATCTGCATGAGAATGTCGTTGAGCAGATGAAAGGCTGAGGCAGGGATGGAAACAGTCTCATCTGGCGCGCCTTCAGGCTCTATGCGCACTTGAAGAGGTTTGTTTCTTGCGCCCACGGCAAAGCGGGCGAGCCGCCGAACGCTTTCTTGGGCAAGAATCGTTTCATCGGGGGTTGGGGTAATGGTTTCCGGAATATCGCCAAGAACAGATGACATCATTTCGCCCCCTTACTCAAACCATATCGGTCATTCGCAGCAAAGGCAGCAACCGCGGCAAACAAAACGCCATCCCACGCAGCCTCCCTTATGCTTCAGGAGTGTTCTAAAGGCTCGCGTTCATCCATTCTCCGCACGACAAAATCCGAGACCGGGCTGGTTCAAAACTTGAAAAGCAGCCCCGCGCCCATGAATGCACCGGGGCTCACATCAACCTGGTCTTGAAGGTCGGCAAATTGGCTTTGCCCTATTCCGTAGTAACGGTTGAAGGCGTATCCGGCATTGATGTCCAAAACCGCACGGGGTGCGAGCTCCCAGCGAAGCCCGGTGATCAACTGCATCTCGAAGCCCAGGAAACGGTCTTGCAGCACCGTGCGATCGGCCAGGAAATAGGCCTCGTTCAGCCATTCAAACCCGCCATAAAATTCCAAGCCTTTACCAGGAAAATAGCTCACCCGGGCGTTGACATTCGTGACCGGAATGTACGAGACCGAAAGCGCCAGCTCCTCCGATGGTTTCCATTTCACGGAAAAGGGAATGCCAATGGTTGCTTCGAGGTTATCCGAGGGCTTCCAAAGGTAGGCGATGCCAGGGATAGGGAATTCGACATTGCCAACCGGGGAATAGAACAGCGAAAAAAGCCAAGAGTCGCGATCATTCCCTGCAGGTTTTTGCAGAAACCCGAAAAAGGTGACATTCATCACATTGATGTTGATGAACGGCTTGTCGCTTGCTGAGCCAAAGGTCGCCTTGAGACCGGTTGTCCAGCCGTTATCGAACTTGTGGATGTGCATCAGGCCCGTGTTGATATTCCACAACTGCTCGGGAAACGGTTGCCGGGTGTCTGGCAGCATGGCATCCGTGGAAAACAGCGTGTTGCGCACGCCGGCTGTCATCAAGACTGTGTCGCCGTCCCTCCGCCAGATGGGATAAGCCGCCGAGATGTTTTGGCGTACCAGTCCAAGGTCGGAAGGTGTGGATGAGTTTGAGATGGAACTGATCGGATACCAAGTGGCCCGGTACCCGGGATCACCCGAGCCTGGGCCACCAAATCCGCCCCGGCTGGAAAAACCACCATCAGTTCGGGCGATACCGACAATCGGTGCCGGTGGTTCGTCAACGGTGCCAAATGGGGCCACTAAAGTCGGTGATGACTGGTTACCAAACCCTTCCAGCGGCACAGGCTGTTCCGCGTCACGGGGCAGGTCTTGGCCAAGGTTTTGCCCCGTAATCAGAATGGCCCAACACATCAGGGTGAAAATGCCGCGCATCCAATCCCCGATTGGTTTGTGATTGAGGCCTGTCCCAATGAGTTCAATCTGCGGTCGCCCTGCCGGACAGCATTCGTTTCCGAAGATCCCTATCCACCGGGTAATCAGAAAGCCAAATCCCAAAGAACGCCTTCTTGAACTCCAGACCCGGAACCACTCCCAAAGATTTCCCGTTCCTCAAAACATTGAGCCCCTCGCTTGGCACATACACAAAATCGTAGATGTCATTCTTTTTGATCTCTTCTTGCAATAGGTTCTGCAGTTGCATGGTTTCGCGCGCGAAACCTTCGGGTTTTCCCCTGTTGGCCTGGGCCAGGCCGTCCTTGAGCGACGAGACAAGCGATGCCCGGCTGACGAGCCCCGAGGTAACCTTGATGCGTACGGCCATCGGTTCGTCCGAGTCCAACACCGTTTGCGCGTCGGTGGCTGGCTTCAGCAGGTAAAGGCCAGCCTCGTAAACCTGGACGAAGGTTTTGGTTCGAACCCCCGAGCCGTTGAGTCGAAGAACCCGTTCACCGACATTCAGTTGGTTGCCCAATTCCGCGCGGGCATTCGAAATAAGTGCCAGGCACAAAGGTATTCCGCATAAAAAGCTGCGCATCATGGCCATCACTGCCTCAGGGTCGGGG
>VGXS01000045.1 GCA_016873225.1 Planctomycetota bacterium | reverse complement strand
GCCACGGGCCGGCCGCCGGTGCGCAGGAAGTCGGTCCAGGGGAGGCGAGCCTCGACGGTCCAGCCGGGCGGCTTGCCGGCGCCCCGGGGCTTGGCCACGGCCTGCCAGCCGAACGCGCCGTCCTTGGGCCCCTTCGCGAGCATGTCCATGCCGTAGCGGGGATAAAACGCGTCGAACCGGGTGCCGTTGGGAGCCACCTGGAACTCGTAGTAGCCGGCCTTGGAGGCGTCGGGCCTGAGGAACATCTCGAACGCGTCGTTGGTCCACAGGGCGCCGTCGTGCTCGGTGATGGAGGAGACGATGGACGGGTCGTCCATCTCGGCGAGGAAGTAAAGGTGTTCGCGGTCCCACAGCAGGCGGGCGCGGGTGGCATGGCGCGCCGGCCTCGCCTTGGGCCCCAGCCAGGGCAGGTGGAACGAGTCGATCACCGCGGCGGATTTCCAGGCCGCGTCGGCACCGTCGCCATCGATCACCGGAGGCGCGTCGGTCCACCGGCACTCGAACGACACGGGTTGTGTTTGTTGAACAGGTTCGGAGACGAAATGCGGGTCGCAGGCCGGCAGCATCACAAATGAGGCCATAATCAAATTGAAACCAAGTCGGAACATGGCAGCCGCTCCGGTGGGGATCTTCCCGATGGTAACCGAAGAACAAGGGAGGGCGTCATCAATTGGAAGGGATATGGCTGCTTTCAAGCTTAGGAAAAAGCAAAAATACATTTGAAATGTTTCGACTCAGACCATTGGCGCCGAACCTTTTCTGTGCTAGCATTGTATTGCAAAGAGTAGGCTTGATAGTGTTTTGGTGAATCCAATGGCCTCCAAGGTTCCAAACCGGCAAGCACGCGCCTCCTTGCTAGGCTTGGAGGTGCTGGAAGAGCGGTGCATGCCGGCGGCGATTTTCGGCCCAATCCCTCCCGTTCCGAATCCTGCTGAAGATTTCTCGGCCAGGCTGTGGTTCGACGCCAAGGGCAGGATTCCTTCGTTTGATGCGGCACGGCTAAGCGCCCCGGCATACGAATCCACGGGCGGCATCCCGATCCAAGACCCCGCGGGAGGAGATGCCCGATTTGTTTCCGCAAACAACAGGCAACAAATAGGTCAGATAGAGGAATTTCTTAAGAGTTCTTTCAGGGTTGGCAAACTTGTAATTGACAATGGAATCAACGAATCGGATTTACTATTGGACGAATTGATGCTTGCGGGTGGACCACGCGCCACGACTTTCATCGACATTCCCCTCTCGCTCATGGCAAATCCCACCGACACGATTGCTTCCGAAATCATCCGGAGCAACAAGAGCGCTCAATTCGAGGACATGGATTTCCAATTGACGCTCGATCATCCCAGCCCGCAGCAACTGGTCGCGTTTGTCCTGGTGCCGACCCAAAACGGCGCCAGGGTGGAAAGATTGTTCCGTCAACCGGGTGAATCGGATTTTGGCGGCGTTTCCAACGGCCTGCAAAACATCGTCCTGGATGCCGATGCCGCCACACCCCCGGGTGTTGAAATCACCAGTGGTTTCAGATACCGATTCACCAAATCTGACAATGACCAGATCGATTATTCTGAGGGAGAAGCGACCAAGCTGACCCTCGTGATCGTGGACTTTGTCCCTTCGGGCGCCGAAGCAAGGGGACTGGTGCGCGACTTCAAGGTTGGTATCCAGTTTAAGAGACTTGAGGCCGACAAAATCACCGCCAACAACGCGACCATTTCCGGAAACCTTTCGCAGGCATTCCTGCCCGTGGGCGCCGGCAGGCACTTGGCCAAGGCCGGCCTTGATCAACTCGCCGTGACAACCAAAACCTTTGATTTCACGCCCGCTGAAACCAACCTTTACCAGGTCAATAGGGCTCGCCTTAACCCATTCCCATTCTCGCTCTCCCCCGTCATCATCACGGACGCGTCGGGCCAGCCGGTTTCAGGCGAACCGGTGAAAGGTGTCATCCAGCAGTTCATTCTTCGCAAGGGTGAAACCTACCGGATTCAAACCACGGCAACTCCCAAACCGAACTCAACCCTTACAGCCAATGCCGAGTTCATCATCGACATCCGGCAAAAGGGAAAATTCCTTCTCAACACCGGAACGAATCAGTGGTCCGAGTCGGGCAAGGCGTCGGTGAATGAATCGGATGCGTTCCGTTTCACTCCGGCTATTTCAGGCCCCTATGAGATTGCTGTTTCCAGTCCGCTGGCACAAACCTCCCTTGTGTCGTCCGACGGAGTTTCCGTTTCTCCGCTGCCCGGATTCTGGCCCGCCAGGTACGCCCTGGAAGCGGGAAAAGAATACCTGCTTCTGGCCAGAAGTTCCGCATCCAGTGTCAATTCGGGCGGTTTTTCCATCGAAGCCAAGCTTGTTCATGACCAGCCGAATCCCATCCTGCTGGGCCAAACCGTCCCGATCGAGATCAAGTCACCCGGGCACAGGCCGCTGGTGCCGTTCGTGATGCCGCGTGACGGCGATGTGGAGATTTCCTTCCGGAGCGACGACCCCAACCTGCTGGACACATTCATTGTTGTCCGCGGTGTGCCAGGCGACGGTTCCCCATCGCCCCAAATAGTTCCTTTCATCGCCGGGTTTGACGACAATTCAGCGGTGTTCGACCCGGACCATCCCGCACGCAACCGCGACTCGACCGTAAGGCTGAACCTCAAGGGCGGAGCGTCCTTGCTCATTGAATGCCGCGGAAAACGCGGCTTCATTGGAACCGGCATGCTATCGGTGCTCCCACTGGCCAGCGGCGCGCTTCTTCCCTCCCAAGACAACCAAGATGCCAGCAAGGCTCCCGAAATCACATTCGTTCCCCTTTCGGAAGGATCAAGGGGAACCATTCGGGGCCAGATCGACTTCGCCGGCGACTCCGCCCGGCCGGGAAATGTCGATGTCTTCCGGTTTCAGGCGCCCAAAAGCGGTACCTTCACGCTCAACATCATCCCTGAAAACGATCCGGCAAGGAACAACGCGCTGGCGTTCGAGGCCGTGGTACTCGACGAGCGCGGAGAAAGGATGTGTGGCAATATCTTTGTGGCTGGCCCAAGGCCGAACTTCGACCAGTTGGACCTGGTCGAGGGAAAATTCTATTACATATCCGTCTCCGCCAACGGAGAGGCCCCCTCGGCCAACCAGACCGGCAAATACAGGATCTTGTTGGAAACGGCAGGGTCCTCCGCCGGCAACTTCAACCCGACCGGTCCCGGGAGATTCCTGAGTCAAGGCCCGATACTTCAGGAAACAACGCCATTCGGCACATTCTTTAATCGCTTTGGCAACGGCCTGATCTCCGTCAATTCAACAAAACTTTTTTCGGATGCCTCGATTGCCGCCAAGGGTCTCGAATTTGAGGTGCGTAGGAACGGCCTTGTCATCGCGCGCTCCAAGGATGGCGCGGTGGAGTCCTTGCCTGTCGAAGCCGATGTCGCCTACGATTTTTTCCCAAACTCCGGAAAAGGCGGGGCTTCGGCGCAGTCGGAGGGGGCCACGAGCAAGGCATCTTTCTCGCTCGACCTGCAATTCTCACTTCCCCCCGCTCCACCGGCACAACCCTTGGCGACCACGACCATGGAAAAGCAGGTTTCCATTGCCCTCAACGATCCGGCTTTTTTGCGCGTGGTGCTGGTGGTGGCTTTGGGTCCGTCGGGAGAACCGCTGGCCACCCTTCCCGAACCCGAACTGCCACCGGCCCGGCCCGAGGCTCCCGGCGTGCCCGTCGGATCGGCCCGACCCGATGCGCGGCCCGTCATCTCCGAGCAGGAAATCCTGCAGGGCGCGGCGCTCGACATCATCGCCACCGGCGCGATCGACCAACTGGCGATCTTCGCGAGGCAAGGCCCGCCCGACTCACCGGCTCTGTGGCGCGCGGTCGCCTGGCTTGCGGATGCCATTTCCGAATGGAACGCGCCCCAACCGACTGAGACCGGCACCCCTGCCATCATTCCCCCCGCCGCGGCAAGCCGTCTGCCAAGCGCCGGGGATGACATCGCGGCCACGGGGGCACCGACCGCGCCCCGGCGGACGCCCGAATCGCCATCCATGGAGGAATTGGAACCCACTCCCCCGCGGAACTGGACCGATGCCGCGCTCGCCGTGATGGTTTCCACCGCCCTGGCGGCATGCTCATGGATTCCCACAAGGCGTGACAGCAAACGCACCCTGGGCAAAATCCAGACCGGCAAGGCAGCATCAATCTGATAAGACTTCACAATTTAAGATCTTTTTTAGAAATTCAACGAAACTTCTTACTCTGTTCAGGGCACTTGGAGCCGGATTCAAATAGATGAGTTGGATTGTTGACGCTGACAGAACAAACACACATGTGCGTTGATTAAAACCAATAGAGCCCCGAACACAGTCGAAGGCGGAATGAGCGGGTTTGGATCCGGAATCGACCCGCTCACTCCGGCGCTACGCGCCTGCGTTCGGGGCTCTTTCGTTTTTGTTATGGCTCATGTATTTGTTCCTTGATCGACTCGCCCCTCACAGACATTCAACAATCTGACGCAAGTTCAGCCATCACCCGCGCCGTTTGAGGCTTCAGGAACATGGAAAGCCCAACGGAATAGTGCCCGGTGCCGGGGATTAGAACAGGCCAGTTAATTGAAGCATCCTTCAAGCCTCTTGCCAATAGGCTTTTTCATTGCGAGCATGAGCCAAAAATATATTGCCGCCGACGCTTCCGGCCCGTTATGTCACCGACGCGAAGGCTGTCGTATTGGCAATGATCGTGAAAGCCCCAGTGCGAACTGTTCCACGATGGGATCCCGGGCTTTCACCCGGGATCTTGACGGCGAATTCCCGCTGGATCGGCGGATCAGCGGGTCGAACCGGGCAGGCGGTTGAGTGCCGGGTTAATGCCAAGGAAGAAATCGCCCGTCGCCTGGCTTTGGGTGAACAGATTGAAGAAATCGTCACCAGCCCCACGGATGCTCGAGAACAGGTAATCGTTGTTGCCGTTTATCTGGAGCATGTAGATCGCCGAGGCGAAACCTGTCAGGTTCGGGGCGGGAGATGGGGCGAAGGATGAGGCCATCACGATGTCGAGAATTCCATCCCGGTCGACATCGGCCAGTCCGACCCGCATGCCACCCCGGTAGGCGGGCGGGAACGGGTTGATCCCACCCAGCCTTGTGCCGTTGGAGGCATCGAACACCTGCACGCTGTTCCTGCCGAATCCGGCCCCCACGATGATTTCCAGGGTGGTGAGGTCGTCATCGAGGTTGCCGATCTGGATGCTCGGATTGACCATCGAAACAACGCGGTTTCCGAATGGATTGAAGCTGGTAACCAATCGCGCCCCACCCAGACCGCCCGAGGCGAGATCAAACACCTTGACGACAGGATTGACGAGGCTTGAAACAACCAGTCGGCCCGTGGTTGCCGGATCATTGACATTGGCGGTGGAGATGGAAACGGTGACGCCTCCGCGGTAGCCTGCTCCAAAGACGTTGAAGGATTTCAGCATTTGCCCGTTCACACTGTCGAACACCTTGACCCTCGGTGTGGAACCGGGTCCGGCGCCCACGACGATGACGGACTGGATTTCCCCATCGACATCGGCGATGCCGGCGGAGACGCGCATGCCGCCGCGGAAGTTCGGGCCGAACGGGGTGAGCGTGTAGGCAACGCGTCCGTTCTCGGCATCAATCACCCTTAATGTCGTTTTGCGATTGGCGGAGGCGACACCCACGGCGATGGCATCGGTGACGCCATCGCCTGTTCGGTCGACGCCACTGGCGGAAAGGTTGCCCTTGTAGCCCGTGTTGAGGAAGGGAAGGATTTGCCGCGAGACGCCCGCCGGGCTTGTGAACTGCACGGCGTTGCCAATGGTGCTAATGACATTTCCAGGCAGCAGGTTATCGGCGAACGGTCGTGAAACAATGGCGCCCGTGGCTTCGGGAACATCGTTGCAGGCAATCAGGACAACATCATTGCCATCACCACCCTTGTAGGTGATGGTGAATGCCTGGCTACCGGCAAAGACGATCCCCCGTTCGGGAACCCCGTCGAACACTCCGCTCACGGGATTGTTGCCCTGGTTGTCAATGATGGTGAAGGTACGGGTTAATTCCGGGTCAAAATCGGCATTGTTGATGACGAGCGACAAGGATCCACCCAGCTTCACGTCGCCATTGACAATCGTCTGGGAATACTGGTCGGAACCGACTCCGGGAGCGGGCCCGTTGATGAACGCGATCGCATTGCCCACGGAAAGGTCGAGGGAGTCGACATTCTGGCCGCTGATGACAAATAATGAAGATACACTTCTGTTCTCGACATCAAACCTCTGGATATCTCCCGGGGCACGCAGGCCCGACCGCCCCATGGCGCTGGAACCGGCTTGGCCGCCCGCCGGCTTGCCAACGGGCCCTGCCGCCACGGAACGGTTGTTCGCGCCGGGCCCGGTGCTGTAAAGAAGCACATTTTGGATATTGAAATTATTTGTCACGGACACCTTGGCCTGGCTTGAATCGATCAGGAAGAAGGTCTCGAAGGTGTCACCGCTGTTCTCGGGTGAATTCGGGATCTGGATCGTGAAGGATTGGTCCGTGAGTCCCTGCAGTTCGGTTGGCAGGGCATTGGCGCTCGGATTGCCCTCGTTGGTGATCTGGAAGGTGGTCCCCGCAGTGACGAGGTTCTTGCTGATCCGGTTGTCAAGGATGAAAAGCGTGTCCCCGCTGCCGGAATCAACCGCCTTCACCCGGAGAAGTGTCTGCTGGAAGGCGAGTGTAATCAAGGGAGTGGCGGGCGGATTGGTGTAATTGGCGGCACCCTTGAAATCGAATGCCTTGGAACCCTGGTTGAGCACCACCGCCGTCTTCCCGGGGTTCACGGAACCGATGGTGAGGTTATTGGCTGAGAAGGCCGTGGGATTATTGAACACGAATTTCTGGTTACTTGTTTTCGCCGAGGCTTGGGTGAATTTGGATTGACTTGTTGTCAGGTTGACTTTCATCCCGGGAACAAGCGTGGGCGCGCCAACGGACAAGGTATCGTTGGAGGTGGTGATTTTGGACGGAGTCAACACCACGGATCCGTTGTCGAAGTTCAGGCTTTGGCCAATCACGATGATTCTGCCCTGGCTGTTGGCATTCCTGTTGTCAGGCACCAGTGGCAGGAAATTGTCGAGATCGTAAAGGAGAAGGCCGGTCGGATCGGCTTCCAACTGGACATTTCCGTTCGCATCCAGCGGACGACCATCGAACACCACGCCGCCGGCGCGGGAACCTTCCGTCACCATGACCGATGCCTGCCCCGTGGAGTAAATGGCCAGGGTGCCCTGCACACGGAACGGGACGAAACTGACACCGGTGCCCGCGCTGAAAACGGTATCGGCTGAACGGAGCACGCTGGAACCCAGCTTGAGGGTCAGGTCGCCGGTAACCAGGGTGGCCACCTCATCTAGGCTTGACGGAGTGACCGTATTTCCGTCGTAATCTTTCCCGCTGCCGATTCCCGCCAGGCTGATGTTACGGGAGTTGGTGACCAGAACGGTCTTTCCGGCGAAAGCCGCCGTGGTAAACGCGTTGGCTGCGTTGTTGAAAGTGATGTTCGCATTGGAATTGGTCTGGAATGCCGCGAGGCCATTCACCGTGATCTGCCCCGACTGGGTCACGGCGTCAACCGCCACCAGCGAAAGATCATTCGCTACGAAACTCGTACCGAAATCAAACGCGTTGGCATCCGCCAGGGACGCATCGCTGGCTCCCGTGATCGTTACCGTGCCAAAATCGTTGCCGGTATTCTTGGCTTCCACCGATCCGGTGCCATTGGCATTGAATGTCACCAAATTGCCGACAGCGTTCACGGCGCCCGTGAAGGTGATGCTTCCGTTGTTAGTGGTGGTCAGCGTCAGCGCGGTGCCAAGGGTGACGGAGGTATCGCCATAGGTCTGGTTTCCCACGGTCTTGACCGATCCGGTATTGATGGCGAGGGTGCCGCCCGCGTCGGTGGTGATGCTGGTGAGCGGCGTGGCGCCGCCCACGGCCCCCGCCAGGGTTGTGGAATTGGTGGAGTTGAGCGTCAAGGAGAAGGCGCCGTCAACCGTGCCATTCACATCGATCGCGCCGGCACCGGAGGAAAGGGTGACATTGGCGCCAAGCACCACCGAGGTGGCGCCTCCGAAACCGTTGTCAAGCAAGATCGGCTGGCCCGCGGTGGTGATGTCGTGATTGAGGAGGATGGTGGTTGGCGAGGCGCTGAGGGTGATCGAGGCGTTGTCCGTGCCGGAGATGTTTTCGTTGACGGTGATGGATCCGCCCGCGCCGGCCGAGCAGATCACCGCCGGGTCGCTGAAGCTGACAGCGCCCCCCACGATCACCGTGCCGGTTTGGGTGAGGCTGCCCACGACGATCTGGCTGGCCCCGTCGGTGAGGTTGGTGAACACGGATGAAGCGTATTGCACATCGCCCGCGCCGCCGGCGATGCCAATGGAGGAAGTCGTGGCCAGCCCGTTCAGGGTGATGGTGCCATTGGTGGTGATCGCGCCGGAGGCGGCAACCGTGCCAGAAGACTCTATCCCGATGTTGCCCGCGCCGATGCCCGAGATGCCGCCGATGGTGAAGCCGCCGGTTTCGGCCAGCGAGACATTGGCGCCGCTGGTGACGGTCACCGTGGAAAAGGCGTTGGAGTCGGTGTCGAGCGTGATGTTGCTTGTGCCGGCAGCGAAGCTGGCGGTTCCCGTCACGCCCAGCGCGCCGGTCTGGCTCACCGCGCCGACACTCGTCACCGACAGGTTCTGGCCCACGGTGGTGGCGCCGAAGCTCGTCGTGCCGGTGCCCGTGGTTGTCGTGGTCAGGTTGCTGCCGGAGCCTGAGACCGAACCGCTGGCCACCAGGTTGCCGCCGGCGGAAAGAACCGTGCTGCCCGTGGTTGTCAGCGACACCGTCAACGCATTGGTGTCCGTGATCTGCGTCGCCGCTCCCGTGATCGTTACCGTGCCAAAATCGTTGCCGGTATTCTTGGCTTCCACCGATCCGGTGCCATTGGCATTGAATGTCACCAAATGGCCGACAGCGTTCACGGCGCCCGTGAAGGTGATGCTTCCGTTGTTAGTGGTGGTCAGCGTCAGCGCGGTGCCAAGGGTGACGGAGGTATCGCCATAGGTCTGGTTTCCCACGGTCTTGACCGATCCGCCATTGATGGCGAGGGTGCCGCCGGCGTCGGTGGTGATGCTGGTGAGCGCGGTACCGCCGCCGACCGCCGCGGAGAAAGTGGTGGCGCCGGAAGTGTTGACCGTGAGGGAATTGGCTCCATCGACGATGCCGGTGAACCCGACGGTGCCACTGCCGGTGGAAACGGTGGTGCCTCCCGCAAGAGTTGTTGTTCCGCTTACGCTAAAGGCGTTGTTGGTGGTCGCATAGGTGCCATCAAGCGTGACATCGTCGCCGTAATTCTGGGCTCCGCTGGTCGTCACATTCTTCAGGCTGGTGGTTCCGCCGGCGTTGGTGGTGAGGCTGGCGAGGGCGGTGCCGCCGCCGACCGCCGCGGAGAAGGTGGTGGCGCCGGAAGTGTTGACCGTGAGGGAATTGGCTCCATCGACGGTTCCGCCCAGGGTGATGGTGGCGTTGCCGGCGGAGAGCGTGGTGTCCTGAGCCAGGGTTACCGGCGTGTCGGAATCGCCCAGCGAAATGGCGCTGTCGAGGGTCGATGTGGTGCCAGCCAGGTTCACCTGGCTGGGGTTGGTGGCGGTCACGCCGGCGGCGAAGGTGGTGGAGTCGCTGGAGCCGTCGCCAATGGTGACGGTGCCGGCGTTGTTGAAGGATGTGGTGCCGGCGATGGAGTTCGAGGATCCGGTGATGCTCACATTGTAGGTGGTGCCGCCCGAGTCGGTGATGGTGAGCGCGGTGCCGACGGAGAGGTTGCCCTGGAAGGCGACAGTTTTGGTATCCGCTGTGTCGGTGATGATGACGACGGCGGCGTCGACGGAAGACTGGAAGGTGGTGCCGCCCGAGTCAGGGATGTTGAGGGTGCCGATGTCGGTGCCCACGGCGCCCGAGACGGCGACGGCGCCAGTGGTGTTGATGGTGAGGTTGGAGGCGGATCCGCCCGCGACACCGGTGACGGCTTCGAGGTTGATGGCGTTGGCGATGCCCGTGCCGACGGTGAGGGTGGCTCCGTCGGCGATGGTGGCGTCGCCGAGGTCGATGAGGCCGGTGGCGGCCCCGCCGACGGTGGCGCTGGCGGTCACGGAGACGGCGGTGTTCGCGTCACCCAGCGTGATGGTGCTGGCACCGGTCGTGGCGGCCACGGTGCCGGCGATGTTGATGGCGGAGGGCGCCGTGGCGGTCACGCCGGCGGTGAAGGTGGTGGAGTCGCTGGAGCCGTCGCCAATGGTGACGGTGCCGGCGTTGTTGAAGGATGTGGTGCCGGCGATGGAGTTCGAGGATCCGGTGATGCTCACATTGTAGGTGGTGCCGCCCGAGTCGGTGATGGTGAGCGCGGTGCCGACGGAGAGGTTGCCCTGGAAGGCGACAGTTTTGGTATCCGCTGTGTCGGTGATGATGACGACGGCGGCGTCGACGGAAGACTGGAAGGTGGTGCCGCCCGAGTCAGGGATGTTGAGGGTGCCGATGTCGGTGCCCACGGCGCCCGAGACGGCGACGGCGCCAGTGGTGTTGATGGTGAGGTTGGAGGCGGATCCGCCCGCGACACCGGTGACGGCTTCGAGGTTGATGGCGTTGGCGATGCCCGTGCCGACGGTGAGGGTGGCTCCGTCGGCGATGGTGGCGTCGCCGAGGTCGATGAGGCCGGTGGCGGCCCCGCCGACAGTGGCGCTGGCGGTCACGGAGACGGCGGTGTTCGCGTCACCCAGCGTGATGGTGCTGGCACCGATCGTGGCGGCCACGGTGCCGGCGATGTTGATGGCGGAGGGCGCCGTGGCGGTCACGCCGCCGACGAAGGTGGTGGAGTCGCTGGAGCCGTCGCCAATGGTGACGGTGCCGGCGTTGTTGAAGGATGTGGTGCCGACGATGGAGTTCGAGGATCCGGTGATGCTCACATTGTAGTTGTCGCCGGCCGACCCCGACACGGTGAGCGCGGTGACGACGGAGAGGTTGCCCTGGAAGGCGACAGTTTTGGTATCCGCTGTGTCGGTGATGGTGACGGTGAAGGCGTCGACGGAAGACTGGAAGGTGGTGCCGCCCGAGTTGGTGATGGTGAGGCTGGCGAGGGCGAAGCCGCCGCCGACCGCGCCCGTTACCGAAATCAGGCCGCTGGAGCCCGCGTCGACGGACAGGATGCGGAAGGGATCATCACTGTCAACCGTGCCAGTGATGGTGATGGCCGCGCCCGAGGTAACATCTCCAAAATTGGTGGTGTTGAGGGCCGCAAAGGAAGTGAGCACCACCGAGGTGGCGCCTCCGGAACCGTTGTCAAGCACGATCGGCTGGCCCGCGGTGATAATGAAGGCATTGAGGAGGATGGTGCTGGACGCGCTCAGGGTGATCGAGGCGTTGTCCGTGCCGGTGATGTTTTCGATGACGGTGATGGATCCGCCCGCGCCGGCCGAGCAGATCACCGCCGGGTCGCTGAAGCTGACAGCGCCCCCCACGGTCACCGTGCCGGTTTGGGTGAGGCTGCCCACGACGATCTGGCTGGCCCCGTCGGTGAGGTTGGTGAACACGGATGAAGCGTATTGCACATCGCCCGAGCCGTCGGCGATGTCAATGGAGGAAGTCGTGGCCAGCCCGTTCAGGGTGATGGTGCCCGTGGTGGTGATCGCGCCGGAGGCGGCAACAATGCCAGAAGACTCTATCCCGATGTTGCCCGCGCCGATGCCCGAGATGCCGCCGATGGTGAAGCCGCCGGTTTCGGCCAGCGAGACATTGCCGCCGCTGGTGACGGTCACCGTGGAAAAGGCGTTGGAGTCGGTGTCGAGCGTGATGTTGTTGCCCGAACCGGCACCAAAGGTGGCGGCTCCCGTCACGCTCAGCGCGCCGGTCTGGCTGACGGCACCGGCGCTGGTGACGGAGAGATTGACCTCGACGGTGGTGGCGCCGAAGGTTGTGGTACCGCCGTTGGTGGTGGTTGTGGTGAGGTCGCTCCCGGCGCCTGAGACCGATCCACTGGCCGTGAGGTTGCCACCGGCGATCAGGGTGGCGTCTCCTGTGGTCGCGAGGATCACGGTGAGCGCGTTCGCGTCGGTGACCTGCGTCACGCCGCCCGTCAGCGTCACAGCACCCGTGAAGTTGTTGGAGTCGGTAAGGGTGATGTTTCCAGCGCCGGCGTTGATGGCGGAGGTGCCGGTGATGGAGAGAGGTCCGGCCTGGGTGATGTTGTTGTTGATGCTGTTGGCGGTGAGAGTGCCGCCGACGGAGCCTTGCCCGAGGTTGAGGCTGCCGAGGGAGTTCACCGTGAGGTCTTGCCCGATGGCCAGCGTGCCGAGCGTGGTCTCGTTGATGCCAGTGATCTGAACGGTTCCACCCGTGAGGCTAACGGTGCCCGTGAAGTTGTTGGATCCGTTGGCGAGGGTGATGTTTCCAGCGCCGGCGTTGATGGAGGAGAGGATGCCGCCGGTGCCGGTCTCGATGGAGAGAGGTCCGGCTTGGGTGATGTTTCCGCCGTTGCTGTTGGCCGTGAGAGTGCCTCCGACGGAGCCTTGCCCGAGGTTGAGCATGCCGGTGGAGGTGGCGGTGAGGTCTTCGGAGGCGAAAGTTCCCAGTGTCAGGGTGTTCTTGTCAGTGATCTCAACGGTTCCACCCTTGAAGCTGACGACGCCCTTGAAGTCGTTGTTGGCATTGTCAAGGGTGATGTTTGCTATAGCTTCAAAGGTGGAAGAACCACTGACAACCAGCGTTCCCTCCGTTTGGGTTATTACACCACCGCCTGTGGTCATGGCGACAAGGTTATTGTTTTCTGCGTTATCGAATGTCGTGTCACTGGTGAACTTGATATCGCCGGCAATTTCAAATATAATAGAAAAGTTGTCGTCATAGGATCCTGTGCTTGTCCCAAAAACAACCGATGTTCCGGTGACCGCGTTGTCGATGGAGACATTGGTCAGGACAAGCTGGTTGGTAATGGTTAGCGTCTTGGTATTAAGACCCGTTAAGCCGGGCACACCATCACCTGTAAAGTTGTTGTTTGAAGTGAAAACATAATTTCCATCACCTTGGGCGGTGAGGGTGATCGACTCGTCGGCCATGTCGAGCTGGATGGTAAGCAAAAAACTGGTGTCGTTGTAAACGACTGACGCCGGCACAGCCCGGTCTTCCAAGCGCTCCAGCACCAGATTGGGCCGGAGGGCTTGCTTGGATTGGTTGGAGGAGATGCCCCCGAAAAGGGTGCGGAAGAGAGAAAACCAGGTTCGGCGGGACATTCGTAAAACTCCTCGTGACTTTGCCAAAAACTTGGGCATGCTCAAATTGTGCAGACGATCCAGAACACATATATAAGGATACTCACTTAGTTTGAACTGTCCACTTTTTTTCTTTTTGCCTGAAAGATCTGGCCCACATTACCCAATCAATCAGCTCAATAATCGCGCCGGTGAGCCAGAAACGGTTCAATCCGGCCAGGTGCGGCAGACACGGAAACCAATCGAAACCGCGCGGGTGTCGGGCTTCACCGCCAAGCGGCTGGAAAATCGCGATTGCAGGGCATTGTTCGCCATGGAACCACCCCGTATCACCATGAAGGTTTGCGCACCCACCTCGGGAGCGACATCGGCATAGGGCCGTTCCACCACAATGCCCTGCCTGAGACCCTCGTAAGGCAGCAACTCCGTCATGGTCCACTCCGCCGCGTTGCCGCAGGCGTCGAACAGGCCCCAGGCGCCCGGCAGCAATCGTCCCGCCGGCTTGGGGCGCCCGCCGCTGTTGGCGGAGGTGTTGGCAAAGAGGCCCAGGTGGGCGTCATCGCGGCCGCACGGGAAAGGCGTGGTGATTCCCCCCCGCGCCGCCATTTCCCATTCCAGCTCCGTGGGAAGCCGGTAGCCCGTGGCGCCCAGCATTGCCGGGGCCATCCTCAGGCCCTTGGAAAGCCGATCCCTGAAGTCGATGCCATCGGTGGGGGGATACACCGGTATCAGCCCGGCCCGGCGGGACAATCCCTGGCAGTACGCCACGGCGTCGAGCCACGAGACGGCGTTGACGGGATGGTCGTCGGAAGCGTCCACCGCCAAACCCACCACCTTGTGCTCGGGAAACAACTCGCGGAACCGCCTGACCGTGATCTCCTCCTGGGCGATCGCAAAGCGGCGGGAATTGCCGGCCGCGTGCCTCGCTTCCAGGTCGATTCGGCCCTCCACCGAACGGCTCTTGTCGTAGGGAGCGGCCCCCATGTCGAAACTTTGCCCCGCCGGAACCACGGTCATCGCGCCGACCCAACGGTCGATGATCCAGCCGGGGTGCCCTGGTGGCAGGCTGATGGAAGCGTCGGGTTGCACAACAGGCGGCTCACGACCCAGCCAGGCGCGGGAAAGCCAGACGGCGGCGGCATGGACGCCGGCGGACGGATGACGGAGGTCGGCGCCTTCCAGTTCCTTGAGCCACCTGTCGACTTCAGCCCGGTTGGCCGGGGGTGGAAACTGGCCGATCACCAGGAGCAGGTTCATGCGCTCAAGCGGGTCCCGGGTCGCCAGGCGCCACGCGGCCAAATCGGCCACGGAAAGTTTGAATCCCGGGGCATACCGGAACACCATCGACCTCAGGTCGGGTTCCGTGACGGAACCAAGCGCCTTGACTAGGGCTCCATGCCTGCCGGCGCGCGCCAAGGCCACCAGGCGCCGGGCCTCGCGCTCGACGCCTTCCCGGCGAAGGGCGTTGGTTTTGTCGATGGACGCCATGCGCACGGCGGCCTGGGCCGGAACGACTTTCGAGATCCAGTCGGTGGTGACGGCCGCCGGGGCGGCGGGCCCCATGGCCTCAAGGGCGTCGGCGACCTCCCCGCGCATGGTTCCCAACACCGGCCAGATGACGCGGAAGCGCGAGGGCGTCGAGAGCGTGACAAGGCGCGCCAACAGCGCCGGGTCCTTGAGCGTGTTCCTTTCAACCATCCGGCTGACAAGATAGGCCGCCGGTTCGAATCCCGTCGGCTGGTCGGGCCCCGGGCTGATCGACTCGGAATAGAGCCTTTCCAGGCTGGGCGCCAGATGACGGGCGACAGGCAGGAACGAAGGCAGCCAGAGGTCGATGGAGGCGGGCCCGAGTCGGACCAGCTCGTCGGCCACCAAGGGGCCCGCCAGTTGCCAACGGCTTTCAGCGGGCTGAAACCGGGCAAGCATGGCGGCCAGCACAAGCCTTCCCCTGCCCTCGCCCCCGCCGGCCAGCAATTTGTTCCAGCAGTCACCCAGGGAAAGGGCGCCCGGGATCCGGACGATCGTGGCGTCGAGAGACGGGACCTCGAACTGCGCGTATCGCGCCGCGGCATCGGCGGCTTGGCGCGGGTCGGTGGGCGCCAGGGCCAGCATCGCCCGGAGGGCCGCCTTGGGATCGGGGCCACGCGATGCCGCCTCGAGTTCTTCCCTGGCCACCGCCTTGGCGGCGTCGTCCGAGGAAGCCAGCACGGCATCAAGCTGGTTCCAAATCTCGCCGATGGCCGCGGGTTCGGCGCTGGCGAGCGAACGCACCAGGCCTTGGGCGCGCTCGGTGGCGTTTTTCCTCGCCTGCTCGAGGTTGCGCGTCGCCAGTTCCCGCGCCTTGCCCTCGGATATGGCGATGGTTTCGGCATCCTCGCGGGCCTTGCGGGAGGCCTCGGCCTCCGCCTGGTCCTTTTCGGCCTGCGCCGTCGCGGCCTCGGACCGGGCACGGTAGGCCAGCGCCGCGAGACCCCCGGCGGAGGCCAGCGCCACCAGGAGAGCGGCGAGCGCCCCGACCGCCAGCGCGGGGCCGGGATTGCGCCGGCACCACTTCCAGGCCTTCTCGATCCGGCCCGCCGGCCGCGCCGAAATGGGGCGGTTTTCCAGGAAAGCGTCAAGGTCGTCGGCCAGCGCGTCGGCCGTTGAATAGCGTTTTTGAGGATCCTTCTCGAGGCACTTGAGGCAGATGGTCGCCAGGTCGGCGGGGATCGTTTCCACCAGTTGGCGGGGAGAGACGGGCTCGCGGCCGATCACCTGCTGGATGGTGTTCATGACCGTGGCGCCGCGGAACGGGGGCGACCCGGTGAGGAGGTCGTAGAGGATGCCGCCGATGGCGTAAATGTCCGCCGGCACGCCGACCTGGTTGTTGAGGCCCCGCGCCTGCTCGGGAGCCATGTAGCTCGGGGTGCCCATGATGGCGCCTTCGCGCGTGAGGCCGGAGTCGTCGTCGATCTTCTTGACCAGCCCGAAGTCACCCACCTTGGCGGTGAATGCCGCCAGCGGCAGTTTCGCCGGGTCGGCACCCTCGGGCGGGGCGATGAGGATGTTGGCCGGCTTGAGGTCGCGGTGCACGATGCCGCGCCTGTGGGCATGGGCCATCCCCCTCGCGACCTGCGACACCATCCGGGCCGACTGGGCGGGATCCTGCGGCGTCTTGTTGATCCGGGAATCGAGCGAGCCTCCCGTGACGAACTCCAGCGAGAAGAAGGGGGTTCCCGCATGGGAGCCCACATGGAAGATCCTGACGATGTTCGGGTGATCGATGGCGGCGACGGCCTCCGCCTCGGTCATGAACCTCACGATCTCCCGGGGTCCCGCCAGGCCGCCGCTGAGGATCATCTTGAGTGCGACGATTCGGTTGAGGCCCTTCTGGCGAGCCCGGTACACCACGCCCATGGCGCCGCGGCCCAGTTCGGAAAGGATCTCGTAGTCGGGAAGGCTGAACTGGGAGTCCGAGGTTCCGGCCGATTGCGAGGGAGGCGCCGTGCGCCCCGCGGAAGACAATTCCCCCGGCAATCTCATCGTCGCCGCCGTGGCGCCGCCCTCCCCGGGACTTTTCGACAGCGTGGATTGGGGCGTCGGAAGATCGGGAATGGTTCCCGTTGTGGGCGCCGCCAAATCACCCCGACCGGGAAGGTCGGCCAAGGTCGGGGCCGACGGCATGTCGTCAAGGCCGGAACGAACCGAATCATCACTCCGCCCGGTCGCCTCGTTGCCGCCTGACGACACATCGTCCGTGGCCAGGGTGCGGTCAGGCGGCGGCGCGGGGATTCTCGCGCCGTCGGTCGGCAGGGTTTGCGAGCCGGAGTCGGCTGAAAGCGACTTGAGGGTGAAATCGGACCCGCTTCGCCCGGATGGTGCCGTTTCCGCCAAAGTGGCGTCGTGACGGGCCCGGCGCCCGTCATTGGCCTGAACCCATCCCGAATCCGAAGAACCGCCAGGCCCATCCGGCAGGGTGGCCTCCGTGGGGCCGGTTGGAAAATCGGCCGCTTCGGCGAGGGTGTCGGCGGGCCGCAAGGGCCGGGAAGCCATGGCGGAGTTGCCGACTTCGGGCAGGGTACGATCCGAAACCGACGGCCGAGGCACCGGTTCGACGGCAGTTATTTCCGGAACACGGGAAAACAGGGTGGAGCCGGTTGCATCGGCGGGGGAGGACACAAATTCCACCCGTATGCCGGAGGAAAGGATGGCGCCATCGGAATTGACCGGCGCCCCGACGCTTTCGGAGGACGATGCCTCGCTGGCAATGGATTCGTCGGCACCGGGGCCACGATGGATGGTGGAATCGCCAGCATGGGTTGGATGACTGGATGCCAATGTGGCGGAGGCGTCGGGCGCTTCCACGCCCGTCGCATCGGCCCGTTCGCTTCCCCGCCCTTGCGCCGGATTCATGGATCATCCAGGTCGGCTGGGCCGCCCGCCGGAGGATGCGGCGCGGACCAGGATGGAACCGATTACCCCTCGTATATCCTTTCAGGATTACCCATTCAATCTATCACATGATTGGAGCGGCCGTGGTTGAATACGAAACTTGGTCGGGTTTCAGCCGGTTCAAGGCTAACGGCCGCACGGTGGTGTCGAGCGGCCGCTGCCGCTTTCACCCTGTCAACGCGGGTTGGCGGCGTTGAGCAGGCGGATGAACGGCGGCAGGAAGAACGGGTTGTCGTGCCAGGTGCGGCCTGAGACCAGGTTGCCATCCACCACGCAGGACTTGTCGATATAGGCGCCGCCGAAGGCGGTGATGTCGAGTTCGCACTTGGCCACCGTGGTGCCGGTGCGCCCCTTGAGGCAACCCGCCGCCGCGGCCAGTTCCACGCCGTGGCAGACCATCGCGACCGGCTTGCCCGTGGCGAAGAACGCCCGGATGAACTCGAGCAACGGCTTGTCGTAGCGCAAATACTCGGGTGCCCGCCCGCCGGAAAGGAACAGCCCGGCATAGTCCTCCACCCGGGCGTCGCGGAACGCCACCGTGGCCCGCACATGGTAGGAAGCCTGCTCCCGGGTGATGTCCCAGCGGACCCCCTCGCCGGGGGGAATCTCGTGCATGACGCCGTTGTACATGCGGGCCTCGGGCCCGGAGACGACCGGCTCGTACCCCTCCTCCCGGAGGCGGAAGATGGGATAGAGCGTGTCCATCATTTCCGTGCCGTCGCCGATGGGAATGAAGACCTTGCCGCGGCCCAGCGGAATCTCCGGATAATCAGGCATCGGTTTTCTCCTCGGAATCGACCGTTTCGGCGTGATCGGCTTCCCCCGGCAGGGGAATACGCCGGAACCAAAGCTGGTTGCGGCCGTAGACGCGGATGTCCCAGTCGTCGCCCGTGGCGATGCCGGGCAGGTTGTCGTGCTCCTCGGCCTGCAGCACCAAGATCGAACCGGGAACCAGCGCGGCGGAAAGGTGCCTGATCATGGAACCCAAATCGGCCGGCCGGGCCCCGAAGTCGGGAAACGGCGGGCTGATGAACACGATGGTGGGCTCCTTGGGCGCGAGGAACTGCTCGGCCCAACGGTAGGCGTCGACCCTCAGGATGTCGGTCCTCAGTCCGACGCCGAAGCGCGCGACATGGCGCTCGATGTTGATGGCGAGCTTGGGGTCCTTCTCGATGAACAGGCAGCGGGTGGCGCCCCTGCTGAGCGCCTCCATGCCGATGACCCCGGTGCCGGCGAAGACATCGACGAACCGGTAGCCGTCGAGATACCCGCCCAGGATGCTGAACAGGGCCTCGCGGGCCCTCTGGGGGGTGGGCCTGAGGTCGGGGTTGACGACGCACTCGACCTTCCGGCCGCGCAAGGTGCCGGCGACGATGCGCACGCTGGTTTTCATCGTGATCGGACTTCCCTGGTGCCGGCGCGGGGCGTCGCTTTCCCGCGCGCCCCATGAAGTTATATCAGGCGGAGGGGCTCAGGGGCGCGAGTCGCCCGGGGCCAGCACCGAGTCGGCCGGGTCGATTCCCGCGCCGACCCGGTTGTGCCGGTTCGTGTAGAGGTCGTCGCCGGCGGAATGCCTTTCAGCCTGGAACCGGACATCGCCGCCCATGCGCAGGACATTCTGCCCGCCGTTGGGGCGGTGCGGCCCCCTGTGGTTGTCGCTGTTGCCGGGCCCCGCCTCGGGCGGATTGTCGGCCAAAATGGGCGTGAAGTCGCCCATGGAGCGCTCGGGAGGCCGGTGCCTGCCCTGCGAATCGACATGGCCGAGCGAATAGGCGTAGCATCCGCCGAGGCGGCGCGCCTGGCGGCGGAACTCCGCGGGATCCATCGAGCGTAGCGACTCCATGTCGGCGGCGGAGGGGTACCGGGCGCCGTCGTGCGAGCCGCAACGGGTGCGGAAGCCCTCGGGAAGGAGGCCACCCTCCCTCAGGCTGACAAAATACGATCCGGAATATCCGCTGGCGCCGGGATCGGGGTACCGTCCGCCCGCCTGGTCGGCGTGGCGGTTGAGGGACATCCCGAGGGTGCCGAGGGTGTGGCGGCAGGCGGCCTCGCGGTAGGTGGTCCAGGCGCGGTTGACCGAGGGGAACGCCACGATGGCGGCCAGCGCCATGATGCCGCCGCCCACCAGCAGGTCGGCCAGCCTCCACGAGGGCGGGGTCCATTCGGCCCAGCCGGAACCCGGCGGCGACGACGGCCGGGCGATCACGGGCATGTTCTGGCGGGAAACCCGCTCGACGGCGCGCCTGGCCAGGTCGGCGGGAGGCGCCGCGTCGTCGCCATCCCGGGGAAGCAGGGCCAGGACCTCGCGCAGTTCAACAGCCTTGGACTGGAGGCCGGGGCATTCCGAGACCGCCTTGGCGGCCCGTCCCTTGTCGCCCTCGTCGATGCAGCCCACGACGAGGCCCACGATGTCGCATTCCTTGTCGCTCATGACTTGGCTCCGGCTTGCCTGGGCTTGAGGACGGGCATGGTGCCAGAGGGCGTGGCGCCCTTGAGGATCTCGGCGAGCTTGCTCATCGCCGCGTGCATGCGCGACTTGACAGTGCCCACGGGAAGCCCGAGAACTTCGCCGATATCCTGATATTTCATTTCATTGTAGTACGCCAAGATCAGAACCTCCCTGTACAGGTCGGGGAGCATGTCCACCGCGGCGCGCATGCGCTCGGCGAGCTCGCCGCGCTCCATCCTCTCGGACGGGGCCTCCTCGTGGGATTCAACGGCGTCGGAGAGCCTGGCGCCCTCGCTGCCGCCCGCGCGGTCCCGCGACTCGTCAAGGCTGGCGCCCCGGCGTCGCTTGGCCCGGCGAAGGGCGTCGACCGCCTGGTGCGTGGCGATGGTGTACAACCACGGCCGCGCCGGCCTTCCCTCCTGGTACTGCCCGATCTTCTCGTGCACCTTGAGGAAGGTGTCTTGGAAGACATCCTCGGCGAGGACGGGGTCCCGGGTGTACCGCCGGAGGTACGAGTAGATGCCGCGCTCATGGCGCCTGATGATCTCCGGCAACGCGTCGGGATCGCCGCCCTGGCAAGCCATGAGCAGCTCCTCGTCGGAGATTCCCGGCCGGCCTTCGCGGGCTTTCTCGGACGCCATGTCCCTACTGTCTCCTACGGCCGGGCCGCCGGGCCGGTTCGCTCACGACTTGTCGATCTCGACCCGTGGAACCAGGGGCTTGACCTTGCCACCCTCCAGTTCGGCCACAACCACCAGCGGCCCCGGCTGGACATGGGGCGCCTCGGCGCACGCCGTGGATACTTTCTCCCAAGGCGTCGTGAAATTGAAGCCCCCGTAGATCTTCCCGGAAAGCCGGGGCAGGAACGGCTTGAGCAGGATCGACGCCACGCGCAAGGCCTCGACGAGGTCGTGAAGCACCAGCGCCGCGGCGGGCGGATCCTTCTTCACCAGCGACCAGGGGGCGGTTTTCTCGGCATGCTGGTTGGCGGGAACCAGCACATCGGCCCAGAGTCCCGCCAGGGCCTGGCTGTACTGCAGCGCCTCCATGTGCTCGCGGTAGCGCGCGATCATCTGCGGGCGGGTGGACGGCCCCTCCGGCAGCGCCGCGGCCCGGCCGGCGGTGCCGGGAACCTCGCCGGGAAAATTCTTCCCCAACAGGCCCACCACCCGCGAATACAGGTTGCCCAGGTTGTTGGCGAGGTCGGCGTTGTAAACATCGGCGAACCGCTGCCACCCGAACTCGCCGTCGCCGGGAAAGGGGCACTCGCGCATGAAGTAATAACGGAACGCCTCGGGCGAGAAACGCGTCACCAGGTCCATCGGTTCGACGGCGTTGCCCAGCGACTTCGAGATTTTCACCGCCTCGCCTGAGTCGGTCTTCAGGTAGACGAAACCGTGCCCGAACACCTTTTTGGGCGGGGCGATCCCCGCGGCCATGCACATCGCCGGCCACAGGGCGCAGTGGAAGCGGGTGATGTCCTTGCCGATGACATGGAGGTCGGCCGGCCAGAGCCGGGAGAAGCGCTCCATGTCGGTGCCGTAACCGGCGGCGGTGATGTAGTTGAGCAGCGCGTCGAACCACACATAGATCGTGAACCGCTCGTCGAACGGGACACGGATGCCCCAGTCCTGCCCCGATCGGGTGATGTTCACATCCAAAAGCTCGGTCCGGACAAGCTGCATCACCTCGTTTCGGCGACTTTCCGGCTGGATGAAGTCGGGGTGGGCCTCGTAGAACTCCAGGAGCCTGTCGCGGAATTTCGACAGGGCGAAGTAGTAGCAGTCCTCGCTGCGGCGCACCGCGGGGATCTTGTGCGCCGGGCAGAGCTTGTCGTCACCGAGTTCCTTCTCGGTCTTGAAGGCCTCGCACCCGTCGCAGTACCAGCCCTCGTAGGCGGACTTGTAGATGTGCCCGGCGTCGAAGACCTTCTGGATGAAGGCGCGGCAACCGGCGTGATGCCGCGCCTCGGAGGTCTGGATGAAGTCGTCGAACGAGATGTCGAGCGCCGTCCAGACTTCGCGGAACTGGCGCGCCATGTCGTCGCAGTAGGCCTGGGTGCCAAGTCCGAGTTCCTGGGCGCGGCGGGCCACCTTGACGGTGTTCTCGTCGTTGCCCATCAGGAAGAAGACCTGGTAGCCCTCCATGTGGCGGTAGCGGGCCTGGACATCGGCGCCGATCTTCTCGAAGGCGGTGCCGATGTGAGGACGGCTGTTGGGATAGTCGATCGCCGTCGTCAGGAAGAATTGCCGACCCATGCCGCCTCCCAGTGCCGCGCGCCTGCAGGAGGCATCATCCTACGCTGGAAGGGCCGGCAAGGGCAGTCGTAACTCATTCCTGCCTGGGGGACGAGACTTCCGAGACATCCACGCCATAGGGCGAGCCCTCGCCGGGGCGCACATAGGTGTGAACCACCCTCACGACGCGCCACTCCTTCTTCCAGTTGTCGTAGCGGGCCCAGGCCATCGTGCGGAACACCCTCAGGATGTCGTCGGGGTTGGTGTACACCCTCGAGGTGCCACCGGGCATGAAGTAGGTGCGGCCGCCGAACTTGTATCGCATGACGGCCTCGTAGAAGTTGACGCCTCCCAATCCGCCGGCCTGGCCCAGCTTGGTGTTGCGGTCGTCCACGAGGAACAGTTGCCAGTAGTCGCCGATGGCCGGCTTGCGAACCGGGGGCGATCCGAGGCTGCCAAGCACGGCCTTGGTGGGATTCTCCAGCGTCGCGGTGTAGGTGACCATGTCGTATTCACCCTCATGCCCCACCATGTTGAGCAGGTTGATGGAATAGGAAATGATCGAGAAGCAACTGGCGCCCGGATCCTTCATCACCCATGTCTCGGGGACATTCCAGGCATCCTCCTCCTCGTAGTGCCTGGTCGGCAGGTAGTGCTTGCCCATGCGGCCGACCAGTTCGGCCACGATGGCCAGGGATGTGGGATTTTCCCCGGCGTTCGCGAGGGCGTTGTTGTAGCGTTCCACGGCGATGGCCAACCGGCGGGGCGTGACGGTGCCGCGCTTCTGGTCGGCCATCTTGGGCCTGCCGCGCAGGACATAACCGACCAGGGGGGAGGTGGGGCCGAGGTCGTGCTTGGAGACCTTGCCATCTCCGGGCGGCTTCACCTCGGCGAACCAGACGATGGGTTGGCTGATTTTCCGGACGGCGGTTCCCAGGCCCTCGCCGGCCTTGACCTCCGCGACCACGGTGACCGGCCCGGCGGGCTTTTTCGCCGCGGCCTCGTCGTCGTCCCCGTCTTCACCACCGTCCTCGCCGGAAGACACCACCACCTCGCCGGCGACATTGAAACCGGGTTCATGGCTGAGGCCGCGGATGCGGATCAGGGATCCCGACTTCACGCCCTCGACCTTCAGCTTGAGACGGCCCGCCAGGCGCGCCTGCTTGCCGCCGTCATGCGTGAAAGGAACGATGTTCGACCTGCCGAAGCGCCACTCCGGCTCATCCCAGCGTGCCCCGGGCTCGGCGAGGTTCGCGGTGTCGCGGTGCATGAGGCCGTGTTCGGAGGTGATGTCGAACTCGATCGGCTCGATGAAGACCTGCCCGCATGGCATCGACATCAGGCAGGAGGCGACGATCCAGCACCAACTCATGAGGCGACTCCATTCGCGAACAGGTCCGGGTGACCTGTTTTTCGTCAGCAACCCCACGGATTCCGCACGGCGATTGGCCCCTCGTGGCGCGCGATCGGCCGGAGAGGTTGCTTAGGTGGGAATAACCCGTCCGGCCGTTGCGGCCGGTGGAACCGGAACAGGTTGCCTCGGGCGGGCGCGGCAACGCGCAAGTTATGGATTGACAGAGGTTTCCGGCTGCATGGACAGGAACGCCCCGAGGATTTCCGGATCGAACTGGCGGCCCGACTCCCGCGACAGGACAGTCATCGCCTCCCCGACGGTCATGCGGGTCCGGTAAGGCCTGTCGGTCGTGAGGGCGTCGAAAGCGTCAACCACCGCCACCACGCGGGCCAAAAGGGGAACGCGGTGGCCCGACAATCCGTCGGGGTACCCGGCCCCGTCATGCCGCTCGTGGTGCGACCGCGCGATCGGCGCCACTTTCTCGAGGCCGGGATGCGAACGGAGAATCTGGTCCCCCATCACGGTATGGCTCCTCATGAGCGCCTGCTCGGCGGGGTCCAGGGCCCCCTGCTTGCGGAGAATGGCGTCGCTGATGCCGATCTTGCCGATGTCGTGCAGGGGAGCGCCAAGGCGGAGGGTTTCGCGGTCGGCCGCGGACAGGCCCAGCGCCTCGCCAAGCCGGACGGCATAACCCGTCACCCGCATCGTGTGGCCGCCGGTGTAGGCATCCCTCAACTCGATCACCTGCCCCAGAACCGCCACGGTCTCGAAAAACGCCTCCCTCTGCCCGCGGACGAGTTGGACACCCTCGATTCCGGCGGAAAGCTGGGCCGCCAAGGCGTCGGCGAAGGCTAGGTCGGCGGGCCCGAACGGCGATTCCCCCGATCCCCGGTCGAGATGCAGCACGCCCAGGGAACCACGCGGGGTCCGCAGCAGCACGCACAGGATCGAGGCCATGTTTCCTTCCGTGACGCTGGCCAAGCCCGCAAGCCCGGGATCCTCCCCAAGGGTGCGGCACAGAGCCGAACGGCCGGTGGAAAAGACGCGCTCGGCCAGGTGCTGGCTGTAGGCCCGGGGCCTGCCCGGCGCGCCGGGACGCTCGACCTGAAGCCTCGGCCTGAGCCGGGGTGGCTCACCCTCGGCGAGCACGATGGCGCCACCCTGCGCCCTGAGCGTGGCGGCGGCATCCTCGAGCACGCTTTGGAGAAAGTCTTCCTCCCTGTCGAGATGCACCAGGTGACGGCTCGCCTGCAGGAGCGCCATCAGCATCGGATTGTCGGCGCCCGGCTTTTCGCGTTCCCGGGCCACATCCACCAGGGCGGCATGCAGGCCGGAACGGGTGGTCGCCTCGACCCACACATTGATCCCCTGGAACAACCCGAGTTCGTCCTGGCCGGATGCCTTGGAACCCGAAGGCGCCGGGTCGGAATCCTCCCTCAGTTCCGCCACCTCGATCGTGGCGCCACCTATGCCGATGACATCGCGTTTGCGAAGCGGCCACTGGGCCACCCCGACCTTGGCGCCATTGACGACGGTGCCATTGGTGCTGCCAAGGTCGACAAGGCGCCATCCCAGGGCCGTCAGTCGAAATTCGGCGTGCAGGCGGCTGACGGAGGAATCATCGACATGGATGTCGGCGCCTTCGAATCGGCCGACCCGGGCCACGGAGCGGACCTCCCACACGCGGCCCGCGACGGGACCGCTCATGCCGCGGAGGACAAGCCGCCCTTCCACAACCACAACTCCCCGCGCGCCCGCCCCGCGGGCGAAACCGCCCGCCACCGGGATGCTGGCGATCCAGCAACATATATGCTGTTAATATATCAGTGTCTTGCAGGGGAGTGGAACCATGGCTTCATTGTTGTCTCGCTTCGCGGCGTTTTTCCTCGTGGCGTCAGTCATCCCGCTTTTGATGGCCCAGTCGGATGGAGTGCCCGGTTTCGAGGGCCAGTGGAAACCCGCCAAGGCGATACGCGCCGGACAGGAAATCGACAGCGAGCACCTGGCCAAGATCACCGTCTCCATTTCCGGAAAATCCATCGCCATCAGCGAACCCGGAAAGACCGAGAAGGCATCGTTTTCCGATGCCAAAGCGGGCAATCCGGGAACCATCGACCTCGTCACCGAGAGGGACGGCAAGAGCGTGGTGCTGGAGGGAATCTTCGAACTCAAGGGGGATGAATTGGCCCTGTGCTTCAGCAAGCTTTCCGAAAAGGGCACCCGTCCCAAGTCGTTCGAGGCGACATCCGACAGCGTGACTTTGCTTCGCCTCAAGCGAGTCAAGTAGGCAACCATTCCGCCTCGACATGGCTGCAAGCCCCAATCCCAAGCGCGGCGAACCCATCCAACCGGCCTCAGGAACCTGAAACGACGATGGTTGAACCGAGTGAGCCGGCCAATCCCAACGGCAACGCCTCCCCGGCCGGGCCCGCCAGGCATGGCGGGAAGCGTCATCGGCGCAGGATCAAGGTGCGACTGCCAGCCGATGAGAAACCCAATCGGGCCCGGGGCGATTCCCGGCGGTATTGGACGGTCGTGATGGGATTGGTTTTTGTCATCATGTGCTTTGCGGCCATGTGGATCGTCATGGGTGCCCTTGCCAGGCCCAGGCCCGTTGACGGTTGAAGGACAGGCCTCGGCAGCGGTTGATTGCGCAACAGGAATGAGGATGAGTCGCATGGCCAAAACATTGATACGGGTCGGCCACAGCCCGGACCCGGATGACGCCTTCATGTTCTACGCGCTGGCCCACGACAAATTGCCCACGGGCGACCTGGAGTTCCGGCATGAACTGCAGGACATCGAAACGCTCAACCAGCGGGCCCGCAGGCGCGAGTTGGAGGTGACCGCCGTCAGCCTGCACGCCTATCCCTACATCGCCGCGGATTACGCGCTCTTGCCCACCGGCTGCAGCATGGGCGACCAATACGGGCCGATGGTGGTGGCCCGCCGGAAGATGACAATCGACGAATTGCGAAAAGCCACCATCGCGATTCCCGGAACCCTCACCACCGCGTTCCTGTCGCTGAGCCTGCTGTTGGGCAAAGGGTTCAATTTCACAGTGGTGCCGTTCGACCAGATCCTCTCCGAAGTGGCGTCAGGCCGGGTGGATGCCGGCCTCATCATCCATGAGGGGCAACTGACATTCGCCAACCAGGGACTTCACCTCGTGGTGGACCTGGGCGTGTGGTGGCAGAACCTGACCGGCCTGCCCCTGCCGCTGGGCGGCAATGTGGTGAGACGCGACCTCGGAAACGAGGTCATCACCCGCGTGAGCAGGCTGCTGAGGCAGAGCATCCAGTACGCGCTCGAAAACCGCCCCGCGGCCCTGGAATACGCCTTGCGCTACGGCCGGGACCTCGACACCGGGTTGGCGGACCGCTTCGTCGGCATGTATGTGAACCACTGGACGCTCGACTACGGCGAGCGGGGTCGGGCGGCGGTTCGGGAACTGCTCACGCGGGGCGCCACGGCGGGCATTGTTCCGGCTCTCCCCTCGGTGGATTTCGTCAACGACTCGTGAGCCATCCGGTGGAGCGCAACGGCGCCTCGAATTCGGTGCCCCGGGCCAGCCACATGATTCCCGGCGTGGTCATCACCGTGGTGGCCAGCGCCATGATCACGAGCATCGTGAAAAGCTCGTCGGGCACCACGCCCAAGTCCTTGCCCACATTGATGACGATGAGTTCCATGAGCGCCCGGGTGTTCATGAGAACGCCGATGCAACCGGCCTCCCGCCAGCCAAACCCGGATAGCCTGGCGGCCAGGCCGCATCCGGCAAATTTGCCGGCCACCGCGCACGCCAGCACGAGGATCGTCAGCCCGGCCATCTCGAGGTCGGCGATGGAACCGATGCGGGTGCGCGTGCCCGTGTAGGCGAAGAATATCGGCAGGAAAAACGCCGTCACGAACTGCCTCATCCGCAACTGAATGCCCGCGGCCAAGCGGTTCTCTCCACTCAGGATGGCGCCGGCCAGGAAGGCGCCGAAGATCGCGAAAATGCCGATCAGGCTGGTGGCCGCCGCGCAGGCGAACGCGAAAACGAGGACGCCCGACAGCAGCAGCAGGGAGACCTCGCCGCCATTGGCGTCGAGGCTGGCGCGCACCAGCCGCATCGCGACCGGACGGATGACCGCCACCATGGCGAACAGCAATGCCACCGTGAGCGCCGCCATGAGGGCGCCGGTGGCCCAGGCCTCGGAAGCCTGCCCGAGACGGACGAACGCCGCGATGGTGGCCAGGAGGATCCAGCCCACGGCGTCGTCCATGGCGGCGGCGGAAATGGCGATGGTGGCGACGCGCGTGCGTGAGGCGCCCCACTCGACGAGCAGGCGTCCCAAAATGGGAAGGGCCGTGATCGCCATGGAAACGGCAAGGAAGAGCTGGAAGTTGCCGAACGCCGGTCCCGTCGAGGGATCATCGACCAACCGGGAATAAAGAAAACAGGCGAGGGCCGCGCCCAAGGCCATCGGCAACGCGATGCCCGCAAGGGAAATCGCCGCTGTGGCCCGGCCCGAGGGAATGAGATGCCCGAAGTCGAATTCCAAGCCGATCACGAACAGCAGCAGGATCAACCCAAGCTGGCTGATGATCTTTACCACGACGGGCATGAGGCCCCTGGGAACGCCCTCGAGACCCGGGGGATCGAACAGGGCGGTCGACCACGCCGGAGCGAGCCAACCGAAAAGGGAGGGACCCAGCAGCAAGCCGGCGACGATTTCCC